>NZ_JBKFAL010000001.1:0-873130 GCF_053345625.1 Methylobacterium sp. D53M
GGCCGCTCGGGGCGCGGGCCGCCGTGCGGGGGTTCGCCGCCGCGGGGGCCGCGCTCCTCCGGTCCGCCCTGCGCCACCTGGATCCGGCCCGGCGCGGCGTCTGCGAGCTGCACGAGCGTCAGGCCCGGCAGCACCGTGCCGGTGAGGAGGATCAGGCGGAGCAGGCGCATCGCGGTCTCGTGTCGGTTCAGGCCGAGCCGAACACCGGACGTCGCGTATGGTTCCGCGCCCGTCGGCGCGAAACCGGTCTCAGGGGGTGAGGCGCTGGGGCACCGCGATGACGTCGGGCGCGATGATGCGCACGGCAACGTGATCCGGCTTGGCCTCCGCGGCCTCCGCGGCCTTCGTGCCGTCGGCCGCGGCAGGCTGGACCTTCGCCGCATCGTCGCGGCCGGGTCCCGCGCCGCCCTTCGTGTCGACGCCCGCGCGGCCGGCGGCGTCGGCGGCGAGCTCCGCCGCGGTCCGGTCGGCCCGGCCGACGAGGGTCAGGCGCACCTTCGGCCGGGACAGGGCCTCGGCCTGCATCGGCGTGACGAAGATGTCGCCCTTGTGCCGGACCAGCATGCTCTCGGCCTTCACCAGAGACTGCGCCCAGGACTTGCCCTCCGGCTTGCAGGAGCAGTTCGGCACGAATTCCTTGCGGAATTTGAAGGCGTTGGCGAGGTTCGTGTAGGCCCGGCTGCCCTTCACCGTGGCGGCGTGCTTCAGGGCGTCGTCGCCGTACGGCATGGAATAGGCCTGCGCCTCGGTCCCCGGGCAGAGCGCCTGACACATCTCGTCGGCGCCGCCGCGGCCCTCTGGCAGGTTCTTCATCGGGAAGTAGCCGCCGTCGCAGGTCCGCACGCAGACCATCTGCGGGCCGCCCCGGCCGTAGGCCTCACCGGAGCCGGCATAGGCCTCGCGCGGCGGGCAGGTGGAGGCGACCAGCCCCTGGAGCTCCCGCTTCCGGGCGCCGCTGTCGTCGATCACGGCGCCACCGTAGGTAGCCTTGAGCGCGCGGATGCGCTGCTCCACCGCGCCGCACTGGGGCGGCCGGGTGTCGAAGAACAGGAACTTGCCGCCCTCGCAGTTCAGGCCGCGGAAATAGGCTTCGAGCCGACCGATCTCGTCGTTGAGCGCGCGCGTCGTGCTGGCGCCGCTCTGGAGCGAGGCCAGCTCCGCCCGGTAGCGCCGGCACTGCGGCGACGGCAGCTGCGGCGCCGGCCGCACCTCGGCGGGCGCCGGGGCGGGCGCGGTCTCCTGCGCGCTGGCGGAGGTCGCGAGCGGAGAGGACAGTCCGAGGGCTATGGCCGCGCTCAGGATGAGGCGGCCCAGCGTACGGACGATCGGGCGGTGAGGCATAGGCTGCATCGCGTTGATCGGGTGCGCGGCGATCCGGAGTATCCGGAGCCCGCGCGCATCCGCGCTTCGGGACGGAAGCGGGGCCATTCTACGCCCCCTCGCAAGACCGCGACACCCCTCCTACATCCGGCCCGCAAGCGTGAGGGGGAATTGACCGGCGATGTTGTTTCGGAGTCTCACCTATGTTGGGCTTCTCGCACTGGGCCTGGCGGCGGCCGGTCCGGCCGCGGCGCAGGAGCCGGACCGGATCTTCGACAAGTCGACGGTCTGGCGCCCGCTGACGCCCAACGACAAGCTCGTGGTCTACGGCGTCGACGATCCGGCGGTCTCGGGCGTGTCGTGCTGGTACACCCAGCCCGAGAAGGGCGGGATCAAGGGTACGCTGGGCCTGGCCGAGGATGTCTCGGACATCTCGCTGGCCTGCCGGCAGACCGGGCCGATCGCCTTCAAGGGCAAGCTCAGCCAGGGCGAGGTGGTGTTCAGCGAGCGCCGGTCGCTGATCTTCAAGTCGATGCAGATCGTCCGCGGCTGCGACGCGAAGCGCAACACGCTGATCTACATGGTCTACTCGGACAAGGTCATTCAGGGCTCGCCGAAGAACTCGACCTCGGCGGTGCCGCTGGCGCCCTGGGGCACCGAACCGGCGCAGAAATGCGCCGACTTCATGAAGTGAGCGGCACCCGGTGACGCGAGCTTTCCGCGCGGCGGCCCGGCGACGGGCCGTCCGCGGCCGGCTCAGTCCTGGCAGGTGATCCGGATCGGGCGCTCGGACGGCGCCGGGACCGGCTGGCTGATCGCGCCGGTATACTCGTCGGCGGCGGCGACGCCGTAGGAGTTCGCCGCGGCGTAGCCCTGGGCCTCGCACCACGCGTTGGCGACCACCTGGCCGCAGGCGCTGCCCGGCGTCGTCAGGCACTCGCCGACGCCGTAGCCGTCGCTCGACGGGATCAGGAAGGTCTTCTCGACACGGGCCGGCGCCTTCGCGGGCGTCTCGCCGTCGGTGCCGGCCAGCGCGGCGTGGGTCAGGCCCGCGCAGGCGAGAACGGTGGCGAGAGCGAGGGAACCAACGGCCGAGCGTCGCATGGATTGTCCTTGGGCACAGGATCTGTGGCGTGAGGATCGTGGCCCGGACGGTCCGACGGCGCGGTTAAGGAAGCCTTACCCGCATGGCGCGCAAGCCATCTCGAATTCCTCACGCTTTTGGGTTAGCCCCATCGCGCGGGCCGCGCCGTCGCCGCGATGCAACAGGGTGCCGTGCCGGGGCTGGCCGATCCGCCACGTTTCGGCCGCTCTTCGCCGCGCGGGGCCCTCAGGTCGTTGAAGGCAGGGCCGGATTTCCGGCCACGGCTCCGGGCCGGACCTCATTCCCGGCGCCGGAGAAGGGATGGGTTTCATGGCGCCGATGTTGCGGCTCTACAACACGCTCACCGGCGCCAAGGAGGCGTTCGCGCCGATCGACCCGCAGCATGTCCGCGTCTACGCCTGCGGCCCGACGGTCTACGACGCCGCCCATATCGGCAACGCCCGGCCGATCATCGTCTTCGACCTGCTGTTCCGCCTGCTGCGCCACCTCTACGGGCCGGAGCACGTCACCTACGCGCGCAACGTCACGGACGTGGACGACAAGATCAACGCCCGGGCGGCAGAGCGCGGCATCACCATCCGCGAACTCACCGACGGGACGCTGGCGCAGTTCCACCGCGACGTGCGTGACCTCGGCGTGCTCATGCCGGAAGACGTGAACGTGCCGGGCGCGCGAGCCCGCTTCGTCGAGCCCCGCGCCACCGACCACATCGCCGAGATGGTGACGATGATCGAGGCCCTGGTCCGGGCCGGCCACGCCTATGTGGCGGAGGACCACGTGCTGTTCGACGTCCCCTCGATGCCGGATTACGGCGGCCTGTCGAAGCGGCCCCTCGACGAGATGGAGGCGGGGGCCCGGGTCGAGGTCGCTCCCTACAAGCGCTCGCCCCTCGACTTCGTCCTGTGGAAGCCCGCCAAGCCCGGCGAGCCGTCCTGGCCGTCGCCGGCCGGCATCGCCGCCGCCGGCCGCCCGGGCTGGCACATCGAGTGCTCGGCCATGTCGGCCAAGCATCTCGGCAGGACCTTCGACATCCACGCGGGCGGCATCGACCTGATCTTCCCGCATCACGAGAACGAGGTGGCGCAGTCCCGCTGCTGCTTCGGCACGCCGGTGATGGCCAACGTCTGGCTGCACAACGGCTTCCTCCAGGTGGAGGGGGAGAAGATGTCGAAGTCGCTCGGCAACTTCATCACCATCCGCGACGTCCTGAAGGACTGGCCGGGCGAGGTCGTGCGCCTCACCATGCTCAAGACCCAGTACCGGCAGCCGATCGACTGGACCCTGCGCGGCCTCGAGGAATCGGCCCGCGTGCTCGACCGCTGGTACAACGCCGCCGGGGACGCGCCCGCCGCGCCCGACATCCCCGTCGGGGTCGTCGAGGCGCTCTGCGACGACCTCAACACGCCGGCGGCGATCAACGAGCTGCACCGGCTCGGGAGCGGTGCGGAGGCGCAGCCCGGTGCGCTCCGCGCCGGCGCGAACCTGCTGGGCTTCCTCGCGCGCACCCGCAGCGACCGCGAGCAGGATCAGGTCGCGGCGTCCGGGGTCGACGTCGCGGCGGTCGAGGCGCTGATCGCCGAGCGCCGGGCGGCGCGGGCCGCCAAGGACTGGGCCGCCTCGGATCGGGCGCGCGACGCCCTCGCGGCCATGGGCGTCGCCGTGAAGGACAACAAGGACGGCACCACGACCTGGACGGTGGCGCGCTGATCGCCGAGGCGGCCGTCGATGACACGGACGTGACGGCGGCCGCGTCCTCGCGCCCGCTTGCGCGGCGCGGCGCGGGCGGCATCTGTGGTCCGGGGGCTCGCGGCGGAGATGAGCAGCACGTGACCAGCTTCGGGACCAGCTTCGGGACGACCTTCCGGACCATCGGGGCGCGACGCGCCGCCGCCGCGTCGGCGCTCACCCTCGGTCTGGGCCTGTCGGGCCCGGCCGCCGCGATCGACGGCGGCTCGGCCGCCGGCCGGGATGCCCTGGCGCAGGCCACCGTGGCGATCGGCACGATCACCCAGCCCGAGGAGGCGCTGAAGCTGACCCGCTGCACCGGCGTGCTCATCGCGCCGGATCTCGTGCTCACCGCGGCCCATTGCGTGAACGGCGATCCGCTCGGCGCGCTGGTCGTGTTCTTCCGGGGCAGCGAGCCGGCGCGGCCGGTCTACGGGGCGCGGGTCGCCGCCCGCTACAGCCCCGATCCGGGAGAGATGCTGCCGAACGAGGCGTCGGGCGTCAGCCTCTCCGACCTCTCCCTCGACCTCGCGGTCCTGCGCCTGACCGAGCCGGTGCGCGACCGGCGGCCGGTGCCGCTGGCGGCGGATCCCGGCCGGGTCCCCAAAAGCCTGCGCATCGCCGGCGCCGGCCTCTCCGGTCGGACCGTCGGGCGCCTGCGCACGGCCACGCTGACGCCGGTGGCGGCGAGCAGCACCGGGCTGACCATCGCGCGGGCCAACGGTGCCCGGGTCTGCTTCGGCGATTCCGGCGGCCCGGTCGTCGCGCAGGATCGCCGCGGCACCTACATCTGGGGCGTGGCCAGCGCGGTGATCAGCCGGGCCGCGCCCTGCGGCGGCTACGTGGTGATCGCGCCCGCCGCGCAGGTCTTCTCGGCCACCGGGACGCGGTGAGGGCTGCGGATATCGCCGGAACGCGAAAACCCCGCGCGGCCGGACCGCGCGGGGTTTTTCAGGAGACGGTGCGACCGGCGGGTCAGACCGCCATGCGCTCCTCGCCGTCCATCGGCTCGCGCAGCACGTAGCCGCGGCCCCAGACGGTCTCGATGTAGTTCTTGCCCTGGCTGGCGTTGGCGAGCTTCTTGCGCAGCTTGCAGATGAAGACGTCGATGATCTTCAGCTCGGGCTCGTCCATGCCGCCGTAGAGATGGTTCAGGAACATCTCCTTGGTGAGCGTCGTGCCCTTCCGGAGCGAGAGGAGTTCCAGCATCTGGTACTCCTTGCCGGTGAGGTGCACCCGGGCGCCGCCGACCTCGACGGTCTTCTGATCGAGGTTCACGATCAGGTCGCCGGTGGTGATGACCGACTGGGCGTGGCCCTTCGAGCGGCGCACGATGGCGTGGATGCGCGCCACCAGCTCGTCCTTGTGGAACGGCTTGGTGAGGTAGTCGTCGGCGCCGAAGCCGAGACCCTTCACCTTGTCCTCGATGCCGGCCATGCCGGAGAGGATCAGGATCGGGGTCTTCACCTTCGCCACGCGCAGCGAGCGGAGCACCTCGTAGCCCGACATGTCGGGCAGGTTCAGATCGAGGAGGATGATGTCGTAATCGTACAGCTTACCGAGATCGACACCCTCTTCCCCGAGGTCGGTGGTGTAGGTGTTGAAGTTCTCGGACTTGAGCATCAGCTCGATGCTCTGCGCGGTCGCGCTGTCGTCCTCGATCAAAAGTACCCGCATCGTCGGTCCCCAGCCCCGCCGGCCGCATCAGCGCGCAGACACGTCCCAGCCTTCGCCCGCCACCGGCCTGTGGACGGGCGCTCCGTCGCTCTTGACGTGGAACGCTATGGATTAATCGTTAACAAAACCTGATTCCTGCCCGCAAGCGTCTCGTTCGAAGTTCCGCGAGCTTGACAGGAGAAACACCGTTCCTCCGGCCTCGCCCTCGGCCCCGATTCCGATCCGCCCTCGTCCAGGCCGCTCGCCCCCTTCGGCGTAAGTACTTCCTGCGCAACGATTCGATCCCCGGTGTTGTCCGTCGGACACACCGGGACGACTTCGTCGGGCGCGATTGTGGTCGCGACCCGGATCGAGCCGCTACGAGCCCGTGACCCGCAGTGTTAAGGAGGCCGGTAAACGAAGCGTTGAGAGCCAGGCCGATGACACAGGATCCGGCAAGATCCGTTGCTTCGCTCGCGTCGGCGCAGGCCGCCCTCGAGCGGATCGAGGTGCTGGAGACGTTCGGGCGGGTCGTGGCGATCCGCGGCCTGCTGGTGGAGGTCGCCGGACCTGTGGCCGCGATGCGACTCGGCGGCCGGGTCGATGTCGAGGGTGCCAACGGCCACGGGCTGGTGCCCTGCGAGGTCATCGGGTTCCAGGGCGATCGGGCGCTCGCGATGCCGTTCGGCTCGCTCGAGGGCGTGCGGCGCGGCTGCCCCGCCTATGTCCGCGACGAATCGGCCGGCGCGATCCGGCCCTCCGGCGCTTGGCTCGGCCGGGTGATTGACGCCCTCGGGCGGCCGGTCGACGGGCTGGGCCCCCTGGTGCAGGGGCCAGACGTCTACCACCTGCGCGCGGACCCGCCCCCCGCCCACGCCCGCACACGCGTCGGCGGACCGCTCGATCTGGGCGTCCGGTGCATCAACACCTTCCTGACCATGTGCGCGGGCCAGCGGATGGGCATCTTCGCCGGGTCCGGCGTCGGCAAGTCCGTGCTGCTGTCTATGCTGGCCCGCTACACGGCCGCCGACGTGGCGGTGATCGGCCTCGTGGGCGAGCGCGGCCGCGAGGTGCAGGAATTCCTCCAGGACGATCTGGGCGCTGCCGGACTCGCGCGCTCGGTGGTCGTGGTGGCGACCTCCGACGAGCCGGCCCTGATGCGCCGGAACGCGGCCTACGTGACCCTGTCGGTCGCCGAGCACTTCCGCGATCAGGGCGCCAAGGTCCTGTGCATGATCGACTCGATCACGCGCTTCGCCATGGCCCAGCGCGATATCGGCCTCGCTGCCGGCGAGCCGCCCACCGCCAAGGGCTACACGCCGACCGTCTTCTCGGAGCTGCCGCGCCTGCTCGAGCGCGCCGGTCCCGGGGTGGGGCAGGGCACGATCTCGGCCCTGTTCACCGTCCTGGTCGAGGGCGACGACCACAACGAGCCCGTGGCCGACGCCGTGCGGGGCATCCTCGACGGCCACATCGTCATGGAGCGCGCCATCGCGGAGCGCGGGCGCTACCCGGCGATCAACGTGCTGCGCTCGGTCTCGCGCACCATGCCGCGCTCCTGCGACCCGGCCTACCTCCCGGTCGTGCGGCGGGCGCGGCGGCTGCTGTCGACCTACGCCGACATGGAGGAGCTGATCCGGCTCGGCGCCTACCGGGCGGGCTCCTCCCAGGAGGTCGACGAGGCGGTCGCGCTCATGCCCGATCTTGAGGCTTTTCTGGGGCAGGGTAAGGAAGAAGCAACGTCCATCGGCGATGGTTACGCACGGCTCACCGAGATCGTCGGCAGGGCCTAGGCACCATGGGCCGGGGCGTTAACGCATCGGCGCGATCATGGTGCACGTGGGGGATCCGGGCGGGTTTGCCGTGGGCAGGCTCGCACACAGGCTCGGTCCGGGCACGATCCCGGGCGCGGCCTCAAGCGTTGCGTGGAGTGAGCGTCCTGATGAAATCGCGTGACACGCTGATCCGCCTGCGCCGCTTCCAGGTCGACGAGAAGCGCCGGCGCGTGACCCAGATCGAGATGATGATGGCCGACTTCCAGCGCATGGCGGTGGAGCTCGATCGCGAGGTCGCCGTCGAGGAGGCCCGGGCCGGAATCACCGACGTCGGTCACTTCGCCTACCCGACCTACGCCCGGGCCGCGGCGACGCGCCGGGACAACATGATCCAGTCCGCCCAGGCGCTCGAGGGCCAGCTCGCCGAGGCGAAGGCCGAGCTGGGCGAGGCGTTCGAGGAGCTCAAGAAGGTCGAGATCCTGAACGACCGCGAGCGGACCGCCGAGCGCGCTGCCGAATCGGCCCGCGATCAGGCCGCCATGGACGGGATCGGCCTCAACCGCGCCCGGGGCTGACGCGGCCCGTCGGACCGCTCGGCCGGCTTCCGCGGCACGAAACCGTCACGATCACCTGACAAGGGGGATCGCGGCGGCGCCATGCCGCTTGCAGCGCGTCGCGTGCCGGCGCATCAGGGGCTCTCCCCAGGGCGTCGGTGTTCATGAAGAAGATCAGCGAGTTCATCTGGCCCTTGATCGGCCTCGCGGCCGTCGTGATATCGGGCTACTTCCTCTACCAGGAATTGAAGACGACCTCGCTCGCGGCGATCTGGGCCGCGATCCTCGCGATCCCGCCCCACCGGATCCTGCTGGCGGCCCTGTCGACCCTGGTCGCCTACGCGGCGCTCGCCTGGTACGACCGGATCGCCCTGCTGCATCTGGGCGTGCGCCACATCTCGTGGCTCTTCGTCTCGCTCTGCTCGTTCACGACCTACGCGCTCTCGCACAATATCGGCGCCTCGGTCTTCTCGGGCGCCCTGGTCCGCTACCGGGCCTACACGGCCAAGGGCCTGACGGCGGCGCAGGTCGCCGTACTGGTGGCGCTCTGCTCGTTCACGTTCTTCCTCGGGACCGTCCTCCTCGGCGGCTTCACGCTGGTGGTCGATCCGAACCTGCTGACGCGCCTCGAGGGCAAGCTCCCGGGCTTCCTCACCGATTCCAAGACCGCGCTGATCGTCGGCATCGGCATGCTGGGCTTCGTCGGCCTGTACGTGATCGGCTCGATCCTGCACCTGCGGCCGCTGCACATCCGGTCGTTCAAGCTCGAGTATCCCCGGCCCGGCATCATGGGGCGCCAGCTGCTCGCGGCGCCGCTGGAGCTCCTGGGCGCGGCGGGCATCATCTACTTCGCCCTGCCGGAGGCGATGAACCCGGGCTTCATCCCGGTCCTGGCGATCTTCCTGGCCTCCTTCTCGGTGGCGCTGGCCTCGCACGCGCCGGGCGGACTCGGCGTGTTCGAGATCGTGTTCATCACCGCGATGCACATCACCGACGAGGCGCAGAAGGACGCGATCATCGCGGCGGTGATCATCTTCCGGATCTTCTACTTCTGGCTTCCGGCCTTGGTCTCGGTGATCGTGGTGATCGCCTTCGAGCGCTCGCGGCTGGCCGCGGCGATCGGCTCGGCCGCGCACGGGCCCAAGGCGGCCGCCGTGCCGGAGCCGCCCGTCGTCGTTCCCGGGCTCGACGCGCATGAGCTGGAGCGGGAGCTCAAGCAGAAAGCGATCTGAGGGCCTGACCGCCGTCTCGACGCGGGGGTGACGCCGCCGCCTTGGCCCCCGCGCGCCACACCGCGAAACCCGGGATCGCTTCGCCGCGCGCTTCGTCTGCGCGCGGCGCGCGCCGATCCCGTGATTGCTCCCTCGGCCCGTGCGCCGGCACGAGTCTGCCCACGCCGGTGTCGCGGCCCCTGGGTCCTCAGATCGAGTTCACCGTCCGCAGCCGCGCCCGCGGGTGGATCTCCGCTTGGCTCATCACCGGCGTCTCGCGGCGGAAGCGCTCGATGATCGAGCGCACGAAGGGCCGCGTCTGGGCGGAGGTGACGAGCACCGGCATCTCGCCCTGGCGCGCCGCCGTCTCGAAGCGGTCGCGCACGGTGTTGACGAACTCGCTGAGCTTCGAGGGCTGCATCGCGAGGTAGCGCTCCTCGCGCTCGCCGACGATCGACTCCATGAACGCCTGCTCCCAGGCCGGCGACAGGGTGATGATCGGCAGCATGCCGTTCGGGTCCTGGTACTGCGCGCAGATCTGCCGACCGAGGCGCGCCCGGACGTGCTCGACCACGTCGCGGGGATTCTTCACGGCGCCCGCCACCTCGGCGATCGCCTCCACGATCGCCCCGAGATCGCGGATCGAGACCCGCTCGGCGAGCAGGAACTGCAGCACGCGCTGGATGCCGGTGGTGGAGATCTGCGACGGCACGATCTCCTTGAGCAGCTCGGCGTGCTCTTTGGGCAGCTCGCGCAGCAGCTTCGACACCTCGACGTGGTTGAGGAGCTCGGAGACGTGGGCTTTGATGATCTCGGTCAGGTGCGTCGACACGACGGTGGCGGCATCGACCACCGTGTAGCCCTTGAGCTGCGCTTGGTCGCGCAGGGCCGCGTCGATCCAGGTTGCCGGCAGGCCGAAAGTCGGCTCCAGCATGTGCTGTCCGGGCAGCTGGACCTGACCGCCCATCGGATCCATCGCCATGAACTGGCCCGGGAAGATCCGGCCGGTGCCCGCCTCGATCTCCTTGACCCGCACCACGTAGGCGTTGGCGTCGAGCTGGACGTTGTCGAGGATGCGCACCGACGGCATCACGAAGCCAAGTTCCGCGGCGAGCTGGCGGCGCAGGGCCTTGATCTGGTCGGTGAGCCGGTCCTGGCCCTCGCCGTTGACCAGGGCGAGGAGCGCGTAGCCCATCTCGAGCTTGAGGTCGTCGAGCTTCAGCAGGTCGGTGACCGTCTCCTCCTTGGCGGCGCTCGCCGCGGCGACCGCGGACGCATCCATCGGGGCGCCCAGGGCGTCGAGCGGCGGCGCGAGCTTGGCGGTCTTGTTGATGCGCCACGCCGCGTAGCCGGCGCCGCCGCCCAGCAGGACGAAGGGCAGCATCGGCATGCCGGGCAGGAGGGCGATCAGCAGCATCACCCCGGCCGACATGCCCAGCGCCTTGGGATAATGCGCGAGCTGCTTGCCGAGCGCCTTGTCGGCGGCGCCGCGCACGCCGGCCTTCGAGACCAGCAGGCCTGCCGCCGTCGACACGATCAGCGCCGGAACCTGGCTCGCGAGGCCGTCGCCGATGGTCAGCAGGGTGTAGCTCTTGGCGGCCTCGCCGAAGCTCAGGCCCTGCTGCGCCACCCCGATGATGATGCCGCCGACCACGTTGATGAAGGTGATCAGCAGGGCCGCCACCGCGTCGCCGCGGACGAACTTCGAGGCACCGTCCATGGCGCCGAAGAAGGAGGATTCTTCCTCGAGCGCCGCGCGCCGCGCCTTCGCCGTCTTCTCGTCGATCAGGCCGGCCGACAGGTCGGCGTCGATGGCCATCTGCTTGCCGGGCATCGCGTCGAGGGTGAAGCGGGCCGCGACCTCGGCGATGCGGCCCGAGCCCTTCGTGATCACCACGAAGTTCACGATGATCAGGATGGCGAACACGATGATCCCGATGACGAAGTTGCCGCCCATCACGAAGTGGCCGAAGGCCTCGATGACGTGCCCGGCCGCCGCCGTGCCCTCGTGCCCGTGCCCGAGGATCAGGCGCGTCGAGGCGAGGTTGAGGGCGAGCCGCAACATCGTGGCGATGAGCAGCAGCGTCGGGAAGACGGTGAATTCCAGCGGGTTGTCGATCGACAGGCCGGTCATCATGATCAGGACCGACAGGATGATCGACACGGCCAGCAGCAGGTCGAGCAGGATCGCCGGCAACGGGAAGATGAGGACCGCCAGGATCCCCAGCACGCCGGTCGCGAACAGCAGGTCCGACCGCTTCGACAGCGCCTGGAGATCGCCGCGCGTCGGCAGCGCGAGCTGGCCGAGGACGGCCGCCGCTCCTGTCTGTGCCGGCGCGCTCGCCGTCTCTGCCATCGCTGCCATCCGCTGCCGTTCGCCCGGGACAGGCCCGGGACGTACCCGGCAAGATCTGCCGAGCGGATGGTTAGCGCGGCGTTAAGATGGGGCCGGCGCTCGCGGGAACCCGGGCCGTCGCGATCGCTTGATCGGTCGGCGAGAGCGTCGATCCGGCATCCGACCGCGCCCGCGTCCGGGCCGCCCGCGCCGCCGCCACGTCTCCGGGCCCAGGCCCGGACATACCGGGAGAGCTCGATGGCCCTGCGCGCCCTGACCGCCCTGTTCGACGATTACGACGCCGCCGCGGGGGCGGTGGACCGGCTGGAGGCCGCCGGCATCCCCCACGCGGACATCAGCATCATCGCGAATCGCAACGAGCCCGCGGTCCCGCCGCGGGCGCCCGGGACCGCCGTTCCCCGACCGGTGGACGCGGCGGATTCCGCCGGCACCGGAGCCACGGTCGGCACGGTCCTGGGCGGCGGCGCCGGCCTGCTCGCTGGGCTGGGCCTCCTGGCGATCCCGGGGCTCGGGCCGGTGGCGGCGGCGGGCTGGCTCGTCGCCACCGTGACGGGCGCCGGCGTGGGCGCCGCGGCCGGCGGCCTGATCGGCGGTTTGACCGCGGCGGGCCTCAGCGCCGACGAGGCCGAGACCTACGCCGAGGGCGTGCGTCGCGGCGGTACCCTGGTGACGGTGCGCGCCGACGAGTCCCGGGCCGAGCGCGTCCTGTCCATTCTCGACCAGGCGGGGTCGATCGATCTCGACCAGCGCGCCGAGGGCTGGCGCGCCCAGGGCTGGACCGGCGGCACCATCGGCCCGGCGGCGGACGACCGGGGCACCGGGGCCGGCCGCTGAGGATACCGGACCGTCCCGGGCGAACCCGGCGGGACGCGCGTCAGGTCATCATCTTCCGGGCGAACATCGCGGCGCCGAACAGGACGCCGGCGCCCGCGGTGATCAACGCGATCATCAGGAGCCGCCGCGGTTCGGTAGAGGATTCGGCCTTCACCGGCTCGACGATCGGGCTGAAGAACTCGATCTGCCGGGCCGCGATGATGCGCGCGCGCTCGTGGGCGGTCAGCACCTGCTGATAGTACTTCTCGGCGTTCTTGCGGTCGTTCTCCAGGACCTCGAACTTGGTCAGCGCGTCGGAGAGCAGGCGCTTCTGCTCCGGATCCTGGCTGGCGGATTGCCGCTCGATCCGGGCGATGTTGTCGTCGAGGTCCTTCATCTGCTGCTTGATGTCGATGATCCGGCGGGCGTCGGGACCGAGGTCCCGCTGCCCGATCGCGAGCTGGAGCGCGAGGTTGATCCGCGAGGCCCGCATCTCGGCGATCATCTTGACGTTGATGTCGTTCGTCTTCTGCGCGTCGAGCACGCCCTCGCGGTTGCGGAGGTCGCGCGTCGCGAGGCGGATCTTGGTCATGCGCTCCTCGGCGAGCCGCAGCTCCCGCGTGCTCTCGGCGACGGCATCCTCGCGCGACTTGACGCTGAGGTCGTTCACCTTGCGCTCGGCCTCCTTCATGATGGCCTTGGCGATGGCGAGGGATTCCTGGGGATCGAAGGCCTCGACCTCCACCGACAAGATGCCGGATCCGGCCTCGACCTCGACGCCGACGCGCCGCTTCCAGTAGCGGACGAACTTCTCGATCGGCTTCTCCGGATCGAACCGCGAGAAGTAGTCGATGGACTCGTTGCTGAACCACTGGCGCAGCGGAAGCTGCGCCTCGAGGAGCTCCAGCATCGGACGGCTGAGGATGAACTCGCGCGTGATCAGCGTGTCCTGCGCCACCATCTGGTTCGCCGTGCCGGAATTCGTCCCGCCGGTCTCCGAGGACGTCTTCTCGGCGGAGCCGATGGCCGGCCGGATCGCGAATCGCGCCTCGCTGACGTAGCGGTCCGAGGCGATCAGGCCGTAATAGGCCGCCCCGGCGAGCGTCGGCAGCAGGAAGCAGACGACGAACAGGATCGGGATCCAGGGATCGTTCTTGGCGTCGGCCTGAAAGGACCGGATGCCCTTCTTGCGGTCGGCGAAGCGCGACATGCGCGCGATCTGCCGCAGCGACTCGCTCACTGCCTGCTGGCGGTCCGCGGGCGTGACCGGCTGCCCCTCGGCCTTCCGGATCTCCATGTTCATGGCCTGATTCCCGGCCTCCCCGGCCTCGAAGGTCGACCCGTTACCGGGATCCCGCGCGCGCCGCACCCGGCGTCGCGACCGTCTCTCGCACGGCGAGGCGGCAAAAGCATGTCGTCGCGGTCCGGCCGCCGCCGGCGCGGTCAGGCGTTGAGACGCCGGTACACCTCGATCGCGTCGTTCACGTCCTCGTAGATGATCGCGCGACCGTTCAGCAGGACCAATCCCTGCGTGCACCACTGCCGGATGGTCTCCATGGAGTGCGAGACCATGATGATGTCGGCGTTCTTCCGGCGCTGCGAGAAGACCTCGTCGCAGCGCTTCGAGAACCGCGCGTCGCCGACCGAGGTGATCTCGTCGATCAGGTAGCAGTCGAACGGGATCGCCATGCTCATGCCGAAGGCGAGCCGCGCGCCCATGCCCGACGAGTACGTGTAGATCGGCACGTCGAGGTAGCTTCCGAGTTCGGAGAAGTCCTCGACGAAATCGAGCACCTTCCGCGGGTCCTCGCCGTAGATGCGCGCCACGAAGGTGACGTTGTCGCGCCCGGTCATCTTGGGATGGAAGCCGCCGGCGAAGCCGAGGGGCCACGAGACCCTGAGGCCGCGGTGGATCCGGCCGCGCGTCGCGTCCTCGGTGCCGGCGATCAGCCGCATCGTGGTGGATTTTCCGGCGCCGTTGATGCCGAGGATGCCGTAAGACACGCCCGGCTTCAGGGTGAACGACACCTGTTCCAGGATGGTCCGCCGGTGGCCTTCCGTCCGGTAGACCTTGCTGACTTTCTCGAAACGGATCACCGAAATGGTCTCCCGGGCGGTGTGCCGAACCGCCGGTCCGAGCTGCCTGACGGGCCGAGTCCTGCTCGCCGAAAGCGGCAAATCTGAGAAGGACATGAGCGCCTTGCCGCGTCGCGCGGCGGCGGTCGAACGGCGCGCGTCGGCAGATGGCTTCGCCCGGAAAGCTCCACCGGTCGCTTGAAGAAAAGTGCCACCTGTCACCCCGTCGGTTGACGCCATTCTCCATTTGGCATACCAAATACCAACCGAAGAGGGCGGGTGACAGCCCTTCAAGGATGCGGGACCGGAATTTTACCGCCGTTTCCGCGCGTGACGTTCAGGAAGGGCCGCCCCATGACAAGGCGCCGGACTGCCGCGATCCACCTCTCATCCGCGCCGCCGACCGGGTGGCGCCCATGACGGCGACCGGGCCGACCCTGGCCGCGCCCGGTTCCCACGAAATTCACGGTCTGGCCGAGGCGATCGGCGACGCGGTGGTGGTGTCCGATCCGGACGGCGCCATCACGGTCTGGAACCCGGCCGCGGAGCGCATCTTCGGCTTCACCGCCGCCGAGGCCCTGGGCCAGACCCTCGATCTGATCACACCCGAGCGGCACCGACGCCGCCACTGGGACGGCTACGCCAAGACCATGCGCACCGGCGTCACCCGCTACGGGGCAGAGACCCTGAGGGTGCCGGCGCTCCACAAGGACGGCCGCCAGCTCTCCATCGCCTTCACGGTGGGGATGGTGCGAGACGCCTCCGACCGGGTGACCGGGATCGTCGCCGTGATCCGCGACGAGACCGAGCGCTGGGCCGAGGAGAAGCGCCTGCGCCAGCGCGTCGCCGAACTCGAAGCTTCCTCGGATCCGGCCCGTCGGGCGCCTTGAGCCCACCGGACGATCCGAAGGACCCGATCACCGAACCGCACAGGGAGAACGCCCAATGAGCAAGCCGCTGGAAGGCATCAAGATCATCGACTTCACCCACGTCCAGGCCGGCCCGGCCTGCACGCAGCTCCTCGCCTGGTTCGGCGCCGACGTGATCAAGGTCGAGCGCCCCGGCGCCGGCGACGTGACCCGCACGCAGCTGCGCCACGTCGAGGACGCGGACGCGCTCTACTTCACGATGCTGAACTCCAACAAGCGCTCGCTCACCCTCGACACCAAGACCCAGGCCGGCAAGGAAGTCCTCGAGAAGCTCATCCAGGACTCCGACGTCATGGTCGAGAATTTCGGTCCCGGCGCCCTCGACCGGATGGGCTTCTCCTGGGCCCGCATCCAGGAGCTGAACCCGGGCATGATCCTCGCCTCGGTGAAGGGCTTCTCGGACGGCCACCACTACGAGGACCTGAAGGTCTACGAGAACGTCGCCCAGTGCGCGGGCGGTGCCGCCTCGACCACGGGCTTCTGGGACGGGCCGCCCACCGTCAGCGCCGCCGCGCTCGGTGACTCCAACACCGGCATGCACCTCGCCATCGGCATCCTCACGGCGCTCCACCAGAAGAACAAGACCGGCAAGGGCCAGAAGGTCGCCGTGTCGATGCAGGACTCGGTGATCAACCTCTGCCGCGTGAAGCTGCGCGACCAGCAGCGCCTCGACGCGCTCGGCTACCTCGAGGAGTACCCGCAGTACCCCCACGGCGAGTTCTCCGACGTGGTGCCGCGCGGCGGCAACGCGGGCGGCGGCGGCCAGCCGGGCTGGGTGCTGAAGTGCAAGGGCTGGGAGACCGACCCGAACGCTTACATCTACTTCACGATCCAGGGCCACGCCTGGGCGCCGATCTGCAAGGCGCTCGGCAAGGAGGAGTGGATCACCGACCCGGGCTACAACACGCCGCGGGCCCGCCAGGACAAGATCTTCGACATCTTCAAGACGATCGAGGAGTGGCTCGCCGACAAGACCAAGTTCGAGGCGGTCGACATCCTGCGCACCTACGACATCCCCTGCGCGCCGGTGCTGTCGATGAAGGAGATCGCCGAGGACAAGTCCCTGCGCGAGAGCGGCACCGTCGTCGAGGTGGCGCACCCGAAGCTCGGCAAGTACCTGACCGTCGGAAGCCCGATCAAGTTCTCCGACATGCAGGTCGAGGTGAAGGCGTCGCCGCTGCTCGGCGAGCACACCGATGAGGTGCTCGCAGACCTGGGTTACACCCAGGAGCAGATCCGGGCGATGCACGAGGCCCGCGCGGTCTGATAAGGACCGCCCGACCTCAGCGACCCTGAGACAGGACGGCGCTCCCCGGGGCGCCGTCCTTTTCACGTGCGAGCCCCGGATCCGATGCGCGCATTCCTCAGCCGTTTTCTGCCGGAGCTGACCCCGGTCAGCAAGCGCGAGCGCCTGCGCTCGGCGGCCGGTGCCCTCGTGGGCATCCTGGCGACCGGCTTCGTCTGCCGGGTCTCCGTCCCGGCCGAGGCCCTGCCGGTGCTGATCGCCCCGATGGGCGCCTCGGCGGTGCTGCTCTTCGCGGTGCCGGCGAGCCCCCTGGCGCAGCCCTGGTCGATCCTCGGCGGCAACATCGTGGCGGCGCTCGTCGGCGTCACGGCGGCGGCCTGGATCGGCGACCCGTTCGTGGCGGCGTCCTGCGCCATCGGGGTCGCGATCGCGCTGATGATGGCCCTGCGCTGCCTGCACCCGCCGAGCGGGGCCGTGGCGCTGACGGCGGTGCTCGGCGGCCCGGCGATCCGGGAGCTGGGCTACGGCTTCGTGCTGTGGCCGGTGGCGGTCAACTCGCTGCTGCTGCTGACCACCGCCCTGCTGTTCAACAACCTCACCGGGCGCGCCTACCCGCACCTGCGCCCGGCCGGGCCCCGGACGGCGGATCCGCCCTCGGACGCCCGGGTCGGCTTCCGGGCCTCGGACCTCGACGCCGCGCTGGAGGATTTCGACCAGCTCCTGGACGTCGATCGGGGCGACCTGGAGCAGATCCTGCGGCGCGTGCAGATGCGGGTCTACGGCCGCCGCTCGGGCCCGATCACCTGCGCGGCGATCATGTCGCGCGACGTGATCGCGGTGGCGCCGGACGCGCCGCTCTCCGAGGCCATGCGGCTGCTGCGCCGTCACCGCATCAAGGCGCTTCCGGTCACCGACGAGGGCGCGCGCGTCCTCGGCATCGTCACGCAGACCGACCTGCTCGACAAGGCCGCCTGGGACCGGAGCGGGCCGCGCCTCGGTCTCGGCCGACGCCTGCGCCTCACCGCCGAGCGCGGCCGCGCCCCCCACGGCTGCGCGGCCGACATCATGAGCGCGGTCGAGCCGGTCGGTCCCGACACGCCCGTGGCCGCCCTGGTGCCGCGGATGTCGGAGGCGGGGCTTCACCACCTGCCGGTGGTCGACGACGACGGCCGCCTGGTCGGAATCGTCTCGCAGACCGACCTGATCCCGGCGCTCCTGTCCGAGGCCGATGCGCCCGAGGCGCCGATCCGCGCCCGCGCGCCGGCCCGGGCTGCCCTGGCCTGACCCTCAGCGCCCGGCGGGCGGATCCGCCAGGAAGAACCTGACCGCCTGCGCCACCACGGCCGGCTGGTGGGCGTGCGGTCCGTCATACTCCACGTAGGTCACGGGGTAGCCGGCCTCGCGCAGGGCCGGCACGTGGACCCGGGCGCTCCGGTCGATCGGGATCTGCTCGTCCTGTGTGCCGTGCGACAGGAAGATGCGCGGCGCGCCGACCTGCAGGTGCACCGACAGGAACCCCGCCGACGAGACGATCAGGTGGCTCGCCACGTCGCCGTTCGCGAGCCCCGACGAGAGCGTGTAGCTGCCGCCGTCGGAATGGCCGGCGAAGCAGAGCCGCTGCGGATCGAGCAGGAACCGGTCGGCGACGTGACCCAGCGCCGCCGCGACGCGCTCCCGGTCGGGTCCGTGGCCGGCGATGACGATGTCCCAGGTCGGGAACAGGGATTGCGGCGCGAGGATCAGGAAGCGCTCGGTCCGGGCGTGCGCCTCCAGCATCGGCAGGATGCGCTCGGCGCTGCCGCCGCCGCCGTGGAACAGCACCACGAGCGGGCAGGGCCGGCGCGGATCGAGGCCCTCGGGGACCACCAGCACCGCGTCGCGCTCGGCGAAGAGGCCGAGGTCGTGCCGGCCCGGGGGGAGGGGCTCCTCGGTCGGGAGCCGGTGGCGGAAGTGCAGGCGGCCGGCGAGGTCGGGATCGATCATGGATGCACCGTCACCGAACGGATGACGGATCCGGCGCCGTCACTGCGGGCGCGGCGAAGCCATCCCCGCGCTCCGCGCGGAACTGGACCGCGCCGCCCCGGGCCGCTTCGCTTCGCTCGCGATGACGGTGCGGGGAAGGTCTCCCGGAGGCCGGGAGCTTCAGCGGAACACCGTCCCGCGCGGATCCGCGACGCCGTTCTCGTCAAGGCAGAGAGCCGGGCTCGACACGCGAGCCCGGCTTCGATGGTGTGGGATCAGAGATCTCGCGAGGGGCTCGCCCTCACTTCTTCTTCTTGATCCCGCTCTGCGGGTTGAGGCTGCCGATGTTGCCGCTCTCGCTGCCGGCCGCCGGGTCGATGACGGCGTTGACGAGGGCCGGGCGGCCCGAGTTCATCGCCTCGTTGACCGCGCGGGTCAGCTCGTCCGGCGTGGTGACGTGGTAGCCGACGCCGCCGAAGGCCTCCATCATCTTGTCGTAGCGGGAATCCGGCACGAACACCGTGGTGGCCGGGTCGCGGCCGGTCGGATCGGTGTCGGTACCGCGGTAGATGCCGTTGTTGTTGAACACCACGATGCAGACCGGCAAGCCGTACCGGCAGATCGTCTCGACCTCCATGCCGGAGAAGCCGAAGGCGCTGTCACCCTCGACGCAGAGCACCGGCTTGCCGGTCTCGACCGCGGCCGCGACGGCGAAGCCCATGCCGATGCCCATGATGCCCCAGGTGCCGACGTCCAGGCGCTTGCGCGGCTGGTACATGTCGATGATGCCGCGGGCGAGGTCGAGGGTGTTGGCGCCCTCGTTGACGAGGATCGCGTCCGGCCGCTCCTTGACGATGGTGCGCAGCGCGCCGAGCGCGGCGTGGAAGTTCATGGGCGAGGCGTTGCTCATGAGCTTCGGCGCCATCTTGGCGACGTTCGCCTCGCGCTTGGTCTTGAGCGTCTCGATCCAGTCGGACGGGGGCTGCTGCCAGCCCTGGCCCATGCCGTCGAGCAGCGCCTGCACGCAGGAGGCGATGTCGCCGACGACGGGCGCCACGATCTCGACGTTCGAGTCCATCTCGCGGGGCTCGATATCGATCTGGATGAACTTGGTCGAGCCCGGCTCGCCCCAGCTCTTGCCCTTGCCGTGCGACAGCAGCCAGTTCAGCCGGGCGCCGACCAGCAGCACCACGTCCGAGTCCTTCAGCGCCGTCGAGCGCGCCGCGCCGGCCGAGAGCGGGTGGGTATCGGGCAGGAGGCCCTTGGCCATGCTCATCGGCACGTAGGGAATGCCGCTGGTCTCCACGAGGGCGCGGATGGCGTCATCGGCCTGGGCGTAGGCGGCGCCCTTGCCGAGCACGATCAGCGGCCGCTTGGCGGATTTCAGGACCTCGAGCGCCCGGGCGATCGCCTCGGGAGCGGGGTGCTGGGCAGGCGCCGGATCGATCACCTTGACCAGAGACTTCTGGCCGGCCTCGGCGTCCATCACCTGGGAGAACAGCTTGGCGGGCAGGTCGAGGTAGACGCCGCCC
Source organism: Methylobacterium sp. D53M (assembly GCF_053345625.1). Taxonomy (NCBI): domain Bacteria; kingdom Pseudomonadati; phylum Pseudomonadota; class Alphaproteobacteria; order Hyphomicrobiales; family Methylobacteriaceae; genus Methylobacterium; species Methylobacterium sp. D53M. The sequence continues at coordinate 20,261 of NZ_JBKFAL010000001.1, forward strand.
GGGCGGCCCGAGCAGGCCGCGCGGATGGCGCGGGCGACGCCGATGCCGATATCGGCGGCGTGCAGCACCCGGAAGGCCGCCTTGCACAGTGGCTTGGCGATGGCGAGCTGGTCCATCTCCTCGTAGTCGCCCTGCTGCAGGTCGACGATCTCGCGCTCGGAGGAGCCCGAGATCAGGATCATCGGGAAGCAGTTGGTGGTGGCGTTCGCGAGGGCGGTCAGGCCGTTGAGGAAGCCCGGGGCCGAGACGGTGAGGCAGATGCCCGGCTTCTGGGTGAGGAAGCCCGCGATCGCCGCGGCGTTGCCGGCGTGCTGCTCGTGGCGGAACGAGATGACCCGCATCCCCTCGGCCTGGGCCATGCGCCCGAGATCGGTGATCGGGATGCCCGGGACACCGTAGATGGTGTCGATGCCGTTCAGCTTGAGCGCATCGATGACGAGGTGGAAGCCGTCGGTCAGATCGGGCTCGGCCTCGACCTCGGGGGTGCTGTGGACGATCTTGGCGACTGCGGTCATCACGGTATCTCCCGGAAGATCGGTTTGGACGGGCGGCGCTCGGCGCCGGCTGGCTGGGGATCCCCCGCACTCCCGAACAGGGGGAGGGCGGGGGATCCGGGAGGGTCGGGCGTCGCTTCCGCGACGCCGTGGGATGGGAGGCCGGTCAGGCCGCCCGGATCGGCCGGGCGCCGAGCGCCGCGGGCTGGTCCTCCGAGGCGAGGTAGCGGGCCCGCATCGGGCGCAGGACGAACATCGCCAGCGCCGCCGCCGTCACGTTGAGGACGATGATCAGCGTGAACACCGCCGACCAGCCGTAGGCCGCCGACAGGATGCTGGCGAAGGGGACGAGGAAGGCCGCGGTGCCCTTGGCGGTGTAGAGCAGACCGGCGTTGCTGGCGGCGTACTTGGAGCCGAACGTGTCGCCGCAGGTCGCCGGGAACAGCGAGTAGATCTCGCCGAACACACCGAAATACACCGCGGTGGCCAGGACGAAGACCATCGGGACGTGACCGTAGGTCAGCAGCACGATCACCGCGAGCGCCGCCGTCGAGAAGGCGATGAACATCGTGTTCTCGCGGCCGATGTTGTCGGAGACGTAGCCGAAGAACGGCCGGCCGAACCCGTCGAAGACCCGGTCGAGCGAGATCGCCAGCGTCAGCGCCGCCATCTGCAGGCCGAACAGGCTCACCGGTACGCCGGCCACCTGGAAGTCGTGGGCGATCGGGGCGATCTGCGCCGCCGCCATCAGGCCACCGGAGGCGACCATCACGAACATCACGTACATCACCCAGAAGACCGGGGTGCGCACCGCCTCGCGCGGGCTGCGGTCGACCTTGGTCTGCGGCAGGCGGGTCTTCTTGCGCTGGACCGGCGTGTTGGTCGACGGCTTGCGCAGCAGGAAGGCGAGGGCCAGCACCACGGCGCCCTGGCCGATGCCGAAGTACAGGAACGCGTCCTGATAGCCGCTCGACGCGATCATCTTGGCGATCGGCACCACCGTGATGGCGGCACCCGCGCCGAAGCCGGCCGCGGTGGCGCCGGCGGCGAGGCCGCGGCGATCTGGGAACCACTTGAGCGCGTTGCCCACGCAGGTGCCGTAGACCGAGCCCGCACCGATGCCGGCGACGACGGCGCCGAGATAGAGCATCGCCAGGCTGTCAGCGTAGGCGTTGATGGTCCACGCGAGGGCGATCATCACGCCGCCGAAGGCGACGACGATCTTCGGACCGTAGCGGTCGACGAACCACGCCTCGACCGGCACCAGCCAGGTCTCCGTGGCGACGAACAGCGTGAACGCGAGCTGGATCGCCGCGCGGCCCCAGTGGTAGCGCTGGTCGATCGGGTCCACGAACAGTGTCCAACCGTATTGTAGGTTGGCGATCATGGCCATGCAGATCACGCCGAAGGCGAGCTGCCACCATTTCGCCGACGGCGAATCCTGGCGTTCCATCCCTGAGCCTCTTCTCTTGGGCGGCGCGGCCTTGCTCTGGCGGCGTCTCTCGTGCACCGACGATCATGCACATCCGTTCTAGGTATGCAATATACCAGGGTGAGACGGACGGGATGAAGTGTCAGGGCGGCGATATTATTCCGTTTGCCCGGCCGGAGGAATCGGTCCCCAGGCACCGAGAGTCGGTGCCTCCGCGGGGCTCAGAATCTCGTCGAGGGCGGGGATCGAGGCCGGGTCGGCCGGGAAGCCGATGAGGGCGCAGGCGGCCTCCCAGTCGGGTCCCGACTTCACCGCCGCCAGGGTTCCCGGATCCAGCGCCGTGATCCGACCGCGGTCGAGACGCATGAAGGCCCGGCCGGTCTCGGCCTGAACGAAGCGGACGACCGCCATCCGGCGCAGGCATTCGCGCAGGAAGCTGGTGTTGGCGGAGGCCGAGAGGTCGGCGCCGTCGAACACCGCGTCGGGCCCGTGGGCGAAGATGTCGACCTTGCGGAAGCGGTCGATGTCGATCAGCCCCTTCACGTCGAGGATGTTGAGAATTCCGTCCGCCCAGAACGCGATGGTGCGCGGGCGCTCGCCGAGCGGGACGCTGTTGTCGAGGAACTCGCAGACCACCTGCTTGTCCCGTGCGAGCGCCCAGTTGAAGAACAGGCGCGGCATGCCGGTATAGGCCTCGACGTTGTGGGCCAGCAGGTCCTCGACGGCCTTGTAGCGGCCGAACAGCTCGCCGCGCTTCCAGGCGCGCTCCACGGTGTCGGCCGGAGGCGTGACCATGAACTGCATGTAGACGCGGTCGCCGAACCGGGTGAGCAACTGGCCGCCGCCGTCCGAGCCCGCGTCGGCCTGGAAGCTGTCGAACCGGAACCGGTCGATCAGCAGGTTCGAGATCCGCCGCTCCGCCGCCTTGCGGGTGACGTAGCGGTCGAGCTTCATGTCGATGATCTCGACCTCGTAGCCGGTCAGCGTCCCGGCGTACCGCGAAGCTTCGCCCAGGCTGTCGTAGTCGAGGAGGTACTTGCGCCAGACGTCGGGGGTGATCACCGCGAAGTCCGACCACGCCATGCCCAGCCGCCTGGCGAGGCCGAGCTGGTAGGGGCGGATCGTGCTCTTTCCGGACGCCGAGGCGCCCTTCACGTTCATCACCACCGGATGATCCTGCGGCGCCAGCCGCCGGTAGCGCTGCGCCTCGACGACGGCGTCGATCCAGGGCTCGATCTGCTCGCCGACGCGCCGGCTGCCGTAGCCGTTCGAGACCAGCGTCCCCGCGATGGTCCGCAGCAGCGCGGCGTCGCGGATGACCGCATTCTGCCGCGCGATGAGGCCCGACACCACGGCGCGCAGGGCCTCGCAGGCGGCCGTCTCCAGGGCGTCGCCGGTTTCGGCGGCGCGTCGCTGCCAGCTCTCGAGATGGCGCAGGGCCCGGGTCGCGAGATCCTCGCGCGGCGCCTGGACCGTCGGCGGGCGGCGCCCGAGCAGGCGGTCGAGCCAGCGCGGCTCTGGCGGCGGCGGGGGAGGTCTCTCCTCCAGGATGGCGGCGATCTCGCGGGCGAGCACCGCGTCGGCCTCGGCGCGGATCCGGTCAAGGGCGGACTCGACCTCGGCGAGGCGCGGCTCGATGCCCTCGCGCAGGATGGTCGCGACGATGGCGCGGAAGTTCACGCCGAGATCGGCGTAGACTTCGCCCACCGGCACGGAGAGATCCGACATTACCCGGATCAGGACCTCGTGGACGACGAGGCGCCCGGCCCGGAACCGGGTGAGCTGGCGGGCGGGCAGCCCGCAGAGGTCGCTCAGGTCCAGGGCGTCGCGGAGCGGCGTCTCGACGTGCTCCGGCCGGTAGACGGTCACGAGGGGCAGGAAGGCGGACGGCAGATCGGACCGGACGCCCGGGTTCCAGGGGCCGATGGGCGGCTCGGGAGAGTGGACCGACGCGTCCGTCACGCGCGCGGCAGCCGTATCCGTCACCGTGCGCTCCGCCGAAGACCGCCCGAGAAGTCCGCAACGCGCGCCGCGACCTCGGGACGAGGGCGAGGACCGGGCAGACGCCTGCCCGGTCCTCGCGGCGAACCCGGCAGTCCCGACCCCGACCACACGGCCGCGGGCGGACGCCGGCTCTCAGAAGATCTTCTGGAACCAGCCGTGGGCGTCATTGGAATTGCCCCGCTGGATGTCCACCAGCAGGCTCCGCAGCCGCTGGGCCACGGGGCCGGCCTTGCCGTTCCCGATGGTGAAGCTCTCCTCCCGGCCCTTCACGGTGCCGATCGGCGTGATCACCGCGGCAGTACCGCAGGCGAAGGCCTCGGTCAGGCGGCCCTCCCGCACGTCGGCGCGCCACGCGTCGATCGTGTAGGGCTCCTCCTTCACGGTCAGGCCCGCCTCCCGCGCCAGCGTGATCACCGAGTCGCGGGTGATGCCGGGCAGGATGCTGTCCGAGAGCGGCGGCGTCACCAGCGTGCCGTCCTCGAAGACGAAGAACACGTTCATGCCGCCGAGCTCCTCGACGTAGCGGCGCTCGGCCGCGTCGAGGAACACCACCTGCTCGCAGCCCTGGGACGCCGCCTCCGACTGCGCCGCGAGGCTCGCCGCGTAGTTGCCGCCGCACTTGGCTGCGCCCGTGCCGCCCGGGGCCGCGCGGGTGAAGTGCTCCGAGACCCACACCGTCACGGTGCCGGTCGGATCCTTGAAGTAGGAGCCGACGGCCGAGGCGATCGTCACAAACAGGTATTCCGAGGCCGGCTTGACACCCAGGAAGGCCTCGCTGGCGATCATGAACGGGCGCAGGTAGAGGCTGCCGTCCGGCGTGTCGGGGATCCAGGCGCGGTCGATCTCGACGAGCCTGCGCATCGCCTCGACGAAGGCGTCCTCCGGGAAGGGCGCCATCGCCATCCGCTCGGCGGAGCGGCGGAAGCGCAGGGCGTTGGCCTCCGGCCGGAACAGGGCCGCGCCGCCGTCCGCGGTGCGGTAGGCCTTCAGGCCCTCGAAGATCTCCTGCGCGTAGTGCAGCACCGCGGCGGCAGGATCGAGGGGGATGGCCTCGCGCGCCTGGATCCGCGCGTCGTGCCAGCCGCGGCCGGCGGTGTAGCGCGCCACCACCATGTGGTCTGTGAACACCTTGCCGAAGCCAGGATTCGCCATCAGCGCGGCCCGCTCCTCGGCGGTCCGCGGGGCCGGATGACTTTGGATCTCGAACGTCAGGTCGCTCACGGTGTGGTCCTCATCGACTGAGGCCCTTATGGCGCGCTCCGGCGCGCGAATCTACGGAGCCGGCGCATGACGGCGTCGCCGCACATGCGAGTCGCTCGCCGAGTCACTCGGCGTGTCACTCGGCGCGTCACTCGGCGCGTCACTCGGCGGTCGCGGGCTCCGACAGCTGCAGACGGTGCAGGCGCGCGTAGGCGCCGCCGGCGGCGAGCAGGTCGTCGTGGCGCCCGGTCTCGATCACCCGGCCCGCCTCCATCACGGCGATCTGATCGGCGTCGCGCACGGTCGAGAGCCGGTGGGCGATCACCAGGGTGGTGCGGCCGCGCATCAGCCGGGTCAGCGCCTCCTGGACGAGCCGCTCCGATTCGGAATCGAGGGCCGAGGTCGCCTCGTCGAGGAGCAGGATCGGCGCGTCCTTGAGGAAGGCGCGGGCCAGCGCCACCCGCTGCCGCTCGCCGCCCGAGAGCCGGCCGCCGCCCGGGCCGACCCGGAATCCGTAGCCTTCCGGGAGGGCCGAGACGAAGGTGTGGGCCGCGGCGGCCTCGGCCGCCGCCTGGATCTCCGCGGGCGTCGCCCCGGGTCGGCCGAAGCCGATATTGGCGGCGATCGTGTCGTCGAACAGCACGACCTCCTGCGAGACGACCGCCACCGCGGCGCGCAGGGAGGCCAGCGTCACGTCCCGGACATCCTGGCCGTCGATGGTCACGGCGCCGCCGGTGACGTCGTAGAGGCGCGGAACGAGGTTGAGCAGCGAGGACTTGCCCGAGCCCGAGCGCCCGACGAGCGCCGTCACCGATCCGGCCGGGATCCCGAGGTCGATGCCCTCCAGCGCCGGCGCGTCCGGCCGGTAGCGGAACCGGATGTCGGCGAAGCGGATCGCGCCGCCGGTCACCGCCAGCGGTCGGGCCTCCGGCGCCTCGCGGATCGTGGCGCTCTCGTCCATGACGTCGAAGTAGCGCCGCAGCGCGGCCGCCGCCTCCTGCAGGATGGCGTTGAGGTTGCCCAGCGCCCGGGCCGGCTGGGCGGCGAGGAGCAGGGCCGCCACGTAGCCGGTGAAGTCGCCGACCGTCTTCTCGCCGGCCAGGACCCGCTGGCCGACCAGCACCAGGACGCCCGCCACCGCGATGCCGCCGCCGATCTCCAGCAGCGGGTCGAGGCGGCCGCGGGCATTGGCGGCCTTCATCTTGAGGCGCCGCACCTCGTCGAGGGCCTCCGCGGCGCGGCCCTTGAGGTAGGCCTCCATCGCGTAGGCTTTGGCGACCCGGGCCCCCTGCAGGCTCTCGGAGATCAGGCTGGCGGTGGCGCCCATCTGCTCCTGGGTCGAGGTCGAGACCCGCCGGAGCTTCCGGCCGATCCGCCCGATCGGTCCCGCCACGAACGGGACCGTGACGCCGGCCACGAGGGTCAGCACCGGATCCATCCAGATCAGCGCCGCCACGAGCCCGATCAGCATCGCGATGTCGCGGAGCAGGACCGTCGAGATGCGGGTCAGCGCCTCCTTGATGAAGGCGAAGTCGGTGGTGAAGCGCTGGGTGAGCGCCGCCGGGCTCTCGCGGCCGAGCTGGGCGAGATCCGAATCGATGAGATGCCCGTAGAGCGCCGCCTGCATGTCGGCCTCGACCCGGGTCACCACCCGATTGGTCAGCACCGTCTGGCCGTAGAGGGCGAAGCCGCGCGTGGCCGTGACGACGATCACCACCAGCGGTCCGTACGCGATGGCGGCAGCGTCCTTGCGGTCGAAGGCGTCGAAGGCGGCCTTGATCAGCGCCGGGTAGAGCCCGGTCGAGGCGCCGACCAGGGCGATCAACACCAGCACCACCGCCAAGGTGGCCCGGTGCGGGTACAGCCACGTGCGCCAGAGCCGGGCGAGGAGGGGAGCCGTGTCGCCGGGAAGGCGCGCCATGAGACCTACCGGGTCGGATCAGTGCCGCCCCGGGGCAGGATGCGCGGCGGCTGCGGTTTGCCGCCGCCGCCGCCGCGGATCAAGGCTTTTGCTCAGCGGCCGTCGCCGCGCGGCCCGTGGTCGTCGCCGCGATCGTCACCGCGGTCCCGGTGCCAGCCGCCCCGCATGCCGTGACCGGCCATCGGGCCCATCGGTCGGGCGAGGATCATGGCGCGCCGCTTCTGGTCCTGGTCGAGGCTGGCGTAGAGCGGCTGGGACGCGTCGGCGAGCTTGCGCAGGGCGTCGCCCCGCGCGCTCGCCGCGTCCGCCATCGCCCGCAGCGCCGCCGGGGCGTCGTCGCTGAACTTCGGCCGGTCGCGCATCGCCTCGCGGCGCTGCTGGCGCAGCTTGGCCATGTCGCGGATCGCCGTCTCCACCGGCGGCCACAGCTTCTCCTGGTCGGCGTTGAGCTTCAGGCCGGCATGCAGGGCGGCGATGCGGGCATCCGTGAAGGCCGCGCGGTCCTCGGGGGTCAGCGCGCTCCAGCGGCCGTGCCCGCGGAAGCCCTCGGGTCCGTGATCGCGCGCGACCGCCGCGCCGACGAGCCCGAGGCCGAGCGCCCCGGTCACCAGGATGGCCGCCGTCAAAGGTCGGGACATGGAAATCTCCGTCTCACGCTCGGGACGTCGCCGCGGCCCGCGGCGGCGCCCAACGCCGCGCATAGGGCACCCGCCGTGTATCCCGCTTGTGTATGTAACAATGTTACATTAGTGGCAGGCGCGACGGGGTTGCAGCAGGTGGAGCGGTGCGGCGCGTGGCGAGAACATTCCGGATCGCGGCGCTCGCGATCCTGTCCCTGTGGTTCGGATCGGCGGGGCCGGTCTCGGCCGCACCGCAGGACCAGCCGGTGCGGGCGGTGGCGACCTTCTCGATCCTCGGCGACCTCGTCCGGCAGGTCGGCGGATCGCACGTGACGGTGGCGACGCTGGTCGGTCCGGACTCCGACGCGCACGGCCTGAGCCCGTCCCCGGCCGACGCGCGCAAGCTCGCCGAAGCCGACATCGTGTTCGTCAACGGCCTCGGGCTGGAGGGCTGGTTCGACCGGCTGATCCGGGCCTCCGGCACGCGCGCCCCCGTGGTGGTGGCCTCCGCGGGCGTGAAGCCGATCCCCGCGCAGGACGAGCACGCCCACGAGGACGGCGACCACGGACACGGACACGGCGACCACGCCGTGGACCCGCATGCCTGGCAGGACGTCGCCAACGTGCGGACCTACGTGGCGAACATCCGGGACGGCCTCGCCAAGGTCGATCCGGCCCATGCCGACGCCTACCGGGCGGCGGCGGCCGCCTACCTCGCCGAGCTCGACGCGCTGGAGCGGGACGTCCGGGCGGCGATCGCCCGCATCCCTCCGGAGCGGCGGCGGATCATCACGACCCACGACGCCTTCGGCTACTTCGCGGCGGCCTACGGCCTGCGCTTCATCGCGCCGCAGGGCGTGTCGACGGACAGCGAGGCGAGCCCGCGGGACGTGGCCGCGATCATCCGCCAGATCCGGAAGGAGCGCGTGCCGGCGGTGTTCCTCGAGAACATTAGCGACCCGCGCCAGATGCAGCAGATCGCCCGCGAGAGCGGCGCCCGCGTCGGCGGCAAGGTCTATTCCGACGCGCTCTCGGCGCCGGACGGCCCAGCCGCGACGTATCTCGACCTGATGCGGTCGAACATCAAGGCGTTCGACGCCGCGCTGATGCCGGGCTAGCCCGCCGGGAGGGCGCGCCGCCGCGATCCTTCGCCTTCACGGCGTCGGACATGACATAGCGTAAACCGCCGGTTAAGAGGCCCCCACTAGCCTTACGAAACGGGTGCCAGCCGATCCTCGTGCGCGAGGGCTCAAGGCCTTGGGGCCTTCAGAACGCGTAGCTCGGAGATCGCGTGGCTTGGGGGCCTGACCGCTGGCGCTTCTATCGGCTCGTCGCGCGTGAGACCGCGCGCGCGGTCCGCGCCGCCGGCGCCAGCGTCACAGCCCCGCCCGACATCCTCGCCCGGATGCGGGTCGCCGGCTTGGTGATCGCGCCGCAGGACCTGCGCACCTCCGACGCGACCTTCGCGGACGACATCTATGCCGGGTTGTTCGTCTTCGCCGGCCGGTCACTCGCGGCGAGCGGCGGCTCGCCCTTCGACTACGCGGCACCGTCGCCGGAATGGGCCGACGAGCTCTACGGCTTCGGCTGGCTGCGCCACCTGCGCGCCGCCGACACCGCGCTGGCCCGCGCCAATGCCCGCGCCTTCGTGGCCGATTTCATCGCCGGCCGCGGCGACGCGGCCCTCGCCCGCCAGACGCCGGTGGCGGCGCGCCGGCTGATCTCGTTCCTGTGCCAGTCGCCCCTCGTGCTGGAGGGTGCCGACCACGGCTTCTACCAGAACTTCCTCAAGGCGATCGGCCGCAACGCCCAGCAGCTCGAGCGCGACCTCCGGCGCGGTGTGCCGCCGCAATGGCGCCTGAACGCCGCGGTGGCGCTCTGCTACGCCGGCCTGTGCTGCGACGGCATCCAGCCGATCCTGCGCCGGGCGACCCGCATCCTGACGCGGGAGCTCGACCGGCAGATCCTGACCGACGGCGGCCACCGGTCCCGCGACCCGCGCTACGCCATGGAGCTGCTCCTCGACCTCCTGCCGCTGCGGCAGAGCTACCTGAGCCGCAGCGTCGAGCCGCCGCTGGCGCTCCTGCGCGCGGTCGACCGGATGCTGCCGCTGCTGCGACTGCTCCGCCACCCGGACGCCTCGCTGAGCCACTTCAACGGCATGGGCGCCACGGACGCGGACCATCTCGCGACCCTGCTGGTCTACGACGGCGCGCTCGCCCGCCCGCTGATGCACGCGCCGAACTCGGGCTACGAGCGCCTGGAGGGCGGCCGGGTGGTGATCGTGGCCGATGTCGGTGCCAGCCCGCCGCTGCCCTACGCGGTGAATGCCGGTGCGGGCTGCCTCGCCTTCGAGATGTCGAGCGGGCCGCAGCGCATCGTGGTCAATTGCGGCCTGCCGGCCAGCGGCGCGGATCTGCGCCTCCTCGCCCGCTCGACGCCGGCCCATTCGACGGCCTCGGTGGCCCACGCCTCATCCTGCCGGTTCCTCACCCGCACCGGGTGGTGGGGCGAGCGGTTGCTGGCGGACTGGCTGATCGGCCGGCGCGGGCCCGTGGTCCTGAGCGGTCCATCGGCGGTGGCGGCCGAGCGGGCCGAGGAGGCCGACAGCGTCGTCCTCGCGGCCCGGCACAACGGCTACGCCCCCGAATTCGGCATCGTGCACGAGCGCCGCTGGCAGCTCTTCCACGCGACGGCGCGCCTGGAGGGCCGCGACGCCTTCCTGCGCCAGGGCAAGGGGCTCAGCCGCGGGCGGCGGCTGCGCCCGCAGGACGTGGCGATCCGTTTCCACCTGCATCCCGGCATCGCGGTGCGCAGCGTCCCGGAGGGGCTGGAACTCGCCTCGGCGCTCGGGGAGGTCTGGGTGTTCAGCGCCGAGAACGCCGAGATCGCCATCGAGGAGAGCGTCTACTTCTCGGGCCTGACCGGACCGCGCCGGACCGACCAGATCGTCCTTCATCTGCGGGTATCCGACGATGTGGAAGTCCGGTGGAGCTTCGAGCGTCGGGCCTCCGCGCCCCTGCGCGGCGTGGCGCCCTGACGGGTCTCCGGACAGGGCCGGCTGGCCGGGCTCACCGTTTCCATGCTACCGCGCCGGAAAATCTCGAACTTTCGGCACGAAGCTATGGCGCACGATCAGGTGCGGGTCTCCCGCGCGCTCCTCTCGGTCTCGGACAAGACCGGCCTCGTCGATTTCGCCCGGGCGCTCCATGCCCGCGGCATCGCGCTGGTCTCGACCGGGGGCACCCACCGGACCCTGCAGGAGGCCGGCCTGCCGGTCACCGAGGTCGCCGACCTGACGGGGTTCCCGGAGATGATGGACGGCCGGGTCAAGACGCTGCACCCGGCGGTCCACGGCGGCCTGCTCGCCATCCGCGACAACCCGGAGCACCAGGCCGCGCTCGCCGCCCACGGCATCGGCGCCATCGATCTCCTCGTGGTCAACCTCTACCCGTTCGAGGCGACCATCGCGGCCGACCGGTCCGACGCCGACTGCATCGAGAACATCGATATCGGCGGCCCGGCGATGATCCGCGCGGCGGCCAAGAACCACGCGGACGTCGCCGTCGTCACCGACGTGTCGGACTATGCCGGCGTCCTCGCCGCCCTCGAGGCGCAGGACGGCGCACTCGGCGCGGATCTGCGCCGGAGCCTGGCGCAGAAGGCCTTCGCCCGCACCGCGTCCTACGATGCCGGCATCGCCAACTGGATGGCGGGCCGCTTCGGCGCCGAGGCGCCGGCCCGCTTCCGGGCCTTCGGCGGTTCCCTGGGCCAGGAACTGCGCTACGGCGAGAACCCCCACCAGTCGGCCGCCTTCTACCGCGCCCCCGGTAAGGTCCGGGCGGGCGTGGCCACCGCCCGCCAGCTCCAGGGCAAGGAGCTGTCCTACAACAACTTCAACGACACGGACGCCGCCTACGAGTGCGTGGCCGAGTTCGACCCGGCCCGGACCGCCGCCGTGGCCATCATCAAGCACGCCAACCCCTGCGGCGTCGCCGAGGGGGCGAGCCTGCTCGAGGCCTACGAGCGGGCCCTGAGCTGCGACCCGACCTCCGCGTTCGGCGGCATCGTCGCCCTGAACCGGACCCTCGACGCCGAGGCGGCCCGCCGGATCGTCGAGATCTTCACGGAGGTGATCATCGCCCCCGACGCCACGCCCGAGGCGGCGGCCATCGTGGCCGGCAAGAAGAACCTGCGCCTGCTGCTGGCCGGCGGCGTGCCCGACCCGCGGGCCGGCGGGGAGACCGTGCGGACCCTCGCGGGCGGGCTGCTGGTCCAGAGCCGGGACGCGGCGGTCGTCGACGACATGCCGCTCACGGTCGTGACCAAGCGCGCGCCGAGCGAGGCCGAGCTGGCCGATCTCCGGTTCGCTTACCGGGTGGCCAAGCACGTGAAGTCGAACGCCATCGTGTACGCGAAGGCCGGCGCCACGGTCGGCATCGGCGCGGGCCAGATGTCCCGGGTCGATTCCTCGCGCATCGCCGCCTGGAAGGCCGCCGAGGGGGCGAAGCGTCTCGGGCTGGCTGAGAGCCTCGCTGTCGGCTCGGTGGTGGCGTCGGACGCGTTCTTCCCGTTCGCGGACGGCCTCATGGCGGCCGCCGAGGCGGGCGCCACCGCGGTGATCCAGCCCGGCGGCTCGATGCGCGACGCGGACGTGGTCGCGGCGGCCGACGAGGCCGGTCTCGCCATGGTCCTGACGGGGCACCGCCACTTCCGGCACTGAGCCGGCGGGCCGTCTCCCGCCCTCCGGGACGGCGCGCCACCTCGGGGGCGGCCGCACCGGTCCGGACGCCCCGGAACACCCGCGGTCGCGCCGCCGCGCCGCGTTAACGATACGCCGCGATCGGATCGGCCGGGTCGATTGTTTGCCGAGCGGGCGCTTCCGCCCAGCATTGCCGTGAACAGACGCGTTGCCCGACCAAGCTCGGCAATGAATGGTCGGCGTTCGGGAAAACTATCTTTGGTGCAACATTGCGGGTGTAATATTCCAAACTTGTCGAATAGGCGCGGTGTCTGCGCCGCGGGTTGAAATTTTCTCGGCCGCACGCCATCATCGCGGGGAAATGCGCCGGAAGCTCGCGTGGAGAACTTCCTGGAACAGCTCCGGGTCGAGTGACGAGATGGTGGTCGCAGCGCTGTTGTTTCTCGTGGGATGGCTTCTCGGCCGATCCTACTCGGTGACCATCCTCGCCCTGACCTCGTCGGTGATCCTGTTCACCGCCACGACGATCTTCGTGTCGGTCTACGGGATCGACCTGCTGCGCGTCCTGATCGTGTTGGGATATCTAACCGCGCATCAGGCAGGGTATCTCCTCGGCGCCTATCTCACCGGGTACCCCGAGAGCGATCGGGGGCGGTGAGGCGCATCACCACCACCAGACCAGCCGTCCGGCGTACCTGTTGATCAGGATCCAGAGCCCAGCGGCGACGAGGGACCAGGTAATCACAAGGAGAAGCGGTGGCTTCGTGCCGGGCTGACTGCGCAGAAGTGTCAGGACGGTGTTCACGTTCGATATCCCAGGGGCCCGGTGCGGAGGGAAAGCCGATACGGGCTCGTACCGCATCGGGTTCCACCGGGCCGATTGTCGGCAGGTTAAATCTTGTCCAGGCTCGGGTGACGGGCGCGCCCTCGATGAGCTCGGGGTCGCCGGTCAGATTACTTGCAGTTGCAATAAGTCGCCTCTCGCAACATTAAAAGTTTGAACTAGGACAATTGACGCTCCGGATCCGGTCGGTCGAGGCCTGTTTCCGCCGGGCCTCGATACTTGACACATCCGTATAGGACCAGACGAAACGCAATCCGTGAGGAACCGCACGGGTCGCTATTTCGCCGCCGCGTTGCCGGCTCGACACAAGCGGGACGGCCGCGTCGTGCCGTACGAACGAGAACGCCCAGGCAGCGCGAGCTGCCTGGGCGTCTCTGACACGCGCCGGACCTTGGTCCGGCCGGCTCGCGCCGATCAGGTGTCGGCGAAGATGTCGCGATCCTTGGTCTCCGGCACGAAGAACACGCCGATGATCACGGTCGCGACCGCGATCACGATCGGGTACCAGAGGCCGAAATAGATGTCGCCGGTCTGGGCCACCATGGCGAAGGCGGTCGCCGGCAGGAGGCCGCCGAACCAGCCGTTGCCGATATGGTAGGGCAGCGACATCGAGGTGTAGCGGATCCGGGTCGGGAACAGCTCCACCAGCATGGCGGCGATCGGGCCGTAGACCATCGTGACGAAGAGCACGAGGATGAACAGCAGGCCGATCACCTGCGCGACCTGCGGCCGGAAGATGTCGAACGGGTTCGACATCTTGACGATCTCGGGGTCGCCGGCCTTCGGGTAGCCCGCGGCCTGCAGCGCGGCGGTCGTGGCCTTGTTGGCCTCGACGTTGCCGCCCTGCGGGTACGGGATCTCGGTGTCGTTGACCCGGATCGTGGTGGGCTGGCCGGCCGCGCCGGGGGCGGTCGAGTAGCGGACCGACGACTTCGACAGGAAGTCACGGGCGAGGTCGCAGGGCTGGGTGAACACCCGGGTTCCGACCGGGTTGAACAGGGTTCCGCAGGCGGCCGGATCGGCCGTCACCGTCACCTTCACGTTCTCGATCGCCGCCTCGAGCTTCGGGTTGGCCGTCGAGGTGATCCCCTTGAAGATCGGGAAGAACGTCGCCGCCGCGATCGCGCAGCCCGCCAGGATGATGACCTTGCGGCCGATCTTGTCGGACAGCCAGCCGAAGACCACGAAGAAGCCGGTGCCGAAGAGCAGCGACCACGCGATCAGCAGGTTGGCCGTGTAGCCGTCGACCTTCAGGATCGATTGCAGGAAGAACAGCGCGTAGAACTGGCCCGTGTACCAGACCACGCCCTGGCCGGCGACGAGCCCGAACAGGGCGATGATGGCGAACTTCGCGTTCCGCCACTGGCCGAACGCCTCCGTGAGCGGCGCCTTCGAGGTCTTGCCCTCCTCCTTCATCTTCTGGAAGGCCGGGGATTCGGAGAGCTGGAGACGGATCCAGACCGAGATGCCGAGCAGCAGCACCGAGACCAGGAACGGGATGCGCCAGCCCCACTCGGCGAAGGCGGCCTCGCCGGTGATGGTCCGGGTCGCCAGGATCACCATCAGCGACAGGAACAGGCCCAGGGTCGCGGTCGTCTGGATCCAGCTCGTGTAGAAGCCGCGCCGGCCGTTGGGGGCGTGCTCGGCCACGTAGGTCGCCGCGCCGCCATACTCGCCGCCGAGCGCGAGGCCCTGGGCGAGGCGCAGGACGATCAGGATGATCGGGGCCGCGATGCCGATGGTCGCCGCGTTGGGCAGGATGCCGACGATGAAGGTCGACAGACCCATGATCAGGATCGTGACGAGGAAGGTGTACTTGCGGCCGACGAGGTCGCCGACGCGGCCGAACACGAGGGCGCCGAACGGGCGGACGATGAAGCCGGCCGCGAAGGCCAGCAGGGCGAAGATGTCGCGCGTGGCCGGCGGGTAGGCCGAGAAGAATTGCGCGCCGATGATCGCCGCCAGAGAGCCGTAGAGATAGAAATCGTACCACTCGAACACGGTGCCGAGCGAGGACGCGAAGATCACCCGCTTCTCGGCCGACGTCATCGGCCTCGCGGCGTCCCCTGTCCGCGCACTCGCGGTTGCCACAGCCATGAAACAGGTCCTCCCAGACGCATTCGGGCGGCCCGCGACACGGATCGCCCCCTCACCGGCCCGATTCCCGGGCGGTTCTGCGCACGGCGCAGATCACCTATGCGTTATCGCACCGATCGGAGCGGTCAACCGGTAAAGCGATCGTGAAGACCCCCGTCAACATGGGCGCGTACGCAGTTGTCACCGGAACGACGAAGGGCGCGGCTCGCGCCGCGCCCTCCGCCTGTTCGACGCTTCGGAAGGCCGTCAGTGCGCGTGCGCGCCGGCCGCCCCGATGCCGGTCTCGGAGCGCACGTACTGCGCCTCGAAGGCGGCCCGCTCGCGCTGGGCCCGGCGGGACTTGTCCATGAGGGAGACGATCCAGATCGTCGCGAAGGCCAGCGGCATCGAGAACAGCGCCGGGTTGTCGTAGGGGAAGAGCGGGGCGGGATTGCCCAGCGTGGTCACCCATACGGCCTTCGACAGCACCACCATGATGACCGCCGCGAGCAGGCCGACGAGGCCGCCGGCGAGCGCGCCCCAGGTGGTGGTGCCGCGCCACAGGATCGACATGGCCAGCACCGGGAAGTTGCAGCTCGCCGCCACCGCGAAGGCGAGGCCGACCATGAAGGCGACGTTCTGGTTCTCGAACACGTAGCCGAGGTAGATCGCCACGATGCCGATCACCACCGCCGAGATCTTCGACAGGTTGACCTCGTGCTTCTCGGTGGTGCGCCCGCGGGCGATCACCTGGGCGTAGAGGTCGTGGCTGATCGCCGAGGCCCCGGCGAGCGTGAGCCCGGCGACGACCGCGAGGATCGTCGCGAAGGCCACCGCGGAGATGAAGCCGAGGAAGTACGGCCCGCCCACCGCGTTGGCGAGGTTCACCGCCACCATGTTGGTGCCGCCGATCATGTCCTTCAGCTTGTCGAAGGCGCCGGCCGGCCCGAGCTTGAAGTAGACCGGGTCCGACATCAGCAGCGCGATGCCGCCGAAGCCGATAATGAAGGTCAGGATGTAGAAGTAGCCGATCAGGCCGGTGGCGTAGAACACCGACTTGCGGGCGGCCTGGGCGTCCGAGACCGTGAAGAACCGCATGAGGATGTGCGGCAGCCCGGCGGTGCCGAACATCAGGCCGACGCCGAGCGAGATCGCCTCGACCGGGTTCGACACGAGGCCGCCCGGCGCCATGATGGCGTCGCCCTTCGGGTGGACCTGAACGGCGCTGGCGAACAGCACTTCCGGGTTGAAGCCGTACTTCAGCAGCACCGCGCCGGCCATGAAGGTCGCGCCGCCGAGCAGCAGGCAGGCCTTGATCACCTGCACCCAGGTGGTCGCCTTCATGCCGCCGAAGGCGACGTAGACGATCATCAGGACGCCGACGATGATCACCGCGTAGAGGTAGGGCAGGCCGAACAGGAGCTGGATCAGCTTCCCCGCGCCGACCATCTGGGCGATCAGGTAGAAGGCCACCACCACCAGGGTGCCCACCGCCGAGATGATGCGGATCGCGGTCTGGTCGAGGCGGAAGCTCGCCACGTCGGCGAAGGTGAACTTGCCGAGGTTGCGCAGGCGCTCCGCGATCAGGAACAGCACGATCGGCCAGCCGACCAGGAAGCCCGTCGAGTAGATCAGCCCGTCGAAGCCCGAGGTGTAGACGAGGCCGGAGATGCCGAGGAACGAGGCCGCCGACATGTAGTCGCCGGCGATCGCCAGCGAGTTGGTGCCGGCCGAGATGCCGCCGCCCGCCGCGTAGAAGTCGGCGGCCGACTTGGTGCCCTTGGCCGCCCGGTAGGTGATGCCGAGCGTCAGCAACACGAAGAACAGGAACATCAGGATGGCCGGCCAGTTCGTGGCCGATTGCGCGACGGCACCGAGATCCGGGCCGGCCGCGTAGGCGGCGCTCGCGACGATCGTGGCGAGCGTCAGGCCGAGGAGGAGGCGGTTCATCGGGCCACGCTCCGCTTCAGGGCTTCGCTCAGCGCGTCGAAGCGCGTGTTGGCCCGGGCGACGTAGACACCGGTGAGCGCGAAGGCGAACAGGATCACGAACACGCCCGCGAACAGGCCGAGAGAGGCGGTGCCGCCGACCTTCACGGCGAGGAGCGACTTGTCGAAGGCGATCAGGCCGATGAAGCCGAAATAGACGACCAGCATCAGGATCGTCAGGATCCAGGCGAAGCGGGTGCGCTCGTGAACGAGCTGCTGGAACTCGGGTGTCCGGGCGATCCGCTCGACCTGCGGATCGGCGGCGATCTCGCGTGGGCGTGGTCCCGGGGGCGCCGTGCGCCCTCGGCTGTTCAGTGTCGTGCCGCTCATGGGTGTTCCTCCCGCGAGGGCCTGCTCTGGCCCCCCGGTTCTTCGCGTTGAGACTCGTGGTTCTTGTTGGGAGCGGGCGCCGCCCCGGCACCCGCCCCGGTCCGAACCCGCGCCGCCGGGGCGGCGCGGGTGCGATCAGCCCCGGTTCTGCCGGTTCTCGATCAGGTCGTCGACGACGGCCGGCTCGGCGAGCGTCGAGGTGTCGCCGAGCGAGCTGAAATCGTCCTCGGCGATCTTGCGCAGGATCCGGCGCATGATCTTGCCCGAGCGAGTCTTGGGCAGGCCGGGCGCGAACTGGATCAGGTCCGGCGAGGCGATCGGCCCGATATCCTTGCGGACCCAGGTCACGAGCTCCTTGCGCAGGGCGTCGTCGCCCTCCTCGCCGTCGTTCAGGGTCACGTAGGCGTAGATGCCCTGGCCCTTCACGTTGTGCGGGTAGCCCACCACCGCGGCCTCGGCCACCTTCGGGTGGGCGACCAGGGACGACTCGACCTCGGCGGTGCCCATCCGGTGGCCCGAGACGTTGATGACGTCGTCGACCCGGCCGGTGATCCAGTAGTAGCCGTCCGCATCGCGGCGGGCGCCGTCGCCGGTGAAGTACTTGCCCGGGTAGGTCGAGAAGTAGGTCTGCTCGAAGCGCTCATGGTCGCCGTAGACCGTGCGCATCTGGCCCGGCCAGGAATCGGCGATGCAGAGATTGCCCTCGCAGGCGCCCTCCAGGACCTTGCCCTCGGCGTCGACCATCTCGGGCTTCACGCCGAAGAACGGCCGGGTCGCCGAGCCCGGCTTCAGGGCGGTGGCGCCCGGCAGCGGGGTGATCAGGATGCCGCCGGTCTCGGTCTGCCACCACGTGTCGACGATCGAGCAGCGCTGGTCGCCGACGACGTTGTAGTACCACTCCCAGGCTTCCGGGTTGATCGGCTCGCCCACAGAGCCCAGCACGCGGAGCGATTGCCGCGAGGTCTTCTTCACCGGCCCCTCGCCGCCGCCCATCAGCGAGCGGATCGCGGTCGGCGCCGTGTAGAAGATGTTGACCTTGTGCTTGTCGACCACTTCCCAGAACCGGGAGGTCGACGGGTAGGTCGGGATGCCCTCGAACATCAGCGTCGTGGCGCCGTTCGCGAGCGGCCCGTACACGATGTAGCTGTGGCCCGTGACCCAGCCGACATCGGCGGTGCACCAGTACACGTCGCCTTCGCGGTAATCGAAGACGTACTCGTGAGTCATCGACGCGTAGACGAGGTAACCGCCGGTGGTGTGCACCACGCCCTTCGGCTGCCCGGTCGAGCCGGAGGTGTAGAGGATGAAGAGCGGGTGCTCGGCCTCCACCGCCACGGCGGGGCACTCGTCCGTCACCTGCTCGGCGGCCTCGTCGTAGTAGACGTCCCGGCCCGCCTCCATGGCGACGCTGCCGCCGGTGCGGCGCACGACGATCACGTGGTCGACGAGGTCGGTCCCGAGACGCTTGATCGCCTCGTCGACATTGGCCTTCAGCGGCACCTTGCGGCCGCCGCGCAGGCCCTCGTCGGCGGTGATCACCACCTTGGAGCCGCAGCCCTGGATGCGCGAGGCGAGGGAATCCGGCGAGAAGCCGCCGAACACGATGGCGTGGATCGCCCCGAGCCGCGCGCAGGCGAGCATCGCGTAGGCGGCTTCCGGGACCATCGGCATGTAGAGCGTGACGCGGTCGCCCTTGCCGACGCCGCGGTTGCGCAGGACGTTGGCCATCCGGCAGACCTGCGCGTGCAGCTCGCGGTAGGTGATGTGCTTGGATTCGTCGGGGTTGTCGCCTTCCCAGATGATCGCGGTCTGGTCGCCGCGGGTCTCGAGATGGCGATCGATACAGTTATGGGCGACGTTGGTCTTGCCGTCCTCGAACCACTTGATCGAGACCTTGCCGGGCTCGAAGCTGGTGTTCTTCACCGTCGAGAACGGCTTCATCCAGTCGATGCGCTTGCCGTGCTCGGCCCAGAACGCGTTGGGATCGGCGACCGAAGCCGCGTACATCTCCCGGTACTTGGCATCGTCCACGTGCGCACCCTCGCGCCACGCGGATTGAACCTCGATCACCTTGCCTACCATGGCGTCCCATCCCTGTTTTGGCGCCCGATCGTATCGCGGTCTCCGCCGCGCAGCCAGGACTTCCAAAGTAACGTAGCCGCCAATCTACGATGACGATATCATCACAGTTTGGCGCGCTCCTGCGCAGCTCAATTCCCGTGAATAGATTGGGCGCAATGTAAGGGCTGATTGGGGCTTCGATGCTGCGCTGTCAAGCGCGCGCGCCCGAGCCCGCTGTCACCGGCGGCCCTCTGTTTCCGCCCCGCGGGGGTGGGGGGCGCTCACCCCTAGCCGTTGGCCGCCCGCCGCGCGGGCATGATGATCTCCACGAGCGTGCCGTCTTCCGGTCGGGCGGAGAGCTGCAGGCGCCCGCCATTGGCCTCCACGAGCGCCCGCGGCAGCGCCAGCCCGTCCTCGACATCGCCCTGCGGCGCTGCCGCCCGCGGCGCGTGGCCGGCGCCGGTCTCGCGCACCCGCACGGCGATCCCCGCCCGCTCGGCGGACCCGGTGGACACGATGATCTGGCTGCCGGCCGTGGAGCGTCGGATCGCGTTCTCGATCACCAAGCTGGCCGCGCGGCTGACCGAGCGCTCGTCGGCCTCCAGGTCGCCGATATCGGTCGAGAAGCTCGTCCGCATCACGATGCGCCCCCGCGCCGCCTCCCCCTGGAGCTGGGCGACACAGCTCGCCACGACGTCGTTGAGGTCGAGGGCGCGCGGCTCCAGGTGGAGCGCGCCGGCCTCGACGGCGGCGAGGTCCAGGAGCTTCCCGACGCGCTCCAGCATCGCCTCGCCCGAGGCCTTGATCTCGGCGAGGCAGCCCCGGTAGCGCGCGTCCCCGAGGGGGCCGAACGGTTCCTTCAGCATCGCGCCGGCCAGGTCGACGATCCCGGACACGGGCTCGCGGACGGCGCAGCCGAGCCGGTCGAGGGCATCGGCGCGGCTCGGCGCGGGCTCCGGGCCGCCCTCCGCGCTCCGCGCGAGGGCCTCGTCCTCGGCTCGGGCGATCTGGGCCACGCGCCGGCCCGCCGCCGCCGCCACGGTCAACGACATCGGAGCGCCGTCGATGCGCACGATCCGCCGCCCCGGGGCGGTGCCCCTCAGGGCATCGGCGACCGTCAGGACGCTCTCCCGGTCGAAGAGCGTGACGAAGCTGCTGCCGACGATCTCGCGCGGATCGCAGCCGAACAGGCCGGCCGCCGCGCGGTTCAACGCGACGATGCGCCCGGCCCCGTCGACCGTGACGACGCTTGTTTCCAGCGCGTCCAGAGTCGCCTCGGCGCTGGCCGTCCGCTCGGTCTCAGCGGCGCGGGCGAGGCGCTCGGCCGTGAGGGCGTCGGCGATGTCGGCGTCCTCGACCGGGCGCACGACCAGGCACGTCGCGGTCGCGCCCGACCAGGGGAGGGCGCCGGCCCGGATTTCGACGGGACGGGCGCCGCCGTCGGTCGTCGCGACGGTCGTCCGGCGCGCGGACGGGTCGACCGTCTCCGCCGGGGGGAGGCCGGGCAGCAATCCCGGAAGACCGAGGCGCGCGAGGCTCGGCTGGTCGGGATGGCCGGTCAGATCGAGGAAGGCGCGGTTCGCCGCGACGATCGCTCCGTCGCGATGGACCAGAACCGGCACCGGCAATCCGCCGAGGAGATCGGATTCCGGGGACGACGGCGCGTCGGCGACCGGCTCGGCCTCCACTGGCCCGGTCTCGACATCGGGATCCGCGGCGGTCGCGCCGGTCTCCGTCGGGCCGGCCTGCGGCGCCGGGAACGGCATGACCGCCCCACCCGCGGTCCGGGGCGACCCCGATCCGGCCTCGTCACCGGCGTAGCGGGCGCCCAGTGCGCGGGCGATCTCGCGGAACGCGGCGTGCTCGTCGTTCGACAGCGGCGCGGCGACATGATCCGCGTCGACCGCGACAGGAATCGCGACAGGGATCGCGGCGTCGCCGGTCCCGGCCGGGACGGCAGCGGGCTTGGCAACCTCGGACGTTGCCGGCTCCGGCGTCGCGGAGGGCACGGGCTCGGGAACGCGCTCGGGAACGCGCTCGAGCATGGGCTCCGGGGTCGGCTCCGGCGTCGCGACCGGTCTCGGGTTGCCGGCCGGGGCGCTGCGGATCAGGCCGAAGCCGCCGAAGCCCGAGAAGGCCGCGTCGCCCCGCCCGAGCGGGGCCCCGGACAGGTCGACCCGGAACGCCCCGGTGCCGGCATCGAGGACCGCCGGTTCCCCGCGGAAGGTGCGCCGGTCGCGCAGGGCCGCCAGCACGGCGTCGGCGCCTGAGAGGCGCCCGCTCTCGGCCAGATCCTGCCAGCGCTGCCCGACCAGCCCAGCGAGCGCCTCCGGGCCTGTGAGGGTCGTCAGGACATCCGCGGCATCGAGGCGCCAGAGGAAGCGGTCGTCGCGCCGGAGCGGCGTCGCCGGAGGCGATTGCGGCTCCTGGGGAAGCGCCCGCGCCGCCACGGGATGCTCGGCGGGCGCGTCGACCGGTGGATCGACCGGGCGGATCGGACGCGCGCGGCCAGCCGCCACCGGCGCGGTCGGGACGACGAGGATCGCGGGCCGGCCGTCGACCTGCGCGCCGCGCGCCAGCCAGCACAGGACCGGCGGCGCGATCCGGCGGGCATCCAAGCGCAGGCGCGCGAGGCGGGGCGTGGCGTCGCCCGCCACCGCGGTCGCGATCTGCCGGGTCAGGTCGACGAGGGCCGGGCCGTCCAGAACCGCGGCGAGACCCGCCGCCGCTTCGGACGCGGACAGGATCCGGGCCTCCGACGGATCGATCACGAGATGCACGGCGTCGCGCGCGCCCAGCGCGGCCGCCAGCGCGGGCAGGCGCTCCCAGGTCGCGAAGGCAGTCCCCAGCCCGGGCGGAACTGCAGCGGCCGTCGGTGTCACTGTCGTCTCCAAAGCCCGCGACCTCGAACCCTAACGCGATCCTGACGCTCAACGGTCCCGCTTTGCCCGAGAAACGCGCGCGACCGTAGCCCTATTGTAAACTCCCCCGCGCCGCGGCGCTGGACTCTCGGCGCAACCGTCACACGTTTACGTTATGTCAACCTTAACGCCGTGAGCGCGGGTGGCATATGGCGGCGAATCAGTTATTGTGCACCGCACAAAGCGCCATCCACAGGCCAATGAAGAGAGGAGACGACGTATGAGCAACCCCCCGAACTACGAAGTTCCGGCCGAGATGCGCGACTTCGCCGAGAAGAGCGTCGAGCAGGCCCGGAAGGCGTTCGACAGCTTCATCGGCGCTGCTCGCCGCACCGCCGACACCGTGCAGGGCTCGGCCGAGCTGGCGCGCTCCAACGCGCTGGACGCGTCCTCGCGCGGCTTCGAGTATGCCGAGCAGAACGTGAACGCGGCCTTCGACCTCGCCCAGAAGCTCGTCCGCTCCAGGGACATGCAGGAGGCGATGCAGCACCAGGCCGAGTTCGTCCGCAGCCAGTTCGCCGCCATCCAGGCCCAGGCGAAGGAGTTCAGCGGCCTCGCGCAGAGCGCGATGCAGCAGGGCGCCGAGCGCGCCAAGTCGGCGATGCAGCAGGGTGCCGACGAGGCCCGCAAGGCCATGGAGCAGGGCCAGGACGCCGCGAAGCAGACGGCCCAGAACGCCCAGGACGCCGCCGAGCGCGCGTCGCACTGACGCTCGCACCGACGAACGGGGCCGCGGCCCGCTCCTGATCCGGGGGCGGGCCGTCTCGTTTTCGCCGGTATTGCCGCCGAGAGCCGCCGGGCGGACGCGTTGGGTCCGCGCCGAGTGAAGGGTTCAGGGATGCGCGTCACTGTTTCCGGCCGATCCGGCCTGCGTGGACCTCTCCGTCTGGCGGTCGCCGCCCTGGCGCTCGCCGCCGTCGCTCCGAGTAGCGCGGCCTTCGCCCAGTACTACGACGATCCGGGCTACGACGGCGGTTACCGGCCGGTCCCGCGCCGGGCGCAGCGCGCCCCGGTCGGCTACAATTGCGACGCCGTCCAGCAGGGAATCACCGGCCCGAAGCCGTACTCCTGCCCGCTGCCGGGGCCGCGGCCCCTCGGCGTGCGCTGCTTCTGCGACATGCCGATCGCCTCGTTCAGCCCGCCGCAGACGGCCGTCGGCCGCGTCGTTCCCTGAGGCGCAGCCCCGCGCAGGCGACCGCACACGCGCGGGCCGCGCCCCCGGGTGGGATGACGCGGCCCGCGCGGCACAGGCGGGCAAGGGGCGCGGGTGATCCCGCGCCGCGCGCTCAGTTCAGGACGACGACCTTGGCGCCGACCTTCACGCGCTCGTACAGGTCGGTGACGTCGTCGTTGGTCATCCGGATGCAGCCCGACGAGACTGCCTGACCGATCGTGTCCGGCTCGTTGGAGCCGTGGATGCGGTACTCGGTGCTGCCGATATACATGGCCCGGGCGCCGAGGGGGTTCTCGATGCCGCCCGCCATGTAGCGCGGCAGGTCGGGACGACGGGCGATCATGGCCTTCGGGGGCGTCCACGACGGCCACTCACGCTTGGCGGTGATCTTGTTGGTGCCGCTCCAGCTGAAGCCCGGACGGCCGACGCCGACGCCGTAGCGGATCGCCTCACCGTTGCCGAGCACGTAGTACAGGCGCCGCTCGGCGGTGGAGACCACGATCGTGCCGGGCGCGTAGGGCCCGTTGAACGCGACGATCTCGCGGGGGATCGGCTGGACCTGCGCCTGCGGCGCGGCCTGCACGCCCTGGCCGTAGCCCGGGGCGTAAGAGCCCTGGTAACCGTACTGTCCCTGATCGGAGTAGTACTCGTCGGCACTATCCGTGCCGAAGGGATCGTACGACGAAGCGGCGAGGACGGGCGTGGCGGCAAGAACAGACACGCCGAGGAGCGCGGCGAGTGCGGTGACCGTGGTCTTCATGAGTGGCCTACCTGTGCGATAACCTTTGCCATTACAAGCGTGAGCATAGGCTAGCAGTTCCATACTTCCGCCCGGAATTTGCTGTCCGGCGGAATACGCAGGCCGGCTTGGCCGTGCGGTGCGCGATATCACGAACGCGTGCGCGGCTCAGGGGGCCTCGTCCGTGTGGACGTCGAAGCGCGCGAGGTGGGCGTAGCCGAAGTTCGTCGAGATGGCGCAGTCGGTGGCGTCGCGGCCGCGGGCCATGACGATGCGGCCGATGCGGGGCCGGTTGTGGCGGGCGTCGAACGTGTACCAGCGCGGCCCCTCGGGCCCTTCGAGGAAGACCTCGAACCACGCCGAGAAGTCCATCGGCGCCGGGTCCTTCGGCACGCCGATATCGCCGAGGTATCCGGTGGCGTAGCGCGCCGGGATGTTCATGCACCGGCACAGGGTGATCGCCAGGTGCGCGAAGTCCCGGCACACGCCCTCGCGCTGCATGAAGGCGTCGTGCGCGCTCCGGGTCGCGTCGGCGCGCTGATAGTCGAAGCGGATCCGCTCGTGCGTGTAGTCGACGATCGCCTGGACGCGGGCCCAGCCCTCCGGCGTGCCGCCGAACAGGGACCACGCGGTCTGCGAGAGCTTGTCGGTGTCGCAGTAGCGCGAGCCCAGGAGGAAGATCAGGACGTCGTCGGGCAGGTCCTGGACCGGGATCTGCCGGGCGTCCGGCACGACCGGATCGGGCTCGCCCGAATCCTCGACCGTGAAGTCGGCCGCGATGGTCAGCTGACCGGGCGGCGCGATGATGCGGTGGCAGATGTTGCCGAAGCCGTCCCGGTACGTCCGCGCCTCGAGCGGCGGATCGAACCCGATCGCGTGCGGGGTCAGCACGTCGTCGATCCGCGAGGGATGGACGCTCAGCATCAGGATCATCGGTGTCGGCTGCGACAGCGTGAAAGCGATATCGAAACCGGTCCTGATCTTCATCGGGGCCACCTTGCTCTGTCGCCGTCCGCGCGGAGTCGCCACGCACGCTCGTTCTGAGTCCGGGTGCGCGCGAACTCAACGCGCCAGGGTCGTCTCCGGCCCCTGCACGGTTCGGGCCGCCGGCCCGTCGGCAGGCAGCTCCACCACGTCGACGTCGACGCGCATGCCGAGATCGTCGCTGGCGAGGCCGAAGAAGGAGCCGTGCAGCGGCACGGCCTGGGCCGGATCGCGGGCCACTGCCACGCGGATCAGGTCGCGGTTGCCCACGATGCCGTTGGTCGGGTCGAACTCGACCCAGCCGGCGCCCGGGAGGTAGACCTGCAGCCAGGCGTGGGTGGAGCCGCCGCCGACGTGGCGCGCCCGGTCGTTGCGCGGGTTGTAGAGGTATCCGGAGACGAAGCGGGCGGCCATGCCGAGCGCCCGGACGCCCTCCATCATCAGCACCGCGAAGTCCCGGCACGAGCCGAGCTTCGTGCGCAGGGTCGTGAGCGGGTCCTGCACGCCCTTCTCGGAGCGGGCGAGGTAGGTGAAGTTCGCCCGCACGCTGCGCGTCATCGCGGCCAGCAGCTCCTGCGTCGGGATACGGCCCTGCGGCGGCAGGAAGCTCCGCGCCCAGGCATCGACCTCGTGCCGCGGGTCCGGCCATTGCCGCTCGATGGAGCGGGCGAGGTCCGGCATGTCCTCCGCCCCGTAGCCGAACGGGTAGTGGGTCGCGTGCGGCGCCAGGGGGAAGACCGGCGCGTGCTCCGGGGTGTGGTCGAGGGTGATGCCGCAGTCGAAGGTCAGGGTCTCGGCGCGGGTGTCGAAGGTCGCGACCGCCACGCAGTTGCCGAATACGTCGAACAGCCAGCGCAGGGTGGCCGGCTCCGGCGCAATGTCGAGGGTCGCCGCGATCAGCCGCTGATCGTAGCTGTCGCGTGGCCGGAACATGATCCGGTGCTCGCCGAAGGCGACCGGACGCCGGTACCGGTAGACCGTGCGGTGGCGGACGGAGAGGATCGGCAAGTCGCAGGCTCCGGGCTCGCGCCGACGCGGTCACCGGCGATGCAAGGGCCGGGCCCGGCCGCGCGGAACGCTTCAGACCACCGGCGGGGCCGGGTCGGCGGCGGCGCGCTCGGCCTCGACCAGCACGTCGAGGGGGCGCCACGGCTTGGCGATGAAGACGGCCTCGGCCGGCAGCTCGGGGCGGGGAATGCCGTGGCCCGAGGTGATCACCAGACGGGCCCGGGGCCACAGGGTCGCCACCGCGCGGGCGAGCTGGAGCCCGTCCATCTCGCCGGCCAGCCGGACGTCGGCGAAGACGAGGGCGACGTCGCCCCCGCGCGCCTGGAGGACCGACAGGGCGGCCTCGGCGCTGTCGCACCCGACCACGTCGAGTTCGGTTTCCTCCAAGAGGGTCTCGGCCAGCGCGCGGATCTCGGGATCGTCCTCCACGACGAGCGCGAGACGCGGCGGACCGGCCTCGGCCGCCACGACGCTCGGCGCGCCCGGGGCGGTCTCGTCGCCCTCGTTCTGACGGACGCGGCGGACCAGGGCCGCGAGGTGTTCGGGCACACCCTCGGTGACCAGATCATCGTAGAACGACGCCAGTTTCTGACCGATCTGATCGAGCGGAATACCCGGTGACAGCGTATCGGTGAGCGGCAGGGGTGCGCTCGTCTGGTGCTTTTTCAAGGACTCCCCCCGAAGTCGACTTCCGCGCCGCCCGAGGATGCGGCGCTCGAAGGAGGAAAGTCGGCAATCCGCCGCTGGTTGCGCCGGGCGTTCGGAATCACGCCCGGCGTCACAGAGCCGTTACTGCGTGGCGAGCCCGGCGTCGGCGTCGGCATACGCCATGATTCCAGAGACTTGGCGGACGTTCTGGTAGCGCGTCCCGCGGGTGCTCATCATCGCCTCGAACTTCTCGTGCACCTGCGCGACCGACAGGCTCAGGGGCTTGCGGTGGCGGCCGCGCCCGACGAAGCGCCCGGCGGCGAAGAAGATCGAGCGGTTGGCCCGGGCCGGCCCCGGGAGCAGGGCCGCCGCGGCGGCGGCCGGCTTGTTCACGACGTTGGCGAGGAACTCCTCGGCGTCGTCCGGTCCGAGGAAGTGGGCGAGGTAGACCTCGCCGAGTGTCAGCTCGCGGCCGATGCGCAGGGCGATGCGGGCCGCGTCCCGCTTCAGCATCTCGCCGGCCATCAGCGCCGAGAGGTACGGGTCGCGGCGCAGTTCCAGCACCCGGGCGCGCTCCGCCGGATCGGTGATCACCGGCCGGTCATTGGCGTCGGAGGTGATCAGCGCGGCGTCCTTCTCCAGCCCGTACTTGGCGCCGAAGTCGCGAACCACGCCGAGCCAGGTCCGCTCGATGAACTGGTAGAGGCCCGTCGCCGAGGAGGTCTTGGCCTGGACCGCCGTGACGAAGCTCGATTCCTTGTCGGCTACCGCCATCAGCAGCACCGGATCGGTCTGGACCGCCTGGGCCGCCCGGACGATCGTCTGCACGAGGTGGCGCCGGATCTTCATCGGGCCAAACTCGAGGATGTCGTTCGGGTCGCCGACGGCGCTCTCGGAGAGCAGGAAGTCGTACGACACGCGGTCGACCGTGTTGGAGCCGAGCTCGGTGTCGAGGTCGTGCACCGGGGCGAAGCTCGCGGCGGCGCGCAGCGGCGTCTGCTCCAGCGGGGTGCTGAGGGCGACGGTGTGGATGCGCGGGCGCGGCATCGGGAGCTCGGTGGCGGCCTCCGCGACCGACACGGCCGGCGACAGGCCGACCTTGGCGAGGTCCACGCCCGACCCGATCAGAGCGGCGCTGAGGCCGCCGGCGATCATCGAGACGGTGAGCAGGGAGCGGAACAGCGCGGGGCGGCTGCCATGGGCACGGCCCAGCATGGGCTGTGCGGCGATCACGTCGGCGCGGCCCGAGCCGAAATGGCCCTGCTTGCCGGTGATGGTCCTCGGCGATCCGACCGTGCGGCCCTGCATCGTTATCCCGACTCTCCACACGCCGCTGTGGCGCTACGGACTCACCATCGCTTGACAGATGTGGCGACAACACGGCCGCGCTTGTGGCCGAGTTGCGGCGTCCCGTGGAGATTTCGGGGCAGGCCGCCCGTGACTCGCGCGGCATCCCTCCTTAAGAGGGCGCCATGCGGGCGCCGGGCGGATGACGCGCGGCCGCCCTTTCCCGTCCGTACTGCCAGAGTCAGCCCCGATGAGCGGCGTCAACGAGATCCGGTCGACCTTCCTCGACTACTTCGCCAAGGCGGGCCACGAGGTCGTGCCGTCCTCGAGCCTCGTGCCGAAGAACGACCCGACGCTGATGTTCACGAACGCCGGCATGGTGCAGTTCAAGAACGTCTTCACCGGGATGGAGAAGCGCGCCTACGACCGGGCGACAACGGCGCAGAAATGCGTGCGGGCCGGCGGCAAGCACAACGACCTCGACAATGTCGGGTACACCGCGCGCCACCACACGTTCTTCGAGATGCTCGGCAACTTCTCGTTCGGCGACTACTTCAAGGACCGCGCGATCGAGCTGGCCTGGACGCTGATCACCAAGGAATTCGGCCTCAAGCCCGACAAGCTCCTCGTCACCGTCTACGCCGACGACGACGAGGCCGCAGGCCTGTGGAAGAAGATCGCCGGCTTCTCCGACGACAAGATCATCCGGATCGGGACCTCCGACAATTTCTGGCAGATGGGCGATACCGGCCCCTGCGGCCCCTGCTCGGAGATCTTCATCGACCAGGGCCCGGCGCTGCAGGGCGGCCCGCCCGGCTCGCCGGACGAGGACGGCGACCGCTTCCTCGAGTTCTGGAACCTCGTGTTCATGCAGTACGAGCAGCTGGAGCCGGGCGTCCGGAACCCGCTGCCGCGGCCGTCGATCGACACGGGCATGGGCCTGGAGCGCATGGCGGCGGTCCTCCAGGGCGTCCACTCGAACTACGACACCGACCTGTTCCGCGCCCTGATCGACGCCGTGGCCCACGCGGTCTCGCGGGCGCCGGAGGCGGCCACGATGGCGTCCTACCGGGTGATCGCCGACCACCTGCGGGCGGCCTCCTTCCTGGTGGCCGACGGCGTGCTGCCGGGCAACGAGGGCCGCGGCTACGTGCTGCGCCGGATCATGCGCCGCGCCATGCGCCACGCCGAGATCCTGGGGGCCCGCGAGCCCACCATGTTCCGCCTCGTGCCGACCCTCGTGCGCGAGATGGGCCAGGCCTACCCGGAGCTGATGCGGGCCGAGAGCCTGATCGCCGAGACCCTGAAGCTGGAGGAGACCCGCTTCCGCCGCACCCTCGAGCGGGGCTTGTCGATCCTCGACGCCGAGAGCCGCGACCTGCGGGAGGGCGACAAGCTCTCCGGCGAGACCGCCTTCACCCTCTACGACACCTACGGCTTCCCCCTCGACCTGACGCAGGACGCCCTCAAGGCCCGCGGCATCGGCGTGGACACCGACGCCTTCGCGGCCGCGATGCAGCGCCAGAAGCAGGCGGCCCGCGAGGCCTGGAAGGGCTCGGGCGAGGCGGCGACCGAGACGGTGTGGTTCGGACTGCGCGAGCGCGTCGGCGCCACCGAGTTCCTGGGCTACGAGACCGAGACCGCCGAGGGCATCGTGACCGCGCTCCTGCGCGACGGCGCCGAGGTGAAGGCCCTCGAGGCTGGTCAGACCGGCCTCGTCCTCGTCAATCAGACGCCGTTCTACGGGGAGTCGGGCGGCCAGGTCGGCGATACCGGCCTGATCCTGGCGCCGGGCGTGCGGGCGCGGGTGACCGACACCCAGAAGAAGCTCGGCGACGTGTTCGTCCATCACGTCACCGTGGAGGAAGGGTCGGTGAGCCTCGACCAGCCGGTCGAGCTGAAGGTCGACAACGCCCGCCGCAGGGCGATCCGGGCCAACCACTCGGCCACCCACCTGCTCCACGAGGCCCTGCGGCAGGTGCTGGGCGACCACGTCGCCCAGAAGGGCTCGCTCGTCAGCCCCGACCGGCTGCGCTTCGACATCAGCCACCCGAAGCCGATCGAGGCCGACGAGCTCGGCCGCGTCGAGGACATCGCCAACGCGGTGCTGCTGCAGAACGCGCCCGTCGTCACGAAGCTGATGGCCGTGGACGACGCGATCGCGTCGGGCGCCCGCGCGCTGTTCGGCGAGAAGTACGGCGACGAGGTGCGGGTGGTCTCGATGGGGCTGCCGGTCGACGGCGACGCCGCGCAACCGCGCGCCAAGAACTTCTCCGTGGAGCTCTGCGGCGGCACCCACGCCGCGCGCACCGGCGATATCGGGGCGATCACCATCGTGGCCGAGAGCGCGGTGGGCGCGGGCGTGCGCCGGATCGAGGCGCTGACCGCCGACGCGGCGCGCCGTCACCGGGCCGAGGAGGCCCGGACGCTGGCGGCGCTCGCCGGCATCCTCAAGGCGCCGGTCTCGGAGGCGCCCGACCGCCTGACCGCGCTGATGGAGGACCGGCGCCGCCTGGAGCGCGAACTGGCCGAGACCCGTCGCAAGCTCGCCATGGGTGGCGAGGGCGGCCCGGGCTCGGGCGCGCAGCAGACCGAGATCGGCGGGGTGGCCTTCCGCCGCTCCGTCATCGAGGGGCTCGACATGCGCGACCTCAAGCCGATCGTCGACGAGGAGAAGAAGCGCCTGGGCTCCGGCATCGTGGCGGTGGTCGGCGTCGGACCGGACGGCAAGGCCGGGCTGGTGGTCGGCGTCACCGACGACCTGACCGCGCGCTACGACGCGGTCGGGCTGGTCCGGGCCGGGGCCGGGGCGCTCGGCGGGAAGGGCGGCGGCGGCCGCCGCGACATGGCGCAGGCCGGCGGCCCGAACGGGGCCGGGGCCGAGGCCGCCCTCGACGCCGTCGCGCAGGCCCTCACCGACGCCGCCTGAGCCGCGACGGGCCGCGGAAGGGCCGCACCGTCGCCGGCGCGGCCCGATTGTCCTCCGCGAGACCGGCGCGGTCGCCCCGACAGGCTCCCGCGTCCGTTCCGGCCCCGGGCGAACATCGCGGCCCCCCTCGCGGGTCCTGCGCCGCTCGGGTCACCGGGGATCAGGCGAGATCACCGGCTGCCGCCGCCGCCACCGCCCTGCGGCGCGACCCGCGACGGCTGGTTGGCATTGCCCGCCGCCGCCGAGTTGTTGGAGATCGTGTCGGCCGGCCGGCCGGTGGGCGAGTAGCTCACGGCGGCTTCGTTCCCGGTGGCGTCGATCTGCTGGCTCACCACGCCCGGCGCGCCGGGAGCGGGCGCGACGGGCCGGGCCTCGACCTGGGCGCTGGCCGGCGCGACGGTGGCGAGGGCGAGAAGAGCGGCGAGACATGTCCGGGTCATGAGAATCCTTGCTGGTTCCAGACCCAGGCAACCTCAGTCGCGCGCGATCGATCCCGCGTTGTTGCGACGCGGCACCGCCTCGCCCCGGCGCCCGCCCAGCGCGATCACTTCACGCGCGTCCAGGTCTGCCGCTTGCAGAACACGCTCATGACGCAGCCGGAGACCTCGAGCGAGTCGGGTCCCGTGAGCTTCAGCGAACCGGAATAGGTCTTGCCGTCGTTCGGGTTGTAGAGCGACCCCGAGAAGCCGCCGCCTTCGGGCTGTCGCGCGTCGAGGATCTGGACGCCGACGACGCTGCGGCCACGCAGCGCCGGATCCGGGTTCTTCGCGTCGAGCCCCTTCCCGGGTGCGCTGATGATCGTGCCGCAGAAGCCGCCGCCGCAGGGCGCGATGCGGACCTTCGAACTGCCGGTTTCCGTCAGCCATACGCCGGCCGGATCGGCTGCCAGGGCCGGCGCGCACGCCGCGCCCGTCGCGAGCAGGGCCAGAACCGCGCGACGAAACCTCGAACCCATACCTGTTCCTCCCAACCGAGAACGCGGCCGGGTTCTACCGCGATGCCTGCGGCAGCGCACCGCCCAGATACGTCTCGACGACCTCGCAGAACGGCTGCCCGGCCCCGGTCGACAGCACGGCGTCGATCTCGAAGAGCGGATCGTCCGGTCCGGGCGCGGCGCTCCGGACCGGCGCGCGCACCTCGACGGTGCTGCGCACCGGGGCGAGGGGACGCACGATCCGGCCGAAGGGCGTGCGGGTGGTGTCCAGCGTCGCGTTCATCTCCGGCGTGAGCCGGGCCGGCACGTACCAGTTATCCGCCTCGGACAGGACGCGGTCCCCGCAGGCGAGACGGACGCGGCGGTAGCGCACCGGCTCGTCCGGGCCGATCGCGAGACGGGCGCGCTGCGCGGCCGTCAGGGGCTTGTCGGCCATGGGCACGCGTTCCGCCACGAGGTGCGGGTCCCCGGCGAGCTTGTAGTCGGCACACCAGCTCTCGAGGGCGAAGGTCGCGCTGTGCGCCGCGAGGATACGGCTCCGCAGCGAGGCGATCAGCGCCTGCGGCCCGTCGGCGGCGGACGGCGTATCGGCCGGCTTCGGCGCCTCGGCGGCGTCGCGCGCCCAGCTCGGCGACCCGGTCACCGCGACCGACCCCAGCAGCACGGCGAGGACCAGGGGCGGTACCCGGAACGCCTGTGCGGCCGTTGCGGGCCGCGGGGCCCCGCGCGCCGATCGATCCCGTGCCAGTAATGGCAAAATGCGGACGGCATGGCGGAAAGACTTTCCGGTGTGCCACAGCATCTCGGATCATATCCTCCCAGCTGAACCACCAGATCTTCGCTACGTGCCGCCGCATCGAGGCCCGGCAGAACGCTCCGACCGGACGGCTTCCCGGCCGAGCCGGCGACGCGGGCCGAGATCTATACAAGACGCGGCGATCCGTCGAGCCGCCGGGCGGACGGGCCCGGCGCCGATGTCGTGTCTACCGACGGGCGACCGGCGGCAGGTCGGTGCAGAGGCCGAGCCCGGCCTCTGCCGCGAGACCGATCGTCTCGCCGAGCGTCGGGTGGGGGTGGATCGTCCGGCCGATATCGGTGGCGTCGGCGCCCATCTCGATCGCCAGCGCGACCTCGCCGATCATGTCGCCGGCGCTCGGGCCGACGATGGCGCCGCCGACGACGCGCCTGGTCTGCGCGTCGAACAGCAGCTTGGTCAGGCCGTAATCGGCGCCGTTGGCGATGGCCCGGCCCGAAGCGGCCCAGGGGAAGCGCGCCACCTCGACGGCCCGCCCGGCCGCCTTCGCGGCCGTCTCGGTGAGGCCGGCCCAGGCGATCTCCGGGTCGGTGTAGGCGACCGACGGGATCACGGCGGCGTCGAACCCGGCCTTGTGGCCGGCGGCGGCCTCGGCGGCGACGTGGCCCTGATGCACCGCCTTGTGGGCGAGCATCGGCTGGCCGACGCAATCGCCGATGGCGAAGATGTGCGGCACGTTCGTGCGCATCTGGGCGTCCACCGGCACGAAGCCGCCGTCCAGCGCCACGCCGGCCGCGTCGAGGCCGAGCGTCGCCCCGTTGGGCCGGCGGCCGGCGGCCTGGAGAACGAGGTCGTAGGTTCCGGGCTCGGCCCCGCCCGAGAAGGTCACGGCGATCCCGTCCGGTTTCGCCTCGGCGGAGACGACCTCGACCCCCGTCAGGACGCGGTCGAAACGGTGGGCGTTGCGCTTCGTCCAGACGCCGACGAGATCCCGGTCGACGCCCTCGAGCAGGCCGGGCAGGCGCTCGACCACGTCGACCCGCGCGCCGAGCGCGCTGTAGACCGTTGCCATCTCCAGGCCGATGATGCCGCCGCCGATCACCAGGAGCCGGCGCGGCACGGCGGGCAGTTCCAGCGCCCCGGTGGAATTCACGACCCGCGGATCGTCCGGGAGCATCGGCAGGGCCACCGGCGCCGAGCCCGCCGCCACGACGGCGCCCGTGAAGGTGACGTCGCGCGTGCCGCCGTCGTGCAGCGTCACAGAGACTGTGCGGGGCCCGGTGAAGCGGGCTGTCCCGCGGACCACCTCGACCTTGCGCTGGCGCGCCATCTGGGCGAGCCCGTCGGTGAGGCGGCGGACGGTGCCGGCCTTGAAGGTCCGCAGCTTCTCCAGATCGACCGTCGGCGCGCCGAAGCTGATCCCGTGCGCGGCCAGCCGGACGGCCTCCTCGGTGACCGCGGCCACGTGGAGCAGCGCCTTCGAGGGGATGCAGCCCACGTTGAGGCAGACGCCGCCGAGGGTCGCGTGGCGCTCGACCAGGATGACCCGCTGCCCGAGATCGGCGGCCCGGAAGGCGGCCGAGTAGCCGCCCGGTCCTCCGCCGATCACCAGGAGATCGCAGCCCGCGCCGGCCTGCGGCTTCGGCGGCGCGGCGGGCGTGGGCGCGGGGGTCGGGGCCGAGGCAGGGGCCGGTTCGCCGCGCGCGTCGGTCGATTCGACCGCGAGGCGGGCGACGAGGGTGCCGGCCGACACCGTGTCGCCGAGGCCGACCAGCATCTCCACGAGGCGGCCCGCCGCGTGGGAGGGGATGTCCAGCGTCGCCTTATCGGATTCGACCACCAGCAGGGTCTGGTCCTTGGCGACCGGCTGGCCGGGCGCCACCGGGATCTCGATGACGGGCACGTCGGCGTAGTCCCCGAGATCGGGAACGCGGATGTCGAGGGTCTCGGGCATGGCGGCGGCGGTCACAGGAGGGCGCGGCGCAGGTCCGACAGGACCGAGGCCACGTGGCCGAGGAAGCGGGCGGCGGCGACGCCGTCCACGACGCGATGGTCCCAGGACAGGCTGAGCGGCAGGATCAGGCGCGGCTGGAAGGCCTTGCCGTCCCACACCGCCTCGGTGCGCGAGCGCGCCGCGCCGAGGATCGCGACCTCGGGGGCGTTGATGATCGGGGTGAAGCCGTCGCCGCCGATGCCGCCGAGCGACGAGACCGAGAAGCAGCCGCCCTGCATGTCGGAACCCGGGAGGGTTCCGGCCCGGGCCTTCTCGGCCATCGCGGCCATCTCGGTGGCGATCTCGATGAGGCCCTTGCGGTCGCAGTCGCGCACCACCGGCACCATCAGGCCCTTCGGCGTGTCCACCGCGAAGCCGACATGGACGTAGTCCTTCAGGACGAGGTCGCTGCCCTCCAGGGAGGAATTGAAGCGCGGATAGGCGCGCAGCGCCGAGGCCGCCGCCTTGATCAGGAAGGCCACCATGGTGACCCGGGCGGGCGGCGTGCGCGTCTCCGTGTTGAGGCCGACCCGGAACGACTCGATCTCGGTGACGTCGGCCCGGTCGAAATTGGTCACGTGCGGGATCGTCAGCCAGTTGCGGCTGAGATTGGCGCCAGAGAGACTCTGGATGCGCGAGAGCGGCTCGCGCCGCACCGGCCCGAACTTGGCGAAGTCGACCTCCGGCCAGGGCGGCAGGCCGGCGCCGATGCCGGACGCGGCGGCGGGCGCCTGGGCCGGCGCGTTGAGGGCCGCCTTGACGAAGGCGTGCACGTCCTGGCGCAGGATCCGCCCCTTCGGGCCGGTGGCGGCGACGCGATCGAGCCCGACGCCCAGCTCGCGCGCGAGCTGGCGGACCGACGGGCTGGCATGCACGTCGCCGCTCGTCGCCTGGATCGGGTCGGCCCGCATCGGCTCCGGCGAGGCGCGACCGGCTCCCTCTCCCGTGCGGGCTAGGGCTGGGGTGAGGGGGGTGCCGTCTCCGGACAACCCGGATCCTTCACCCTGTCCCTCTCCCGCACGGGAGCGGGAACCCGCGCCCTGCCCGGAAGCCGACGGCGCTGCAGCCGCGGCAGGCAGTGCCGCCGCGGTCTCGACCCCGCCGCCCTCGGCAGGCTCCACCGTCAGGATCGGCGTGCCCTCGGACACCTTCGACCCCACCGACACCAGCAACTCGCGCACGATGCCGGCGACCGGGGAGGGGACCTCCATGGTGGCCTTGTCGGACTCGATGCTGAGGATCAGGTCGTCCACCGCGAGGCGGTCGCCGGGCTTCACCAGAAGCTCGATGACCGGCACGTCCCGGTAGTCGCCGATGTCCGGGAGGGCGATCTGCAGCGCGGCGCTCATGCGGTCGGGTGTCCGTGGGTCGGGCGTTCGGAAAAGGGGTGGGGGCAGGCGGCGCCCCGCGACGGGGCGCCCGGCCTCAGATCGTCCAGGGCGCGGGCGCGTCCGCCGCGACGCCGTAGCGGCGGATCGCGTCCGCCACCGTGGCGCGCGGCACCGTGCCGGCCTCAGACAGGGCGTGCAGGGCGGCGATGACCACGTGCTGCCGGTCGACCTCGAAGAACCGGCGGAGCGCGTTGCGGGTGTCGCTGCGCCCGAACCCGTCCGTGCCGAGGGTGACGAAGCGCGCGCCGACGTAGGAGGCGATCAGCTGCGGGTAGGCCCGGACGTAGTCGCTCGCCGCGACGATGGGCGCCGTGCCCGGCAGCAGCGCCGCCACGTGGCTGACCGGCGCCTCGGCTTCCGGGTTGAGCATCGCCTGTCGCTCGGCCTCGCGGGCATCGCGGGCCAGCTCGCTGAAGCTCGTCACGCTGAACACCTCGGCCGCGACGCCGAAATCCTGCGCGAGCAGCGTCGCCGCCGCGATCACCTCCGGCAGGATCGCCCCGGAGCCGAGGAGCCGCACGGCGCCGCTTCCCGCCTCCGGCCCCGACAGGCGGTACATGCCCTTCAGGATCCCGGCCTCCGCCCCCTGCGGCATGGACGGCTGGGCGTAGTTCTCGTTCATCGCCGTGAGGTAGTAGAAGGCGTCCTCGCCTTCCTCCATCATCGCCCGGGCGCCCCGGTCGACGATCACCGCCATCTCGTACGCGAAGGCCGGATCGTAGGCCCGGCAGTTCGGGATCGCGGCTGCCTGCATGTGGCTCGACCCGTCCTGGTGCTGCAGGCCCTCGCCGCCCAGCGTCGTGCGGCCCGCCGTGGCGCCGATCAGGAAGCCGCGGGCCCGCTGGTCGGCCGCCGCCCAGATCAGGTCGCCGACCCGCTGGAAGCCGAACATCGAGTAGTAGATGTAGAACGGCAGCATCGACAGGCCGTGGACGCTGTAGGACGTGGCCGCCGCCGTCCAGGACGAGATCGCCCCGGCCTCGGTGATGCCCTCCTCGAGGAGCTGCCCGTCCCGGGCCTCGCGGTAGTAGAGCATGGAGCCGGCATCCTCCGGCTCGTAGAGCTGCCCCTGCGGCGCGTAGATCCCGACCTGCCGGAACAGGTTGGCCATGCCGAAGGTCCGCGCCTCGTCGGCGACGATCGGCACGATGCGCGGCCCGAGATCCTTGTGCTTCAGGAGGTTGCCGAACAGGCGCACCACCGCGGTGGTGGTCGACATCTCCTTGCCGCCCGCCTCGAGGGCGAAGCCCGCGTAGGTGGAGAGCTCCGGAACCGGGACCGTCGGCGCCGTGCGGCGGCGGGCCGGGAGGACGCCGCCGAGCATCTCGCGCCGCTCGCGCAGGTAGCGCATCTCGGCGCCGTCCTCGGCCGGCTTGTAGAAGGCGAGGCCCTCCACCTGCG
This sequence comes from Methylobacterium sp. D53M, assembly GCF_053345625.1. Lineage (NCBI taxonomy): Bacteria > Pseudomonadati > Pseudomonadota > Alphaproteobacteria > Hyphomicrobiales > Methylobacteriaceae > Methylobacterium > Methylobacterium sp. D53M. Next base: position 58,096 of record NZ_JBKFAL010000001.1, read on the forward strand.
CGTCCGACAGCGGCAGGGCGAAGCGGTCGCGGAAGGCGCGCAGCGCGTCGACGTCGAGCTTCTTGGCCTGGTGGGCGGTCATGCGCGACTCGCCCGCGCCGCCCATGCCGTAGCCCTTCTTGGTCTTGGCCAGGATCACCGTCGGCCGGCCCTTGGTGGCCTTGGCGGCCGCGAATGCCGCGTAGAGCTTGCGGAAGTCGTGGCCGCCGCGCTTCAGCCGGTCAACGTCGGCGTCCGACATGTGGGCGACGAGCTCGCGCACCTCTGGATCCTCGCCGAAGAAGTGCGCGAGGTTGTATGCGCCGTCCTTGGCACCGAGCGTCTGGTACTTGCCGTCCACCGTCTCGGCGAAGCGGCGCAGCAGGGCGTGGTTGGTGTCGCGGGCGAAGATCCCGTCCCACTCCGAGCCCCACAGCACCTTGATGACGTTCCAGCCGGCGCCGCGGAACAGGCTCTCCAACTCCTGGATGATCTGGCCGTTGCCGCGCACCGGTCCGTCGAGCCGCTGCAGGTTGCAGTTGATGACGAAGGTCAGGTTGTCGAGATTCTCGCGCGCGGCGAGCGCCAGGCCGCCGATCGACTCGGGCTCGTCCATCTCGCCGTCGCCGAACACGCCCCAGACGTGCCGCCCGGTCGTGTCGGCGAGGCCCCGGTCGCCGAGGTAGCGCATGAACCGGGCCTGGTAGACCGCGTGGATCGGGCCGATGCCCATGGAGCCGGTGGGGACCTGCCAGAAGTCCGGCATCAGCCAGGGATGCGGGTAGGAGCACAGCCCGTCGCCGGCGATCTCCTGGCGGTAGTGCTTCAGCTGCTCCTCGGACAGCCGGCCCTCGAGGAAGGCACGCGCGTAGACGCCCGGCGCGGAGTGCGGCTGGAAATAGACGAGGTCGCCGTCCGTGCCGCCCTTGAAGAAGTGGTTGAAGCCGACCTCGAACAGCTCCGCCGCCGAAGCGTAGCTCGCCACGTGGCCGCCGAGCTCGCCGTAGGCCATGTTGGCACGCACCACCATGGCCAGCGCGTTCCAGCGCATGATCGAGGTCAGGCGCTCCTCGATGTCGAGGTCGCCGGGGTAGCGCGGCTGCTTCTCCAGCGCGATCGTGTTCCGGTAGGGCGAGTAGGGCAGGGCCTCGTCGAGGATGCCGATCTCCTTCGAGCGCCGCTCCAGGCGATCGAGGATGAAGCGCGCCCGGGCCGCGCCCTCAGTGCGGAAGACGGATTCCAGCGCGGCGAGCCAGTCCTGGGTCTCGGCCGGATCGTGATCCACCTCGGCGGACCGCGCGATCGTGGCTTTCGGCGGTATGGCGTTCATCGGCGCGGCCTCCCTGGTCGGCGCGATCATACGAGGATCGCGGCGGCGGGACATGCCGGATATTTGCCGCTATGCCGGGGTTCGCGGATTGATATTCCTTGATGCGAGCTGTAGGCGGCAAAACATGCCGCATCCTGCGCCCCGGACCGCGCACGCGGCTCCCGACCGGAGACCGATCGCATGCCCGCCCGACCGGCCGCCCTCGACGCCGCGAGCCTGCGCATCCTCGAGTGCCTGCAGCAGGACAGCGAGATCAGCATCGCGGATCTCGCGGAGCGGGTCGGCCTGTCGACGTCGCCGTGCTGGCGACGCGTCAACGACCTGAAGGAGGCGGGGGTGATCCGCGGCTGCGTGGCGGTGGTCGACCCGCTGAGCCTCGGGCTCGCGGTCAACGTCTTCGTCCACGTTTCGCTGGAGAAGCAGACCCAGGCCGCGCTCCAGGCCTTCGACGAGGCGGTGCGCAGCCGCCCGGAGGTGATGGAGTGCTACCTGATGAGCGGCGAGGCCGACTACATGCTGCGCGTCGTCGTCGAGGATCTGGGCCAGTACCAGAAGCTCGTCCTCGACCACCTCACGCGGATCCCCGGCGTGGCCAACATCCGCTCGAGCTTCGCCCTGGGGCAGGTGAAGTACACGACCGCGCTGCCGCTCGGTCACCTGACCCGCTGAGCCGGATTGTTTCAGCGAGGAGTCCCGATGCGGGCCTGGTCGGCCGGGACGGGTTCCGCCTGAAACCCTCGGGCGATGTCCTCTCCGCCATCACGAGCAACGCGTGGTGACTCAGGACCGCGCGACCTCAGTCGTCGCGCCCACGGGATCTTTTCGCTGCGCGCGCAGGGACGGTGCTGTGGGGATCTGCCTGACGGCGCGGAAGGCCGGGACGGCCGCGTCGCGCCTGCGAGGAATGGTGGAGCCTAACGGGATCGAACCGATGACCTCTTCCATGCCATGGAAGCGCTCTCCCAGCTGAGCTAAGGCCCCATATTTTTAAACGCGGTCCGCGTCCCCGACAGGGCCGCGTCGCGCGAGGGTGGGATGGTGGAGCCTAACGGGATCGAACCGATGACCTCTTCCATGCCATGGAAGCGCTCTCCCAGCTGAGCTAAGGCCCCACTTTTTACATCCACCGCGGTTTGGGTACCGCGGGGTCTCGCCGGTCCGGGTCGCGGTCGGCGAGGCCGGTTCTATAGGCGGCTCGCATCGCGGACTCAACCCCCTTTTTCGCTGCCGCCGGGGGTTTTTGGTCGGGAGAGACGGAGGCCGCCTCAGCCCTCCTCGTCGTTCTCGATATCGCCGTCGATCAGGTCGGAGACGTCGTCGTCGCCGGAATCCTCTTCCTCCAGGAAGGTATCGTCGTCGGAGGATTCCCCGTCCTCGACCGAGTCGTCCTCGGGCGTCGGATCGGCGTCGTCCTCGGCGGCCTCGACCTCGTCGAGGGAGACCATCTCCGGGCCCTTCTCGTCCGTCTCGTCCTCATCGTCGGTGTTGGCCGGGCCCCGCGACAGCGCCGGGGGGGCCGCACGGCTGGAGGTGGCCACCGCCTGATAGACCGCGCCGCATTTCGGGCAGACCGCGGGATCGCGGGCGAGGTCGTAGAACTTCGCGCCGCAGCTCATGCACTGGCGCTTCAAGCCAAGTTCCGGTCGGGCCACGGGCGGACACCTCGTCGTCAGTACTGTCTTGGGGGAGGCGCCCCGTTAGTCGCGGTGAAAGCGCCTGTCAATCGAGCCCGCGCAGGGCGTTTCGGGCGGCGCGCCCCCGCGTGCGGCGCCCGGGATCGGCGCGGGCAGCGGATGGATGACGGCGGGCGGTGCCCGTGTTAACGGCGCGGCGATTTCACCGTCCGATTGCAGCGCCGCGGCAGGGCCGCGCGACGCGCCGGATCCAGGCCCACGTCTCAGAGCCCGAACGGACGTCCCGTGTCGCACGATTCGACCCCCCAGCCCCTCACCGCCGCGCCGGGCGCCCCGCTGCGCGGACGCCTGCGCCCGCCCGGCGACAAGTCGATCTCGCACCGGTCGATGATCCTCGGCCTGCTCAGCCAGGGCGAGACGCGGGTCGAAGGCCTGCTGGAGGGCGACGACGTCCTGCGCACCGCCGCCGCCGCGAAGGCGCTCGGGGCAGGGGTCGAGCGCCTCGGGGCCGGGAGCTGGCGGGTCCGGGGCGTCGGGATCGGCGGCCTCGGCGACCCGGCCGAGGTTCTCGATTTCGGCAATGCCGGCACCGGTTCGCGGCTGATGATGGGCGTGGTCGGCGGGCAGCCGGTGACCGCGACCTTCGACGGCGACGCCTCCCTGCGCTCGCGGCCGATGCGCCGCATCCTCGACCCGCTCACCCGGATGGGCACGCAGGTCCTGGCCGAGGCCGAGGGCGGACGCGTGCCCCTGACCCTGCGGGGTCCCAGGGAGGCGATTCCGATCACCTACGAGACCCCGGCGGCCTCCGCGCAGATCAAGTCGGCGGTCCTGCTCGCCGGCCTCAACGCCCCCGGCGTCACGACCGTGATCGAGGCGGCTGCGACCCGCGACCACACCGAGCGGATGCTGCGCCTGTTCGGCGCCGCGGTCAGCGTCGAGCCGCACGGTCCGGGCGGCCACGGCCGCAGGGTCGCGCTGACGGGGCAGCCGACCCTGCGCGGCACCGACGTGGTGGTGCCGGCCGACCCGTCCTCGGCGGCGTTCCCGCTGGTGGCGGCGCTGATCGTGCCCGGCTCCGACGTGGTGATCGAGGGCGTGATGATGAACCCGCTGCGCATCGGGCTGATCACGACGCTCCTGGAGATGGGCGCGCAGATCGAGCGCGTGGCCGAGCGGGAGGAGGGCGGCGAGACCGTAGCCGACCTGCGCGTGCGCGCGAGCCGCCTGACCGGCGTCGACGTTCCGGCCGAGCGGGCGCCCGCGATGATCGACGAGTACCCGGTGCTGGCGGTGGCGGCGAGCTTCGCCGAGGGCCGGACCCGGATGAACGGCCTGCACGAGCTGCGGGTGAAGGAATCGGACCGCCTCGCGGCCGTGGCGGCCGGGCTCGCCGCGAACGGCGTCCGCCACGCGGTCGAGGGCGACGATCTCGTGGTCGAGGGCGACGGCACCGCGGCGCCGGGCGGCGGGACGGTGGCGACCCACCTCGACCACCGCATCGCCATGGCGTTCCTGGTGATGGGCCTCGCGGCGCGGAACCCGGTCACGGTGGATGACGGCGCGATGATCGCCACGAGCTTCCCGAGCTTCCTTCCGACCATGCAGGCCCTCGGCGGCCAGATCGGGGCGTGACCGCCATGCCGCTCGTCATCGCGATCGACGGACCGGCCGCGTCCGGCAAGGGTACCCTCGCCAAGCGTCTGGCCGACCATTACGGCCTGCCGCATCTCGACACCGGGCTCCTCTACCGGGCGGTGGCGCTCGCCCTGATCGACGCCGGTCTGTCGCTGGACGATGCCGCCGCCGCGGCGCGGGCGGCCCAGGCCCTCGACGCCGGTCGGCTCGACGATCCGCGCCTGCGCGAGCGGGCGATGGGCGAGGCGGCCTCCCGCGTCTCGTCGGTGCCGGAGGTCCGCGCCGGGCTGCTCGCGTGGCAGCGCCGCTTCGCCGCCGACCCGCAGGGGGCGGTGCTCGACGGGCGCGACATCGGCACGGTCGTGTGCCCCGAGGCCGCGGTGAAGCTGTTCATCACCGCCTCGTCCGAGGAGCGTGCCCGCCGTCGCCACCGCGAACTGGCCGGCCGCGGCGAGGCGGCGACCTTCGCGGCGATCCTGGCCGACATCGAGGCCCGCGACGCCCGGGACGCGTCGCGCAGCGCCGCGCCCCTGCGCATGGCCGAGGACGCGGTCCGGCTCGACACCACCGAGCTCGACGCGGACGCGGCCTTCGACGAGGCCCGGGACATCGTGGAGCGGACCCGCGGCGACGCGGCCTGAGGGTTGTCCACCTCCGTCGTGTTGACCCCCCGGTCCCGCTCACCTATTGCGGACGCGCCGTCCCCGACGGGCCGCCGCGCGGCCCGGGACGCGAGCGCGTAGCTCAGCTGGTAGAGCAACGGACTTTTAATCTGTAGGTCCTGGGTTCGAGTCCCAGCGCGCTCACCACATCCTCGATCCTCACTTTTGACATCCGGCGCAGTCGGCGCCCTGCCCACATGAAAATCGGAACCCCTGGTTGCGCTTTGGGTTGGGGTCCCAACGCAACTGCGAAGGAGTCACCGATGCGCAAGCTCGCTCTCATCTCCGCCGTCACCCTGTCCCTCGGCGCGCTCGGCGCCACCGGCGCCCAGGCGCAGGGTTCTGGCTACGGCTACGGCGGCCACCACGGCTACGGCTACGGCCGCGGCTACGATCGCGGCTACGGCCACCGGCGCGATTTCGGCTACCGCCGTCACCGCGGCCTGTCGACCGGGGCCGCCATCGGTCTCGGTATCGCGGGCGCGGCCGCCGGCGCCGCCGCGGCGGGCGCCTTCGACCGGGGCCCGGGCTATTACGGCCGCGGTTACTGAGCCGCCGCGCACCTGAGGGTGCAGAGCCCCGCCGCCACCGCGGCGGGGCTCTCGCTTTTAGAAGCGTCCGGCCTCAGCGCAGCCAGCGCCGGATCCGCTCCCGGAGCGTCGGGCGGACGGCCCGCCGCGCGCGCGCCGCCGCGAAGCGATCGATGCGGATCCGGTCGTTCGGGACCTGCCGCAGGAACCGCTCGGCGATCTCGAAGACGATGATGTCGGGCCGGACGTCCTCGACGTAGGCCCAGTCGATGTTCGCCGACCAGATCGCGTGCACCTCGGCGAAGGTCTCCGCCAGCATCGCCGTGAGCCGGGCGCCCGGGCTGTAGATGTAGGAATCGCCGAACAGCACCACGCGGCGCCGATCTGGCGCCTCCGGGTTCCTCAGGACGACGCGGGATCCGACGAACAGTCCGCGCGGCCGCACCGCCCGGCCGGATTCCCGCACGGCCACCAGGGCGTTCGCGTCGATCCGTGCCGCGCGGCGCGGGAAGTCGTAGGCGACGTAGGCCTCGTCGATGGGCGGGACGAGCTTCTCACCGAGATCGAAGGTGAAGCGCTCGGTCACGCTGGTTCCGGCGAAGACGTGCGCCGCCACCGGCGCGTCCAGGGCCTCGCAGAGCGCGCGGTACGCCGTCAGGTAGCCCCGGTAGGTCCAGTGGGTGTCCGTCCGCAGGTAGACGGGCTCCTCGGCCCGCGCCGCCAGCAGCGGTGCTTGCAGGTCGACCATCGGGGCCCCGCTGTCCCCGGCGACCAGCCGGGCGAGCCGAACCCCGGGCGGGTCGTCGAGCCCCGGGAAGGGGCGGCCGAGCAGGTCCGGATAGATCGCGAGCTTGTCGGGGACGACGGTGTGCACGTGCCGGATCCCGAGGTCGTCGAGGCGCCGCGCGCGCCGCCCGATGAGCCGCGTCCAGCGCTTCAGGATCCGCCGCGAGGTCGCGGTGTCGCCGTAGAAGGCTTCGACCTCGCGGGCGCGTCCGACCCAGTACAGCCAGCCATCGTGTCCGACGGCCACGCCGTTGCCGCTCGTCTTCAAAGCTTCCGGCCTCCCGCCGCCCGCCACAATCCCGTCGATGACGCTGGGCTTCCGCCTCGATGGATCCGCGCGGGATTGCAACCCCTTCGTCCCCGGGAGCGGCGGGAACGCGCCGGCGGCGTTCCCGGCGCGCCGCCGCTTTCGCCGGCGTATCCGCGCCGCGGTGAAACTTTATGGCCGCGCCGCGGGTACTCCCGTCAGGCGCATCACTCGGCGCGGCGTTGCGAAGAAGGGTCGACCCATGTCCGCGCTTGTCACGTTCGTCGGCTGCGGCCTGGTCCTGTCCGGGTTCGCGGCCGAGAAGTTCGCCGAGCGTCGCTGGCTCGCGGCGAGCCGGCCCGCACCCCTCGACACCCTCGCGGTCCTGGCGCTGGCGCTGCCGGCCGTCGGGCTCACGCTGATGGCGACGCTCGCGGTCTGAGCCCGCAGGGTCGACCTCTCACACGGCCTCGCCGCAGAACAGGACGCCGACCGTCCGCTCCTTCCGCCAGACGAGCTGGACCGCGTAGCGCATCTCGGCGCTCGCCAGCACGAGGTCGAACTTGTCCTCCAGCAGCACCGCCTGCGAACCCAGGAACTCCAGCATCGCGCCGCGATCGGAGATGTTCATGACCTGGCAGGGATAGCGCGCGCCGTCCCGTTGCTGGGCGAAGGCCAGCAGGGCGGTGGGTCTCCGCTCGGTCGCCCGGCGTTCCGCGACGGCGGCAGGGGTGCTGGCGTTGCGGGACACGGCCGAAGTTCCTGCCCTGGTCGGCCGGTATGGCGCGATATCAGTAAAAATGCGCCGGATTCGCTAACATGTTATTGATGATCGACATCCGAGCGTCAGAATAGCAAGTCGCGCCCTGTCTATCGGACCGGTCTCCGGTAATCACCGCCGGTCTCGTCTCGGCGGCCCTTCGCCGGCCTTGATGAACCGGCCGATCAGGAGGCCGAGCGGGATCGACACCAGGAACCAATTGCGCAGGAATCGCAGGGCGGTCATCGGTTCGCTCCCATGGCGCGGCGGGTGCCGCATCCGCGGGCGCCCGTGGCCGGCGTCGCCGATGCGATGCTGTAACCTATCTGGTCCCGCGGGCGGGTTCTGCCAGTGCGATCCCGGGCGAGGCCGCACCGAGAGGATATCCGGAGACGATCATGCGCATCCGCCCCGGCACCGCCCTGATGGCGTGCTTCGCGATCGGCGTTCCGACGGTCGCGGCCGCCGAGGCGCCCGGACAGCCGCCGCGCGCAGCGCCGGCGACGGATCCGGCGTCCGCACCGCAGCCGTGGCCGCCGAATTTCTCCCGCAGCGTGCAGGGGACCGGGGTGATGGGCCTCGATGGCGGCCACGTCTTCCTCTGGAACCGGCCCCAAGGCTTCGATCCGGTCTCGACGCTGCGGGTCGACCGGCACGTGCCGGAGGGGTCGGGCGAGGCCACCCACACCTACAAGGCGCTCTGGGCGCTCGGATCCACCGGCCCGCACAATGCCGGCTACGAGTGGACGATCACGGGCGAGCTGCACAACCGCGCCCTCGCCAGCACCGGCGCGCAGAACGTCGCGGTCAACGGCACGATCTTCAAGGAGCCCAACGGGCTGGGGCCGGTCGGGCCCTCCTGGGCCGGCAATTTCAACTGTGTCGACATGACCGACGAGGCCGATCCGGTCGCCTCCTGCATCGGCGCCGAGATCGACGTCTCGGCGCAGTCGCCGACCACCGACCGCAATCGCCAGCGGGTCGGACTGCAGATCTCCACCGGCGGCGTTCCGGGCGCCCATACCGGCTACGGGATCCTGATGGGCAACCTGACCGGCTCCATCACCGATCGGGCGATCTCGTTCCAGGGGGAGGGGACCTACGGCATCGGCATCGACGCCGCCGCCGCGCGCTTCACCGGCGTCCCGATGCTGCTCGCGGCCGGGCAGGCGATTGGGCTCGACGGCAACCGCGAGGGCGGCTTCTCCCGCAGCCTCGGCTTCGACGGGCGCGATCTGGTCTACGGCACGGCGGCCGGGCCGGTCATGCGCGTGAGCGACAGCGGGCAGATCGAGGCCGCCTCGCTCCGCGAGAGCCTGCCGCGGCCGCCCGCGAGCAGCCGCGCGCCCTGCACCCCCGGCGACCACGCCTGGGACGAGGCCTACGAGTACCGCTGCGTCGCGCCCGACCGCTGGAAGCGCGCGGTGCTCAGCGACTGGTGAGCGCCGGCGCCGGCCGTCAGCGGTCCAGGATGCGCACCACCGCGCGGGTATCGGGATCGACGACCACGATCTTGTCGCCCGGCGCCACGAAGTAGCCGAATCGGCGCAGGCGCGGGTTCGGGGCCTCCGTGAAGGGTGCGAGCCGCACGTCGGGCGGCACGATGCTGCCGGGCCGCAGCGGGATCGATCCGACGATCGGGCCCGGACCCACCGGCCGGCGCACGATGTAGTCGCGCACCACCACGTCGTCGTCGGGGCCGAACTCGTCGGGCGTGACGATCACCGCCTGCGCGAGGGCGGAGCCGGTGAACAGCGCGGCGAATCCGAGGGCTGCGGCGAGGCTGGCGCGGGTCGACATGGCGGACTCCCGTGGGGCCCCGGCGGAGTGCCCGGGCCGCCGGAAACATCGGGGTCGGCGTTCGGGTTCCCGGACGGGCGGGTCAGCGGCCGATCTGCCCGGCCTCCGCGAGGGGAACCGGCGACCAGCGGGTCAGCTGGACGTACCCGTCGAGGGCCGCCACCACGACGTGGCGGCGGTGGCGGTGCACCACCGCTCCGGGCGTGTGCGCGTGGCGCTCCTGCCACCCCTGCGCCTCCGCCACGTAGACCCGGGCATCGCCGAGCCGCGCGATCGTCTCGACCGTGCCGAAGGCCCGCACCCGGCGCAGGACCGTCTCGACGTCCTGCCGGAAGTCGAGCGTCCGGTCGGCGTCGGTCGCGCGCGGCCAGTAGGAGCCGTCGCCCTGCGGCTCGGAGCGCCGCCAGCGGTTGGGCAGGTCGCGGCCCAGCGGGCCCGCGGCGAGGCGGCGCGCCGCCATCTGGCACTTGGCGAGCAGCGTCTCGTGGCTCTCGCGGGGGCTCAGGGCGAAGATCTCCTGCGCCAGGATATCGCCGGTGTCGAACCCGTCGGCGAGCACGTGGGCGGTGACGCCCCAGGTCTCGTAGCGGTCGAGGACGGCCCGGAACAGCGGGTAGGGGCCGCGGCCCGTCGGGAGCGGGGAGGGGTGGAAGTTGAGGCCGTAGGCGGCGCGGCCCTTCCAGCCCTTGATGAGCCAGGGATAGCCCGCGACCACGAGTGCCCAGTCGCGCCCGTGCTCGGCCTGGAGCGCCTCGATGTCCCGCTCGCGGATCCGCGAGAGCTGGATCGGCAGCCGGAGGGATCGGGCGCGGGCCACGACGACCTCGTTGTGGTCGTAGACCCCGTCGCAGGGGCGCGTGAACAGCTTCACCGGCGTCCAGCCGGCGTCCAGCAGACCCTCGAAGACCCCGCCGAGGAAGTCGATGCCGGCGAACGCGAACTTCATGCTTGCCGCCTGCGACCTTGTGCACGTGGAGGGCGCGGGTCCGCCGCCTGCCCGGCCGCGTCCCCGGGCCTACCTTGATTGGGCCGGCGGCGGTGGCAAGGGGGAACGGCGTGGTTCGGGTGATCTTCGACGGCGGGACCGGAGGGTTCGGCCGCGCCGCGGATGGCGAACGCTCCGCCCCGGACGGGAAGGTCTAGGCATGGCCGGGAAACGCCGCGCCGCCCCGTCCGGAACGCTGCGCTTCGTCCTCGGCGATCAGCTGACCCGCCGGGTGTCGAGCCTCGTCGACCTCGACGCCGAGCGCGACGTCGTCCTCATCGTCGAGGTTCGCGACGAGGCGACGTATGTCCGCCACCACAAGCAGAAGATCGCCTTCCTGTTCGCCGCCATGCGCCACTTCGCGGCCGAGCTGGAGGCGGAGGGGATCACGGTCGCGTACGTGCGCCTGACCGACGCGGGCAACACCGGCAGCTTCACCGGCGAGCTGGAGCGCGCCGTGGCGCGCCACCGGCCGGAGCGGGTCGTGGTGACCGAGCCGGGCGAGTGGCGCGTCTGGGAGATGATGCAGGACTGGCGCGAGACCCTGGCGGTCCCGGTCGAGATCCGCGGCGACAACCGCTTCCTGTGCCCGCGGGAGGATTTCGCCCGCTGGGCGGAGGGCCGGCATCACCTGCGGATGGAGACCTTCTACCGGGGCATGCGGCGCCGGACCGGCCTCCTGATGGACGACGGCGAGCCCGCGGGCGGCCGCTGGAACTACGACCCCGAGAACCGCAAGCGCCTGCCCAGGGGGCATCGTCCGCCCGATCGGATCGGCTTCCAGCCCGATGCCGTCACGCGCGCGGTCATCGCCCTCGTGGAGGCGGAGTTCGGCGACCATTTCGGCGATCTCAGCGGCTTCTCATGGCCGGTGACCCGGGCCGACGCCCTCGCGGCGCTCCGGCGCTTCCTGGCCGACGCCCTGCCGACCTTCGGCGACTATCAGGACGCGATGAAGACCGGCGCGCCGTTCCTGTACCACGCGCTCCTGTCGCCCGCCCTCAACGCCGGGCTGCTCTCCGCCGAGGAGGTGTGCTGGGCCGCCGAGCGCGCCTACCGCGACGGCGCGGCGCCGCTCCACTGCGTCGAGGGCTTCATCCGGCAGATCCTCGGCTGGCGGGAGTACGTGCGCGGCCTCTACTGGGCCCGGATGCCCGCCTACCGCGACAGCAACGCCCTCGGCGCGGGCCGCGACCTGCCGTGGTTCTACTGGTCCGGCGAGACGGCGCTGAACTGCGTCGCGCAGGTCGTCGCCGAGACGCGCGCCCACGCCTACGCCCACCACATCCAGCGCCTGATGGTGACCGGCAACTTCGCCCTCATCGCCGGCCTCGACCCGGCTCAGGTTGAGGAATGGTACCTGATCGTGTTCGCGGACGCCTACGAGTGGGTCGAGCTGCCCAACGTCCACGGCATGGTGCTGTGGGCCGACGGCGGCGTCATGGGCTCCAAGCCCTACGCGGCCTCGGGCGCCTATATCGACCGGATGTCCGATTACTGCGCGTCCTGCGCGTACGACGTGAAGGTCAAGGCCGGGCCGGAGGCGTGCCCGTTCAACTATCTCTACTGGAACTTCCTCATCGAGAACGAGGACCGGCTGGCGGGCAATCAGCGGATGGCCATGCCGTACCGGACGCTCCGCGGGCTGGGCGACAGGCGCCGCGCCGAGATCCGCCGCGACGCGGCCGCGTTCCTCGACGCCCTCGAGGCCCGGCCGGGCGCCGATCAGAGCGGCGACCAGACCGACAGGCTCAGGTAGGGGCAGGCGCGACCCCGGCCGCTCTCGGACTGGAGGCCCGCCGATGCGCGGAAGCTGTACCGGCCGAGGGCGAAGTCGGTCCCGTGCAGCCCGACGCTCCACTTCGCGTAGCCGGTCCTGTCCGTGTAGAGGGCGGCCTCGGGACCCAGATAGGTCTCCCAGAGCCGGTAACCCCAGGCGAGGCGCGCCCACAGGCTGTCGCGGGCCGACCCCGCGACGGCGCTCGCCTGGAGCAGCGTCGCCTCGCTCGGGCGTGCCCAGACCTCGCCGTGGAGCCGGAGCCCGAAGCGCGTCGGCAGGGCGTCGAAGAGCGGCCCCGCGATCAGCATCTCCCGCGCGATCTCGGGCCCGGCAAAGGCCGCGACCGCGCCCCAGTCGAAGACCCACTGGTATCCGGCCAGGGCGGCGGCGGCGACCGTGTAGCGCGTGCGGGGGCCGTCCGGACCGGACTCCGCGCGCCGCCCGCCACCGACGCTCGCGAGCGCGGTGAACCCGTCCTGCGCGAGGGAGGTGAGGCCGGCCTTCGCCCCGATTGTCAGGAAGGTGTCGCCGCCGGCGTCGAGGCTGCCGAACAGCAGCGTGTCGATCTCGCTGCCGCCGGCGGGGTGCGAGACGGCCGCCTGTCCCGCGAGCAGAACCGCGAGAACGGGCGCACGTCCAGCAATCTTCGGGCGAGGGCGCTGGTTCGGCACAGTCGAGCCTCCGACGTCTGCGGAGAACGGTAGTAGAAAATTAACCGCGTTTCATCGCGATCCGCTCGCGATCCCCCGGAATTGCCGGATTCGCACGCCGATCTTCGGGTCGCAGGGACGACGTTGCTTCGGAAAGGTGCGCCGGTGCGCGCGCTGTGCTGGCCGGGACTTCGCGGGCCGTCCGCCGCGCGTCCGCCCGCGGGACGCCATCGCGCTGTCGCGAATCTGCCGTGCTTGGCGTGCCAGATGTTCTCGGCTAGAGCCCCCGCGGGAAAGCGAAGGTTGGCAGATCCTTGACCTCCGGTGCACGAACGTCGGACGTCCTCACCGTGCTGGCGAGCCAGGAGGGCGAGCGCCTCACCGTGGGCGACATCGTCGCGGTCCTGCGGGACCGTGCCTTCGCGCTGCTCGTGGTCCTGCTCGGGCTGCCGAACTGCCTGCCCATGCCGCCGCCGATCCCGCTGATCTGCGGCCTGCTCCTGCTCCTCGTGGCGATCCAGATCGCCGCCGGGATGTCGGCGCCGTGGCTGCCGCGGATGCTCCTCGGCCGCTCGATCGCCCTGACGGATGTCCGGCGCGCCGTCACCCGCGCGGTGCCGATCCTGCGCCGCCTGGAGCGCTGGTCGCGCCCCCGCGTCAGCGTGTTCGAGACCGCGCTCGGCATGCGCGGCATGGGGATCGTCCTGCTCGCCCTGGCGCTGGCGCTGATCGTGGCCGCGCCCATCGTCGGGCAGATCCCGCTGGGTCTCGCCGTCTGCCTGGTCGGGCTCGGTCTCGTCGAGCGCGACGGTCTGGTCGTGCTGGGCGGTCTCGTGATCGGAATGTTCGGCGTCGCCATCAACGCCGGCTTCGCCTACGCGGTGATCGCCGGGATCATCGGCCTGCTGAACCTCTGAGGGCGCGCCTCAGAGGCGGTAACGGATCTGATCGGTCCAGAAGCGCTCCAGGCGGGTGAGGGCCTGGTTCAGGCGAATGAAATCCTCCTCCGAGATCCCGCCGATCGGCGTGATCGTCCGGGCATGCTTGTCGTAGAGCCCCTGGATGATCTCGTGGACCTGGCGGCCCTTGTCGGTCAGGCTGATCCGGACGGAGCGCCGGTCGGTCTTCGAGCGGGCGTGGTGGAGATAGCCGGCCTCGACAAGCTTCTTCACGTTGTACGAGACGTTGGAGCCCAGGTAGTAGCCCTTGGTCCGCAGCTCGCTCGCGGTCAGCTCCTTGTCGCCGATGTTGTACAGGAGCAGCGCCTGGACGCTGTTGACGTCCTCGCGGCCGCGGCGCTCGAACTCGTCCTTGATCACGTCGAGCAGCCGGCGATGCAGCCGCTCCACGAGGTGCAGCGCCTCGAGGTAGGAGCCCTTGGTGGAGGCGGCTTCCTCGGGGGCCTCGATCTGCGCGACTCGGGCGTTCTGGGTCTTCATCTCTGCCTCGCCATCCGATGATCCGGCACCCGTTGGATGCGGCGCCGTTGATGATGGCTAAGCTAGGGCTCGGGAATGAAAGGCGATTTAAGCGACAGGATGAATTCGCGATTTACTCTTCGCGGTAAAGACAAACTGAATGAAGACAAGAACGGTTCGTTCACCGTGCTTCCTGCGCGGCCAGCCATGACAGCAGGAAGTACAACGTCACAACACAGCCTCCGAATACGAGCAGCGGCACCGATAACGGCAAGAGTTGCGGTGTCAGGACAGCGAGCGTCATCGCCGACGTGACGGCGAGCAACCAGATCACGCCGCCCCAGGCGCTCGTCAGCCACAATCCGATCGCCGCCGCGGCGTCGATCACCGCGAAGTAGACGATCGCGGACTGCCGGCCGAACGGCTCGGCCTCGAAGGGGCGCACGCCCGGCAGGACGTCGAGGATGGTCGCCCAGGCGAAGACGCTCTTCAGTAGCCAGACGAGGGCCGTGAGCCGCATGAACCAGATCAGCACTGTGTCCCACGTGCCGGACGCGGGGCCCTGGGCCCGCTCGATGCGGTCGCTCGGGATGCCGCCCGGCCGCGGCGTCCTGCGCCGGATCGGAAAGTAGCTGGGCACTATCGAGCGCTCGCGGATGGTGGGGGCCGGTTCATGGCGAAGGGCCGGGATCCTGATCGATCGGGCGGGGGTCGCCGGGTTGAAGCGGTTCCGCCGTCCGGCGTCAACGGTCGGGTTTCGTTGCGCCGGCCCGGTGTGGTAGTCGATCGCCTCCGGCGCACGGGCGCCGCGCGATCCGCGGCGTGGTCCGCGCGAACGGTAGCGAAGCCGCATGTCAGACACCCTGCCAGAGCCGCGCCCTCTCGCCGTGGAGGCCGCCCGCGAGGGCGCCCGCGTGGAGGGTCTGAAGATCACCCAGCGCCCGCGCCGGAACCGGAAGGCCGACTGGTCGCGCCGCCTCGTCCGCGAGCACACCCTGACGGTCGACGACCTGATCTGGCCGATGTTCGTGATCGACGGCGAGGGCCGCCGCGAGCCGGTCGCCTCGATGCCGGGCGTCGAGCGCCTCTCGGTGGACGAGATCGTCCGCGACGCGGAGCGCGCCGCGAAGCTCGGCATCCCGGCGGTGTCGTTCTTCCCCTACACGGAGGTGTCGCTGCGCGACCCGACCGGCTCGGAGGCGCTGAACGCCAACAACCTCGTCTGCCGGGCGGTCCGCGCCGTGAAGCGGGCCGTGCCCGAGATCGGGATCATGACCGACGTGGCGCTCGATCCCTACACGAGCCACGGCCACGACGGCCTGATGCGGGACGGCGCGATCCTCAACGACGAGACGGTCGCGGTCCTCGTCGAGCAGAGCCTGATCCAGGCCGAGGCCGGGACCGACATCATCGCGCCCTCCGACATGATGGACGGGCGCGTCGGCGCGATCCGCGCGGGCCTCGACAAGGCCGGCTTCCTCGACGTGCAGATCATGGCCTACGCGGCGAAATACGCCAGCGCCTTCTACGGGCCGTTCCGGGACGCGATCGGCACCAAGGCGGCGCTGGTCGGCGACAAGCGCACCTACCAGATGGATCCCGGCAACTCGGCCGAGGCCCTGCGCGAGGTCCGGCTCGACCTCGACGAGGGCGCGGATTCGGTGATGGTGAAGCCGGGCCTGCCCTATCTCGACATCATCCGCCGGGTGCGGGACGAGTTCCAGGTGCCGACCTTCGCCTACCAGGTGTCGGGCGAGTACGCGATGATCGAGGCGGCCGCCCGCAACGGCTGGCTCGACGGCGACCGCGCGATGGTCGAGGCGCTCCTCGCCTTCAAGCGGGCCGGCGCCGACGGCGTCCTCACCTATCACGCGCCGCGGGTCGCGGAGCGCCTGCGCAACCATCCGTGAAGCGCGGGCACCGCTGGCTCCTCGGGGCCGCGGTCGTGGTCGGCTTCCTCGGGGGGCTCGTCGCCTGCCAGGACACCCTGCGCCGGGATCGCGTCGCCACCTGCCGCCGGGCGCTCCCGGCGGTCGCGCCGCAGGACGGGATCCGGCTCCTGCGCGCGGCGCCGGGGCCGTCGGCGAATTCGGTGCGCGTCGACTACGCCGACGGGAACCGGCAGCACTGGCTGACCTGCCGCTTCGATGCCGGCACGACCCTGGTCGCCCTCGCCACCGAGGCGAGCACCCTGTCGGGCCCGTCCCTCTACATGCTCAAGCGCTTCTACCTCGACACGCCCGACGCCGCGGCCGGAGACCCGGCCGGGCGCTGAGGCGCGCCCACGCCCGCGTCTCCTCACGGATCCCCTTGCGGCATCCGGCGCGCGCACCCACCTTCACGTCCGCAGCCTCGCTTGCAGGACGCGACACCATGCAGAACCCACAACCCGGATACGCGCAGCGCTTCGAAGCGCCCGGCTACGCCACCGCGTTGCCGATCCCGTTCGTGCGGGCGAGCCTGGGTGGCCGGACGGTCGCCTATCTCCTCGACATCCTGTTCATCTTCGGCTTCACGGCCCTGCTGACCCTCGCGATCACCGTGATCGGGGTGGTCACCTTCGGCCTCGGCTGGACGCTGTTCGCGGTCCTTCCGGCGAGCGGCATCATCTACAGCGCGATCACGGTGGGCGGGCCGAAACAGAGCACGATCGGCCAGCGGATGATGGGCCTGCGGACCGTCGCGCCCGAGAGCGGCGCGCGGGTCGACGTCATCACGGCCGCGGTCCACGCGCTGCTGTTCTACGTGGCGATCTCGACCTTCCTGCTCTGGTGCGTCGACATCGCGTTCGGGCTCATGCGCGCCGACCGCCGCCTCGGGCACGACCTGCTCCTCGGCCTCGCCGTCGTCCACGCGCGCTGAGCCGCGATTCCGCTGATGAAAATCTGACGGTGCGACCGGCCGGGCCATTGAGCCCCGGCCGGTCGCCTGTACACTGTCACGCCGGCGCCGCGAGGATGAACCCGGCGCAGGGTCTGTGAGAAGCGTGACCAGCCACCCGCGCGACACACCGCAATTCTACCTCACCGCCCCCTCGCCGTGCCCCTATCTGCCGGGGCAGGAGGAGCGGAAGGTCTTCACCCACCTGGTCGGACGGCGCGCCCGCGACCTGAACGAGATCCTGACCCAGGGCGGCTTCCGCCGTTCCCAGACCATCGCGTACCGGCCGGCCTGCGAGACCTGCCGGGCCTGCGTCTCGGTCCGCGTGGTGGTCGACGAGTTCGAGCCGAGCGCCAGCCAGCGGCGCATCCTGGCCCGCAGCGCCGACTGGGTCGGCACGCCGGAACCGAACCGGCCCGCCTCCGAGCAGTACGCCCTGTTCCGCCGCTACCTCGACGCCCGGCACGGCGACGGCGGCATGGTCGACATGACCGTGCTCGACTACGCAATGATGGTCGAGGACAGCCACGTCGACACGCACCTCGTGTCGTATCGCCGGCACGGGCCGGACACGGCGATCACCGGCCGCGGCTCCGGGCCGCCGCTCGCGTTCTGCCTGACCGACGTCCTCTCGGACGGCCTGTCGATGGTCTACTCGTTCTACGATCCCGCGGAGGCCGCGCGCTCGCCCGGGACCTTCATGATCCTCGACCACATCCGCCGGGCTCGCGGGCTCGGGCTGCCGTACCTCTATCTCGGCTACTGGGTCGAGGGCTCGCGCAAGATGGACTACAAGTCCCGCTTCCGGCCGCAGGAACGGCTGATGGGCCAGGGCTGGGTGCGGATCGACTGAGCCCGGTGCGGCGCGCGTTTCACGTCGGTTGCCGTCCCGGCATGCCCGATGCGCATTGAGCGGCCGGCCCGGCGCATGCTACCGGCCACGCACGCAATCCGGACCGTGCCGAGGCCCCCATGATCCCCCGCTATAGCCGCCCCGCGATGACGGCGATCTGGTCGCCCGAGAGCCGCTTCCGGATCTGGTTCGAGATCGAGGCCCACGCCACCACGGCGCTCGCCGAGATCGGTGTCGTGCCGAAGGCGGCGGCCGAGACGATCTGGACCAAGGGCAAGGACGCGGTCTTCGACGTCGCCCGCATCGACGCGATCGAGGCGGTGACGAAGCACGACGTCATCGCCTTCCTGACCCACCTCGCCGAGATCGTCGGTCCCGAGGCGCGCTTCGTCCACCAGGGCATGACCTCCTCGGACGTGCTCGACACCTGCCTTAACGTGCAATTGGTGCGGGCCGCCGATATCCTGATCGCCGACGTCGACTCGCTGCTCTCCGCCCTGAAGACCCGGGCCCTGGAGCACAAGCTCACCCCGACCATCGGCCGGTCGCACGGCATCCACGCCGAGCCGGTCACCTTCGGTCTGAAGCTCGCCCAGGCCTACGCCGAGTTCGAGCGCAACCGCCGCCGCCTCGTCGCGGCCCGCGAGGAGGTCGCCACCTGCGCGATCTCGGGCGCGGTCGGCACGTTCGCCAACATCGACCCGCGGGTGGAGCAGTACGTCGCCGAGAAGATGGGCCTGACCGCCGAGCCGGTCTCGACCCAGGTGATCCCGCGCGACCGGCACGCGATGTTCTTCGCGACCCTCGGCGTCGTCGCCTCGTCGCTGGAGCGGCTGGCGATCGAGATCCGGCACCTCCAGCGCACCGAAGTCCTCGAGGCGGAGGAGTTCTTCTCCGAGGGGCAGAAGGGCTCCTCGGCGATGCCGCACAAGCGCAACCCGGTCCTCACCGAGAACATCACGGGCCTCGCCCGGATGGTGCGCGGCTACGTCACCCCGGCCCTGGAGAACGTCGCCCTCTGGCACGAGCGCGACATCTCCCACTCGTCGGTGGAGCGGATGATCGGCCCCGACGCCACCGTCACCCTTGACTTCGCCCTGGCACGGATGACCGGGGTGATGGAGAAGCTGCTGATCTACCCGGCCAACATGCAGAAGAATCTCGACCGGCTCGGCGGCCTGATCCACTCGCAGCGCGTGCTGCTGGCGCTGACGCAGGCCGGGGTCTCCCGCGAGGATTCCTACCGGCTGGTCCAGCGCAACGCGATGCCGGTCTGGCGCGGCGAGGGCGACTTCCTGGCGCTGCTCAAGGCGGACCCGGAGGTCGCCGCGGCGCTCCCGGCCGAGCAGATCGAGGCCTGCTTCGATCTCGGCTACCACTTCAAGCACGTGGACACGATCTTCGGGCGGGTCTTCGGCGACCGCTGAGACCCCGCACGATTCCTGCTTCGACCCGCGCTCGCGGGCCCGCGTCTCCGGGCCCGCGCCGAACACAGGACAGCTCCCCGTGACCGCTCCCCGCATCGTCTACCTCAACGGCCAGTTCCTCCCCTACGAGGAGGCGCGCGTGCCGATCATGGACCGCGGCTTCCTGTTCGCCGACGGCATCTACGAGGTCTCGGCGATCATCGACGGCAAGCTCGTCGACAACGCCGCGCACCTCGCGCGCCTCGACCGCTCGCTCGGCGAGATCGGCATCCGCAACCCGCACGACGCGGCGGGCTGGGAGCGCCTGCAGACCGAGCTCGTCGCCCGCAACGGCGTCACCGAGGGGCTCGTCTACATGCAGGTGACCCGCGGGGTGGCCGAGCGCGACTTCGCCTTCCCGAAGGCCGGCACCGAGCCCACCGTGGTGATGTTCACGCAGGCCAAGACCGTGCTCGCCAACCCGCTCGCCGAGAGCGGCGCCCGGGTGATCACCGTCGAGGACCTGCGCTGGAAGCGGCGGGACATCAAGTCGGTGGCCCTGCTGGCGCAGGTGCTCGCCAAGCAGCAGGCGGCCGAGGCCGGCGTCGCCGAGGCCTGGATGGTCGAGGACGGGGCGGTCACCGAGGGCTCCTCCTCGACCGCGTTCATCATCGGCCGCGACCGCGTGCTCGTGACCCGGCCACTCTCCACGGCGCTCCTGCCGGGCATCACCCGGGCCTCGGTGCTGCGCCTCGCGCAGGAGGCCGACCTGCGGATCGAGGAGCGGCTGATCCCCGTGGACGAGGTCTACGCGGCCCAGGAGGCCTTCTACACCAGCGCCTCCGCCTTCGTGATGCCGGTCGTCGAGATCGACGGGCGGTCGATCGGCGAGGGGCGGCCGGGCGCGCTGACCCGACGCCTGCGCGAGCTCTACATCGAAGCCGCCCGCCAGGGTTGAGACCGCTCTATCCCGTCCACAGGACGGGACATCGGACCCCGCCGCGGACAGGAACGGATCCCGTCCCCGGCTGTTCCTCCCCGAATTCGTGTCTCGAACCGGGGAGGCCCTCGTGCCGAACAAGACCCTGCCCGCCGCCCTCGCGACGACTCTCGCGATGACCCTGGCGGCGACCGTCGCGGCGGTACCCGCCGGCGCCCAGACGACCAGTCCGGCCCCGGCGCCGCCCGAGCGCGTGCGCCCGAACGCGGACGCGCCGCCGCAGGACCAGTCGCTCAGCGACAAGCTCCAGAAGAACGACGGCGTGATCAAGCCGCCGGATTCCGGCACGACCGGCACCGTGGTGAAGCCCGACCAGTCCGGCTCCATGCCGGTGATCAAGCCGCACGAACTGCCCGGTCGGGACCCCGGCACCGAGGCCAAGTAGGCCGGTCGCGGCGAGGCCGAGAAGACCGCCATGCGGTCCGATCATGCGGCCCCTTGCTTGATTTCGCTGGCCGGATCGCGGAAACGGCTCACGACGTGCGCCGCCTGCACCCGTGGGCCGCGCCGTCCCGGTTTCCGTCGCGGGTAAGCAGGCAGGCATGGCCAACGTCGTCGTTGTGGGCGCCCAGTGGGGCGACGAGGGCAAGGGCAAGATCGTCGACTGGCTCTCCGAGCAGGCCGACATCGTGGTCCGTTTCCAGGGCGGCCATAATGCCGGCCACACGCTCGTCATCGACGGCGTGACCTACAAGCTGGCGCTGCTGCCGTCGGGCGTGGTCCGCGGCGGCAAGCTCTCGGTCATCGGCAACGGCGTCGTCGTCGATCCCTGGCACCTGATCGACGAGATCGAGCGGATCAAGGCGCAGGGCGTGGACGTCTCGCCGTCCTCTCTGCGGATCGCCGACAACGCCACGCTGATCCTGCCGCTCCACCGCGAGCTGGATCATTTCCGTGAGACGGCCAATGCCGGCCTGAAGATCGGCACGACCAAGCGCGGCATCGGGCCGGCCTACGAGGACAAGGTCGGCCGCCGCGCGATCCGGGTCGTCGACCTCGCCGACCCCGACGCGCTGCCGGCCAAGATCGAGCGCGTGCTGACCCACCACAACGCCCTTCGGCGCGGCCTCGGGATCGACGAGGTGAATGCCGAGGCGCTGCTGACCGAGCTGAAGGCGATCGCGCCGAAGATCCTGCCCTTCGCCGACACCGTGTGGTCGCTGCTCGACGAGGAGCGCCGGGCCGGCAAGCGCATCCTGTTCGAGGGCGCGCAGGGCGCGCTGCTCGACGTCGACCACGGCACCTACCCGTTCGTGACCTCCTCCAACATCGTGGCCGCGCAGGCGGCGACGGGCTCGGGCCTCGGCCCGGGCGCGATCGGCTACGTCCTGGGCATCGCCAAGGCGTACACGACCCGCGTCGGCGAGGGACCGTTCCCCACCGAGCTGTTCGACGAGATCGGCGAGACCATCGGCAGCCGCGGGCGCGAGTTCGGCGTCAACACCGGGCGCAAGCGCCGCTGCGGCTGGTTCGACGCCGTGCTGGTGCGCCAGACGGTCCGGACCTCCGGCATCCACGGCATCGCGCTGACCAAGCTCGACATCCTCGACGGCTTCGAGGAGATCCGCGTCTGCACCGGCTACATGCTGGACGGCCAGCCGATCGACCATCTGCCGGCGAGCCAGGCCGCGCAGGCCCGGATCGAGCCGGTCTACGAGGTGATCCCGGGTTGGTCGGAGACGACAGCGGGGGCCCGGTCCTGGGCGGATCTGCCCGCGCAGGCGATCAAGTACGTGCGCCGGATCGAGGAGCTGATCGGGGCGCCGGTGGCGCTGCTGTCGACCTCGCCCGAGCGCGACGACACGATCCTCATGCACAACCCGTTCGAGGATTGACCCTTCGCGCGCTATCCCGTTGACGACGCGTGTTTTCGGCGGCCCTGCCTGTATCCAGTCCGCGCGGGCTTGATCTAGAACGGGCTGGCGGCTGGGCGGTCCGTATCGCGATCCGCCCGCCGTCTCGAAGGCAACCGGCGCGCGGGCCCTGATCCCGCGCGGCGGGATACGACAAACCGGCCGACGGCCGCGACCGGACCTGTCGGGCGGGCGCGGACCTCGGTCCCCGGCCTCCGACCGGCGTTGCCGGACGGCGGCCGAAGGGGCGGACCAGAGTATCATGGCCGATTACTACCCGCTTCTGGCCCGCGCGCTCGACGCGCTGCCGGACCGAACGCCCGCCCTGCGCAAGGCGGTCTACGACCGCGCGCGCAACGCCCTGATCAGCCAGTTGCGCTCCCTCGATCCGCCGCTGTCGGAGGCCGATATCGATCTCGAGCGTCGGGCGCTCGACGCCGCGATCGAGCGGCTCGAGGTCGATCACGGCGGCCTCCCGGCCCCCGCCAACGATGCCGCGCAGGCGCCCGGGACGCCCGCTCCGGCCACGGTTTCGGCGCCGCCACCAGCACCGGCCGTGCCCGCACCCGCCGCGCCAGAACCCGCCATCCCAGAGCCGATCGTCCCCGCGGCGACGGAGCCCGAGATCCCGGAGCCGTCCCCGCCGGAGCCGGGATCCGGTCCCGCGCTGGCGCCCATCCTCCCGTCGGCGAAGCCGCCCTTCGCGGTGGCGTCCCGCGACGGGGATCGGGAGGCCGCGGATGGGCCGCGCGAGGCACCGATCCCGATCGCGCCGCCGCGTCCGGGCACGCCGCAGGCGGCCGCGCCCGACACGGCCCCGCTGGTCGCCGAGACGTCCGGCGCCGAGACGTCCGGCGCCGAGGTGCCCGCCGTCGAGGACCCTGACGCCGAGGCGGCCGAGGGCGCGGGCGGGCGTCAGCGTCCGCGGATCGAGGTGGTCCCCCCGCGCACCGGTCGGTCGCGCGTGCTGCGCAACGTCTTCGTGGGCGGTGTCCTGGCTGTGGTGATCGGCCTGATCGCCGTCGCGGCCTTCCTGCTGCGCGACCGGCCGCAGAACCTGCCGTCGAACGGCACGGAGACCGCGGACACGCAGCAGCCGGAAGGTGAGACCAAGTTCGGCGACCGGGTCGGCGGCGACGCCGCCCCGACCCCCAAGGCCCCGACGCGCGTCGAGAACGGCGCGCCGGCACGGGCCGCGGCCACGCCCGCGCCGGCCGACGCGGGCGTCGCGGTCGCGCAGAGGGCGGAACTCGTCGAGGAGGCGACGGGGGCCGAGGGCGGTCAGCCGACCGTGACGCCGGGGCGGGTGACGTGGCGGCTCGAGACCGTCAACGGGGATCAGGGGCAGCCGGTCCAGAACGCCGTCGTCGCCACTGTGACCATCCCGGATGCCGGCCTGACGCTGGTGATGACCATCCAGCGCAATCTCGACGCGACCCTGCCGGCCTCCCACACGGTGAGCTTGGCCTTCAGCCAGAGCGGCAGCAACGCCGCGTCCAGAACCGTCCAAGATGTCGGGTTGCTCCAGGCCAAGGACGAGCAGAGCGCCCGCGGCTCGCCGGTCTCGGGCCTGCCGGTTCGGGTCCGCGACAACCTGTTCCTGATCGGCCTGTCGTCGCTGCATAACGACGTCGAGCGCAACACCGACCTGCTCCTGCACCGGAACTGGTTCGATATCGCGCTGCGCTACACGTCCGGCCGCCGGGCGGTGCTGACCTTCGAGAAGGGCGCCGCCGGCGCCCAGGTGATGCAGAACGCCTTCGACGCCTGGCAGTGATCGGTCGAGGGCGCCGCCGGCGCCCAGGTGATGCAGAACGCCTTCGACGCCTGGCAGCGATCGGTCGACGGCGCCCGCCGTCCGAGCCCTGACCCGAACCGGCGCGCCCGGCGCGTCGCGCGCCGGGCGCGCGGCTCAGCGGGCCTCGATGCCGGTCCGGGGCAGCTCGCGGCTCGCGATGTTGCGCTTGACCGCTTCCTGCACCTTCTCGAAGGCGCGGACCTCGATCTGCCGGACGCGTTCGCGAGACACGCCGAACTCGCCGGAGAGGTCCTCCAGGGTGATCGGGTCCTCGGCGAGGCGCCGGGCCTCGAAGATGCGGCGCTCGCGCGGATTGAGCACACCGAGAGCGTCCTTGAGCGCGGAGAGGCGGTTCTGACCCTCCTGCTCCCGCGCCAGCACGGTCTCCTGGCTCGGGCTGTTGTCCACGAGCCAGTCCTGCCACTCGCCCTCGCCCTCCTCGCGCAGGGGCGCGTTGAGCGACGTGTCGCCGGACAGGCGCCGGTTCATGTCGATCACGTCCTGCTCGGGCACGCCGAGACGGGTGGCGATCTGCTTTACCTGATCGGGCTTGAGGTCACCCTCGTCGAGGGCCGAGATCTTGCCCTTGGCCTTGCGCAGGTTGAAGAACAGCTTCTTCTGGTTCGCGGTCGTGCCCATCTTCACGAGCGACCACGAGCGCAGGATGTATTCCTGGATCGCCGCCTTGATCCACCACATCGCGTAGGTGGCCAGGCGGAAGCCCTTGTCGGGATCGAAGCGCTTGACCGCCTGCATGAGGCCGACATTGCCCTCCGACACGACTTCGCCGATCGGCAGGCCGTAGCCGCGGTAGCCCATGGCGATCTTGGCGACCAGGCGCAGGTGCGACGTCACGAGGCGATGCGCGGCCTCGCGGTCGCCGGCGTCGCGCCAAGCCTTCGCCAGCGTGAACTCTTCCGACGGCTCCAGCATCGGGAACTTGCGAATCTCGTCGAGGTAGCGCGAGAGGCCACCTTCGTTGGCGAGCACGGGCAGCGTACCGGCCATGGCATTCTCCTGGACCTTATGTCCCCCTGTCGGGCGGACGCGACGGACAACAGTGCCGTCCACTCGGGCCGCTCTTGAGCCGACCCTGCCGGCCCCCCATCTCGTACGGGACGCCGGGGAGCCGGTCGCGGTCGATGACACCCACGTCGTCAACAACGCGCCACCGGCGATTTTGGTCGTACCATGTCACGATGTGACGCGGTACGGCGTGATCTTTCGCACGCCGCGGCGCGGCGGTTACGGGCGCGGCGCCCCGTCCTCTTCCGCCCTCAGGGCGTTCACCAGCGCGGCCATATCGGGCGGCAGCGGGCTCTCGAACCGCAGCGTCGCGCCGGTCCGCGGGTGGCTGAAGCCGAGCAGTTCCGCGTGGAGTGCCTGGCGCCCGAGCGCCGCGAGGGCGGCGCGGGCCTCCGGCGTCAGGCGGGCCGCCTTGGTCCGGAAGGCGCCGCCGTAGACCGTGTCCCCGAGCAGGGGATGGCCGCGATGGGCGAGATGCACGCGGATCTGGTGGGTGCGGCCCGTCTCCAGGCGGCACCTTACGAGGGCGGCATCGCGATACGCCTCGGCCACGGCGTAGTGGGTGACGGCGTGGCGTCCGCTCGCGTCCGAGACGACGGCGATCTTCTCCCGGTGGAAGCGCGACCGCGCGAGGCTTGCCTGGATCGTCCCGGCCCGCGGCTGGGGCACGCCCCAGACCACGGCGGCGTAGGCGCGTTCCAGCGGTCCGGACCGGCCGTGATCGGCGAACTGGGCGGTGAGGCCCTGGTGGGCCACGTCGTTCTTGGCGACGACGATCAGGCCGCTCGTGTCCTTGTCGAGGCGGTGGACGATGCCGGGCCGGCGGACGCCGCCGATGCCCGACAGGCTGGCCCCGCAATGGGCGATCAGGGCGTTGACCAGCGTGCCGCTCTCGTGGCCCGGGGCGGGATGGACCACGAGGCCGGCGGGCTTGTCGATGACGATCAGGTCGTCGTCCTCGTGGACGATCGGCAGATCCGCGGCCTCGGCCACCGGCTCCGCCGGGGCTGCGGGGGGCACCGTGAGCACGATGCGCGCGCCCGCGGCGACCTTGGCGGCCGGGTCGAGTGCCGGGAGACCGTCCCGCTGAACCTGGCCGGTGCGGACCAGATCCTGCAGCCGGGCCCGGGACAGATCCGGGAACAGCGCGACCAGCGCCCGGTCGAGCCGCACGCCTCCCTCGGCCACGATCCCGGCCCGCTCGTCCTGCACGTTGTCCACCACGACCGCTATTCGCCCCCGATCTGACCCGCCGCGGCGGATTTCCTGACGAAGGCACTTGCTCCCCCGCCGAGTGGTGGCTATAGCAGCCCCGCGCCGCCGGAAAGCTCCCATCGTCTAGCGGTCTAGGACGTCGCCCTCTCACGGCGAAAACAGGGGTTCGATTCCCCTTGGGAGCGCCAGCGCGCTGGCAGTCACCAGAATCTGCGAACTTTCTCCGAGAAACCTGATCGTGCGGAAAGCCCGACTCGTTCCGTGGGCGCTCCGCGCACTCGAGGCATGCGCGTCGTCCAGCCGCTGAGCTTCTTTACAGGCGATGGTTTGCGCCGGCCCCGTCGCGACCTCCCGAGGGTTGGGAAGCTCCGGCGGGACGGGGCCGGGTGTCCCGCCTCACCAGAACCAGATGGCGCGTCCGGCCACAGCGTAGATGACGAACCAGAGGCCGATGGCGAGGGCGACAGACGCCACGACAAGGGCCGGATGAGGCCTCCTGAAGGTGCGGCCGGAACGAGCGGGGGCGATCTGATCCATGAGCGAGGCGGACGGCATCTCCGGCCGAACGCATTCCCGAAGGCTGCTCGCCCGGGGCGCTCGAGGCCCCGTGGATGCGGTCGGCGACAACGGTGCCTTACGACCAACATCCGCCGTCGCTGTCCTCATCAAAAGATGCCTACGCGCCGATCGGGGTGCCGGCTCAGCGCGTCGTGCGAATCTCCGATCGATCGCTGCCGAGCGTCGCAGCCTGTGATCGGCGGGGATATCGGGGATGGAAGGCAATCCCACCGACATAGGATGTTGCGCGGCGCAACCCTTTAACACGGCGCGACTTTACGCCGGGCATGATCGCACGATGCCTCAGCCTGCGAGTTCGCGATGCATTTCAGGATCCAAGCCACCGGACAGCATCTCTGGACCTGGGTGCTGCTCGACGAGACCGAGATGACGGTGGCCGAATCCGATCGATCGTTTCCCTCCCGGACGCAGGCCTCGGCGGCGGCTCTGGCCTTCGCGAAGCTGGTCGCGCGCGCCAGCCGCTCTCTGAACGGGGGCGCATCGAGCGGCCTGCTGTAGGTGATCGCGTCCGCTGCAACCCCGCTGCGGGTTCTCGCGCCGCGGCCGCGGTCGATCAGCGCCAGCGCTCCTTCATGCAAGCGAGCAGATGGACGGTCCGCATGCATCCCTCGCGATCCGACTGGGTGCGCGCGTTGCCCATGCAGGCATCCATTCCCAGGCGCAACAATTGACGATCGACGTCCGTCGTGCGGGCGCAGGAGAAGATCGGCTGAAAGCCCTCGAACCGGCTGACCTGCTAGAAGATCGCGACGAACGCCGTCAAGCAGAAGTCGAAGACCATTAGTCGGCTGTCGTAAAACCAGTGCCTACGCTCTCGGTTGTCGACGCCGCGCACGCGCATCCCTGTCCTCATCGCGCAGTCGTATGCCATCGTATCACGGACGGCTCCGCCCGGCACAGGCGGGCCCCGCCACGCGGTGCGTGGCGTCGCGCGGGAAACACGCGGGAAACGGGATCTGGACTATGCGCCGCGGTCACCTCATCGCCCTGTGCCTCGCGCTGAATGCAGCTCGCGCATGGGCCCTGGATGCGCGAACGGTTCCTCCCACGCACGAACCGGAGCGGCCTCGTCCTGCCGAGAATGGCAGACAGTGGCGCAATTCGAGCGACGCGCGATCCGAGGCGAATGCGGCGGCGACCCTGCCGAGCGGCAGCGTCGTGAGTCTCGACCAGCTGGCGGACCCGGTCGACAGCCCGCTCGTCGCCAAGTTCAGGGCCGTCCTGGCGACATACGATGATTTCGCCGCCCACGGTGATGGCAAGGCGTGGACAGAATCCGCGGACGTGTGTCCCGCCATCAACGCCGCGTCGGCCTTCCTTGACGCCCGCGGAGGCGGGACCCTGGTCCTGCCTCCCGGCGTCGCCCGATGCGCGACGTCGCTGCGCGCGCCCAACATGTCCCGCATCAAGATCATCGGCCAGGGCGCAGGCGCCTTCTCCATCGCGGGAACCGAGCTGAAATGGGTCGGAGCGCTCGGTCTCGCGATGCTCGACCTTCGGAGCATGACACCCCAGACACCGGTGACCGCCGTGACGCTCTCGGACCTGACGCTGAACGGGAATGGACGAGCGAAGACCGGACTGCTGGTGCGCGGGCTGAAGAACTCCAGGATCGACATCATGGTGCGGGACACGACCGGTCCGGGCGTCGATATCGACGTCGACGAGGCTCGTGGTCCCCTCGCCAAGGGCCTCCTCACGGGATCCGTCTGGGCGGCGTTCACACCCGGTTCCGGCGGCCGGAGCGGGACTTACTCCGGTGTTCCCCTGGTCAGCGCCGGCATCGACACAGGAGAGGGCGCCAAAGCGACGATCACGGTCAAGGACGGGTCCGTGTCCACCATCGACGTTACGGAAGGTGGATCGAATTACGTGTTGGGCGATGTCCTGACTGTCCGGCCTTCCGACATCGGTGGGACGCGGGACGTGACCATCACCGTCGCCAACTCCGGCAACGCCGCGTCCTCGTTCCTCGATACGTCGCAGAACGAGTGGAAGCTGCGCGTGACGCAGCAGGGCAGAGCGAGCCTGCGCGCGCAGGGCGTCCGCATCGGCCCTGGATCGCCTTGGCTCGACACCAACTCGAGTCAGTGGATCAACGTTCTGACGCTGACCCAAGAGGGAACAGGGTTCGAGATCGGCAACGCCGATACCAACGAGTTTATCTTCATCCGCGCCGATCGCGAAGGACGGACCGGGATCGGGATCGACCTGAAGGCCGGGGCCTGGACGTCGCCGTCCGCCGCCCGGGCCAATCGCTTCGGTACGATCTCCGCCACGGGCGGCCTGGTCGCGCGCGGGGGCGCTCGGCCGAGCGTCAGAAATGTCGTGGCCAAGTACAATACCGAGAGCGGTGAGGCGCCGCCGAAATGGGAAGATGGTGCGGGCATCAATATTACCGATGACAGCGGCCAGCCCATCGGGAATACGGGCTTTACGACGAACCTCGCGCGAACCGTCTACACGCCCGTCGTCGCCCGCGGTGGTACAGCCGCCGCGACTGTTTCGGCAACGGCCGATTACCGCCGATTCGGTCGCGAGATCCTCGGCATCCGGCTCGACGTCAAGGTGGTCGGCGGCTCGGGCTACATCACCGCATCGCTTCCTTGCCTGCCGTTCAAGGATACGGTCCTGACAGGATTCGACCGGGCGACCGGTCGATCCGTGCAGGGACGGATCGGTTTCGCCGATCCGAAAGTCTACATCTACAGCATGGACGGGACGGTGCCGGCGACCGCCAGTGCACAGCCTCTGCTCACCGGCGATCTGGAATGCAAGGATTGACGCCCAAGCCAGCTTCCATGATCGCGGTCTGAAGTCGGCCGCAAAGCTCCTTTCCTGCGAGCGGGAAGACCCGTCGATCAGATCCGACGCCCCGGAGGCAGGACAGCCCGGGCCAGTTCCTGGCCATCCGCACTGCGGCGAAGCACGATGGTCTGCTCCACGTCTTTGCGCAGCGGTGGAAAGAACGCGTATGTGAAGCCGTGATGCGCGTTGCCGATACCCGCCTCGCGTAGATCCGGACGAAATTTGCCCGCGATGACCGTATTGACGGTTGATTGATTGACGACGATGGCGATCACGGTCGGTGAGTGAGGGGTGGAGGGCGTGAAGGCCCAGCCGCGCATCCGGCTGTGGTCGGCCTCGTCGATAAAGCCCTGCAGCGATACGGGATCATGCCCTCCCGGCGACGCGGGCGTGCCGTGAGCCGGTGCAGATCCGGTCTGTGTCACCGCACCCATCGACAAGGCGGCGCGGGCGAAACCGCTTCGTCCTTCGGCAAGACCGTTCTGCAGAAAGTGGAGCAGCGGATTCTGTTCCGCGACAGCAACGTCCGGGTTCGCGGCCAAATAGCCTGTCGTGCTGAAACCTGGGCTCGGGTCACGCCCTTCCTTCCAGCCATGTTCGAGGAAGTGTTTCAGCGGATCCAGGCCGGCTTCGCGAACATCGGGGTTGCGATCAAGGTAGTAGGCCGGGTCGAAGCCGGGGAGCGGGTTGCCGAACAGGGGGCGGCGCTGATTGGATGAGAGGGGCAATCGGAACTTCATGGGCCATCCGAGCACGTCAGGGCTCGTGCTCGGTCTACCATTGCGGGTGAGGCCGCAAGCCCGGCGAACCGATTTCGAGGTGGCACGAAAGTCTCAGCGTCAGATGTGTCGCTGGCTCGCGGCGCGAGATCGATCTTGGGCCCCGCAGCTTCCGCGGGCTTCCGCGCAACGTCGATAGCTCCGCGTGTCGGTGGCTCGCTCGAGCCGCGAGCATTGATCATTCGCGGGGGACCGGATCCGATCCTCGCCATGCGCGATGGAGTGGAGGCGCGGTATCGCGAAGCGTCCGCCGCAGGCCATCGCGCATCGAGGCTGGTGGGTGCCGAGCCATCACCGGATCGAGACGCGATCTACGTGCCTGTCCGCGGTGCGTTTTCCGGTTGACGTCTGGCTACGATATGGAAGCCGAGTTCCGGATTGGCGTGTGCGTTCCAGTCGTAGGCGCGGGGATTGCTCGAACCACGCGGATAGTCGCGAAGCTGGAACGGGCTCTGGACCGGGTCAAGTCCTGACGCCGCGAAGGCGGTCTCCCACCAAGTGCGATCGCGGATCGTCGCGTGAAACTCGTGACCCGCCGCGTCGCAATCCGCGAAGGTCGCGATGGAGGCCACCACGACTCCGCCCGGTCTCAGGTGCTGGTGGATCGAATGCAGCAGTGTGGGCAGGTCCGTTTCCGGTATGTGCTCGAACAATTCCCAGGCCGTCACCAGATCGAACTGCTGGACCGCGCCGGCGCCGTCCTCGACGCGAAACGGGAAACGTACGTCGGCAGTGAACAGCCGGTCCGGAATGGTGCGCCACTCGGCGCGCTGCTCCTTCCGCGACCAGTCCGAGCCCTCGATCCCGATCGAGAAATGTCCGCGCCGTGTGAAATCCCAGACGAGCCCTCCGCCGGCCGAACCGATATCGAGGTGACGCAAGGGGAAACCGAAATGGGTTTCGCACGCCGCGACGAAGCGGGGCGAGCGCGTGTTGTCAGCGGCTGTGCCTCGAGGAAACAGATGGTCAGGCGTGTCGCCGGCAAGCGGGTTCGCTGTCGCGACACGCAAGTCGACTGGTTCGACCGCGCTTCCTCTGATCAAGGTCTCCAAGATATCTCGCTGCCGATCCTCGCATTCGAGGACGAATCGATCGAATCGAGCCTTAAAGTTATTCCAATTGATCGAGTCATAATAGCAGTGTGTCTGCAGCGCCGAGATGCGTCCCAAGAGATCGTCGAGCTTGGCGTCGATGGCCGCGACCCGATCGGAGAGTGGGAGGTCGGACTGCTCGATAGTCGTCGGGCGAGCCGCGTCGCTGTTGTCCACCAACCCACTCCGTTAACGCGCACGAGCCCAACAGAACGACAGGCGTGATCGCGCATCTCCACTGTTCAGAGATATCCTAAGCCAAGCGAAGAGAGAAATACATTCATGTGAGGATTTTGGCGGAGCCGCCTGTGGACGAATCGCTGTATAATTGAGAAATTTCGCTCAGAAGTTAGTGTTTCAGATCGGATTCTTATATTATGAGATTGCTGACAACAACTCCGGGTTGATTTATGGCCGGGTTGCGCGGGGATGCTGTCATTGTGATTGGGCGCGCCGGATGGCCGACGGCATGGGACATCGGCGACGTATCCATTACCGGCCCGGGCGAAGGCGCCGCTGAGATCCGGTAGGCTTTCGATCAGACTGCGCGGTGCGTGGCGCGCGAGGTTCCGTCAGTCGACACGTGCAGGCTCACGAGATTGTGCCTCACCGCGTGCGCCAGATCTCGCGATCCGAGCGCTCGATCGCGTTCCGATCGCTGAAGCAACCATCGACCAGCTACCGCGCGAGACGGATTTCGGCGCCCTGTGTTCGCTCTTCACGCGGGATACTCGATCCGTCGGTCGCTCGAGTAGCGTTAATTTCAGCCCGTCCCGTCGAACGCGCACCGATTGTCAGGACGTTCTTGCGGACCGGAGTTTTGCCGTATACCCCACATCGGAGAGCCAACGCGCGATCGAGGGCCGGGGGGATGCCGCTGGTTGTCATCTTAGCCGCCCTGTGCGGCGGACTGGCTGTGCTTGCCTTTGGCTGGCAAACGTTCGGCTTCTACACGGTAATACTCGCGTCCTGTGTCGCCAGTGCAGCCGCCGTACTGGTGGGTGGCGGACTCGCGCTCCTGAAGGTCGCGAGGTCCCGGACTTCGCGGGATCCGGCGAAGATCTTCGACATCGACAGGCTCACGAACGGCGACCGCAGCGACTTTCGGCTCGTTCCGCGGCGCCTCTACTTTGACATCGAGCACGGTCGCGAGATCATCAAGGACGAGATCGGCATCGAGGCCACGAGCATCGACCAGGCGCTCGACGACGCCCGCAGCGTGATCCGGGACATGATCCAGGAGCTCGCCGACGAGGGCTACGCGGAGGACTGGGTGCTGGTGGTGCGCGATGCCAGAGGGGCTTCGGTCGCGCGCCTGCCCATCGAGCGGACGCCCGCGCAGACACGGCCCGACCGCCGCTCCGCCTGATCGATCGGGGGCGGCGTTCGCGTCCCCGCGATTGCTGGCTCGCGACGATGGCCCAGCATCCTGCGCTGGCCACCGGAGTCGCGCGTGTGTCAGCGCTCGCCCAGCTCGTGAAGCAGGCGGTCGCGGGCGCGGCTGACCCGGCTCTTCACCGTGCCCGGCGGGCACCCGATCACGGAGGCCGCGGCCTCGTACGGTAGACCGTCGACGGCCACGAGGATCAGCGCCTCGCGATAGGCCGGTTCGAGCCGGTCGATCGCGGCCCGGACCTCCTTCAGGCCCATGCTGTGCTCCTGGGCGGCCGGTTCGGAGAGGGTGACGGCGTGCGCGCCGTCGGGATCGGAGACTTCGAAGCGTCGCTTGCGTCGTCCGTTGATGAAGCCGTTGCGTAAGATCGTGAACAGCCAGGCCACCAGGCTCGTGCCGGGCTGGAAGCGCTGCCGGTGCTCCCACGCCTTGAGCAGCGTGAACTGCACGAGATCGTCGGCCTCGACGCCGTCGAACGTCAGCGACAGGGCGTAGCGGCGCAGGCGCGGCACCAGGGCGATCAGATCGTCCTTGAAAGCACCCGGAACCTGCCGTTCGGACTCGGCGGCATCCAGGGCCGCGGACAGGCGGCCCAGCACGCCGGCCAGCCGTGAGCTCATCTCGATCGGTGCAACTTCTGAATAGTACTGGCGCAGTCGAAGACCGAGTTGCGCCTGGATATACGAGATGACGGGATCGGACGCGCCGGCCGGATCGCGCTCTTCGACAGCGGGCTTCACGGTGAAGCTCTGGGCTCGATGGGGTGGAGACGGCGTCGCGACGGGCACGACATCTCGCGGGAGGGCTGCGAACTTATCTCTGGTTGATCTCGACGACGTCAATGATGCAGGTATACCAGTGAAAATTGCGGATCGGGCGGAACCTGCTTGCGCGCAACCCGTTTGTGCCCCGCTGCGAGGGACGCGGCGTCGAGGCGGCGGGGACCGGACGGATCGTGACGGCGGGTGTCGACAGGCATGAGCTCCGGCAGATCATCGCCGGCCTGAGCGAGGGCGTGATCCTGGTCGAGCCCGACCAGACCATCGCCTACGCCAACGCGGCCGCTCTGGCGATGCACGGTGCCGAGAGCCTCGACGAGCTCGGCCCCACCGTCGACGCCTATCGCGACCGCTTCTGCCTCCGCTACCGCAACAATCATGAGCCGGAGAACTACCCGATCGAGCGCGTGATTGCCGGCGAGACCTTCCACGACGTGGTGGTCGAGGTCACGCGGACAGACAGACCAGGTGTCGAGTTCGTTCACTCCCTCAGAGGCTTGGTCGCCACGGACCGCGACGGCAACCCGAGCTGCCTCGCGCTGATCCTGAAGGACGTCTCCGACCAGTTCGAGGCCGAGGAGCGGTTCGAGCGCACCTTCAACGCCAACCCGGCCCCGGCCGTGATCACGCGGCTGTCCGACCTGCGCCACGTCAGGGTCAATCTCGGCTTCCTGGAGATGACCGGCTACACCCGCGACGCCGTCATCGGCCGCAGCGTCTACGAGGTCGACGTCCTGGCCGGCGCGCGCAACCGCGACCTCGCCGTCGCGCGGCTCAACGCGGGCGGCACGATCCCGCAGATGGAGGCCTGCCTCGACCTGCCCGACGGCGGGCGTCGCTTCGTGATCGTCGCCGGGCAGCCGATCGAGATGGGCGACGAGCCCTGCATGCTGTTCACCTTCGCGGACCTGGAGCTGCGCCGGAAGGCCGAGGCCGCCCTGCGCCAGAGCGAGGAGCGCTTCGCCAAGGCGTTCAGGCTGACGCCGATCCCGACCGTGCTGGTGCGGGCCGAGGACGGCCAGGTCACGGGCGTGAACGAGGCGTTCAGCCGGGTCTTCGGCCTGGGCGAGGACCGCGTCGTCGGCCGCTCGCTGGAGGAGGCCGGCCTGTGGGTGACGTCGTCCCAGCGGGAAGCCTTCGAGAAGAGGCTGGTGAGCGAGGGCTACGTGCTGGGTACCGAGGTCTGCCTGCGCCACGAGAGCGGCGCGAACCTCGACTGCCTGGTCTCGGCCGAGCGGATCACGATCAACGACGCCGATTTCCTTCTGCTGGTGCTGCAGGACATCACCGAGCGCAAGCACTCGGAGCGGGAGCTGTTCGACGCGATTGAGACGGTGATGGCCGACACGTCGTGGTTCAGCCGCGGGCTGATCGAGAAGCTGGCGAACCTGCGCCGGCCTGGCCGGGAGGGCGGCGACGCGGGGGCGCCGAACCTGACCGTGCGCGAGCGCCAGATCCTCAACCTGATCTGCGCGGGGCTCAGCGACGACGCGATCGCGCGCAAGCTCGGGCTGTCGCGCAACACGGTGCGCAATCACGGCGCCGCACTGTACCGTAAGCTCGGAGTCCATCGGCGGACCGAAGCGGTTGTTTGGGGCCGGGAGAACGGATTTCCACTCCAGGGACCCGGTGGATAAATTTCATTATACTGGTAATTTGGAACTATTGATCCACCAGACGTCGCCATCATCTGACCGCCATCTCACCGTCGGCGGACCGTTCTCCGGTCACCCGGTGATCCCCTCGGCCCCCGCGTGCATGCGGGGGGCCGTCTATCCCGGTGGGCCGCGCGCCCGACTGGACCTCTCGACCGACGAGTACGACCGCCACCACGACCGTGAAGGAGCGCACGCGATGAGCAGCACGACCGACAAGATCAAGGGCCTGGCCAACGAGGCGGTGGGCAACGTCAAGCAGGCGGCCGGCAAGGCGACGGGCAACGACAAGCTGGTGGCCGAGGGCAAGGCGCAGGAGCTGAAGGGCGAGGCGCAGAAGACCGTCGGCGACGTCAAGGACGGCGCCAAGTCCGTCGCCGACAAGATCACCGGCAAGCACTGATCCGTCCCGCGGCGCCGTCTCCTCGGCGCCGCCCTCAGGCCCTTGCCCGGCACGGTGCCGGGCTTGGCCGCTCGATGCGCGAGAGCAGAGCCGATGCGGCGCTTCGCCAGCCTCTTCCTGCGTCAGGAATTCGTCTTCCTGATGCTGGCCATCCTGCTGAGCGTCGGCGCGGGCGTGGCCTACTGGGCGTCGCGGGCCACCGTCCTGACGATCGCGGTCGCCCCGAAGGACGGAACCGAGCCGGCCCTGATCCAGGCCTACGCGGACGCCCTGGCCAAGCGCCACAAGGAGATCCGCCTCAAGATCCTGCCCTTCGACGACGTGCGCGACAGCGCCGAGGCGCTGGGCGACGGCCGCGCCGATCTGGCGATCGTGCGGCCGGATGTGGAGCTTCCGGATAACGGCCTGACGCTGGCGATCCTGCGCGATCAGGCGATGATCATCGCGTCGCCGGAATCCGCCGGGATCGCCCGCTTCCCCGATCTCGACCGCAAGCGCCTGGCGATCCTGGCCCACAGGGACGCCGACGAGGCGCTCATCCGCGCCATGCTGGAGCATTACGGTCTGACGCTGGTGACCACCGAGCCGGCAGGCGCGCTGCCGCCGCGCCACGTCGCCCTGGTCGAGATGGCCGAGAGCGACCTGGGCGCGGCCTTCGCCCGGAAGCGGGTCGACGCGGTGATCTCGGTCATCGCGCCGACCGCGCCGACGGCGCAGCGGATCGTCGGCCTCGTCCAGGCGGCCAGCCGTGATCGCAAGATCTCCTTCGTGGATGTCGAGAACGCCGAGGCGATCGTTGCCCGTCTGCCGCGGCTGCAGGTCGTCACCATGCCGGCCGAGACCTTCGGCGGCAGCCCCAAGGTGCCCGACGAGGAGGTTCACACGGTCGGCGCCTCGTACCGCCTGATGGCGCGCGCGAACCTCGCCCGGTCGGTGGCGGCCGACGTCACCCAGCACCTGTTCGAGCTGCGCAGCGCCATGGCCAACGTCACGCCCGCGGCCGACTATTTTCAGGCGCCCGCCTATGACGGGACCGTCGGCGCGACGAGCGCCCGGCTGCCGATCCATCCCGGCGCCGTCGACTATTACGAGCGCGAGCAGCAGAGCTTCATCGAGCGCTACGAGACCTGGATCTACCTGCTCGCCTTCCTCGGCGGCGGTATCGGCTCCGCGCTCGCCTGGATCGGCCAGCGCCTGTCGCGCCTGCGCCGGGAGCGCGTCGAGGAAGCGACGGACCGCCTGCTGAGGATCCGCCAGGAGGCGCAGGAGACGACCGACCCTGCGCGTCTCGAGAGCCTCGCCCGGGAGATCGACGATCTCGCGGGCGACATCGCCAAGCACGCCCTCGAGCGACCGACCGAGGCGCGGACCATGTCGGCCGCGGCGATCGCCATCGACGCCGCCCGATCGACCGTCAAGCGCGCCATCACGACCGGCCGGAGCGTGGAGGACGGGTCCGCGTTGGCTGGCCGGACGGTCGCGAGCGACGCGGGCCCGAGCGGGGCCTGACCCATTGCGGCGGATGACCGCCGTACCACCCGGGCCGAGGGCCCGCCTCAAGAGGACGACGCGATGAGCAAGGGATACCCTTCGATGACCGCTCTGCTGGGCCTGCTGGCCGTGGCCGGTTACCAGAACCGCGACCGGATCGCCGAGTGGCTCGGCGGCCACGCCAAGGACGCGTCCCGGTCGCCGGCGCCGCAGGTCCCGCCCGCGACGGGCTCGACCATCCCGGCGAACCTGGATCGGCTCCTCGGCGGCGCCAGCGCGGGCGGCGTCGGCGGCCTCATCGCCGGGGGCCTGACCGAGCTGGTCGACCATTTCACCAAGGGCGGCCACGCCGAGACGGCCCAGTCCTGGATCAATCACGGGCCGAACCGCGACATCCCGACCGCGGATCTGGAGCGCGCCATCGGACCGGACACGCT
This sequence comes from Methylobacterium sp. D53M, assembly GCF_053345625.1. NCBI lineage: Bacteria > Pseudomonadati > Pseudomonadota > Alphaproteobacteria > Hyphomicrobiales > Methylobacteriaceae > Methylobacterium > Methylobacterium sp. D53M. The sequence goes on from NZ_JBKFAL010000001.1 coordinate 95,741, forward strand.
GGCGGCCCTGGAGCAGCGCACCGGCCTGAGCAAGAGCGAGCTGCTGGCGCGCCTCTCGCGCGACCTGCCCTCGGCCATCGACCGCTACTCGCCCGACGGACGCCTGCCGGCTTTCAGCTGATCCACTCCATCGCGGTCGTCGCGGCGGTGCCGCCGCGACGACCGGCACCGGTTCCGGCGGCCGCTACTCGACCAGCTCGTCCACTTTCGCCATCAGCGAGGGCGAGATGGTCAATCCCAGGGAGGCGGCCGTCGTCAGGTTGAGCAGGGTGATGAAGCGCTCGCTCGCCTGCACCGGCAGGTCGCCGACCACCGCGCCGCGCAGGATCCGATCGATGTAGCCCGCCGCCCGCTGCACGTCCTGCTCAACGCTGGTCGTGTAGGCGGCGAGGCCGCCGAGATGGACCGGCGCCGCGTAGGCGTACACGGCCGGCAGGCGGTAGGTCGCCGCCAGATCGACGATCAGCTGGCCGTATACCCCGGTCACCGCGTCCGGCAGCGCGATGAGGCCGCCCTTCGGCTGGGCGGCGAAGTCGGCGATCGCCGCCTGGATCTCGGCCGCGTCGTGCACGCCCGCGATCCGGGCATCGATCCCGAGTGCCGGGCCGATCCGGGCCATCTCGGCCGTGTAGCCCGCCAAGCGCGCCCGGTAATCGGGGTTGATGAGGGCGAGCGCCCGCGTCACGCCGGGGCTGAGTTCCTTCAGGAGCTGCAGCCACTTGCCGACGAGGACGAAGTCGAAGTTGGTGAAGCCGGTGAGGTTCCCGCCGGGCCGCGACAGGTTCGTCACGAAGCCGCCGCCGACCGGGTCCTGAAGCATCATGAAGACGATCGGAACCGTCGTGGTCGCCCGCTGGAGCGCGGTCGCGCCGACGACGCCCTGCGCGAGCACCACGTCGGGCGCGCGGGCGACGATCTCCTCCGCCTGGACGCGCATCCGCTCGGCGTCGCCGTTGCCGTACTGCAGGTCGACCGTGAGGTTCTCACCCCAGATCCAGCCGGCCCGCTTCAGGCTCTCCTTCAGCGTCTCGACGATGACGGGACTGTCGGGATGCGCCGCGCCGTAGACCAGCAGGATCCCCAGGCGACGCTGACCCTTCGCCGGCGCGGCGGCGAGGGCCGGCCACGCGGCCGCGCCGCCGAGGGCCGCGATGACGTCGCGCCGTCTCATCCGCCGGTCTCCCGTCCGAACCCGTTCCGAGCATCGCCGATCGGGAGGGATTCCGATCGCACGCCCCCGGACGGTAATAGGCGCTGCCTTAAGGCGGGGCTATCGGGGCGGGCGACGGTGAAGCCGGGCGCGCGCGACTCAGCGGACCTCGACCCGACTGCCGCTGCCGCCGTTCAGCAGCCGCTTCAGGTGGAAGGCCGCCACCCCGTCGTCGGGGCGCAGACCGACCAGGGCCGCGAAGGCGGCCAGCGCGCCGGCCTCCCCGGTATCGAGCTTGGCGTACGCGTCCTGGTACTGGGCGAGCAGCGCGTCGCCGTAGGCCGCTTCCGTCAGGGGTTCGTAGGCGCGCAGGGCCGTCTGCTTGCCGCGCAGGAGGAGGTCGCCGAGGGGGCGGCCGCGGAACTGTCCGGCGCGGATCACGACGGCGTCGCTGACGCAGATCCGCGTGCCGAAGGCCTTGTTGGCGTTCTCCAGACGGGCGGCCGTGTTGATGGTGTCGCCGTAGGCCGTGTAGTCGAAGTAGCGGCCGCCGCCGAAGTTGCCCACGATCGCCGGGCCGGCATGAACGCCGATCCGCGTCACGCCGATCTCGATTCCCCGCTCGCGCCAGCGATTGCGGAAGCCCTCGGCCGCCTCGTCCAGGGCGAGGGCGCAGGCCACCGCCCGCGCCGCGTGGTCCGGCTGATCCCCCGGCGCGCCGAACAGGACGTGCAGGGCGTCGCCGACGATCTTGGCCACCGTCCCCTCGTGGGCGAAGACCACGTCGGTCATCTCGGCGAAGTAGCCGTTGAGGATCTCGGCGAGCTGCGCCGGGTCGAGGCTCTCCACGAGGCCGGTGAAGCCCGCGATGTCGGTGAACAGGGAGGCCACGTCGCGGCGGTGGCCGCCGAGTTCGAGGCCCGACGCGTCCCCCGCGAGCCGCTCGGCGAGGTTCGGCGAGAAGTACCGGGCCAGGGAGGCGTGGGCCCGCTCGGCGAGCGATTGCCGCCGCCGCCCCTCGCGCAGGTCCTCGACGTGGCGCAGCGTCCGCTCGATCGTCGTCTCGAGGTCGGCGAAGTCGATCGGCTTCGTCAGGAAGTCGAAGGCGCCCCGGTTCATCGCCGTGCGGATGTTCGCCATGTCGCCGTAGGCCGAGACGATGATGATCGAGGGGCGCTCGGCCAGCTCCTGCAGCTTGGCGAGCAGGGTCAGCCCGTCCATCCGTGGCATGTTGATGTCGGAAACCACCAGATCGACGTCGCGGCTCTCGGCCAGGCGGTCCAGCGCCTCCTGCCCGTCGTGGGCGAACAGGAACGTGACGAGGCCCTGCCGGATCTGGCGGCGGAACTTCTGGGTGATCAGCGCCTCGAGATCCGGCTCGTCGTCGACGACGAGGATCTTGGCGCTCGGGGCGCCGGGCGTCATTCGGTCCCCGCGAAGGCGGACAGACGGCGATCGATCTCGGCCTTCAGAACGGCGAAGTCGATCGGCTTGGTGATCAGGCCCACGGCGCCGGCGGCGCGGACTTTCTCGCGCGTCTCGGCGTCGCCGTAGGCCGTAATCATGATCACCGGCACGTCGGGCCGGGCCGCGCGCACCAGCGGCAGCAATTCGAGGCCGGTCATCCCGGGCATGTTGATGTCCGACAGCATCAGGATCAGGCTCGGCTCGTTCGAGCCGTTGATCCGCTCCAGGGCCTCCGCGGCCGAGTGCGCGAAGGCCATCGCGAAGCGTCCGGCGCGCAGCTCGCGGCGAAACTGCTGCCGGAAAAGGTCTGTTACGTCGGGTTCGTCATCGACGACGAGGATCAGGACGTTCATGGCTGGCTCTCAGTCTCGGTCGCCGCCTCGGTCGCCGGCTCTGTCGCCGCCACGGTCGGTGGCCGAGGCGGCGCGTCCGGCGTAACACTCTGCCGCGGCAGGGTGATGATGAATTCCGTGAAGGCACCCGGTTCTGTGGCGACGTCAACCGTTCCGCCGTGCTGCTTGACGAGGATGTCGTGGCTCAGCGACAGGCCGAGCCCCGTTCCCTCGCCGGCCGGCTTGGTGGTGAAGAACGGGTCGAACATCTTGGCCTTGACGCTGTCCGGGATGCCGGTGCCGTTGTCGCGCACCCGGATCTCGACGCCGTCGCCCCGGTCCCGGGTGGCGACCGAGAGCGTGGGCGCATAGCCGGGTTCGCCTTCGGCGGCCCGCTTCTCGGTGGCGTAGAATCCGTTCGACATCAGGTTCAGCAGGACCCGCGTGATCTCCTGAGGGTACAGGTCGGCGAGGCCGGCCGCCGGATCGTAATCGCGCACGAGGGTCACGTTGAAGCCGGGTTTCGCCGCACGGGCCCCGTGATAGGCAAGATTCAGGCTCTCCTCGACCAGCGCGTTGACCTCGACCGGGCGATGCTCGCCGGACCCGGTCCGCGAGTGCAGCAGCATGTTCTTGACGATCGAGTCCGCGCGCTTGCCGTGCTGGACGACCTTCTCGAGATTGCCCTTGAGCAGGCCGGCGAGCTCCTCGACCTCCGCGCGCGTGTCCGGGTCGAGGGTGGTCGGTTCGAGCACCTCCCGCAGCTCGTCCACCAGCTCGTTCGAGAGCGACGCGAAGTTGTTGACGAAGTTCAGCGGGTTCTTGATCTCGTGGGCGATGCCGGCGGTGAGCTGCCCCAGCGAGGCGAGCTTCTCGGACTGGACGAGCCGGCTCTGCGCCCGCTGGAGATCGTCGAGCGACCGGTTGAGGTCGCGGGTCCGCTCCTCGACCTTGGCCTCGAGCGTCTCGTAGGAATCCTGGACCCGGCTCGCCATCGTGTTGAACCGGTGGGCGAGGGTCTCGATCTCGTCGCCGGTGCGGATCACGATCCGCTCGGACAGGTCACCCGCGCCGAACCGCTCCGCCCCGTCCTCGAGCTCGCGGATGGGCACGACCATGCGCCGCGCGAGGAAGGTGCCCGCCACCGCCGCCAGCAGGACGCCGAGACCCATCAACGACGTGGTCTGGATCACGGATTCGAGTGCCGGCCCCATGGCGTCGCGCAGCGATTCCTGCACGAAGACGATCCAGTCGACCCGCGGGATGGTGGCGTGAGCCGCCAGCACCCAGCCGCCGTCGAGGCCGGTCGTGATCTCGTAGTCCTGACCCGCCATGCGGGAGCCGGGCAGGGCCGCCGCGACCTCGGGCAGGCCGGAGAGGTCGGTGTCGCGCAGGACGAGACTGAGGTCCGGGTGCGCGATCAGGCGACCGGTCGCCGTCGTCACGAAGGCGTAGCCGTGCTCGCCGACGTTGATCGCGCTGACCACGTCCCAGATCAGCTTGAGATTGACTTCCGCGACGGTCACGCCCGGGTCGCGGCCGGCATGGGCCACCGAGACGGTCATGTACGGCTCGGACCCGCGCCGGAAATAGACCGGGCCGAACCACGTCTTCTGGGCGAGCGCCTGGGTGAAGCGCGGCGAGGTCGAGAAATCCTTGCCGCTGGCGACGGAGTCCGGCTCCAGTCGGGAGACGCGCAGCTGCTCCTTGCCGGCCGGATCGAGGTAGGCCACCTCCGTGATGGCCGGCGCCTGGCGCAGCAGGCGGATGAAGTCGTAGCGCTGCTGCTCCGGGGAGACGCGCCGCCACTCGGCGCGCGTCGTCCAGCCGATCTGGCCCTCGATCGAGGACAGGAAGGCGTCGACGCGCTCGGCGGCGGCGCGCGCCTTGGTGCGCTGCGTCTCGATCGCGGTCCGCTTGGCGTCTTGGTAGTTCAGCGTCAGGTCGACGGCGCCGTTGATGAGCAGCACGAGGCTGACGAGGCCCACGAAGGCCACCGCGAACTTCCCCGCGAGCGGCAGGCGGAACCAGCGCGGCGGCGCTGTCGCGGCCGGCGGGGAGGCTGTCGGGCGCGGCGCCGTCATTCGACGATCTCGTCCGCCTGGGCGAGGAGCGCCGACGAGATCGTCACGCCCATGCTGCGGGCCGTCTTGAGATTCACGATGAAGTCGAACTTCGTGGGCGCCTGGACCGGCAGGGTCGCGGGGTTCTCGCCGCGCAGGATGCGGCCGACATAGGCAGCGGCCCGACGGACCGTCTCCACCGGATCCGGTCCGTACGACATCAGGCCGCCCCGGTAGGCGAAACGCCGGATCGCGAAGACCGCGGGGACCCGGAGACTCGTGGTGAGCGCGACGATGTGGTCGCCGTTGGCCTCGCTGAACGTGCCGGGGGCGACGATCAGGCCCCCGTCGCCCTGCCGCGCGAGCGCGGCGATCACCGGCTCGATCTCGGCCGCCTTGTCGATCTTCACCACCACCGGCTCGATCCCGAGCGCGGCCGCGGTGGCGCGGAACGGCTCGGCGTAGAGGTTCTCGCCGCGGATCTCGGTGCTCGGATTGGACAGGAGCGTGACGTGCCTGAGGCTGGGAACGGCCTCTTTGAGGGCCGCCACCCATTTCCCGCCCAGCGGCGCCTCGTAGAGCGTGAAGCCGGTGATGTTGCCGCCCGGGCGCTGGAGACTCTCCACGTACCCGAAGCGGACCGGGTTCGAGGCGCCGACGAACACGATCGGGATCTGCTTCGTCAGGGCCGCCACGGCCGTGAGCTGCGCGCTGAGGTAGGCGAAGATCACCTGCGGCTGTGCGGCCACCAGTTCGGTCGCGAGGAGACGCGTGCGCTCGCGGTCGGCACCGGTCCAGCGATCCTCGACCCGCTGATCGGGATGACCGTGGTCGCGCAGGCCGGCATGGAACGATTCCGCCAGCACCCGGCCCTCGGGATCGCCCTCCGCGAACGGCCAGAGGGCCGCGATATGGGCCTGACCCTGCGCCAGCACGGCGCGCGGCCACCCGGCGAACGCCAGGGGCAACCCAGCGAGTACGGTTCGCCGCCTCATCGGACCATCGCGCCACATCCCCGCCCACGGCCCCGCCGCGCGCTCAGGCCCCGCCCTGCGATCGACTGCCGAAGCATAGTGTACGCTCGACTGCGACACCACGCGCGAGCCGCCGCGCAGTTATCAAAATGCCAGCCGCATGCCGCCGACGATGTTTCGCGGAGCACCCGCGAAGACCGATCCCGTGGTGGTCGCCAGCACGGCGGCGCCGTTCTGGAGTCCGTTCGTGCCGCTGATGCTGTTGGCGAGGTTCTGCGCGGAGGCGACGTAGGTCGTGTCGAACAGGTTGCGCACCTCGACGTACAGGCTCAGCCGCTTCGCGTAGCCGCCCGTCAGCTCCGTGGCGTAGTGCAGGTTGGCGTTGACCACCGCGTAGCCGGGCGCCTTCAGCAGGTTGGCGTTGTCGAGGTAGAAATCGCCCTGGACGACCGTCTCCACGAAGGCGCCGAGACCCGCGAGTGGGCCGCTCGGCACGTCGTAGCCGAGGCGGGCGAGGAGCTGGTGGGCCGGAACCCCGGGGATCCGGTTCCCGGCACGGTCGAAGGACCGGCTCAGGCTGCCGGCGCTGAGCTGCTCGGTGTAGTGGGTGTAGATCTGGTCGTCGAACGTGTAGGCCAGCGTCCCGCGCCAGCCGGGCGCGAAGGCCCAGTCGGCGCCGACCTCGATGCCGCGATGCTCCGAGGCCGGCGCGTTGAACGTGTAGGCGAGGAGCCCGGCCCCCGGCGATTGCGAGACCAGCTCGTTGCGGAAGAACTCGTAGAACCCGGTCACGCTCAGGCGGAGATCGGCCACCGGGCTCCACTCGGCGCCGAGATCGAAGCCGAGGTTCTCCTGCGTCCGGAGCTGCGTGTTGTTGCCGGGCAGCCCGGCGGGGGTGATGAACAGGTTGCTGGCGGCCGGCGTGGTGTAGCCGGTGGCGACCCGGCCGCGCAGCGCCCAGGCCGCGTCCGGCCGGTAGACCAGGGCCAGTTCGGGGGCGACGTTGAGGAAGGACCGGTTCGCGTCCGCCACCGTCCGCGTCGTGCCGCTCGCCGCGTACGCGTAGGCGACGTTGCGCCCGGTGATCGAGGTGGTCTCGGCGCTCAGGCCGAGGATGCCGGTCCACTGGTCCGACAGCGCCAGCTCGAGCCGCGCCCGGCCGCCGAGGTTCGACTGCACCGCCGCCTGATCGCCGATGAGCGCCCCGAGGCGCGGGCCGTCGTACGGGGCCCGGTTGAAGGTGGTGATGTGGTTGTCGATCGTGTTGTAGGCCAGCGCGACGTATCCGGTCGCCGGCAGGCCGAACAGGTCGCCCCGCCGGGTCAGGTCGGTCAGGAAGTTCCAGGACGGGTAGGAGCCCCGCGACGAGGTCGTGTAGAACGGCTGATCGAAGTTGCGCTCGTCGAAGCCGAGCTGCGTGCGCCACGTGGTGAACGCGTCGATGTCGTGCTCCCAGCGGGCGGCCACGAGGGTCCGGCGGTCGTTGCGCCCGAAGCCGCCCTCGTCGGCGGTCACCGGCACGGTCGCGCCGAACGCCCCGTTCCGGAACAGGTTGAAGGTGGTGCAGCCCGGGGCCGCGCTCGCCGCGGCGGCGCAGCCGCGCTGGTACGGGTTGATCCGGTACTGGGCCAGCGACGCGCGGGCGGGCAGGTTGGCGTCGAGGGTGTTGTTGATCACCTTCAGGGTGAAGCGGTTGTCCGGAGTCGGGGTGTAGCTCGCGAGCAGGTTGATGGTCTGCGTGTCGTAGCTCGCGTGGTCCTGGTAGCCGTTCGCGCGGACATCGCTGGCGAACAGACTGATCTCGAACGGGCCGCTGACGCCGCCGACGGTGAAATAGTTGCTGAGGTAGCCGAAGCTGCCGGCATCCACCCCGATCTCGTAGCCGTCGATCTCCCGCCCGGTGCGTGTCCGGAACGCGATGGCGCCCCCGGTGGCGTAGTTGCCGAAGAGCGGCGATTGCGGCCCGCGGAACACGTCGATCCGGCCGTAGGCGCGGGGGTCCGTGAGGTCGAAGCGCGACGCCCCGTCCGGCTGGGTGAGGATGAAGCCGTCCTCCAGGACGACGGTGTTCTTGATCACGCCGGTGGAGCGGGCGTTGTTGCCGCGGATCGAGATGACCACGTCGCGGCCGCCGTTCCCCTGCCGCACGGTCACGCCGGGGCTGTTCACCAGGACCGAGCCGATGCTGGTCGCCGGCCGGTTCGCGATCGTGTCGTCGCGGCCGATGCCGGTGACGATCTCGCCGACCGGGTGCTCGATCACCGCGGGCGCCGAGCCCGGCGGCGCCGCCACGCCGAAGGCCGGCGCGGCGGGCCGGCCCGCAACGGGCGCGGCCTCGCCCTCCACGGAGAGTTCCTCGAGGGTGACGGCGGCCTGGCCGAGGGCGGGGAGGGGGCTTCCGGCGAGCAGGAACGCGAGGGCGCCGCCGCGCAGGACGGGAGAGTCGGAGGTCATCGGAGGTCTCGTCTGATCGATGGGGCGAGCGGCGGCGGCGCCCGGAGGACGGGCGATCAGGCGGAGCGGGGCGGCCCGCGGGGCTGGCCGATGACGGCGGGGACCGACGCGGTCCGGACGGGGGGCGGGATCGGCCACGCCACCGCCGTCCAGCGCAGGCGGCGCGCGAGGCCGGGCGCGTGCGGGAGCAGCGGCGGGACGGCACCGGCCCGACACAGCCCGCAGAGGGCGCAGGACCCCGGTGCCGGCGCGCCAGGGCCGACCGCTGCGTCACCGGCCTGATCCGGCGCGTGCCCGCACAGGATCTGGCCGGGCAGCGCGCCCCGATCCGCCTGCACCATCCGGAGCGCGACGGCCGGCGCGAGCGCCTGGATCCAGAGCGCGAGCGCGATCAGCACCGCGCCCGGGAGGCCCGGGCGCCCGCGTCTCAGGCGCGCAGACGTGTGCACGGGCACGGCGCCCGCCCGCACCGGCTCAGCGCGCCCACCGTCTTCGGAGCCGGTCCGCGGCGAGGTCGAGACCGACCATGGCGCCGATGGCGAGCCCGGTCAGCGGGAAGAGCGCTCCGAGGCCGAGGATGATCGCGGTCACGGTCGCGGCCACCCGCCGATCCGCGGGCCAGGGTGGCACGCCGAGGCCGCCGGCCGGGCGCCGCTTCCACCACATCGTCCCGGCGGTGACGGCGAGCAGGAATGTGGCGAGGCAGAAGCCCAGCATCGCCAACTGGTTCGCGCGGCCCCAGTGCTCGCCCTTGTGGATGCCGATCCCGTACTGGATCGCCCGGCCGACCGGTCCGAGATCGGTGAAACGGACGTCCACCAGCGGGCGGCCGGAATACTGGTCGAGGGTGATGACCCGCTGCCGCGTGACGTCGCGCGGGTAGATCGCGGCGGCGTAGACGCCGTCCGTGCCGACGGGCAGCGCCAGCTCGAAGCCGGGGGGCATCCCCAGATGTCGAAGGATCGCCACGGCTTCGTCGATCCCGACGCTCGCGGCCGCGGCCGGCACGGAGCGCGGCACCGGCGCGTCCTGCAGGGTCCACCCGGCCTCCTCCAGCCGGTCGCGCAGCGGCACCGTCGAGACCGGCCGATTCGCCCAGAGCGCGGCCGGTTGCCCGAGGCCGGCGGCGTTCGACCACGCGCGCAGTTCCTGCCCCCACCAGATCGACCAGGGCAGGCCCGTGAGGGCCAGGAAGAGCAGCCCGCCGCCGGCCACGAACCCGGTGACGGCGTGAAGGTCGCGCCACCACACGCGCCGGCGCGGGCCGCCGCGCACCGTGACGACGCCGCCCGCGCGGCCGCGGGGCCACCAGAGATACGCGCCGGTCAACACCAGGACGATCGCGAAACCGGCGACGATCTCGATGACGGCGTTCGCGAGGGGCCCGACCAGGGCGAGGCTGTGCAGTCCGCGGACCACCGCCATGAGCTCGCGGTCACGGTCGACGCGGTCGAGCACGTCGCCGGTATAGGAATTCAGGTAGACGTGGATCCGGCGGTCGCCGGAAGCGAGCGTCACTCGCGCCGCGGCGTCCGGCGCGGCCGGGTCGATGTAGGTGACGGGCGCGCCGTCGGGCACGGCCTGCAGCGCGTTGAAGATCAGCCGGTCCGGGCCGATCGGCGCCGTAGCCTGCGGCGCGACCCGGGTCCGGTACGCGAACAGGCTGCCGTTGATCTCGTCCTTGAACAGGTAGAGCGCGCCGGTGGCCGAGAGGCCGATCAGGAAGGGCAGGCAGAGCAGGCCGGCGTAGAAGTGCCACCGCCAGACGGCCCGATAGACGGCGTCGCGGGACAGTCGCCGCGTTGCGGCCGCCCCGTATGCGGGGGCGTCGCCGTGGAGAACAATCGACATGATGGGAGGTCCGGGCCTGAACGATCGGGAGCGGGATCGTCAGGCCTTGGGTGGACCTCGCGCGGTGCCGGTCGAGGCCGGCGGGCCGGTCGTCGGGATCTCGGATTCGGGGCGCCACGCGCGACGCGTCTCGGCGGCGACGGGCCAGTCGGTCGCGGTCGGGTTGATAATCGGCAGGACCAGCGCGCCGGCCTGCACGAGCGTGCAGCACGGATGCGCGTGCGCCACCGGGCCGGCGGGGTCACCCGAGGCGTGACCGGCGCAGATCGCCGCGTCCGGATCGACCCAGGCCTGTGCCGGGGTGGCGAAGCCGAGGAAGGCTTGGAGCAGCAGCGCGTAGAGCGCGACCAAGCCGATGATCGCGCGCCCTCGAACCGTGAGAGGCTGGCACCGGCGCATGGACCGATCTAGGCGGCCGCGCCGCGGCGCGTCAACGGCCGACCGCAGTTCGGTCCGTGTCAGACCCACGCCTCGCTGAGGATCAGAGGAGGATGCGCCGGGCTCCGGGCAAGAAAAAACCCGCCGGATCTGAGATCGGGCGGGCCGGCGCGGTGGCTGGGGGACCTGGATTCGAACCAGGACTAGAGGAGTCAGAGTCCACCGTTCTACCGTTAAACTATCCCCCAATCAGCCGTGAGCCCTGCGCATCCGGTTTCGAAGATGGCGGGGCAGAGCCCGCAGCGCATCGAGCGGCTCCGGGCGTGGGCGGTGAGATAGGCGGAATGGTTCGGGAGGTCAACCGGTTGTTCTGCGGTTGACGCCACCTCGGCCGCGGCCGTAACCGTGAGGTCGCGGATGCTGCCAGGAAGGGTGGCCGAGTGGTTTAAGGCAGCGGTCTTGAAAACCGCCGTGGGGGCAACTCCACCGTGGGTTCGAATCCCACCCCTTCCGCCAGCAGGCCTGGATCGTGGACAGAGTCCCGCCGTTTGGCGGTCCACCCCATCGTCTGCCCCACCCGTTGACGGGACTCGTTGGCTCAGGAACCCAAGACCGTCTCCGGACTGCGCGAGGCCGCCGAGATCACGGATCAGGCGATCACGGCATCGTCCGGGCGGGCAGCGTCGTCACGAAGAACATAACGCCGAATATCGTCGCCGCAGGCGTGCCCTGCCGGGTTATTCACCCGATCATGGAAGGGGATCGCACCGGCTTCAGATCGGTCCAGGATCGGCAGCGGGCCGAATGGCGATGTCCGCTCTTTTGCCTCTGCCCCCTGAAAGCGGACCGGGGCAGAACCACTCTGGCCAGCCATCACCTTTCGAATATTTCGCGAACTTCATGACTGGGCACGAAGCTTCGGAATGCGCCCGCTATCCGGCTGCAGTTTCCGGACCGGGATCGCGCTGGGACCGACCCTGAGCCAAGTTCCTGGCGATCCTGGACCGCTTCGCCGCGTAGGCAGGAGCGACCATTGGGTAGTCGTTCGGCAGGCCCCACTTCGCCCGGTACGTCTCCGGCGTCAAACCACAGGCGGTCAGATGCCGCTTGATCGTCTTGTACCGCTTACCATCCTCGAAGCTGATCAGTGCCTCGCGTGTGATCGACGCCCGGACCATCACCGGTGTCGCTTTCCTGTCTCCATCCGCGGTCGACGGATCGGTGGGCTGAAGGCCGGTCAGGGCAGCGGCCGCCGTCGCGATCAGCGCCGGCATCTCCGAGGCTGCGACGCGATTGTGAGACACGTAGGCCGCCACGAGGTTCGCCGTCATTGCGCTGTAATCGAGGGAGACGTTGTATGCGTTGGCCGCATCATTATGCATTTCTCTGTCTACTCCCGCACATTTCGGTCGAAAATTGTCTATACGTCTGAGAAAGACGCGGCGCATATGAAATCTAGTCCACATTAATGTAATGTATTCATAATGACTACTTTAGGTAAAGGCACTCGCGTTGATCTGGCTATCGGTGGTTGATAACCGGGCGATACAGCGCTTCGAGGCACTCGGAATCGCGTGCTTAGGACAATGCGCTTATCGTCATTCAACGCAGGGTGGCGTCGAGCGCATGACGCGCCTCACAGCAGGCCGCTTCTTGCAGGCGGCTCGACTCGTCACGAGGCGATCAGAATCGCTCACCGCGTTTCCGCCCTGACGAGTCTGGATCCCTTCCCGACGCCCGCGGCCGGTCGCATAACGCCGCTTCAGCGCCGGATTTTGTCTGCTCGGAACAGGGCCCTGTCAGCGTGACTATGCTCACGGCCCATCGCGACCCAACCGAGACGGCCGGAACGGAGCTGACGGCTCCTGAAAGCGGCCTTCCACGGATCGTCGGACTCCATCGATTGAGTGCGGTCTCACATCCCGGAACGCGATTGCCGTGGGGCAAGTCTTCTGGATCTCTATAGACAGCGTCAGAGCCTCGGGTGCGGGCTTCTTTCACGGGATATCCCGGTAGCCGGGATGAAGCTGCAAGTTTTCGGCAATCGCCGATCGCTTGGCCGCGATCGCGTCACGCCTCGGACCGTTGATGGGTCAGATACGTCAACTGCCATGAGGCTTAAGAGGGCGTCGGCTGTCTTGAGAGCTTACCCCAGCGCTGAATGTTAAGGATCAGGCATGCGGTGCGCCATGAGGCGACGGTGACCGCGATCAAATCTGCTACACCGATGATGATGCCGAGGCAGCCAGCCATCGAGCGTGACCTGTCCCGCGAATGCATCCTGGATACCGATATTCGCCATTAAGCATCGATTGATTGCGTCGTCGCATCTGCAAATAACGATATTCAGGTGCACACTTGTAATCTGTTCAATCATTCTATTATCGAATATGATATCGGAATCTCTGTTGCATGATCTGCATAATCGATGTATTTTAACCTTATTTTAAGTAATGCAGATTATTTTGTGTCGCTTGAAGATTGATAAAGTGGTACCTCTATGCTGCGATACTCCAGTATCCTGATCAAGGCGTCTGTTCCGCTGCTGATCATGGCCGCAGTCGCCGCCGGCCTGGTTCATTACGCTATCGGAGAGCTCAATCTACTCGCAGGGCAAATGCGCGAGATCGTCGACACGCAGGCGGTCCGCCTCGAACGGATCTTGGCTGTCCAGGTCAACACCAACGATGCAGCGATCCAGGCGCGCAACCTCATTCTCGAAACCCGCGAGCAGGAGATGGCCGGCTATAAAGTGCGGTACGATGCGGCTGTAAAGACGTCACTCGATGCTGCGAACACCTTGATCGCGATGGCGGACACGCCCGATCGGAAGGTCACCAACGAAAGTCTCCAGAGTATTCTCAAGGAGTTCTACTCTGCTCTGGATAAATCCAACGCGCTCGGCCTCAAGAATGACAATGAAGCTGCTGCTAAGGTCCTTCTGACTGACGCTTCTGCCGCGCGCACCAAGATGCGGGATTTTGTTCAAGGTCGCGTCACGCGGCTGAACACCGAGCTGCGCCAAGCCCGCGATGACGCCGAGCAGGCCGTCACCACGGCTAAAACCGTGCTGATCGGCGCCTCCGTGGCTGGCCTCGTCAGCGCCGTCGCGCTCTCCGCGCTGATCGTGATCTTCGGCATCACCCGCCCGCTGGGCAGCCTCGTGGGCGTCCTGCAGCGGATGGCCCGCGGCGAGGTCGATGCCGAGATCCGCGAGGCCACCCGCGGCGACGAGATCGGCGCCGTCGGCCAGGCCGTCGAGGGCATCAAGGCCATGGTCGCCCGCAAGGCCGCCGAGGAGGCCGAGGTGAAACGCCGCGCCGATGAGGCCGCGGCTGCCGAGCGCAAGCGTACCATGATCGAGCTCGCCGACGGCTTCGAGCGCGCGGTCGGCGGGATCGTCGGCCTGGTCTCGTCCTCGGCCACCGAACTCCAGGCCACCGCCCAGCAGATGACCGCCACCGCCCAGGAGACCGCATCCCAGTCGACCACCGTGGCCGCGGCCGCCGAGGAGGCGTCGACCAACGTCAACACGGTGGCGGCCGCCGCCGAGGAGCTCGGCTCCTCCGTGCAGGAGATCGGCCGGCAGGTGACCGGCTCGGCCCACCTCGCCCAGGCCGCGGTGGGCGAAGCCGACCAGACCGCCCACCTCGTCCAGGCGCTCAGCCAGAACGCCGCGCGGATCGGTGACATGGTCGGGATGATCTCGGGGATCGCCGCCCAGACCAACCTGCTGGCGCTCAACGCCACGATCGAGGCGGCGCGGGCGGGTGCCGCGGGTCGGGGCTTCGCGGTGGTGGCCTCCGAGGTGAAGGCGCTCGCCGACCAGACTGCCAAGACGACGGAAGAGATCAGCCGTCAGATCGGCGAGGTCCAGGGGGTGACCGCGCAGGCGGTGACGGCGATCGGCGGGATCACGGGCCGGATCCGGGAGATCGACAGCGTGGCGACCTCGATCGCGGCCGCCGTCGAGGAGCAGGGCGCGGCGACCCAGGAGATCGTGCGCAACGTGGCCCAGGCCTCGGCGGGGACGAACGAAGTGACGGGCAACATCGCCGGCGTGGCGCAGGCGTCGGAGGAGACGGGGGCTGCGGCCTCGCAGGTCCTGTCGGCGGCCTCGGAGCTGTCGCGGCAATCCGAGCATCTCGGCGCCGAGGTCGCCCGCTTCCTCGCAACCGTGCGCGCCGCCTGAGGGTGGCCACGGCCGAGATCCGCGTCCTCACGGCCCGGCCGAACGGCTCAGACCAGTCCGACCGGCTGCACGCAAATCTCGCTGCCGCGTACGCGCGGGGCGAGGATCTCGGCGCGCGCCGTACATCCAGGCCGGCGGCGAAAGGCTGCTCCAACTGAGCCGCGCGTTGGAGCACCCGATCAAGGATATGGATCTCTCACTC
Organism: Methylobacterium sp. D53M; assembly: GCF_053345625.1. Classification (NCBI taxonomy): domain Bacteria; kingdom Pseudomonadati; phylum Pseudomonadota; class Alphaproteobacteria; order Hyphomicrobiales; family Methylobacteriaceae; genus Methylobacterium; species Methylobacterium sp. D53M. The sequence goes on from NZ_JBKFAL010000001.1 coordinate 110,804, forward strand.
CATGAGCTCGGGCTGCAGGATGCGGCCACGATCGAAGCCTTGCGAAGCTTCGTGAGCGCGGCAGAGGAGCTCGCCAACGCGGCGCAGCGGTTTCCGCCCACTCTGTGACTGTGGCCGCCAATCGAAGCTGGACGCTGCACCGCCCCGTCGTCGCACGGAGGCCGCCTTGGGCGGGCTGTTGCTGATCTCTGATGACCTGACCCGGACCGGGCGCCTCGCACGTTCCCTCGGCCCCGCGCGGCGTTGCACCGTCCACGACCTGTATGACGACATCGCGCCGGCGGAGCTGCCGGACCTCATCGTCGGCGACGTCGCCGGGCTGACCTCGGAGCCGCTGCGCGCGAACGGCGCCCCGTTTCTGTTTCTCGCCTGAGGCAACGCTGCCCGCGCCGAGGCCCAGGCCCGGCTCCTCGCTCCGACCGACATCCTCCCGGCCCTGTCCGTGCTCGAGCGGCTGCTGGATCGGATCGACCGGCTCCAGGACCGAACGGACTGGTGCCGACCCACACCGCTTTGTGGACAGCTGTCTGGCTGATCCCGAAAGTAGCCATCCGCCGGTCAGTCATCGACATCGGCTCAGAATGAATTGGGGTTCCTCAACATAGGGCCCTGGAGCATCTCTGGCCCTGCACTCGGCAGGCTGCTTCCAGATCTACGATTCCCCTACGTTCCGGGCAGTAGCGTTGTAACCGTCCCGCTTCTGCACGCTTTCGGCGCCCGGCAATCGATCGCAGGTAGCCGGGCGCCACTATTCATACCTTGGAATGCGTTTGCCCGGAGCCGAGCTCCGGGCGTGGTGTAGACGCTCAGGGTGAGGTTTACCGCAGGAGCTGGAGGACGCCCTGCTGGGCGGAGTTGGCCAGCGACAGGGCCGAGATGCCCATCGACTGGCGGGTCGACAGCGCCTGCGAGTTCGCCGCCTCCTGGTTCAGGTCGGCGTTCGTCAGGTTGGCCGAGCCCGTCTGCAGCACGTTGATCAGCTGCTTGGAGAAATCCTGGCGGTTCTGAACCACCGACAGGTTCGAGCCCAGCGCGCTCGCCGCGGAATTCAAGGTCGCGTCGGCTTTGGTCAGGGTCGACAAGGTCTTGTTGACGTCCGCGTTCAGCAGGAAGTTGCCGAGGCCGTTCTGGCTCGACGAACTGTTCGAGCTGGTGATCGACGACAGGCCCAGGCCGCTGGAGGTCGCGTCGACCGAGGCGACGTTCAGGTTCGAGCTGCCGGTGTCGTTGAACTTGATGTTCATGTCATTGCCCTTGCCGGCAATGAGGTTGACGCCGTTGTAGCTGGCGTCGCTGGCGAGCTGCGTGATCTGGTTGAGCAGGTTGTTGTACTGATTGGCCAGCGAGGCGCGCTGCGTCACGCCCGAGATCGACAGGTCGCTGGACACCACGGTGCTGGCGGCGGTGCCGTAGGTCGAGGCGGTGGTGGCCGAGGCGGTGAAGCCGAGCGCCGTCTGGCTGCCCGAGTTCTGGAATTCCACGTCCGCCTGGGCGTTGAGGACGATCTTGGTGCCGGTGCTGTCGGCCGAGAAGATCGCGCCGGCGCCGAAGGCACCGCTCGAAGAGGTCGAGGCCGAGCTGACCGCGGCGTTGAGGGCCGCGACCGTGGCGCTGATGCTCGAGGAGGCGGCGACCGTGGCCGAGACCGAGCTGCCGTTGATGGTCAGGAGCACGGTCTGGGAGGCGGTGCTGGCGCTGTAGGCGTTGGCGGCGGTGCCGGTGGTCGAGAGCTGGGTCGAGAGCGCTTGGCTGGCGATCGACTTGGCCTGGCTGACCAGCTTCTGGATCGAGGTGATGCCCTGGTTGGCGGCCTGGATCGACTGGATGCCGTTGGAGATGCCGTCGAGGAGCGAGTTCAGGCTCGAGGAGCGTCCGTCGAGGGCCTGGGAGGTGAAGAAGTTGGTCGGGTTGTCGAGGGCGGAGTTGACGGTCTTGCCGGTCGCGAGCCGGTTCTGGGTGGTCGACATCAGCTGGGCGGTGTCCTGCAACGAGAGCAGGTTCTGACGCGTGGCGGCCGACAGTGTGATCGAAGACATGGATCGCTATCTTTCTGACTCAACGCGCCGCTTTTTCGGCGGCCTCATGGACAACGGCGCTCGAAATTGATCAAGCTCGACTCGGAAACAATGCAGAAATTAAATTACCGAAGTGAACAGAAATATAACGACGCGCGTTGCCGGCGACTATACTTTTCATGGAACTGAGACACGTCGAGTCGCCCAAGGGTTGATTCTGAAGTGACATGCCGCGTCAGGAGGGGGCCGAGGGTTTCCACCGCCATGCGCAGCATCGAGCCCTTCGCGCGCTTGGCCCCATTGTAGCCCGCTCGTTCGCCGCTCTCGGGCGAGGAGCGCGAGGTCCGGCCGTCGAGCATGGTTGCGGTCGGCTCCGGCGGCCGACCCGCGGCGAGGTGCAGCACCGCGCGCGGATCCTCGGCCCGTTGCTCGAAGCAGCCACCTGATAATCAGCGCTGCGCCTGCCGATACACGGCAAACCGGGGCGGCAGGTCGTGCGGCCTCAGCCGCCACGGGCAGCCGGTCCTGACGATGTGGCGCAGCGCGCTGAACACCTCCCGAAACGCATGCTCGCGCTGACCGGCATCCTCGCGCAGCAGCGTCAGTTCGGGCGCGACCGGCGCCCGCTCCTCATCGGAAACGTCGGACGGATACGGCTCGCGGGCAGGGCTCATCCCCACCCATCCGAGCATCAGCCCCAATCAGGACCCTAACAGCCTGAGAGCGCGTCTGAAGAGCAGAATGCACAATAGCCCCGCGCGGTGGTGTGGGCGGGGCAGGAGATAATGGTCTGGAAGAACCAGACGGGTGTCGCATACCGCGGACTAGATTGCCAAACCTGATGTTTTGGGTCTAGCAGTTGCCGGCGCCAGCGGCTGAGCTATCCTCCCTCTTATGCGCACAGTGTTCGCTGTACTCAGTCTCGTCGCTGTCGGACCGGCCGCTGCTGCGGACGTCTACCTGTTCGATCTGCTGCGCCGACCCGACTACGAGCGCGCCTACAACGCGATGCTGAGAAGTGGACCTTCAGTGCCGAAGTGGGTGACGGCCTATAGCCGCACATTGAACGGACCGTCCCAACCTTCCAGAGAAATCAAAGCGGACGGCGAAATCTACCTGCTCGCTGACGTGTGCAAGGTCCACGACTGCCTCGACCATAAGCTTCAGGTGATATTCGCGCCGGGCGGGCGGCGCGCGTGGGGCCGGCTGTATGAGAACGGCCGCACCAGCTGGATAGGCAGCCCATCGCCGGCGCTCAGGAAGGCGGCCGATCGGATCGGACTCTGAGGCGGTCGCATAGGCTAAGTCGCGACGTCCCGATCGGCTCACCGGGCGGAGGGCCGGCTGTTCAGCCTCAGGCGCGCTCGGCGGTCTTCTGCACCAGTTCCAGGAGCCTGCGTCGATCCTCAGGATCACGGACCAGGTTGAAAGCGGCCAGCAACTCCGCGCACTCAGCGTCGCTGGCGACCGGGGCCACCGGAATGGCCGCGGCGGACGCTCCCGCAACGACGGCGTTCGGTGGCCTGTAGAACGCAGAGGGCGGCACCTGCACCGCTTCCGCGATACGACTCAGGAGCCGTTCCGTCCTCTGTTGCCGAAGCGTCGAGACCCCGCAGTCCTCCTCATGATGAAGGGCGCTGGGGGGCGGCGTCTTGCTGCTCATAGGCCTCCGTCTCGGCGTCCCGCACGCGCCGTGTACACTGTTATACCGTTTCAAATTCTATTTGAATGCGTGTGAAGCGCAACGGTTGTGCTAGCGCAAAGCTTGCCCTTTGTGGTTGTGTCGTGCGACAGGTCACACGGGTGTGAGCGAACAGCGAGAGCAGGTACGGCGTGCCGAAGCCCCGATCCCTTGGCGGTCAGACGTGTCCGAAGGCGTTTCAGTCGGCGCTCGATGAACTCGACGTCATCGGCCAGTGGGAGTGGGACGCGGCGACGGACTGCGCGCGCTCGGACGCCTTCGTGGCGCTGCTCTTCGATGTCGACCCGCAGCAGGCGGAGGCGGGCGTTCCACTGACCCAATACGTCGAAGCCATACACCCCGAGGATCGGGTGCGGGTTCTCGATCTGATCCGGCGCAGCGCCAGCGAAGGTAGCACCTTCCTGACCGAGTACAGGGTCATCTCGGTCGACCGTCAGACCCGCTGGGTTCTGGCGCGAGGCCGCTTCACCGCTGATCATCAGGGGCGACCGGTCGGTGGTGGCGGCATCCTCGTGGACATCACCTCACTGCGGATGAACGAGGGCACTTTCGCGGAGGGCACGCGCCGCCCCGATGAAACCGCGCTCGACCGGGCCGCCGATCACGCCATCGCCGCACAGGAGGCGATTGTGGAGTTGCGAGATCCGGCTCTGAAAGCGCTGGCCGACGCGCTCTTAATATCGCTGGGCCGGAAGCTTGCGCAGCAAGAGGTACAGGACCGGCGCCGGAAGATGAACTGATCGAGGGCGCTCTTGCCCCCTCACGACGCGGAGGCGCGCCCGACGTCACCAGCGTGTGAGCCGCGACGCGAGGCCGCTCATCGGCAGGATGGCCGGCGGCTACCACGCCATCTCCACTGACGGGTGAGCCGACGATCGATAGACTCGCGGCCGATGTACCGGATCTCGCCTGCAAGCCTCTGCCGGCTCCGCACGCTCGCTCAGACCGACGCCGCTTCTATCAGGTGAGCGGTCACCTGCGTGGCCTGTAGATGGTCGGCTTGGTCGTCGCCACCGGGTCGTCTGATCCGGATTCGGAGAACGTCGAGTACAGCGTCACCGATACCAGTCGAGCCGAGTTCGAGGGGCAGCCCGGTCTATCCTCGTCCAGCTTGTACGGCCTCATGGATTTTCGCGCGACCGGTCCCCGGATCCGAAGCGCGTCCAGAAGGGTGGGCGTGCGAGGAACGCGACGACCGTGTCGGGCTGCCGGAGCCGGTCCTGATTGTCCGCTCAGGATGGCAATCGGATGTCGCGCTTTCGTCTGGAAGCGGACGTGCTGCCTCCGGTTCGATTCTGCTGATTGGACCGATGCGCGCTGGTTCCCCGCGCGGACAGAAGGGGAAGCGGTCCGATAGGTGTTGCTTCGACCAGACACTGGCGCATCATCTCATGCGGCAGGTGCCCCTATGGAATGCCTAGGCCCTCAACCCGGAAGGCGACCGGTCATAAGGCGGGCGGGGCATCGTGACGCGTTATTCATTGTCGCGGATGCAGACAGCGCAATAAGATCAAGCATCGTAATGAAACTGCTCGCAAATAGGCGATATGATATTCTCATAAAATGGGAGACTTTAAGATAGCGTCATGGCTTCGGATCTTCCTTTGTCCGCGTTCCGCATCTTCGAGGCAGCGGCGCGACGTCGCTCTTTCAAGGAGGCTGCCGGCGAGTTGAACCTCTCGGCCAGCGCTGTCAGCCACGCCATGAGCAAGCTCGAGGAGTCGCTCGGCGTGCCTCTTTTCGAGCGCGTCGGGCAGGGGATCGCGCCAACGACAGCGGGAGAGGCGCTCCTCGATCACGTCAGCCGGGCTTTCGCCGAGCTGCATCGCGGGCTCGATATGATCTCCGTCCGTGGCTCGCAATTGCTGCGCCTGCATTGCGCCCCGAGCTTTGCCGCACAGTGGCTGACGCCCAGGCTGGCGGGTTTTCTGCGCGACCATCCTGGGATGGAGGTGCGACTGGCCGCGGGCATGGACTACGCGCGCTTCACCAACGACGAGTTCGATGCCGATATCGTCTACGGCCCCCCGCGCGGCGAGGGCTTGCTGCGCATGCCTCTCGGCGTTGAAACGGTGACACCGCTCTGCGACCCGTCGCGAGCAGAGCAGATCAAGAAGCCGTCCGATCTGTTCCGGCATCCCTTGATCCAGAGCGACACGAAACTGGTGCGCTGGCCGCACTGGTTCGACAAGAACGGCCTGACGGCGCCCGCATCCGCAGCCCTGCGCTTCGACCGCAGCTTCCTGGCATTGACCGGAGCGGCCGACGGCCTCGGCGTCGCCCTGGAGTCGACGCGTCTCGCGGAACGGGAAATGACGATCGGACGCCTCGTGGCACCGCTTGCGGGTCGGTCAGTGGATATCCACTACACCGGTCACCATCTCGTCTTTCCGCCATCATCGCGACGGCGCGAACCTCTGAGGATCTTCGCGCGCTGGCTCGCTAGAGAACTGTCTGTATCGCCGAGCTCGGAGCTGGAATAGCGTTTAATGAATTTCATTCATGTTTGAATGCAATCTTCGCGTTTGTTCATTGCCTCTCGGGCAGCCATAAGGGCGTCAACGATAGGACGCGAGGAAACGGCTCGGACGCTGACGCCTGTCAGAGCGCGGCCCGAGAGGGTGAGCTGGCTTCATGCCAAGCTTTCTCCGCCTCCCATCGCAGAAGAAGCCGGGTTCGGCCGGTTTGCAGGGAGGGTCTACATGCTTCTCGAGAACAAGGTCTGCGTGATCACCGGGGCTGCCTCCGCCCGCGGCATCGGCAAGGCCACCGCGCGGCTCTTCGCGAACCAGGGCGCCCGCGTCGTCATCCTCGACCTCGACGCCGGCCAGGCCGAGGCGGCCGCCCGCGACCTCGGTGACGGCCATCTCGGCCTCGCCTGCAACGTCACCGATCGGGGTGCATGCCAAGCTGCCGCCGATGAGACGATCGCCCGCCTCGGCTCGATCGACGTGCTGATCAACAACGCCGGCATCACCCAGCCGCTCAAGCTGATGGATGTGGGACCGGAGAACTACGACGCGGTCACCGACGTCAACCTGCGGGGCACGCTCTACATGAGCCAGGCCGTGGTCCCGCAGATGCGGAAGCAGAAATCCGGCTCGATCGTCTGCATGTCGTCGGTCTCGGCCCAGCGCGGCGGCGGCATCTTCGGCGGTCCGCACTATTCCGCGGCGAAGGCCGGCGTCCTCGGCCTGCAGAAGGCCATGGCCCGCGAGCTGGGCGCTGACAGCATCCGGGTCAATTCCGTCACTCCCGGTCTGATCCAGACCGACATCACCGGCGACAAGCTCACCCCCGAGCTCAAGGTCGAGATCGCCAGGGGCATCCCGCTCGGCCGCCTCGGCGTCGCCGACGACATCGCCAATGCCTGCCTGTTCCTGGCCTCCGACCTGTCCGCGTACATCACCGGCGCGGTGATCGACGTGAACGGCGGCATGCTGATCCACTGAGAGGGAGGACCTCATGTCAACCGAACGGCCCCACGAGGGTTCGAACATCTCGCTGGCCGACCGGGCCTACAATATCCGCCGCCACGCCCTGCTGATGGGCGAGGTCCAGGGCCAGGGCTACATCGCCCAGGCGCTCGGAATCTCGGACGTGCTGGCGGTGAGCTACTTCCACGCGATGACCTACCGTCCGGAGGATCCGGAATGGGAGGGCCGCGACCGCTTCTGCCTCTCCATCGGCCACTACGCCATCGCCCTCTACGCGGCGCTGATCGAGGCCGGGATCATCCCGGAGGACGAGCTGACGAGCTACGGCGGCGACGACAGCCGCCTGCCGATGTCCGGCATGGCCGCCTACACGCCCGGCATGGAGATCACCGGCGGGTCGCTCGGCCACGGGCTCGGGATCGCGGTCGGCATGGCGCTTGGGCTCAAGCGGAAGAACGCGAAGAGCTTCGTCTACAACCTGTTCTCCGATGGCGAGCTCGACGAGGGCTCGACCTGGGAGGCCGCCATGTCGGCCGGGTCGTTCAAGCTCGACAACCTGATCGGCATCGTCGACGTGAACGGCATGCAGGCGGACGGCCCCTCGCACGGGGTTCTCAACTTCGAGCCGCTGGCGCCGAAGTTCGAGGCGTTCAACTGGTTCGTTCAGCGGGTCGACGGCAACGACCTCGACGCGCTCGTGAAGGCCTTCGATGCCGCCCGGCACCATCCGGGTCCCGAACCCCGGGTGATCATCTGCGACACGAAGATGGCCAAGGGCGTGCCGTTCCTCGAGGAGCGCGAGCGCAACCACTTCCTGCGGGTCGAGCCGGCCGAGTGGACGCAGGCGCTGGAGATCCTGGACGAGGGGAGGGTGCAGTGAGACGATCGAAATATGAGAGGCCCGCGCCGCGCGTTGGCGGCGGCGCCAAGACCTCGGCGATGATCGCCTCGCTGGCCGCCCCGGGGCAGCGCACGAAGCCCGCCCCGTTCGGCCACGCCCTCGTGGAGCTCGCCAAGACCCGGCCCGACATCGTCGGCCTCTCGGCGGATCTGGCCAAGTACACGGACCTGCACATCTTCGCGCAGGCCCACCCGGACCGGTTCTACCAGATGGGGATGGCCGAGCAGCTCCTGATGAGCGCGGCCGCCGGCCTCGCCCGCGAGGGGTTCGTCTCGGTCGCCACCACCTACGCGGTGTTCGCGGCGCGGCGCGCCTACGACTTCATCTGCCTCGCGATCGCGGAGGAGAACCTCAACGTCAAGATCGCCTGCGCGCTGCCCGGCCTGACCACCGGCTACGGGCCCAGCCATCAGGCGACCGAGGATGTCGCGATCTTCCGCGGCATGCCGAACATGACGATCCTCGACCCGTGCGACGCGCACGAGATCGAGCAGATGGTCCCGGCGATGGTCGCCCACCAGGGCCCGGTCTACCTGCGGCTGCTGCGCGGCAACGTCCCGCTGGTGCTCGACGAGTACGGCTACCGGTTCGAGTGGGGCAAGGCCAAGACGATCCGCGATGGCCGCGACGTGCTGGTGATCTCGTCGGGCCTGATGACGATGCGCGCCCTGGAGGTGGCCGAGGCCCTGCGCGAGGATCGGGTCGACGTGGCGGTGCTGCACGTGCCGACGATCAAGCCGCTCGACGCGGCGACGATCCTGGCCGAGGCCCGTCGCGGTGGGCGCCTCGTGGTCGTCGCCGAGAACCACTCGGTGGTCGGCGGCCTCGGCGAGGCCGTGGCGGGATTGTTGATGCGCGACGGTACCCTGCCGGAGCGCGGCTTCCGTCAAGTCGGCCTGCCGGACGAGTTCCTCGACGCCGGAGCGCTGCCGACCCTTCACGAACGCTACGGCATCTCGACCGAGGCGATGGCTCGAAGCATCCGCGGTTGGCTGTAGGCGCAGCCGTCGCTCGCGCCGACAAGCGACTGCTCGCACCCATAACTGAGCTGAATTGAGATGATCGCGGATCTCCGCGTCCGCGATCATGCTGTGCCGTAGAATGATTTCTCTATTCATTCGGTCGCATCGCGCGCTCCGAGCGATGATGCGCGCCTGAAAACAATCAACGACTTCAATATTCGATCAAAACAATAAAAACGCTCAGCAAGAGGGCGACCTGCGCGCATGGGCAGAGGCCGGCGATCTCAAAGACCGTAGCAGGCGGGATCGCGCCACCGAGCATCATCAGGGAGTGAAATCGTGAGCACATTCAACATAAGCCGTCGGACACTTCTTGCTGGCGCCGCGGCTGTCCCGATCTTCGGCATCATCACGCACCGGGGCGAGGCCGCCGAATTCGGCTACAAGCTCGCCACCGGGCAGGACCCGACCCATCCGGTCAACGTCCGGGCGCAGGAAGCGTGCGACCGGATCCGCGAGGCGACGAGTGGGCGCGTCGACATCAAGTTGTTCCCGGCCAACCAACTCGGCTCGGACACCGACCTGCTGTCGCAGGTGCGGAACGGCTCGGTCGAGTTCTTCAACCTCTCACACTCGATCCTGTCGACCTTCGTGCCGGCGTCCAGCCTGCCCAACACCGGCTTCGCCTTCAAGGATTACGATGCCGTCTGGAAGGCCATGGACGGGGCGCTCGGAGACTATGTCCGCGCCGAGATCGCCAAGACGCCGATCACGACCATCTGCAAGAGCTGGGACAACGGCTTCCGTCAGATCACCTCCTCGACCCGTGAGATCAGGACGCCCGAGGATCTGAAGGGCTTCAAGATCCGCGTGCCCCAAGCACCGATGTTGACCTCGCTCTTCAAGGCCCTCGAAGCCGGGGCCGCGCCCATCAATTTCAACGAGCTGTACTCGGCGCTCCAAACGAAGGTCGTGGAGGGCGAAGAGAATACGCTGCCGATCATCGCCACGACGCGCCTCTACGAGGTGCAGAAGTCCTGCAGCCTGACCGGCCACGTCTGGGACGGCTACTGGATCCTCGGAAACAAGCGCGCTTGGCAGAAGCTGCCCGAGGACCTGCGCGCGATCGTGACCAGGGAGTTCGACCGCTCGGGTCAGGATCAGCGTGCGGATGTGGCCAGGCTCAGCGACTCTCTGCGCACGACCCTGTCAGAGAAGGGGATCAGGTTCATCGATGTCGACCGCGAGCCTTTCCGTGCCGCTCTCGCCAAGACGAGTTTCTACAAGGACTGGAAGGCGAAGTTCGGTGAAGTCGGCTGGAGCCACCTCGAAGCCGTATCCGGCAAGCTCGGTTGAGGGTGGGGTGTCATGCACGTCGATATCGCTGCCGCCGCCTCTGTCGAGGCAACGCCCAGTCACGGCCTGCACGGGCCCCCGCTGAGCGGTCACCCATGGCTCGGGACCGCCGATCGGTTCCTCGGTCATCTCGTCGAGATCCCGGCCGCCCTGCTGGTGCTGGCCGAGATCGGGGTGCTGCTCGCCGGCGTCGTGAGCCGCTACGTGTTCCATGAGCCGCTCGTCTGGTCGGACGAACTCGCCGGCATCCTGTTCCTGTGGCTCGCCATGCTGGGCGCCGTGGTCGCCTTCCGCCGCGCCGAGCACATGCGCATGACGGCGATCGTCGCCATGACCGGGCCCCGCACCCGCGCCTTTCTGGAAACAGTCGCGCTGGTGGCCGGCCTGATCTTCGTGAGCCTCGTCCTGCACCCGGCCTACGAGTTCGCGGCCGAGGAGATCTACGTCCAGACGCCGGCCCTCGATCTCAACAATGCGTGGCGCGCCGCTGCCTTGCCGATCGGCCTCGGCCTGATGCTGCTGGTCGCCGCCATCCGCCTCTTCGAAACGGCCGATTGGCGGATGACGGCCGGCGCACTGGGGCTCGGCATTGCGGTCGCGGGTGGGCTCGTCGCCCTGCAGCCTTGGCTGGCGGGGCTGGGCAACCTCAACCTGCTGCTGTTCTTCGTCGTCGGCGTCGGCGCGCTGGTCTTCTCCGGCGTGCCGATCGCCTTCGCGTTCGGCCTGTCGACCTTCGCCTACATCACGCTGACCACCGACGCCCCGTCGATGGTCGTGGTCGGCCGCATGGACGAGGGCATGAGCCACCTCATCCTCCTCGCCGTGCCGCTGTTCGTGTTCCTCGGCCTGCTGATCGAGATGACCGGCATGGCGAAAGCCATGGTCGGCTTCCTGGCCTCGCTGCTCGGCCACGTCCGCGGCGGCCTGCACTACGTGCTGGTCGGGGCCATGTACCTCGTCTCGGGCATCTCCGGCTCCAAGGCCGCCGACATGGCCGCCGTGGCGCCCGTGCTGTTTCCCGAGATGAAGGCCCGCGGCGCCAAGGAGGGCGACCTCGTGGCCCTGCTCGCCACCACCGGCGCGCAGACCGAGACGATCCCGCCCTCGATCGTGCTGATCACCATCGGCTCGGTCACCGGCGTGTCGATCACCGCGCTGTTCACCAGCGGCCTGATGCCGGGCCTCGTCCTCGCCGCGACGCTCTGCGCGCTGGTCTGGTGGCGCTACCGCCGCGAAGACCTGAGCCACGTCGCCCGGCCGTCCGGCCGGGTCATCGGCCGCGCCTTCCTGGTGGCGATCCCGGCGCTGGCGCTGCCGTTCGTGATCCGCTTCGCCGTGGTCGAGGGCATCGCGACCGCCACCGAGGTCTCGACCATCGGCATCGTCTACGCGGCGCTGGCCGGCCTGCTGATCTACCGTCAGTTCGAGTGGCGGCGGCTCTACCCGATGCTGGTGACCACCGCCGCGCTGTCCGGCGCGATCCTGCTGATCATCGGTGCGGCCACCGGGATGGCCTGGGCGCTCACCCAGTCGGGCTTCTCGGAGACGTTGGCCGTCGCGATGAAGGGCCTCCCGGGCGGCGCGCTCGGGTTCCTGTTCGTCTCGGCCTTCGCCTTCATCATCCTGGGGTCGGTGCTGGAGGGCATACCGGCGATCGTGCTGTTCGGGCCGCTGCTGTTCCCGATCGCGCGGGCGGTGGGCGTGCACGAGGTGCACTACTCGATGGTGGTGATCCTCGCCATGGGCATCGGCCTGTTCGCCCCGCCCTTCGGCGTCGGCTACTACGCGGCCTGCGCCATCAGCCGGATCAACCCTGACGCCGGGATGCGCCCGATCGTCGGCTACATCCTGGCCCTGCTGGTCGGGCTGCTCGCCATCATCCTCGTCCCCTGGTTCTCGATCGGCTTCCTCTGAGGCGCTGCAACGCGATCCGGGGCGCGGCTGCATTCACTGGGATGCAGCCGCTTCCTCGTCGGGGGACGGTCCGATCAGCGCATCCTGTGAGGTGCCGCCGACCCGCGAGGCCGCACGGCCCGACCGAAGAGGGCAGTGAGCGCGGCCTGTCGCTCATCGGTCGCCCTGGACAAGGCCACGTGCTGGATTGGATCGCCGCTTGCCCCCGCGATCGCGTGCGACTGCGCCGGCTCCTTCCGATGCACGCGCGTTCTGGCCCGGAAGAGCGGAGCTGCAATGGCTTGCGGGCCGGCATCGATCGCCTGCCTGAACAGCCTCTACGGCGACAGCAGGGGCGGACCCGAGCCTCATCGCGCGGCGACGTCCGAGCATCCGGTCGAGCATCACCCAGCGTTCCGATCCGCTGGCCGCGATGACGCGGTACAGGCCCCCGCCGTCACCGGCCCTCCAGCCCGTCAAGGCCGTTCCGTGCGGCGCCTCGATTGACCGTCAGCCAGTACGGCCGCAGCCGCGCGGCGCCGTGACTGATTTGCGCCACGTGGCCGATACGGTTAGTCAGCCTTAACCGTGTCGTCTTTGCCTGCTCGATGGCGCGACGCGACCGGCGGGCGTTCAGGCCACGGCCTGTCGCAGCCGATGCTCACTTCGTCCGCGCGACACGCAGGACATTATTAACTATTCGCGGATTGCTTGTTGGCAATCTTGATTTGACAGCGCGCCACGTCCGGCGAACCAGAATGGTGATGAGACGGCGTCGATGCTTGATCTGACGGGCTATCGCCTGACCTACGACGACGAGTTCAACGCGCGCAGCATCTCGCAGAACGGCGTCGGGACGACCTACCGCGATATTCGCGCCGAGTGGCGGTACGACGCCAACTCCGACATCGGCTTCGGCCGGTCCTCGTTCCTCGATTCCGGGTCCGGTTACGATCCCTTCAGCGTCCAGAACGGTGTCCTGACGATCACGGCGGCGCCGCCCGGGACGAGCGCGTCCGGCTATCCGGGGAGCTGGCAGTCCGGGCTCATCAGCACGCAGGGCAACTTCTCGCAGACTTACGGCTACTTCGAGATCCGCGCGGATTTCTCCAACAATCCCGATGCCTGGGACGCCTTCTGGCTGCTGCCGAATCAGCAGAGCCCGCAGTCGAGCAGCGCCAACGGGCACCAGGAACTCGACGTCGTCGAGCATTACGGAAACAACGACCGCGGCGTCTACAGCACGATCCACACGACCGACCCGCAGCTGCCCGGAACGACCTGGCAGCAGACCCGCCAAGTCTACAGCGAGATGCCCAATCCCAACGGGTATCACACCTACGGCATGAACTGGCAGGCCGATCGCATCAGCTTTTACGTCGACGGTCAGCTCGTCGGTTCGCAGGCGACGCCGTCCGACCTGCACAGCCCCATGTATCTGCTGGCCAACCTGGCCGTGCAGAGCACGGCGACGACGGGCACCCGCTTCAGCTCGAGCATCGACTATATCCGCGTCTACTCGAACAACCCCAACGCGGTCGCGGTGCCGCAGGACCGCGTGTCGTCGCCGGATGGCCGAGACCCGGGTTTGTACGGGGCGACGGCCGGTCTCCGGTCGGGCGCCGGCGCGGCCGGCGCGCAGCCGGGCGCGAACGGGTCGAACTCCGGTTCGACGGCGCCTGCATCGGGCGCCAACGGGGCGAATGGATCTTCTCAATCGTCCTCCGGCACGGCTCAAGGGACCGCGGCGCCGGGAAACGCCCCGTGCTACTGCACCGGCACGTCCATCAGGACCGACCGCGGCGACGTCGCTGTCGAGCGGCTCGCGGTGGGCGACAGGGTCGTCACGGCCGCGGGTCTGCATCGGCCGATCCGGTGGATCGGTCGCCGCACCTATCCCGGATCGTCGGCCCCGCCGACCGAGCGGCCTGTGCGCATCCGGGCCGGCGCGCTCGACGACGGCGTCCCCGCCCGCGACCTGCTCGTCTCGCCGGACCACGCCGTTTGGCTGGACGGGCTGTTCGTCGCCGCCGGCCACCTCGTCAACGGAACCAGCATCACCCGCGGTGAGCGCGTGATCGATCTCACCTACTGGCATATCGAGCTCGACAGCCACGACCTGTTGCTGGCGGAGGGCGCGCCGGCCGAGAGCTTCCTGCCCGCTCCCGGCCTCCGGCGGCTCTTCGACGACCGCGATCCGGACGACAGCGCGATCGGTCCGCAGGCCTACGCGCCGCGCACCGCGCTCGGTCCCCAGCTCGCCGCCCTGCGCAGGCGGCTGATCCGTCGGGCCGGCGCGACGTCGCGTCCGGGCGCCGTGCGGGCGTGGCTGGATCGCTGCGCGCTGCGCGCGGACGGCGCGCTGCGCGTGGCCGGCTGGGCCCACGACGCCGCGCAGCCCGACGCCCCCGTATGCCTGGACATCGTGGTCGACGGGACGATCGTGGCGGTGACGGTGGCGGCGGAGTACCGCGCCGACATCGCGGCGGCGGGCGTGGGCGACGGCCGGCACGGATTCGACCTCGGCGTCGAGGCGCCCCTCGCTCCCGGTGTGCCGCACGTGGTCGAGGTGCGCCGCTCGATCGACGAGGCGGTCATCTGCGCCATGGCCGCGGACGCGGCGGGCGTGTGGCGGCCCCTGCTGGCCGCCTGACGCGCCAACCGCGGCCGCGTGGCGGGTCAGGCGCGCCGCATCAGGCTGGACGCGCGGAGGTCCGACGCGCGCAGGTCCGACGCGCGGCCGCGCGCGGCCGGACCGCGCGCCCCGGCCATGCGCGGCGGCTCGGCCTGCCGGATCTGGTCGAGCAGCAGCGGGCGCGCGAAGTAGTAGCCCTGGGCGCAGCGGATCTGCGTGGCGCCGAGCAGGTAGGCGACCTCCTCGAAGGTCTCGACGCCTTCGGCCACCACCGTCATGCCCAGCGCCGCACCGAGCGACTCGATCGCCTTCAGGACGATCTGGCTGCGCGGCCGCTTGTCGATGTCGGTGATGAACGAGCGATCGATCTTGAGCTCGTCCGCGGTGATGTCCGCCAGCGCCGCGAGGGACGAGTAGCCGACGCCGAAATCGTCGATCGAGACGCGCGCGCCGATCGCCCGGATCTTCGGCAGGACCTCGCGCTGGAAGCGGCCCGTCGTGAAGAAGGCCTCCTCGGTCAGTTCGAGCACGAAGCGCTCCGCGAGTCCCGTCTCGCCGAGCGCCGCGCAGAAGGCGGTCATGAACGGCACGTCGCAGGCCTGTTTGGCGGCGATGTTGAGGCTCACGGTGACGTCGGGTCCGAAAACCTCGTCGATGTCGGGCATCGCCCGCACCGTCTCGGCCAGGAGCTGCAGGGTGATCTCGTTGATCAGCCCGAGCTCGATGGCGAGGGCGATGAAATCGCCGGGCGCCTGGATCATGCCGACCTCGTCGCGCCAGCGCAGGAGCACCTCGACGCCCGTGACCGCGTGGGAGCGCATGTCGACCTTGGGCTGGAAGGCGCAGCAGAAGCAGCGGTCGCGGATCGCCAGCCGGAGGCGCTGCTCCACGGCCATGCGGGCCGTCGCGGCCTGGCTCATCGCGTCGTCGAAGACGCTGACGCCGCCCTTCAGCTCGCCCTTCACCCGGTACATCGCGTTGTCGGCCTGTCGGGCGAGGGTCTCGTAGCTGTCGCCGTGCTCCGGGAAGAGGCTGACGCCGATGGAGGCGGAGGCGAAGATCTCGTGCCCGTCGATGAAGAACGGCTGCTTCAGGCGCTCCGAGATGGCGCGCACGGCGGCCAGCGCCGCGTCCCCGTCGGTGACGGGAGCGAGGAGCAGCACGAACTCGTCGCCGCCGATCCGCGCCAGGAGGTCGCTCGGGCGCAGCGCGCCGCCGATCCGGTCGGACACCTTGCGCAGCAGGGCATCGCCCGCGGCGTGGCTGTAGTAGTCGTTGATGTGCTTGAAGTTGTCGAGATCGATGAAGGCCAGGGCGAACCGGTCCCCCGGCGCGGACCCCGCCAGGACATCCGCGATGCTCTGCTCGAACATCGTCCGGTTGGGCAGGCCGGTCAGGGCGTCGATGAAGGCCTTGGTGATCAGCTCCCGCTGGATCCGGTGATGGTGCGTGACGTCGATCAGGGTCGTCAGCGTGAAACTGTCCCGGTCCTCGGTGACCGGCCGCGTCCGCACCTCGAGCATCCGGTCGTCGAACGCCTCGACGGTCCCGGCGTCCCGGGCGCCGGCCGCCGCGGCGGGAAGCGCCTGGACGGCCCTCTCCCCGAGGGCGCGCGCGGCGGCGTTGGCGAGGACGCAGTGACCCTGGCCGTCATGGACTACGACCCCGACGGGTAGCGCCTGGATGGCGGCCTCGAGCAGGGTTCGACGCTCCGGGAAGGCGGGCTCGCTCATGCCCCGCCCTGCTGCCACAGGGGCTTGGCAGTCTGGGCGCCGGTCTGGGCGCTGGTCGGAACTTGGTCGCCGCCCTCCAGGGGGCGGCGGAGGAGGCGGCGATGCACCTGCTCGAGGGCGGCGCCGTGCGGGCTGTCCGAGCCCGCCTCGCGCCCGAGGCGCGCCGCCGCGGCCGGATCGCCGTCGTACCCGGCGACCTTGTTCATGGTTGCCCCGCGCCAGCGCTCGACGACGGCGCCGACGAAGGCCGCGCCGGCGACGGTCGCGTCGTCCTCGGCGGCCCTGCCGCTCGCGTCGTTGCGCGGGTGACGGGCCGACGGCAGCGGCCGGAAGGTCATCCGCGCCGGGATCGGGACGCCCTCGCCGAAGGCGATGACCTCGCCGGTCCCCAGCGACGGCACGAAGGTGAGGAGGTTGGCGGCGTCCGACACGGCCGCGGCCAGGAAGGCCTGGTCGCGCGCGTTGGTCATGCGCATGGCGAACAGGGTGCTGCATTGCGACATGATCGTCGCGTCGAGCTCGGCCGGGCGCTGGGTGACCAGGCCGAGATGGACGCCGTGCTTGCGGCCCTCGCGGGCGATCCGCGCCAGAGCGCGGCGCGTCGGCGTGAAGCCCACCGACCGGTCGGCCGAGGCGAAGCGGTGGGCCTCCTCGCAGACGAACAGCAGCGGGACGGCGCCCTCGCTCCAGATGCCGAACTCGAAGGCGAGGCGGCACAGCACGCACACGACGGCATCGACGACCTCCATCGGAAGACCGGCGAGCTGCATGATCGTCATCGGCCGCCCGTCGGGATCGAGCCGGAACAGGTGCGCCAGGATCTCGCCCATCATGTCGCCGCCGACATTGGCGTTGTCGAACATGAAGCCGTGCCGGGGATCGTTCCGGATCGCCTCGATCCGGGTGATCAGCCGGTGGTAGTGCATCCGGGAGACGCGGTTCTCGAGCCGACCCATCCGCTCGTCGATGAGCGCGAGCAGATCCTGCAGCATGTAGGGGACCGGCGTGTCGACCGTGTAGCCGGCGCCCTTGCCGAAGGGCCGCTTGACGATCTGGCGGTCGCTCGCCTCCTTGTACTGCCCGTACTTGCTCTTCGCGAGGGGGATCACCTCGGCCAGGATCTCGATCTCCTCGTCCACGGCCGGCCGGCCGCCGTAGATGACGTCGGCGATCTCCTCGAGGTTGAACAGCCAGAACGGCAGCTTGAGGGTCCGCGGGCTGATGACGCTCGCGCGGTCGCCGAAGCTGGCGGCGTACTCGTTGTGCACGTCCAGCAGGAAGACGCGCACGGACGGTCGCGCCCGCATCACCTCGTCGAGGATGACGGTGACGCCGCTTGACTTCCCGACACCGGTCGCGCCGAGCACCGCGAAGTGCTTGGAGAGCAGGTCGTCGATCTTGATGCAGGCCGGGGTCTCGGGATCCTGGTAGAGCGCGCCCACGGCCGCCGTGCCGGTCGCCGAGACCTGATGGACGATCCGGAGGTCGGTGGCGGACAGGAGTTCCACATCGTCGCCGATCGCCGGGTAGCAGCTCACGCCGCGGCTGAAGCGGCGCGCGCCGTGCGCCGCGACGATCTCGCCGAGCAGGTCGAGGCTCGCGTAGGCGCCCGGCCGGTGCCCGCGCTCGCTGCCCGAGGACAGCGTGGTGACGATGCCGACGAGGATCGCCTCTCCGGCACGGATCCGGACCAGATTGCCGACGGTGACGCGCACCCTGGGCCGGCCGCCCTGCACGATGAGTTCGAGATGGACCTTGGATCCCTCGATGGACGTCACCGCGCCCATGGGCGACGCGGCATCGTCATGCCGGACCGTTCCGTGGCCGCTCAGCATCGTTCGCACCCTGGTCAGAAACAGAATCGGCGCGATACTGGTCGGCCGTGATTAAAGTTCTGACAAAGAAATATGGCCAGCGAAACAATGCTTAACCGATGCCTTACGGTTCGTGCGCATCGTCAAGGTTGTATTTGATGGCCGCCTCGACGGTCACGCGGGAGGACGCGGACCGGTCGGCGCATGATCCGGCGGGATCGTCTGCCATCGACATGCCGGCGCGGCGCTGAAACACCCGCGACCATCCACATGGACGGTCGTGCCCGCCCCTGCCGGTTGCGGCCGCAGCCTACGCGACCTGACCGTCGCCGAAATGCTCGCGCATCCAGCACTCTCCGGAGATCCGCGCTCCGTTCTGCGTCACGAACGCGTAGGGCGAGTGCTCCACGACCGCGCCGCCGCGGCTGCGGATGATCCAGCGAAAACACCGCGGATCGTCCAGGCACGGGACGATCTCGACGGTATGAGAGCGCGTGATCTCGGTCGTCATGACCGGTAAACGCTCGAGCGCGGGACTCCGCTCCACGGATCGTGTGTGGAAGGTTACCGAGCGGTGTGGGTGCGCACGCCAGTTGGACCTGTCCGTCAGGTTCCGTGGCCGGAACCTTCCCCACCGCGGCCCGGTTCGGGCCGAGCCCTCCGGCCGGGCGCGACCCGGCTCCGCGCGACAAGGATGCTGCATGCCGATCAAGGCCCTCAACGACCGCAAGAAGCTGTCGAACGAC
Source organism: Methylobacterium sp. D53M (assembly GCF_053345625.1). Lineage (NCBI taxonomy): Bacteria > Pseudomonadati > Pseudomonadota > Alphaproteobacteria > Hyphomicrobiales > Methylobacteriaceae > Methylobacterium > Methylobacterium sp. D53M. The sequence continues at coordinate 129,998 of NZ_JBKFAL010000001.1, forward strand.
TTCAACGAGGCCAACGACGCCTTCATCGACGAGGTGCTGAGCGCGCTCCAGGGCGGCCGGATTCCGGTCGATCTTGCCCGCGCCTACCTCGCGCATCCGGTCGCGATGATGCACACGGACGGGGCGCAGGCCGTCGCCAACTACTTCGAGCGCATGCTGGCCCAGCGCCCGAACATCGACTGGACGCCGGGCGCCTGAGCGCGGCGAGGGACCCCGACGAGAAGGAGCGCGGATGACCGCCGACGAGATCGAGGATCTGAACCGGGCGCGCGCCGCCCTGGCCCGCCAGCGGAACGCCATCGCGCGGCGCCTGGGCGGCCTCGACCTGGCGCCGATCTCCATGGCCGAGGACCTGACCCGGACCCTGCTCGCCATCGAGGCCGTGGACCGTGCCCTGGTCGACGCGGGCCAGCCGCATATCGACATCGGCCACCGGCCGGACGCCTAGGGATTGCGAAGCGCTCGGTCGCGCCCGAGTCTTCGCGCCCGAGTCTTGCGCCGCACTCCCAGGCGTGCGTACAGGCTCGGGTGCTCTGAGGAGACCCGACGATGTCCGACCGCATGCCCGGCTTCAACACGCTGGCGATCCACGCGGGCGCCGCCCCCGACGCGGCCACCGGCGCGCGGGCGACGCCGATCTACCAGACCACCAGCTTCGTGTTCGACGACGTCGACCACGCCGCGTCGCTGTTCGGGCTTCAGGCCTTCGGCAACATCTACACGCGGATCACCAATCCGACGAACGCTGTCCTCGAGGAGCGCATCGCCGCGCTTGAAGGTGGGACCGCAGCCCTGGCGGTGGCCTCCGGCCACGCGGCCGAGTTCCTGACCATGCACGCCCTGATGCAGCCGGGCGACGAGTTCGTGGCGTCCAACAAGCTCTACGGCGGCTCGATCAACCAGTTCAACCACTCGTACAAGAACTTCGGCTGGTCGGTGGCCTGGGCCGACAACGACGACCCCGCCTCCTTCGAGGCGGCGATCACGCCGCGCACCAAGGCGATCTTCTGCGAATCGATCGCCAATCCTGGCGGCGTCATCACCGACCTGGCGGCGCTGTCGCAGATCGCCAAGAAGCACAACATCCCGCTCGTCGTCGACAACACCATGGCGACGCCGTACCTGATCCGGCCGTTCGAGCACGGCGCCGACATCGTGGTGCACTCGGCGACCAAGTTCCTCGGCGGCCACGGCAACTCGATCGGCGGCCTGATCGTCGACGGCGGCTCGTTCCAGTGGGCCGGCGACGCGCGCTACCCGATGATGAGCCAGCCGCGGCCGGAATATTCCGGCATGGTGCTGGCCGAGACCTTCGGCAATTTCGGCTTCGCCATCGCCTGCCGGGTGCTGGGCCTGCGCGATCTCGGGCCGGCGCTGTCGCCGTTCAACGCGTTCCTGATCCTGAACGGCATCGAGACGCTGCCGCTGCGCATGCAGCGCCACTCCGACAACGCGCTGACGGTGGCCAAGCACCTGTCGACGCATCCGGCGGTGTCGTGGGTCAGCTATCCCGGCCTGGAGACCGACCGGTACCATCAGCTCGCCCGGCGCTACACGCCGAACGGCGCGGGGGCCGTCTTCACCTTCGGGCTCAAGGGCGGCTACGACGCGGGCGTCAAGCTGGTGTCGAGCCTGCAGCTGTTCTCGCACCTCGCCAATATCGGCGACACGCGCTCCCTGATCATTCACCCGGCCTCGACGACCCACCGCCAGCTCACCGACGCGCAGAAGACCGCCGCGGGCGCGGGACCCGACGTGGTGCGGCTGTCGATCGGCCTGGAGGATCCGGCCGACCTGATCGAGGATCTGGACGCGGCACTCGGTGCGTGAGCCCGGCGTCATCGCGAGCGCGGTGAAGCGACCCTGGATTGCTTCGCTCCGCTCGCAAGGACGGCGGTGCTTCCAGCGATCTGACCAGAAGCCGCCGGCTGGCGCGAGGCGCACAGCCGGCGGGCTGCTCAGAACGCCTCCGCCTCCAGCGCCATGGTGCTCTCGGCCCCGGCCTTGATCCGGTTGAGGCGCAGGGCGGTCTCCGGCAGCATCCGCTCCATGAAGAACCGGCCGCTCGTCAGCTTCGACTCCCAGCGGGGGGAGGGGGCCTCGGCGTGCTTGGCCTGGGCGGCCTTTGCGATCTTCGCCCACATGTAGCCGAGGGCCACGAGGCCGAAGAGGTGCATGAAGTCGGTCGCGCCGGCGCCGGCATTGTCGGGCTTGCTGAACGCGTTCTGCATCAGCCACATCACGGCACCCTGGAGGTCGTTCAGTCCGGCCTGGAGTGGCTTGGTGAACGGCGCCATGGCGGGATCCTCGCCGTGGTCCTTCAGGAAGGTCTGGACCTCGCCCAGGAAGGTCATCATTGCCCGGCCGCCGTCCTTCGGCAGCTTGCGGCCGATCAGGTCCATGGCCTGGATGCCGTTGGCGCCCTCGTAGATCATGGCGATGCGGGCATCGCGCACGAACTGCGACATGCCCCATTCCTCGATGTAGCCGTGGCCGCCGAGGAGCTGCTGGGCCTCGACCGCGTTGGCGAAGCCGCGGTCGGTGAATACGCCCTTCACCACCGGGGTCATCAGGCCGAGATGGTCGTCGGCGGCCTGCCGCTCCTTGGCATCCTCGGAGCGGTGCAGGATGTCGGCCTGGAGCGCGGTCCAGAGCATGAGGGCTCGGGCCGCCTCGTTGAAGGCGCGGATCTGCATCAGCGTGCGGCGCACGTCCGGATGGACGATGATCGGGTCGGCGGCCTTCTCGGGCGCCTTGGCGCCGGTCAGGGCGCGGCCCTGGAGCCGGTCCTTCGCGTAGGCGGCGGCGTTCTGGTAGGCGACCTCGGACTGGCCGAGGCCCTGGACGCCCACCGCGAGCCGCGCCTCGTTCATCATCACGAACATGGCGTTGAGGCCGCGATTCTCTTCGCCCACGAGCCAGCCCGTCGCCCCGTCGTAGTTCATCACGCAGGTGGCGTTGCCGTGGATGCCCATCTTGTGCTCGAGGGAGCCGCAGGACACCCCGTTGCGCGCCCCGAGGGACCCGTCGGCGTTCACCAGAAATTTCGGCACCACGAACAGCGAGATGCCCTTTGTGCCGGCGGGCGCGCCCTCGATCCGCGCGATGACGAGGTGCACGATGTTCTCGGCAAGGTCGTGCTCGCCGGCCGAGATGAAGATCTTGGTGCCGGTGAGGCTGTAGGAGCCGTCGCCGTTCGGCACGGCCTTGGTCTTGAGCAGCCCGAGATCCGTGCCGCAGTGCGGCTCGGTCAGGTTCATGGTCCCGGTCCAGGCGCCCTCGACCATCTTGGGCAGGTACAGCGCCTTCTGCTCCTCCGAGCCGTGGACCAGCAGCGCCGCCATCGCGCCCTGCGTCAGGCCGGGATACATGCCGAAGGCGAGGTTCGCGCCCGAGGCGAATTCCTGGATCGCCGTGTTGAGGGTGTGCGGCAGGCCCTGGCCGCCATAGGCCTCCGGCACCGACAGGCCCATCCAGCCGCCGCTGGCGTAGGTGTTGTAGGCGGCCTTGAAGCCGGTCGGCGTGCGCACCGTCCCGTCGGCCTCGCGGCGGCAGCCCTCGACGTCGCCCGTGCGGTTGAGCGGGGCGAGCACCTCCTCGGCGAGCTTCGCGCCCTCGCGCAGGACGGCCTCGACCACGTCGGGCGAGGCGTCGGCGAAGCCCGCCAGGTTGTCCCGGGCGTGGAAGCCGAGGACGTCGGTGAGCAAGAACAGCGTATCCTCGACCGGAGCGCGATACTGCGGCATCTCTGGCTTCCCCCGTCTGGTGCGGGCCTCTCGGAACGGCCCGCCGCGTTGGCCGCATGTAAACGCCGCGCCGCTCCCGGAGCAACGGCTCCGCCCGCCCATCGCGCGACAGGCGCGGCCGTTCCTCAGCAGCCGCGTGGTCGCGGCCATTACCGGGCCCATCAAACCTTAACTTCGTGTTTACCAAGAAAGTTAATGGTCACGCTCGAACGATCCGACGCGTGCGTCCGTGGATACCGAATTCCGGTCCCGCTCTGCGCCGAGGAAACGGACGCCGAACGCTGCCGACGACAGGCCACCGATGACCCGCAACGCGATGCCGCAGCTCGACAGTTTCGATCCCGAGGTGCTCGACGCGGCCCGCGACGTGGCGGCGCGGGCCGGGGTCCCGCTCGAGACCTGGATCGCGTCGGTGGTGCCGCAGCAGCAATCGGCCGGTCAGGGAAATCGCCGGCACCGGCGGCGCCACCGCGCCGAGCAGCTTGCCCTCGGCGGCAATCGGCCCGAGGCCTCGGCCGAGCGCGCCCTCCCGCCGGCCTCGCCCGACCAGCGGACCCACGGGACCGCGCCGCGCGCCGAGGGCTACGGCGACGGTATCGCCGCTCTGATGGACCGCCTCGACGGTCTCGACCGCGCCCTGGACCACGAGCGCCGCGCCGCCCAGGACGCCGAGGCGCGCCGCCTCGCGGAGATCGAGGCCCGCATCGAGCGCGCCCTGAAGGCGGCCCCCGTCCAGCAGGTGACCGAGCGGCTCGGCGACATCGAGCGCCGCATGTCCCAGCTCGGCGAGCAGGTCGCCGCGACCCGGCCGCCAGGCCGTCGCCCGCGTCCCGCCGCCGCCGACATCCGCAGCGCCGTCCAGGACATTCGCCAGCGCCAGCGCGAGCTGGCACAGGGCGCCGAGCCGGCGCTCGCCGCGTCCGCGGCCGATGGCGGCGTCGTCGCCAGCATGCGCCTGGACCTCGCCCGCCGCCTGGAGGCGCGGATCGAGGAGGGCGTCGCCCCGTCGACCGCCCTGATCGAGCTTCAGGAGGAGACCACGCGCCTGCGCGAGGCGATCAACCAGCTCGCGACGAGCCGGGACATCGGCGCCCTCGAGCAGGCCGTCGTCACCCTGGCGAGCGGCATCGAGCGCGCCCAGGCGGGGACCGATCTCACCGCCATCGCGGTGCCGATCGAGCAGGTCCGGGCCCAGGTCGAGCGCCTCGCCGAGGAGGTGGCCGAGAACGTCCACAGCCGCGTCGCGGAGGACGTCCGGCGCCTCGCCGAGCGCCTCGACACCGCCGCCGCGACCGGCGCCGCCGGTCCGGACGACCGGACCCTCGCGGGCCTGTTCGCCGAACTCGAGGAGATCCGCCGTCAGATCGCCGCGCTCGCCGGCCCGGAGCGCATCCAGGGTCTCGCGCAGAGCCTGCAGGCGGTGAGCGCGCAGATCGCCCAGCTGCAGCGGACGGCCGCCGGCCCCGACCTGCGGCCGATCCTGGAGGAGATCCGCAGCGACGTGAAGATCGCCGCGCCGGCGGCGCTGGCGGAGCAGATCCAGGCACTCGCCGAGAAGGTCGACGTGCTCTGCGCGCGGGACGACTGGTCCGAGCGCACCGGCGACGTGAACGTGGCCCGCTCGGGTGACATGGCCTCCATCCACGCCATGCTCCGCAGCCTCGCCGAGAAGGTCGATCAGGTCGGCACCCGGTCCGAGCACGAGGGCCTCGACGCCCTGGAGCGGCAGGTGGTCTCGCTGGCCGGCCGCCTCGACGCGCCGCACAGCGCCGATCCGGCGCTGGCCGGGCTGGAGCGCACGATGGGCGACCTGCTGCGGCAGGTCACGGCGCTCCGGGAATCGGCGCCGAGCGAGGCCGTGGTGGAGCGTGCCGCCCGCAACGCGGTCGCCCAGACCCTTCAGACATCCGGCCTCGGTGCCGCCGAGTCCGGCGAGATCGGCCTCCTGCGCGCCAGCCTCGCGGACATGCAGGCCCGGCAGGTGGCCTCCGATCAGCGCCTCGGCGCGACCCTCGACGGGGTTCAGTCGGCCCTGGAGCGGCTCCTCGTCCGGCTCGGGCCCGCCGAGGCCGTCCCGGCGCGGGGGCCGTCCCTCGACGAGCGCCTGATGTCGTCGACGAGCCCGGATGTGGCCCTCGCGCCCGTCGAGGCGCGCGCAAGGTCGCGGCGCGACGGTGCCGAGGCATCTCGCCTGGCCGACGATCTTCTGGAGCCAGGCAGCGGCCGGCCGCCGCGCGAGCCGCGCGCTGCCCGCGAGCCCTCCGCCCGCCGGGCCGCGCAGGAGCGCCTCGGCGACGTCGTCGCCGCGCGATCCGCGGCCGACTCCAAGTCCGAGACCGAAATCAAGACCAGCTTCATCGCGGCCGCGCGCCGGGCGGCCCAGGCTGCCCAGGCGGAGCTGGCCGCCGAGGCGCCCGCCGAGCGCCGGGAAGCCCGGAGTGACCGGGTCGCCGCTCTCCAGGGGGCGGCGACCGGCCGCCTCGGACGGTTGCGCGCCGAGATCGATCGCCGGCGCCGGCCGTTGCTGCTCGGCCTCGCGGCCATCGTGCTGGCTCTCGGCGCGCTCCAGGCGATCACCATGCGGGGCGCGGACGAGCCGCGGCCGGCGGCTCCGACGAGCCAGGTCGCGCCGTCCCGCGGCGATGCCGCGGAGGTCCAGAAGGACAATGCGGACGTCTCCAAGGACGCTTCGAAAGACGCCGCCAAGGAGAGCGCGGAGTCGAAGCCGGCGCCGGCTGATCCGACGACGACCCAGTCTCTGCCCAACTCCGGTCCCTCGGACGCCCGGCCCAATGCCAAGGCGGCGGTGCCGCAGGTCTCGGGGATGAACAGCCTGCAGGCCGAGTTCGGCAACCTCCCGCCGGCGCTGGCGAAGGTGAAGCTCGCCGCCCTCGACGGTGACGGCGCGTCGATCTGGGACCTCGCGACGCGGGAGGCCGATGGCCGCGGCATGCCGCGCGATCTGTCGATCGCCGCCAAGCTCTTCGAGAAGCTGGCCGCGGCCGGCTACGCGCCCGCCCAGTACAAGGTCGCGGGCCATTACGAGAAGGGCTCGGGTGTCGTCCGAGACCTCGACAAGGCGAAGCTCTGGTACGGCCGCGCCGCCGAGCAGGGCCACGCCCGCTCCATGCACAATCTGGCGGTGCTCTACGCCGAGAACCCGGCCGCCAACGGCAAGCCGGATTTCGCCTCCGCCGCCTCGTGGTTCCGGCAGGGCGCCGAGTTCGGCGTCCGCGACAGCCAGTACAATCTCGGCGTCCTCTACGCGCGCGGTCTCGGCCTGACGCAGGACCTGATCCAGTCCTACGCGTGGTTCTCCGCCGCCGCGAGCCAGGGCGACGACGATGCCGGTAAGAAGCGCGACGACGTGGCCAACAAGCTCAGCCCCGCCGACCTCGCCAGCGCCAAGAGCCTCGCGGCGAACTTCAAGCCGCGAAAGATCGACGCGGCGGTCAATGAGCCGCCCGCGCCGAAGATGCCGGCGAGCGCGCCGATGTCCCTCCTCGGCGCGCCGATGCCCGGCGCTGTCCCGTTCACGGCGCCGCCGCGCCGGAGCTGACGCCGCTTCGGGCCCGCGGCCCGGCCGCGGGTCCGACCTTGACCGCCACGCCGCGATGCGGGAACGCTGCGGCAGGGCGGCGTCGGACCGGGGTCGGATCGCGCGGGTCGCCAACCCTTGCCGATGCCCGGAGGATGGATGGCGCACCGGAACTCTGTCCCGATCGGCGCAATCGTTCTCGGCGTGGCCGGACTCATCCCGTTCCTGGGCTTCGCTGCCCTGGCGGTGTCGGGCACGGACGGCGGCCTGAGCAGCATCGGCCTGTCGCCGCGCACCATCCTGTCGGCCTACGGCGCCGTGATCGCCTCGTTCCTCGGCGGGATCCGATGGGGCGCCGCCGCGGCGCGCAATGGTGGCAACGGCGATTATCTCGTGGCCATCGTGCCGTCCCTGGTCGCCTGGGCCGCGATGGCCGCCCCCGCACCGTGGGACCTGCGCATCCTCGGCGGCCTCGTGCTCGCCTGGGGCCTCATCGATCAGGATCTGCCCCGCCGCGGGCTCACGCCCCTCTGGCTCGGCCGCCTGCGCCTGGTCCTCTCGGGCGTCGCCGGGGCCGCGCTCCTCGTGGCGGCCTGAACGCGGAGCGGCGGCCGTGCGGCACGCGCCGTTAGGTCTCGCGGCTCATCTCGCGCAGCAGGTTCAGGACGGCGGTGCGCCGCGCCGGCGACTTGATCGCCTGGAACAGCGCGGCGACCTCCGCGCAGTCGCGCGCGTCCTGGTCCGCCGCGGTCTCGTCGGGCCGCTCCGTCTGGAGGAAGTAGGTCGGACAGACATTCAGCGTGGCTGCGATCCGTTCCAGTAGCCAGCGCGTCGTCGGCGGGGTCGCGTCGTCAGTCATACCGTTGAAACTCGCACTCCGCCCGCTGGGCCGATTCAAACGGCAGAGCTTTCCGCGGCTACCCTAGCCTTTCAGCGGCGGCGATGCCATCCTCAGGTTGCGTTCGACTCATCATTTGTCGCAGTGCGTGCATCAATTTCGAGCTAGGGCATGCCGCATTCGAAACACCTCGATAGGACCTTCAGCGTGTTGCGCGATCTGGAACGGGCCGCCTCGCCCGACGAGATCGCGCGGCTCCTGGTCGACGCCTTCACCCGCTACGGGGTCTCGTACATCATGGCCGGGATCGTCCCGGAACCCGGCCTGCCGAAGCGGCGGCACGCCGGGTTCGTTCTCGCGAGCACCATGCCGGAGGGCTGGGCCCGCCGGTACGTGACGCAGGGCTACGCGCTCCACGACCCCACGGTCCGGCGGCTGTGCACCACGGCGACGCCGTTCGACTGGAGCGCCGTGCTGCCGGATACCCCGACGGCCGGGCGCGTCATGAACGAGGCCGGCGATTTCGGCATACGCGCGGGCATCACGATCCCGTTCGTGACCCTCGACGGCGAGCCGGGCGGGATCAGCGTCTCGGGGGAGCGGATCGAGATCGATCCGGCCGAGCGCGTCGCCCTCAACCTCGTCGCGACCTACGCGGTCGGTCAGCTGCTGCTGATGAACAGCCGGCCGGCTGGGCGCGCGCCGGTGCGCCTCTCGCCGCGGGAGCGCGAGACCCTGCAATGGGCGGCGGAGGGCAAGACCGACGTCGAGATCGGCATCGTCATGGGCATCACTGCCGCCGGCGTCGACTACCATCTGCGCTCGGCCCGGGCGAAGCTCGACACCGTCAACCGCGCCCACACCGTGGCGCAGGCGCTCCGAGCGGGTCTGATAACCTAGAGAACGCGCCACGCGGTCCGCACATTTCGCGGCCCGGCATCGGTGAACGCGGTTCGCACCGCGGCAAGTCCTTGGCGCCGCTGCCGGCTGCGCTCGCGGACCCTACGGTTTCTCGTAGTACACAGCCCCCGGTGAAACGACGAAGACTCACGCCAGACCAACGTGAGGTTTGCTCGTGATCCACATCGTCACCCCCGCCAACGCGGATCGCTACGCCGACGCGATGGAGCAGGCCTGGCGCCTGCGCCACGACATCTTCGTCGCCGAGAAGGGCTGGAGCGAGCTGGCCAGGCCGGACGGCCGCGAGATCGACCAGTTCGACACGCCGCACGCGATCCACTTCCTCGCCATGGAGGACGACACCGTCGTCGGCTACAGCCGGCTCCTGCCGACCACGCGCCCGCATCTCCTGTCGGACGTCCTGCCGCAGCTCTGCGAGGGCGAGCGGCCGGTCGGCCCCCAGATCTGGGAATGGACCCGCCAGGGCGTCGCCCGCTCGCACCGGGCCAAGGGCCGCGTCGTCAATCCGGTCTCGATCGCGCTGCTCACCGGGATCGTGGAGTGGGGCCTCGCCCACGGGGTCAACAGCCTGCTGCTGCAGATGCCGACCCTCTACATGATCCACGTCATCCAGCTGCATTTCCGCCCGCAGCCGCTCGGCCTGCCCGTCCAGATCGCCGGCGAGGAGATCATGGCCGCGACCGCCCGCTTCGATGCCCGCACCCTGGCCAAGCTCCGCGCCGTCCGCGGCGACAGTCGCTCGGTCCTCGTCTCCGAACCCGCTTACCTGGTGGCCTGAACATGATCTTCGACAGCAAGGATAGCGCGCTGGACGCGCTCGCCGCGCAGTGCCTGCGGGTTCGCGAACTCATCGACTCGGTCGGCGATCCGCTGATGCGGGCCGCCATCGACCTTCTGCTTCTCGAGGTCGCCCGGGCCCTCGCCCAGACGGGTCCGCAGGATCAGGCGAGCGGCGCCTGAGGCGCCGGCGGCACGCGGATGTGAAAGCGGCGGGCGTCCCGGAGGACGCCCGCCGCTTTTCGCGTCGAGGCTGGAGCCTCAGGCGCCCATCGCGGTCTTCAGGTTCTGGTCGACCTTGTCGAGGAAGCCGGTGGTCGAGAGCCACTTCTGGTCCGGTCCGACGAGGAGGGCGAGGTCCTTGGTCATGTGGCCGGCCTCGACCGTGTCGACGCAGACCTTCTCCAGAGTGGCGGAGAACTTCGCCAGATCGTCGTTGCCGTCGAGCTTGGCGCGGTGCGAAAGGCCCCGGGTCCAGGCGAAGATCGACGCGATCGAGTTGGTCGAGGTCTCGCGGCCCTTCTGGTGCTCGCGGTAGTGGCGGGTGACGGTGCCGTGCGCGGCCTCGGCCTCGACGGTCCGGCCGTCCGGCGTCATCAGCACGGAGGTCATCAGGCCGAGCGAGCCGAAGCCCTGCGCGGCCGTGTCGGACTGCACGTCGCCGTCGTAGTTCTTGCAGGCCCAGACGTAGCCGCCCGACCACTTCAGGCAGGAGGCCACCATGTCGTCGATCAGGCGATGCTCGTAGGTGATGCCGAGCGGCTTGAACTTCGACTCGAACTCCTCCTCGTAGACCTTCTGGAACAGGTCCTTGAACCGGCCGTCATAGGCCTTGAGGATCGTGTTCTTGGTCGACAGGTAGACCGGGTACTTGCGTGCGAGGCCGTAGTTCATCGAGGCGCGGGCGAAGTCGATGATCGACTGGTCGAGGTTGTACATCGACATCGCGACGCCGGCCTCGGGGAACTTGAACACCTCCTTCTCGATGACCGTGCCGTCATCGCCCTCGAACTTGATGGTCAGGCGGCCCTTGCCGGGCACCTTGAAGTCCGTGGCGCGGTACTGGTCGCCGTAGGCGTGGCGGCCGATCACGAAGGGCTGGGTCCAGCCGGGCACCAGGCGGGGCACGTTCTTGCAGATGATCGGCTCGCGGAAGATGACGCCGCCCAGGATGTTGCGGATCGTGCCGTTGGGCGAGCGCCACATCTCCTTGAGGCCGAATTCCTGCACCCGCTGCTCGTCGGGGGTGATGGTGGCGCACTTCACGCCGACGCCGTGGCGCTTGATCGCCTCGGCGGCGTCGACCGTGACCTTGTCGTTGGTTGCGTCGCGGTGCTCGACGCCGAGGTCGTAATACTCGAGATCGACGTCGAGATAGGGGTGGATAAGCTTGTTCTTGATCTCGGCCCAGATGATCCGGGTCATCTCGTCGCCGTCGAGCTCGACGACGGGGTTCGCTACCTTGATCTTCGCCATGGACCGATGCCTTCCCGCGTTGTCCCCGCGCACGGCATGCAAGGGCCGTGCGGTCGTTGTCCCGGGTGGCCTGACGGGCGCCCCGGGCCGGAATCGCCCCGCGACATAGCGCGGCCCTTCCGGCGACGGAAGGCGCGCGCTGTCATCCGGGCGGCATCGTCACTCGGCCCTCGACGGGTGCGGGCCCGCCGTGCCAGACGGCCGCCATGACGAGCCGAGACGCACAGGGCGACGCCCCCGAGGTTTCCCCGAGGAAGGTCACCGAACTGCCGCCCGGGATCGCCCCCGCGGTGATCCTGGTGGAGCCGCAACTCGCCGAGAATATCGGCATGACCGCCCGCGCCATGGCGAATTTCGGCCTCTCGGAGCTGCGCCTCGTCAACCCGAAGAACGGCTGGCCCAAGAAGGGCGTGCGCGAGGCGGCCTCGGGCGCGACGCACGTCCTGGACGCGGCCACGATCTACGGCAGCGTCGCCGAGGCCATCGCCGACTGCCGGTACGTGCTGGCGACCACGGCGCGGGAGCGCGGGCAGATGAAGCGGGTGTTCGCGCCCGAGGAGGCCATGGGCGAGCTCAGGGCCCGCGAGGGCCAGCGCACCGCGGTGATGTTCGGCCGCGAGCGGGTCGGCCTCACCAACGACGAGGTGTCGCTCGCCGACGCGATCGTCACCTTCCCGGTCTCCCCGGACTTTCCCTCGCTCAACCTCGCCCAGGCGGTGCTGCTGGTCGGCTACGCGTGGCGGCAGGCGAGCGGCCGGGCGCGCCTGCCCTTCACGGGCGAACTCCTGTCGCCGCCGGCGACCCGCGAGGCGCTCATCGCGCTGTTCGGAAGCCTGGAGGCGGCGCTCGACGGGGCCGGCTTCTACCCGCCGGAGAAGAAGGAGATCATCGCCCGCAACATGCGCGACATGCTCCACCGCATGAGCCTGACCGAGCAGGATGTGCGGACGTTTCGCGGGGCGCTGCGGGCCCTGGCGCGGAAGGGCGGCTGATCAGCCGGAGGCCGGCTTCATCTCCGGGGGCTTGCCGCCGCCGAAGCAGCGGCCGACCGCCTCCCAGAACGCCGTCTGCTCCTCGGGGGTGCACTGCGCCATGCGCGCCTCGACCTTGGCGCGTCCGGCCACCGCGTCGGGCGTCGCGGCGACCTCGGTCTCGCTCGGGTTCCTCGCCTCGGCCATGGGCAATCCTCCGTTGCAGAACGAAAGCGCAGCTGGGCCGTGCGGTTCCGTTCCGCGGCGCAATCGGGCATGGAGTCGGCGATTGGCCGAGCGGCCGCGCGGTGGCGGGACGAGGGCGGGGTATCGGGTGCGGCTCAGCGTGGAAAATCTGGCCTGCCGCCGCTCCGGCCGCCGCATCTTCGCCAACCTGTCCTTCGCCCTCGGACCCGGCGACGCCCTGGCGATCACCGGGCGGAACGGCGCGGGCAAGTCGAGCCTCCTCGCCATCCTGTCGGGCCGGCTGCGGGCCGATGCCGGGCGGGTCGACGTCTCCGACGTCGGCGAGGCGAGCCTGCCCGAGTGCCTCCACGCGGTCGGCCACCGCGACGGGCTGAAGAGTTCGCTCACGGCGGGCGAGAACCTCCTGTTCGCCCAGCGGCTCCTGGGCGCGCCACGCCTGGACCCGCGCGCCGCGCTGGAGCGGCTCGGCCTCGGCCACGCGCACGACCTGCCGGTGGCCTATCTGTCGGCGGGCCAGCGGCGGCGCGTGGCCCTGGCGCGGCTCCTCGTCTGTGCCCGGCCGCTCTGGCTCCTGGACGAGCCGACCGCCGCCCTCGACACGGCCTCGCAGGCGGTGCTCGCGGAGCTGATGGAGGGCCATCGGGCCGGCGGCGGGCTCGTGATCGCCGCCACCCACCAGTCGCTCGGCCTCGCCCGCGCGGCGGAGCTGCGCATCGAGACCGCCGCGGCGCCGGTCGCGGACGTGCTGGAGGAGTGGGCGTGATTCGCGCGGTCCTCGCCCTCATCGCCCGCGACCTGCGCCTCGCCGGCCGGGTCGGCGGTTCCGGCGCCCTGTCGCTGGTCTTCTTCCTGATGATCGTCGCGCTGGTGCCCTTCGCCCTCGGGCCCGATCTCAACCTGCTGTCGCGGATCGGCCCGGCGATCCTGTGGCTCGCCGCCGTTCTGGCCACGCTGATCGGCCTCGACCGCCTGTTCCAGGCCGACGAGGAGGACGGCTCCCTCGACCTGATGACCGCCGCGCCGGTGCCCCTCGAGCTTGTGGTGCTCGGCAAGGTCGCGGCGCACTGGCTGACCACGGGCCTGCCGCTCGCCCTGGCCGCGCCGCTCTTCGGGCTGCTGGTGGCCCTCGACGGCACCGCCATGGGCGCGACGTCCCTGACGCTGCTCGCCGGCACCCCGGCCCTGAGCTTCATCGGCGCGGTGGGCGCGGCGCTCACCGCCTCGATTCGCCGGGGCGGCCTGATCCTTGCCGTGCTGGTCCTGCCGCTGATGATCCCGACGCTGATCTTCGGCGTCTCGGCCGCGCAGGCGGCGAGCGGCGGCACGGTGCCGTTCCTCGTGCCGCTGGCGGTGCTGGCGGCGCTGACGCTGATCGCCGCCGTGGTCGGGACGCTGGCGGCGGCGGCGGCCCTGCGCTGGCCCGAATAGCCGGAGCGCTCCTGCGAGAGCCGGCCGGCGCCCGTCATCGTCGCGGCGATGCGGCCTCCCGCGATCCGACGTCTTCGGTGAGGTCTGCCGGATGCGTCCGGGCGCCCGGACTGAGGCCGAGGCCCGCGATCCGGTTTCGCCTCCGAGCGCGTTGACGCGCGGCCCCCCCCTGACTATAGAAGCCGCTTCGCCGAGGGGCCGCGCTTTCGCGCGCGTTGCGTCTCGGCCATCGCCAGACAACCTGACGCGACGACCGATTTCCGGCACAGCCGGCCCGTCGGCATCGCCCGACGAGAAACACGAGGACGTACATGGCCAACACCGCTTCGGCCAAGAAGATGACCCGCAAGATCGCCAAGCGCACGGCGATCAACCGCTCGCGCCGCTCGCGCATGCGGACCTTCGTCCGCAAGGTCGAGGAGGCCATCGCCACCGGTAACCAGCAGGACGCGCTGGCTGCCCTCCGCGCCGCCGAGCCCGAGATGATGCGCGCTGCACAGCACGGCATCGTTCACAAGAACAATGCCTCGCGGAAGGTCTCGCGCCTCGCTGCCCGCGTTAAGGCGCTCGCCGCCTAAGACGCCACGCACCACCGAGACGGTCTCGAGCCCGGCCTTCGCGCCGGGCTTTTTCGTGCGCGCTGTCCGGATCGGGCCGCGCGCTGCCGGCGGCGCCATGAGTCGAAAGCGTTAACCCTATCCAAGAATCAACACGATTGCGGTTCCCGGAAACGGCGTGTAGCTTAACAGAAACTGACACTGGACAAGCAAAACACGACGATTTCGGGACTCCAGCGAATCGATCTGATTCGCCAAGACTCTAGCTGCCGTGTTCAGCTCCCGCGGGAACACTTGCGAATGGGAATCGGCGCCGTCCCCGCAAGTCCCACTGTTAAAGGAACCGTAGGTAATTGTTGATAGGCTCACCCAATCGGCAAAAGTTCCTCGCGGTGGGGTTGACTCCGTCCAGAGGACTCTGTCCCGCCCGTTCTTGCGGGACGCTGAGGGCGTAATTCGTGCGTACGCGCCGCCTGCGGGATTCCGGGGGCAGCGTCGGGAGAGCCAGTGATGCGTGTCGACGGAACGGTGGCGAGCGACGACGACGGGGGCCGCAACGGCGGCGGCAACACGGATTACGGGTCTGCCTGGGCCCGGGTGAAGCGCCGGCTGCGGGCCGAACTCGGCGAGGACGTGTTCGCCAGCTGGTTCGCCCGGCTGGAGCTGGAGGCCGTGGCCGGCGGAACGGCCCGCCTGACGGTCCCGACCCGCTTCCTGAAGAGCTGGATCGAGTCGCACTACCTCGACCGCGTCCTCAACACCTTCAAGGCCGAGGTCGAGGAGATCGCGCGGATCGAGGTCGGCGTGCGCGGGACCGGGGCGCCGGTCCGTCCGGTCGCCGTCGGAGCCGCGAAGGCAGGCCCGGTCAGCGGCCCGCTCGCCCGCCTCCACGCGACCAGCGCGCCGACGCCGGTCGCCGCGGTCGCACCCACGCCCGAGGCGCGCGGCGCCGAGGCCGGCGGTGACCTGAGCGGCACGCCGCTCGACGCGCGGCTGACCTTCGCGAGCTTCGTGATCGGGCGCTCGAACGCGCTGGCGCACGCCGCCGCCGAGCGGGTCGCCAATCACCAGGGGGAGGGCGCGCTCTACAACCCGCTCTACCTCCACGCGGGCGTCGGGCTGGGCAAGACCCACCTGCTGCACGGGATCGGCCACGCCGCCCGCGAGGCCGGCCGCCGGGTGATCTACCTGACTGCCGACCGCTTCATGTACGGCTTCGTCAACGCCCTGAAGACTCAGTCGGCGCTCGCCTACAAGGAGCGGCTGCGGGGCATCGACCTGCTGATCCTGGACGACGTCCAGTTCATCCAGGGCAAGTCGATCCAGGCCGAGTTCGGCCACACGATCAACGCGCTCATCGATGCCGGCCGTCAGGTCGTGGTCGCCTCCGACCGGCCCCCGACCGAACTCGAGGCCCTGGACGAGCGGGTGCGCTCGCGGCTCGGCGGTGGCCTCGTGGTCGAGATCACGGCCCTCGACGAGGCCCTGCGCGTCTCGATCCTGTCGGCACGCCTCGCCGCCGTGCGGGCCGCGCATCCGGGCTTCGACGTCTCGCCGCAGGTGGCGGCCTACGTGGCCCGCGCGATCACCGCCAACGGCCGCGACCTCGAGGGCGCGGTCAACCGCCTGCTGGCCCACGCCACGCTCACCGGGACCGCCGTGACGATGGAGACGGCCGAGAGCGCGATCCGCGACCTCGTGAAGAACCGCGAGCCGAAGCGGATCAAGATCGAGGACATCCAGAAGCTGGTCGCCTCGCGCTACAACGTCTCGCGGTCCGACATCCTGTCGGAACGGCGCACCGCCGCGGTGGTGAAGCCGCGCCAGATCGCCATGTACCTGTCGAAGGTCCTGACGCTGCGCTCGCTGCCGGAGATCGGTCGCCGCTTCGGAGGCCGCGACCACACCACGGTGCTGCACGCCGTGCGCAAGATCGAGAAGCAGATCGGCGAAGATTCGGTGCTCGGCGACGAGGTCGAGCTGCTGAAGCGGATGCTTCAGGACTAGTCGAACGCGCGGGGTTTCCCGCATCGCGTCCGGGCTGAGTTTGCTCTTTCACGAGCAGGTTCGATCCGGGCGGGTGCGGGGACGGCCGGGCACCCGGCTGATCTGGCCGAGCCCGGACGAGCACGACCAAACCACCCCCGCTGTCACGCGCCCTTCGCCGGCTCCCCGCTCTCGGGGCTGGCCGAGGGCGCGCGCGCCGTGGCAGACTGGCGCGAACCGAGACGGCCCTGTAAGGCCGCGTCGCCGACCGGCGAAGATCGACGCCCCGGGGGAGTGCTGATGACGGACGCCTTCATCTACGACCACGTTCGCACGCCGCGCGGGCGCGGCAAGGCGGACGGCTCCCTCCACGAGGTCACCGCCCTGCGGCTCGCCGAGACCGCGCTCCGCGCCCTCAAGGACCGCAACGGACTCGATACCGGCCTCGTCGACGACGTGGTGCTGGGCTGCGTCGATCCGGTGGGCGAGGCGGGGGGCGACATCGCCCGCGCCGCCGCCCTCGTGGCAGATTACGGCGCGCACGTCCCGGGCGTGCAGATCAACCGCTTCTGCGCCTCCGGCCTCGACGCGGTGAACTTCGCCGCCGCGCAGGTCATGAGCGGCCAGCACGAGATGGCGGTGGGCGGCGGCGTCGAATCGATGAGTCGCATCGGCATCGGCGCCTCGGGCGGCGCCTGGCCGGTCGACCCGGCGATCGCCATCAAGTCCTACTTCATGCCGCAGGGCGTCTCGGCCGACCTGATCGCCACCAAGTACGGCTTCACACGGGACGATTGCGACGCCTACGCGGTCCGCTCCCAAGAGCGCGCCGCGAAATCCTGGGGTGAGGGGCTGTTCGACCGCTCGGTGGTTCCGGTCCGCGACGTGAACGGCATCACGCTGCTCGACCGCGACGAGCACATGCGTCCAAGCACCGACATGCAGTCGCTCGCCGCGCTGAAGGCCTCGTTCGTGCAGATGGGCCAGATGGGCGGCTTCGACGCCGTCGCGACGGACGCCCATCCGGACGTGGAGAGCGTCGAGCACGTCCACCACGCCGGCAACTCCTCCGGCATCGTCGACGGCGCCGCCGCCGTGCTGATCGGTTCCCGCGCTGCCGGCGAGGCCGCGGGCCTGCGCCCGCGCGCCCGGATCCGCGCCTTCGCCAATATCGGGTCGGACCCGGCCCTGATGCTCACCGGGCCGGTGGACGTCACCCGCAAGGTCCTGGCGAAGTCGGGCCTGAGCCTGTCGGACATCGACCTGTTCGAGGTCAACGAGGCCTTCGCGGCCGTGGTCCTGCGCTTCTGCCAGGCCTTCGACCTCGACCCGGAGGTGGTCAACGTGAACGGCGGGGCGATCGCCCTCGGCCACCCGCTCGGCGCCACAGGCGCGATGATCCTCGGAACCGCGCTCGATGAGCTGGAGCGGACCGGCAAGGAGCGCGCGCTGGTCACGCTGTGCATCGGCGCCGGCATGGGCACCGCGACCATCATCGAGCGGGTGTGAACCTCCGCGCGGCCGGGAGCGGCGCCGCGCCGCTCCCCAAAGTCCGGGAACGCTGCTAGAGGCGCGGGCGACGCTCGGCCCTTTCGCGGTCCGGACGATAAAACAACGGGAGACAAGCCCTTGAACCGCCTGATTGCGACGCTCTGTCTGGGCGTCACCCTGAGCCTGCCGGTGGCCGCCCGCGCCGATGACGCGGCGGACCGCGTCGCCGCGGCAACCAACCTCGTCAACAAGACCCTGATCAAGAACCTCCAGACCGGGTTCAACGTCGCCCTCGAGAAGACCGTGGCGCCGATGCCGGAGGCCCGCGCCGAGGCCGTGCGCAAGGAGCTGCTGGACGAATTCGAGAAGCAGCGGACCCTCATGGTCCAGGGGCTCTCGAAGGACTACGCCGAGAAGTTCAGTCTCGCCGAGCTCAAGCACCTCGACGAGATCTACTCGGACCCGACCTACCTCAAGTTCCAGACGATGAACGCCGATCCGAACTCGTCGGTGACGGCGATCTCGCAGAACTCCGTGACCAAGCTGCTCAACATGCTGGCGGTGGCCGCGGCGACCGACAACGGACCGAAGCCCGGCACCCCGCCGGTGCCGCCTGCACCGCCGGCCGCTGCGCCGACCCCGGCGCCGAAGTAGGCGATGAGCGCCGCGCGCGTCGGTCCGGCGTCAGGCTGCGCGCGCGGCCACCATCGGGGCGAAGCCCGCGACCGGGGGCAGCCCCGCCAGGAGGGGCTTGGCGAAGTGGTAGCCCTGCACGAGCGTGATCCCGATATTCCGCAGGGCGTCGAGTTCCGCCGCGGTCTCCACGCCCTCTGCCAGAACCGTCACCCCGAGGGCGCGGGCGATGGCGACCACGCCCGAGACGATGGCGTAGCGCCCGGCGTCGCTGTCGAGGCCGCGCAGCACGTCCATGTCGATCTTGATCAGGTCGGGGCGGAAATTGGCGAGCAGGCTCAGGCCCGCGAAGCCGGCGCCGAAATCGTCGAGCGCCGTCAGGAACCCCTGCTTTCGGTAGGCGGCGACGATGCCCTTGACGTGCTCGATGTCCCGGAAGCGCTCCTGCTCGGTGAACTCGAACATGATCCGCCGGTGGGCGAAGTCGATGCGCCGCGCCGCCTCGAGCGAGGCGCGGATGCAGGCATTCGGCTCGTAGACCGCGTTGGGCATGAAGTTGATCGACAGCCGCGTGGCGCTGTCGCGGGGAAACAGCGTGCCGGCGAGCTCGATCGCCTTGACGCGGGCGGCCTGGTCGAACTGGTAGCGGGTCTCGTCGGTCACCCGGTCGAGGATCGTGTAGGCCGGCTCACCCTTCGGGCCGCGCACCAGCGCCTCGTAGGCCCAGACGCTGCCGTCCGCGAGGTCGAGGATCGGCTGGAACGCCATCGTGAAGTCGAAGTCGAGCTTGGTGCCGGCGCGACAGGCGCGGCAGCCGGAATCCTTCGTCATGTGCGGCTTTCGGTGAGTGACCCCGGCCGGCAGACAATGGCCGGACGCGCTCAACACAACCTTAATGCAAGTGCGCCGGCGGATCGTCGGCGGAACCCAGGGAGGACGGCACCGTGACGCTGACCGATTTCCGCTTCGAGACCGATCCCGACGGCGTCGCGCTGGCGACTTGGGACATGCCCGGCCGCTCGATGAACGTGATCACCGAAGGTGTGATGGACCAGCTCGAGCAGATCATCGAGCAGGTCGCGTCCGACCCGGCGATCAAGGGCTGCGTCATCGCCACCGGGAAGGACAATTTCTCCGGCGGCGCCGATCTCACCATGCTCCAGGGCCTGGGCCGGGCCTACGAGCAGCTGAAGGCCGAGCAGGGCGAGGAGGTGGCGATGCGCCACTTCTTCGAGGCCTCCCGACGCCTGTCGCTGCTGTTCCGGCGGCTGGAGACCTGCGGCAAGCCCTTCGCGGCGGCGATCCAGGGCCTGTGCCTGGGCGGCGCCTTCGAGCTGGCGCTGTCGTGCCATCACCGCGTCGCCTCCGACGACGGGAAGACCCGGGTCGGCCTGCCGGAGATCAAGGTCGGCCTGTTCCCGGGCGGCGGCGGCACGCAGCGGGTCGCCCGCCTGATGCAGACCGGCGACGCCCTGCAGATGCTGTTCAAGGGCGAGCAGATCCGCGCGCCCATGGCCAAGGGCATGGGGCTGATCCACGCGGTGGCGCCGCAGGCCGAGATCGTGGAGCGCGCCAAGGCCTGGATCCGCGAGGGCGGCTCGGCTGTGGCGCCCTGGGATGTGCCGAAGTTCAAAGCGCCGTCCGGCAAGGTCTACTCGCCGGCCGGCATGATGATCTGGCCGCCGGCCAACGCCATCTACCGCCGCGAGACGCACGACAATTACCCGGCCGCCAAGGCGATCCTGGCCTCCGTGTACGAGGGCCTGCAGCTGCCGATGGACCTCGCCCTGCGGGTCGAGAGCCGGTACTTCGCGCATATCCTGCGCTCGACCGAGGCGGCGGCGATGATCCGCACGCTGTTCATCTCAATGGGCGAGCTGAACAAGGGTGCGCGCCGCCCGAAGGACGTGCCGGCCACGAACCTGCGCAAGGTCGGCGTGATCGGCGCCGGCTTCATGGGCGCGGGCGTGGCCTACGTCACCGCCCAGGCCGGGATCGAGGTGGTGCTGGTCGACCAGTCTGTCGAGGCCGCCGAGAAGGGCAAGGCCTACGCCCACACCCTCATCACCGGCCAGATCAACAAGGGCCGGGCCAAGACCGCCGACCGGGAGGCGCTGCTCGGCCGGATCCAGGCCACGGCGGATTACGGCGCCCTCGCGGAGTGCGACCTCGTGATCGAGGCCGTCTTCGAGGATCCGCGCGTGAAGGCCGAGGTGATCCAGAAGGTCGAGGCGGTGATCCGCCCCGACGCGATCTTCGCGTCCAACACCTCGACCCTGCCGATCACCGGCCTGGCCAAGGCGTCGCAGCGGCCCGCGCAGTTCGTCGGCATCCACTTCTTCTCGCCCGTGGAGAAGATGATGCTCGTCGAGATCATCAAGGGCGAGGCGACCGGGGACGCGGCGCTCGCCACCGCCCTCGACTACGTGCGGCTGATCAAGAAGACCCCGATCGTCGTCAACGACGCCCGCGGCTTCTTCGCCAACCGCTGCGTCGGCGCCTACATCCTCGAAGGCCACAAGATGCTCTTCGAGGGCGTGCCGCCGGCGATGATCGAGAGCGCGGGCCGCCAGGCGGGCATGCCGGTCGGGCCGCTGTCGCTCAACGACGAGGTCGCCCTCGACCTCGTGCTCAAGATCGCCAAGGCCACCGAGGCGCAGGTCGGGCAGGGCGCCGTCGACCCGGCGCAGAAGGCGATCCTCGCCGAGATGGTCGAGAATCAGGGCCGGCTCGGCCGCAAGAACCGCAAGGGCTTCTACGACTACCCGGAGGGCGCGCCGAAGCGCCTGTGGCCCGGCCTGAAGGACCTGCAGCCGAACCGCCTCGACCCCGACGCCGTCGACTTCACCGAGCTGAAGCAGCGGCTCCTGGTGGTCCAGGCGCTGGAGGCCGCCCGCACGGTCGGCGAGGGCGTGGTCACCGACCCGCGCGAGGCCGATGTCGGCTCGATCCTCGGTTTCGGCTTCGCGCCGTTCACCGGCGGGACCCTGTCGTACATCGACTTCATGGGCGCGGCGGCCTTCGTCGACCTCGCGCGGACGCTCGAGGCCAAGCACGGGCCCCGGTTCCACGTCCCCGACAACCTGGCCGCCATGGCCGAGCGCGGGGGCACCTTCTACGCCGGCGCCGAGAAGCGCGCCGCCTGAGCGACGTCGGCCGGACGCCCGCTCGCGGCGTCCGGCAGCTGGGCGAGCTCCTCCAGCAGGACCGTGCGCGCGCAGGCGCCGAAGGCCCGCATCAGCCGCCCCCGGGCGTGGTCCGGGGGGAAGAGCAGCGCGAAATGCACCGGAAGCGCGGCGGCGAAGGGCCGGATCGCGATCGGCGAGACCTTCGCTTCCTCGTGGGCGGCCAGGGGGTTCATCACGCTGACCCCGAGCCCGGCCGAGACGAGGGTGCAGATCGAGGCGCCGAGGCCGGCCTCGGCGGTGATGGTCAGGCCGATCCCGGCCGCCTCGAAGACGGCCTCGGTCCGGCCGCGCAGGGCGCTCCCGAGCGACGCGGCGACGAAGGGCACGCCCTGAAAATCCGCGGGCGCGAGCGATTCCCGCGCGGCGAGGGCGTGGTCCCGCGGCAGGACGGCGACGCAGGCGCGCGTCTCGACATGCTCGGCGCGCGCCTCCGGGGCGTCGCCGTACAGCATCGTCAGCGCGGCGTCGCAGGAGCCGGTGGCGAGCCAGTGGTTCACGGTCTCGTCGTCGCCGGAATGGATCGCCACGATCACGTCCGGATGCGCGGCCCGGAAGCGGACGACCGCGCGCGCGAGGAGCCCGCCCGCCAGTCGCGGCATCGCCGCCACCCGCAGCCGCTCCGCACCGAAGGCCCGGATCCGCGCGGCCGCCGATTCCAGGCTCGTGAGGCCCACGAAGGCGCGCTCGACCTCCGCGTGGAACCGCGTCCCGTCGAGGGAGGGGACGACCCGGCTCCCGCTGCGGTCGAACAGGGGCAGGCCGGTGATCGCCTCCAGCTGCGCGATCAGCCGGCTGACCTGAGGCTGCGAGGTGTGGAGCCGGCGGCTCGCCTCGGTCATGGACCCGGTGGCCACCACAGCCCGGAAGGCCTCGATGTGCCGGAAGGTCATGCGCCGCTCGGCCATATCAGATCCGTATGCTCGGCAGGTGAATCGGCATTGGACGCACGCGCGCGGCCGCTCCTAGGATCAGTCGGCAAAGCTTCGGGCCGACTCCCCGTCGGGGCGGCCGGGCGCTTCGCCGGTTCAGACATAGCGAGGGGGTTCGGATCGTGTCGAGGACGCTGCCGCTTCTGTTGGCCACTCTGTGCTGGGCCGGCCTCGCCGCGCCGTCGGTCGCCGAGGGGCGCCTCGACAAGATCCGCGCGACCGGACAGATCAGCCTCGGCTTCCCGGACGCCTCGCCGCCCTTCGGCTTCCTCGACCAGAACGCCAAGCCGGTCGGCTATTCGCTGGAGATATGCGAACACGTCGCGCAGAAGCTCAAGGCCGCGCTCGGCCTGCCCAGGCTCGAGGTGCGCCACGTGCCGGTGATGTCGGCGACCCGGATCCCGCTGATCAACAACGGGACGATCGACCTGGAATGCGGCACCGCCAGCAACCTGCCCGAGCGGCACAAGCTGGTCTCGTTCGCGCCGACCACCTTCGTGGCGCAGGTGGTGTTGGTGGCCAAGAAGGACACGCCGGTGGATGTCGACGACATCGCCTCGTTCCGCGGCAAGGCCATCTCGGCGCAGGCCGGCGGCGAGACCCAGCGCGTCGCCACCCGGATCAACGTCCGTGACAAGCTCGACATCCAGGTGATGCCGGCCAAGGACACCGCCGAGGTGTTCCTGCTCGTGGAGACCGGCCGCGCGGCGGGCGCCATCAACGACGACGCCCTGGCCCACGCCACGGTTGCGGGGGCCAAGCGGCCGGCGGATTACAAGATCGGCACCAAGGGCCTGGAATTCGCCCCCTACGGGATCCTGGAGCCGAAGGACGACGCGGCCTTCAAGGCTGCGGTCGACAGGGCGGTGGTCGAGCTGATCCAGGACGGGACCGTGGCGCGGCTCTACGGCAAGTATTTCGAGCAGCCGATCCCGCCGAAGGGTATCAACTTGGAGTTGCCGATGAGCGACGTGCTCAAGCGGGCCCTCGCCAACCCGACCGATTCCGGCGACGAGGCGGCCTACCGGTAGGGCGGCGAGACCGACATGCGAGACGATCACGGCGAAGCCACGGACGCGCCGTCCGCGGTCGACCTGCGGAGCGACACCGTCACGCGGCCGACCGAGGCGATGTACGCCCGGATGCGGTCGGCGCCGCTGGGCGACGACGGGCTCGACGCCGACCCGACCGCCCGCGCGCTGGAGGAGACCGCCGCCGCGATGCTCGGCAAGGCGGCGGCCCTGTTCGTGCCGAGCTGCACGATGGGCAACCTGCTGGCGCTCCTGGCCCAGGTTCAGCGCAGCGAGCAGGTCCTGCTCGAGGCCCAGGCCCACATGCTCCACACCGAGCGCGGGGCCGCCACCCTGACCGGGGCGTTCCTGGACGGGATCGCCGGGACCGACGGCGCCATGGACCTCGACCGGCTCGAGGACGCCCTCCGGCCGAGCGCGAGCCCGCTGTCGACGGCCATGATCGCGCTGGAGACCTCGCACAACGCCGCCGGCGGCACCGTGCTGCCGCCGGACCACATGGCCGCGGTGGCGCAGATCGCCCGCGCGCGCGGCATCACGGTCCATCTCGACGGGGCCCGCCTGTTCAATGCCGCCACCCATCTCGGGGTCGCGCCGGCGGACCTCGCGGCCCATGTCGATACTGTGTCTCTGTGCCTCTCGAAGGGCCTCAGCGCCCCGGTCGGCGCCGTGCTCGCCGGCGACGGACCGGTGATCGCCGCGGCACGGCGCCTGCGGAAGATGATCGGCGGGACGCAGCGGCAAGTCGGGATCGTGGCGGCCGCCGGCCTCGAGGCGATCACCGTCATGGGCGCGCGTCTCGCCGAGGACCACGACCGGGCCCGGCAACTGAGCGCCGGGCTCAACGCCCTGCCGCGCCTCGCGGCGAACCTGCCGCAGACCAACATCGTGCAGGTCGACCTCTCTCGGACCGGGCGGGACAGCGCGCGCTGGGTCGCCGATCTCGACGCGGCCGGCATCCGCACGCGCCCGCTCGGCCCGCGGCGGCTGCGGCTCGTCACGCACCGGCACATCGCGGCGGCCGACATCGACCGCGCCGTCGCGGCCTTCCGCGCCTGCCTCGACGCGGCCTGAGCCCGGTCAGGCCGCGCCCGCGACCCGGGTCTTCGCGCCGAGCATGCGGGCGAGGAGCACGACGTCGCCGGCATTGTCCGAGAGCAGGTCGGTGATGTCGCCGACCTCCAGCGCCTTCACGTGGCGGCAGCGCATGCCGTAGCGGCCGGCCGTGCAGGTGCAGCGCAGCTCCGGGCCCCCCGGCCGTTCCTCCAGGCTGACGTGGTAGCGGTTGCCGGTCGAGCCGCGCATGGCGAACCGCAGGGCCGCCGGCGCGTCGGGGAAGCTTGCCACGGCCCGGGCGCTGATCGCACCCGGCACGCGGCGCGGCACGGCGGGGCCGCCGACCGCCCGCGCGACCGGGAGGCCGAGCGCGGCCGCGAGGGCGTGCACGTCCGCGACCGCCCGCTCGCGCATCGCGGCGAGCGCGATCTCCGCGCAGGCGAAGGCGTCCTCGCCGGCGTCGTGGTGCTCGAAGCGGATGCCGAGGCGCCGCGCGACCTTGCCGAGCCCGCAGCCCTCCGGCGCCGGGAAGACCCGGCGTGCCACCTGGACCGTGCAGAGATAGGCGAGATCGGGGACCGGCAGGCCGGCCCGCGTCAGCCCGGCGCGCAGGACGCCGATATCGAAGCTCGCGTTGTGCGCCAGGATCAGCCCCCGCCCGAGATCGCCGAGATAGGGCGCCATGACGGCGGCGAAGTCGGGCTTGTCGGCGACGTCGGCCGGCAGGATTCCGTGGACGCGGATGTTGCCCGGTGCGAAGCGCATCTCGGTCGGCCGGATCAGGTGGCTCGCGCGGCGCACGACGCGGCCCTCCGCGATCCAGGCCAGACCCACCGCGCAGGCGCTGTCACGCCGCTCGTTGGCCGTCTCGAAGTCGAGGGCCAGGACCGTCATCGAGGCTCAACCATACCGGGTGGAAGTTCTCGGGGTGTTCCCCGAGAGGTCTAGGCCGCCCGGACTCGGGCTTCAACCCTGCGCCACCATCGCCAGCCAGTCGTCCTCCGAGACGACCCGGACGCCGTGCTTCTCCGCGTCCTTCAGTTTCGAGCCCGCACCGGGGCCGGCCACGACCAGGTCGGTCTTGGCCGAGACCGAGCCCGAGACCTTCGCGCCCAGGCGCTCGGCCACCGCCTTGGCCTCGTTGCGGGTCATCTTCTCCAGGGTGCCGGTGAAGACCACGGTCTTTCCCGCGAACGCTGAGGCCGCGGCGGCCCGCTCCATCGGCTGCACCGCCACCGCGTCGAGCAGGGCCGCGACGGCGTCGGCATTGTGCGGCTCGGAGAAGAACAGGAGTAGCGCGTCGGTCGCCACCGGGCCGATCTCGCCGTCGTCGGCGAAGACCCGGTAGGCGTCGCCGGGACGCTGCGCCGCAGCCCGCGCGATCGCCGCGCGTACCGCGTCGACGTCGCCGTAATGGGCGAGGAGGTTCTCGCGCTGGACGGCGCTCAGGCGCGCCCGCTCCTTGGCCGGCGCCGCGTCGTCCTCCGGGAAGCCGAGATCGAGGAGCCGGTCCCGGGTCGTGCCCCCGACGCGCGGCACCGCGGTGAGCTCGACCCAGTCGGGACCGGGCTGCGCCGCCGCGGCCTCGCGGATCGCCGCGATCAGCGTCGGCATGTCGGCGAAGCGCTTCGCCAGCGCCTTGGCGGTCGCCTCGCCGATCTGCGGGATGCCGAGGGCGAAGAGCAGGCGGTTCATCGGCACGGCGCGCCGCGCCTCGACGGCGGCGAGCAGGTTCCGGATCGCCTTGTCTTCGTCGTCGCCCTTCTTCTTGGCGGCCTTCTTCGGCGGCTCGACCGTCCCCGAGTCCGCGCGCCGCTCGGCCGACAACGCCTCGCGCCGCGCCACGATGGCGGCCTTGAGTTCCGCGAAGTCGAGGCGGAACAGGTCGGCGGGCTGGCGCACCAGCCCGGCCTCGAACAGGACCTCGATATAGGTCTCGCCGAAGCCCTCGAGGTCGAAGCCGTTGCGCGACACGAAGTGCTTCATCCGCTCGACGCCCTGCGCCGGGCAGATCAGCCCGCCGGTGCAGCGGCGCACCGCGTCGGGCCGGCCGGTGCGGGGGTTGACGGCGCGGACGGCGCGGCTGCCGCAGGCCGGGCAGGTCTCCGGGAAGGCGTAGGGCCGCGAGTCGGCCGGGCGCTTCGTCAGGTCGACATCCATGACCTTCGGGATGACGTCGCCGGCCCGGACCACCGTGACCGTGTCGCCGACGCGGATGTCGCGGCCGTCGCGGATCGGCTCGCCGTCGGCGCCGACGCCCTTCACGTAGCCCTCGTTGTGCAGGGTGGCGTTCGACACGACGACGCCGCCGACCGTCACGGGACGGAGCTTGGCGAGCGGGTTCAGCGAGCCGGTGCGGCCGACATTGATGACGATGTCCTCGACGACCGTGGTGGCTTCCTGGGCGGCGAATTTGTGGGCGAGCGCCCAGCGGGGCGAGCGCGAGACGAAGCCCAGCCGCTTCTGGAGCGCGAGGTCGTCGACCTTGTAGACGACGCCGTCGATGTCGTAGCCGAGCCCGGCCCGGTCGGCCTCGATGCCGCGGTAATGGGCGAGCATCGCCTCCGTGTCGGTGAAGGTCTGGGTCCGCGGGTTCACCGGCAGGCCCCAGGCCGCGAAGTGCTCCAGCACGCCGGTCTGCGTGTGGGCGATCGGCGCCGACAGCTCGCCCCAGGCATAGGCGAAGAATCGCAGCGGCCGGGACGCGGTGATCGCGGGATCGAGCTGGCGCAGGCTGCCGGCGGCGGCGTTGCGCGGGTTGGCGAAGAGCGGCTTGCCGGCCGCCTCCTGCCGGGCGTTGATGGCGGCGAAGTCGGCGTGGGACAGGTAGACCTCCCCGCGCACCTCGCAGATCTCCGGCCAGCCGGACCCCGCGAGCACCGCCGGGATGTCCTGCACCGTGCGGGCGTTGGCCGTGACGTTCTCGCCCACCTCGCCGTCGCCGCGGGTGGCGGCGGTGTCGAGCCGGCCGTTCACGTAGCGCAGGGACAGGGACAGGCCGTCGATCTTCGGCTCGGCCGTGAAGGCGAGGGGGGCGTCGTCCGGCCAGCCGAGGAAGCGGCGCACGCGCGCGACGAACTCGGCCACCTCCGCGTCGTCGAAGGCGTTGCCCAGCGAGAGCATCGGCACCGCGTGCCGCACCTTGGCGAACTTCTCCGAGGGCTTAGCGCCGACCGACGTGCTGGCGGCGCCCGTGCCGGCGAGATCGGGGAATCGGGCCTCGATGTCCTCCAGACGGCGGCGCAGCCGGTCGTACTCGGCGTCCGATATCTCGGGCGCGTCCTCCTGATAGTAGAGGCGGTCGGCCTCCAGGATCGCGTCCGACAGCCGCGCGTACTCGGCGCGCGCTTCCTCGGCGGTGAGGTCGAGATCGAGCGGTTCGGATTTCGTGGCGGCCATGCCGGGGTTCTAACGCATCGGCGGCCGGCGGGGAGTCGGCCGCGGCGCGCGATCCCCGATTCCCTCACCGGCGGGCGCCGAGCAGATCGCCGCGCCCCGCCATCCGGAAGGCCGCGAAGAACGTCGCGGCGACGAGGGCGGCGACCGCCTGGAGCGGCAGGACCGGGGCCAGCCAGCCCGCGACCGCCGTCCCGGCGACCGAGCCGAGGTTCATGGCCGCCATGTAGACCTCGAACTGCGTGGCCGCGCCCGGACGGCCCCGGCTCGCCGCGAGCAGGGCCGGCATCAGGGCGACGATCAGCAGGCCGGGCAGCACGCTGGTGAGCGCCAGGATCGCCGGCGCCGCGGCCCCGACGAGGCCGGCGCCGATCAGGATCCCGGCCAGCACGAAGGTGACGGCACTGCCCAGCAGCAGGGCGCGCAGCGGCGACGCCGCGCCCGCGCGGTCCGACCAGAGTCCCACCGCGACCGCACCGGCCGTCCCGCTCACCAGGGTTAGGACCGCCTGGAGACGCGACAGGCTCGCGGCCTCCCAGCCCTGACGCTGGACGAGGTCGATCGAGAAGGGCAGCTCGAACAGGCCGAGGGCCGCGTCGAGGCCGAAGCACAGGGCGAGCAGCCGCAGGGCGCGCGGGCGGCGCAGGGCGATCACGGTGCGGCGCAGGAAGCGGCGGAACGGGAGGCGCCGCGGCGCCGGTCCCCGGCGCTCGAGCGGCCAGAGCGGATCGGCCGGCGCCTCGCGGACCAGCAGCATCGGCAGGCTCGCGACGATCGCGGCGACGAGCAGCCAGCGGGCGCTCGCGGCGAAGCCCCAATTCGCGAGCGTCCATCCGAAGACAGCGGCGCTGAGGCTCGTTCCGGCCACGAAGCCCGCGCGGGTGCAGGCGCTGACCCGGCCGAGTTCCCGGGTGGGGACGTGGTCCATGATCATCCGGTCGCAGGCGGTATCGAGGAGCGACGCGAACAGGCTGTGGGCGAGGAAGACCAAGCCGAGCGCGCCGACGGCGTCGCCCCCGGCGACGAGGAGCAGCGCCAGCGTCGCGTGGCATCCGACCAGCGCGGCGACCGCGAAGGGCCGGCGCCGTCCGATCCGCGTGTCCCCGGCCCGGTCCACCCAGGGCCCCCACAGCAGCGGCTGCAGCGTCCAGGGCAGGCCGGCCAGGGCGAAGTGCAGCCCGACCTCGGTCGCCGGGACGCCCCTGGCCGCGAGGTGGTTGGCGAGCGCCGTCAGCGAGAAACCCGCGACGAGGCCCTGGTAGAGGTAGGTGGCGAAGAACACCCCGTAGCGGACGGACCGGCGGCCGAGGCTCGGTCTGCCCAGGAGGCCGACGCGGAGATCCGCGCTGGACCGCGTCACCGCGCGCGGCGCTTCTTGCAGGAGACGGGCCGCGATCCGATGCTGCTCATTCCTGCCCCATCGGATCGTCGCCCGTGCCGTTTCGCTCTCCCGACGCTAGCGCCCCAGCTCCCGCCTCGCGAGGTGTCGCGTGAGCGCGGTGCAGGTCTGGATCGTCGACCTCGTCCTGTCTCCGAGCCAGGTCGACCGGTGCGATGTCGTCCTCGACGCCGCGGAGCGCGCGCGGGCTGACCGTTTCCTGCGCCCGGCGGATCGGGCCCGGTTCCGCGCCAGCCACGCCGCGCTGCGGCTGGTCCTCGGCGACGCGCTCGGTCTCGCGCCGGCCGACGTCGAGTTCGCTGCCGGAGCCGGCGGCAAGCCGGAGCTCGCGGGCCCGGCACGGGGCGCCGCCGACTTCAACCTCTCCCATTCCGGGGGGCGCGCGCTGATCGGGCTCACCCGCGGCGCGGCGATCGGCGTCGATGTCGAGGCCGTGCGGCCCATCGCGGACGCGCTGCGGATCGCGGCGGCCCATTTCGCCGCCGACGAGGTGACGGCCCTGGCCGGGGCCCCGCGAAGCTCGGTCGAACGGCGCTTCTTCGGACTGTGGACCCGCAAGGAGGCGGTGGTGAAGGCTTTGGGCAGCGGCCTGTCGCTGCCCCTCGACCGGTTCAGCGTCAGCGTTCCGCCCGAAGCGCCGCGCCTTGTCCGGGCCGCCGGTGACGCGTCCTGGAACCTGGACGGTCCGTGGAGCCTAGCCGAGGTCGATTGCGGGCGCGATCACGTCGCCACGGTGGCGATCCGCTCCGCGGAGGCGGAGATCACCTGCCACCGTCTCCCGGACGACTGGCCCGATCATCTGGGCTGAAAAGGCGCAACAGCGCGCTTGCGGTGCGGGAAAGGCGCGGCTATACACCCGCTCGCCGGCCCTGGCGGACACGCGGGACGGCCTTCGGAGTGTAGCGCAGTCTGGTAGCGCACCACGTTCGGGACGTGGGGGTCGCAGGTTCAAATCCTGCCACTCCGACCAAAATTCCCGCGATCTCAAGTTCAGCGAGACGAACGGTCACCCTTCGCAAGGGACCTCGTTGACGGATGACGCGTGGCTTCGCTGGTCAGCGTCCGCGTATTCCAAGACTCTCGCGAACGCGGCCACCTCGACTAGACCGAAGGCGTCGCACCATCCCGGCTCCGCATCAGGCCGGTCCCTGGCTCGCGCCCCGCTGATCACTGCGCGTGGAGGATCCTGAGGCCGTCCCGTCTGGCCCGTCCGAGCCGCGATCCTGGGACGGAGTCTTCCCGGACCCCGCCGTGCCGGGGCTCTCGCCCTGCGGGGTCAGGGGCGCCATGGGCACGCTCTCCACGAGCAGCGCGATCATCTCGGACCGTGAGCTCAGGAGAATGGCCGGCGGCTCGCCGGTGATCTGCCGCCATCGCCTGACGAAATCGCCCGCCGGCAACTCGGCGAGAGCGTCCTGTTCGGTCGCGGGGTGGTCCGTTCTGAGGGCTGCGGACTGATCCATGCGCCTCAACGGCTCGGACCACGATTCGGCCTCAGCGTCCGGCCGGGATGGTGAAGCGAGCGTTAGTCCGATCGCGGAAGACGATGCCCGCAACGGCGGACCGGCGGGCGAGGCCCGGAGCGCTCGATGCGTAGAGGAGCATCGCGCCTCTCCCTGACGAAAGCGTGCGCGCCGCTCAGTTCATCGGCGGGACAGAGGGAGGCGCGTCGAGGAATGGACCCGGCGCGCGGCCGTGCGGGATGTCGTCGTTCTCATGGGCCCTCATCGCACGACGCGGGGTCCGAGCGCGGTCAGGCGGCGAGCCGGAAACCGGTTCCGCGGGCCGTGCGGGGCGCGACCGTCGACTTGTCCCGGGGCAGCAGCAGGTCGATCTGCGAGCAGTGCAGCGCCAGGACGTTCTGCTCCTCCGCCATGGCGCGCGCCGCGCCGCTGAACCGGCCATTGGTCATCACGCACGCCGTGGTCGACCCAGCGCGCTCCGCCGCCGCCGCGACGTCCGAGATCGGGAGACACGCGACGTCGCGGTCCGCCCAATGCAGGCAAACGACGACGCGCGTTCGGGCCCGGAGGAGCACGAAGTGGTCCTGATCCTGGTAATCCAGGCGCCAGCCGGCCGCCTTCAGGCACCGCAGCATCAGCGCCTCGTAATGCGCCTGCGAGGCGCTCACGCGGTCGACGAAGGTCCAAGACGCGACCTCGGCCGGCAGGATCGACGCGAATTCCGCGCTGACCAGACGCCTGAAGCCGCGGAACCGGACGACGGCGCGGAGCGGGCGCGAGAGATGGGCGCGGTGCAGCCTGACGAGTTCCCGGTCCCAGAGCGCCTCGAACGCGGCCGCTCCGCGCGCGTGGTGCTCCATCCACCGGTTCTCGATGATCAGGCGCTCGATCTGCGGTCGGATCGCGCGGCGACACCGCTCGGTGACCCGCTCCTGCAGATGCAACCAAGAGAGCAGTAGCAGGATGGCTATCACCCACAGGGCGAGGCTCGTCGCGAACATGGCGGCGGGACTTTGCGAAATAAGGCCGATGTCGCCATTTATCCGCCGCAGGAATTAAGCGGACATTGCCGGTCACATGCGTACTGAACCGATCAGTGCAAGTCTTTGGAGATGGTGAATTCTAAATTTATGTCCGCCCCGCAGCCGCTCAGGTCCGCATGGCCACGAACATGCTCCGGCCCTGCTGGTGGTAGTAGCCGCTCTCCATCGAGCCGCGGATATCGTGTCCCAGCATGTCGTACTGCTCGTAGACCATGTCGAAGCCGCACTCCTTGAGAAGCTGGATCAGGGCCGGCTTGGTGGGCCAGAAGGAGCGCTTGTTGCTCCACGAGGTCCATTTGTGCGCCTCGAGCTGGCTCGTGTCGTCGAGATCGTGCTCGTGCATCCAGCGACCCGGCAGACCTTCGTTCTCGGCGGGCGGCGAGAGCTGGAACAGGGCCTCGTTGGTCTCGGTCGCGAAATGCGTGTGCAGGATGACCACGTCGCGGACGCATTCGGCCATAAGGCGGATGAAGGCGGCCGGCCTGTCGAGGTGGTAGAGCAGTCCGCAGCAGAAGGCGGCATCGAAGGGGCCGTGGGCCGCCAGGTTCCACACGTCGTCGTTGACGAAGGCGAGGTCGGGGACGCCCGTCCCATCCTTGACCCGCAGGCAGTTCTCGAAGTTGGAGCGGCGCACCTCGACACCGGTGGCGCGCATCCCGGCGCGGGCGAATTCGAGCGTGTAGCCGCCCTCGAGGCAGCCCAGATCGACGATCGACCGGCCGGCCAGCCTGTGCCCGTAGAACAGCCGGAGCGAGCGCAGGGCCGCCTGGGTCCAGGGGCTGTCGGCGATCAGCCAGCCCGCCTCGGGCAAGGTCTCGGACCCGTCCGCGAGGCGGATGTTGTGTGCCGTGAACGTCATGCCGCCTCCCCACGCCGCCCACTCGTGCCGGGCAACGCCTTCGTCCGTCTATACGGGCGGCGGCCGATCGGTTCACGCGCTTTGTCGATCCGCCCGTATCGAACGGTCGACCGGCGGGATGGGTCAGGTCGGCGCGACCGCCGCCTCCACGGTGCGGCCGGGCACGCGATGCCCGCGACGTGGCCCGTCGAACGGCGTATGTAGCCGCCCGATGGATCCGTCCTCTCACCGCCGAGCCGGCCGGCGACCCGCTGGATGGGTCGGCTTCGCGCGCAGCTTCCTCGTCTGCGCCACCCTCATGGGCCTGGCGCTGATCGGCTTCGTGGCCGCGGTCGATCCCTACGGGCTGCGGGCCGCGCCCGGGCATCCGCCGGGGCCGATCATGGATGCCAATCAGCGGCTCTCCTATCCGCAGATCGCCCGCGGGGGGCCGTTCGACGCGGCGGTCTTCGGCACCTCGACGGCGCGACTGCTCGACCCGCAGGCTCTCGACGCGGCCTTCGGTGTCCGGTTCGCCAATCTGGCGGTGAATGCCGCGACGCCCGACGAGCAGGGTCGGCTCGCCGCACTGTTCCTGGCCCGCCGGCCGGTCCGCGCGGTCCTGTTCGGCCTCGATGCCCCGTGGTGCGCCGCCGATCCGCCGGCCCGGACCGCCCATGCCTTTCCCGACTGGCTCTACGCGGACCGCGCGCCCGGCGATGTCCTGCGTCAGGTCAGCCTACGCTCGGTGACGACGGCCGTCCGGGCCGGACTCGCCGATCTCGGGCTGACGCGGGCGCGGATCCGCGGCGACGGCTACGCGGTCTTCACGCCCCCGGAGGCGCGCTACGACCTCGCACGCGCCCAGGCCCATATCCGCGCAGGCCGCGTGGACTCGGCGGCGGCGGACGCCCCCGAACTGCCGATGCCGGCCCTCGACCGCCTGGACGATCTCCTCGATCGCGTGCCCGCCGAGGCCCTGAAGATCGTGGCCTTCATGCCGGTGCACGCGGGGGCGCAGGGTTCACCGGGATCGGCCGCGGGCCGTCGCGAGGAAGCCTGCAAGGCGCGCGCCGCGGCGATCGGGAAGCGCCGGGGCGCGGTCGTGGTGGATTTTCGCCGGATCTCGCCGCTGACGACCCGGGACGCGAATTATTGGGACGCGCTGCATTACCGCCTGCCCGTGGCGGCGCGCGTCGTCTCGGATCTCGCGCGCGCCGCCGCCACCGGCCGCGACGATCCGGATGGAATCTACCGGGTGCTCGCGCACCCGTGACGCCCGGTCAGGCGGCGGCGCGCTCGGCGCTCGCCCAGCCGGCGCGGGTCTCGGCGCAGTACTCCGCGTAGCGGCCGTCCCGGATCGCCGCGCGCGCGCCGGCCATCAGGTCTTGGTAGTAGGCGAGGTTGTTCCAGGTCAGCAGCATCATCCCGAGGATCTCGTTCGAGCGCACGAGGTGATGCAGGTAGGCACGGGAATAGTCCCGCGCGGCCGGACAGGTCGAGGTCTCGTCGAGCGGCGCGGTGTCCTCGGCGTGGCGGGCGTTGCGCAGGTTGACCCGTCCGTGGCGCGTGTAGGCGAGGCCGTGCCGGCCGGCGCGGGTCGGCATCACGCAGTCGAACATGTCGATGCCGCGGGCGACCGCGCCGAGGATGTCGTCCGGCGTGCCGACGCCCATCAGGTAGCGGGGCTTGCCGGCGGGCAGGTGCGGCTCGACCGTCTCGATCATGGCGAACATGACCGCCTGCGGCTCGCCGACGGCGAGGCCGCCCACCGCGTAGCCCTTGAGATCGAGATCCGTCAGCGCGCGGGCGCTCTCGACGCGCAGGGCCGGCACGTCGCCGCCCTGGACGATGCCGAACAGGGCCCGTCCCGGCTGCTCGCCGAACGCGACGCGGCAGCGCTCGGCCCAGCGCAGCGACAGGTGCATGGCCTTCTCGATGGCCCCGTGGTCCGCCGGCAGGCGGACGCACTCGTCGAGCTGCATCTGGATGTCGGAGCCGAGCAGACCCTGGATCTCGATGGAGCGCTCCGGGCTCATGTGATGCGCGGTGCCGTCGATGTGCGAGCGGAAGGTCACGCCCTGCTCGTCGATCTTCCGCAGTGCGGAGAGCGACATCACCTGGAAGCCGCCGGAATCGGTCAGGATCGGCCGGTCCCAGTTCATGAAGCGGTGAAGGCCGCCGAGCCGGGCCATACGCTCGGGGCCGGGCCGCAGCATCAGGTGGTAGGTGTTGCCCAGGACCACGTCGGCGCCGAGATCGCGGACCTGGCCGGGGTACATGGCCTTGACGGTCGCGGCCGTGCCCACCGGCATGAAGGCCGGGGTCCGGATCTCGCCGCGCGGCGTCCCGATCACGCCGGTGCGGGCGGTGCCGTCCCGGGCCAGCAGGTCGAAGCGGAAGGGTGCGCTGTCGGTCATGGGGTGTCCGCGCTCGGGCCCGGGAAGAGCAGGCTGGCGTCGCCGTAGGAGTAGAACCGGTACCCGGCGGCGATCGCGTGCGCGTAGGCCGCGCGCATCGTCGCGAGACCTGAGAACGCCGAGACCAGCATGAACAGCGTCGAGCGCGGCAGGTGGAAATTGGTCACGAGGGCGTCGACCGCGCGAAACCGGTAGCCCGGCGTGATGAAGATCTCGGTGGGTCCCGAGAAGGGCGCGAGCGTGCCGTCCGGTCGGGCCGCGCTCTCCAGCAGCCGCAGCGCCGTGGTCCCGACCGCGACGATCCGGCCGCCCGCGGCCCGCGCGGCGTTCAGGGCCTCGGCCGTGGCGGCGTCGAGGATGCCGATCTCCGCGTGCATGCGGTGGGCCTCGGTATCTTCGGCCTTGACCGGCAGGAAGGTCCCGGCGCCGACATGCAGCGTGACGTGGTGGCGCCGCAGACCGGCGGCGTCGAGATCGGCCAGCAGCGCGTCGGAGAAGTGCAGGCCGGCCGTGGGAGCCGCGACCGCCCCCGGATTGCGGGCGTAGACCGTCTGGTAATCGGTGGCGTCGCGGTCATCCGTGGCGCGCTTGCCCGCGATGTAGGGGGGCAGCGGCAGGGCACCCTCCGCGGCGATGGCCGCGTCGAGGTCTGGCCCGGCCCGGTCGAAGGCGAGGACGATCTCCCCGGCCTCGGCCTTCTCGAGAACGGTCGCCGCCAGATCGCCGAAGCGCAGCGCGTCGCCCGCCGCGAGCCGCTTGGCCGGACGCGCGAAGGCGCGCCAGCGGTCGGAGGCTTCCCGCAGGTGGAGCATCACCTCGGTGCGCTGGCCGGGGGCGCCGGGCCGTGTGCGCACGCCGTTCAGCCGGGCCGGGATCACCCGCGTGTCGTTGAAGACCAGGGCGTCGCCGGCCCGGAGGGCGTCGGGCAGGTCGCGCACGGTCCGGTCGGCCAGCGGCGCGCCAGGGCGGACCACGAGCATCCGCCCAGCGTCGCGCGGCTCGGCCGGGCGCAGGGCGATGCTGGTCTCCGGCAGCTCGAAATCGAAGAGGTCCACGCGCATCGCCGGCTGCCTGCACCGAACGGCACGCGGTTTCAACCGCGGAACCGCCGGGGGGCGCGTCCGTTTCCAGCGTCACCGAGACGCGAGGCTCCCGATCCATGCCCTGGTACGCCGTTCGCCCCCGTGACGCCGCCGATCCCCGCTGGCCGCTCCCCGGCACGTCCGAGATCGTGCTGAAGGCCGAGGATCCCGACACCGCCCGCGCGAAGTTCGAATCAGCCTACCCGAGCCAGCCCTTCGGCAGCCCCGGAATCCCGGTGCCGAATACCGGCGCCGGCAGCTTCCGCGGCGATCCGGACGCCCTGGTCGTGGCCGAGACGGGCGAGCCGCCGGCGCCGCGGGGGAGCGACGCGTGACGCCCCGCGGTCGCCCCCGGCGGGTCACCCTCGACGGGCAGCTCCTCGGGTACTGGGAGCGCGAGGCCGCCCGGCTGGAGACCCTCGCCGCCGGAGCGCGCTTCGCCTGGCAGCGCCGTCGCTACCTGCGCAAGGCGCAGGCCGCGCGCGCCAAGGCGGAGCCGAGCCGGCGGCGCGAGGCCGCCCGCGACAACGGCGGCGCGTCGGAGACTTAGCCGCGGCTAACACGTTTTCGGCGGCGTCGAACCTTTGCCGTGGCCTTGGCCGCGGCCGGTGCCGTATGGGCGCGGCGTCACCCCAACGGCGCGAACCATGGACCGCACCCAGAAAGCCGCCCTCTTCAGCGCGGGCATCGGCCTCGCCGTCACGGCGATGAAGTTCTACGCGGCGTGGCTCACCGGCAGCCTCGCCCTGTACTCCGACGCGCTGGAGAGCATCATCAACGTGGTCGCCGCAATCGGCGCCTTCGTGGCCCTGCGGGTCGCCGCGCGCCCGGCGGACGAGGACCATCCCTACGGTCACCACAAGGCCGAGTTCTTCTCGGCGGTGATCGAGGGCGCGCTGATCGTGGTGGCGGCGCTGCTGATCCTGCGCGAATCCTATTTCGGGCTGCTCGCCCCGAAGGCCCTCGACGCGCCCGCGGTGGGCCTCGCGATCAACTTCGCGGCCGGGATCGTCAACGCGGTCTGGGCGGCGGCACTGATGCGCTGGGGAAGGCGGTGGCGGTCGCCGGCCCTGATCGCCGACGCGCGCCACGTTTTCGCCGACGTAATCACGTCCTGCGGCGTCCTGGCCGGCGTCGGCGCCGTGGTGGTGACGGGCTACCCGGTCCTCGACCCCGTGGTGGCCGGGCTGGTCGCCATGAACATCCTGTGGTCCGGCTTCCGCATGGTCCGGGAGTCGGTGGACGGCCTCATGGACAGGGCCGCCCCGGCCGAGATGGTGAGCCAGATCCGGTCGCTCATCTCCCAGCACGGCGAGGGCGCGCTGGAGGCGCACGACGTGCGCACGCGCTCCGCCGGTCAGGCGACCTTCATCGACTTCCACCTCGTCGTCCCCGGCACGATGACCGTCGAGGATTCGCACGCGATCTGCGACCGGCTGGAATCCGCCCTGGAGACGACGATCCCCGGGGCGGTGGTGACCATCCACGTCGAGCCCGGCGAGGAGGCCAAGGCGCGGGGATTGCCGGTGCTGTAGGCGCCGGTCAGCTCCAGGCGTGGAGCGGCGGGTTCACGCCGTTGAGGGCGTGGTTGCCGACGATCGCGTATTTCCAGCGAACCGGATCGTGCAGCGTGTGCGTGCGCGCGTTCCGCCAGTGGCGGTCGAGATTCTCGGCGGCCAGGGTCGAGCGGGTCCCCGACAGCTCGAACAGCTTGTTCGACGCGGCGAGCGCCACCTCGGTGGTCAGCACCTTCGCCTCCGCGACCGCGATCTGGGCCGCCGCGACCGTCTCGGCGTCCGGCCGCGCGACGGCCGCGTCGAGGGCGAGACCGGCCCGGTCGAGCAGCGCCTCGGCGGCGTGCTGCCGGATGGTCAGGTCGCCGACCGCCTGGATCGTGTAGGGATCGTCGGACGCCCGCTCCAGCCCGCTGTCGATCCAGGGGCGGGCCTTCTCGCGGACGTAGCCGATGGTGTCGTCGAGGGCCTCGCGGCCGATCCCGGCATCGACCGCGGCCTGGATGATCTGGAACACGGCGCCGTCGGCGGTCGGCGCCGCGTAGCCCTTCCAGGCCGGCACCAGATGGGTCTTGGGCACGCGCACGTCGTCGATCAGCACGGTCCCGCTCGCCGTGCCGCGCTGGCCGAAGCTCGACCAGTCGTCGATCACCGTGAGTCCGGGCGCGTCCCGCTCGGCGATGGCGTACCAGGCGCGTCCCTCGGCATCGAGGGCGACGATCGGGACCAGGTGCGCGAGGAGGGCGCCGGTGGCGTAGAACTTCCGGCCCCGCACCACGACGTGGTCGCCGTGATCGGTGATGCGCGTGTCGAAATCGGCCGCCCGCTTGGTGCCGCGCTCCGAGAAGGCGTTGCCGAACCGCGTTCCGCGCAGGACCTCGCCGAACAGCAGGTGC
This sequence comes from Methylobacterium sp. D53M, assembly GCF_053345625.1. Lineage (NCBI taxonomy): Bacteria > Pseudomonadati > Pseudomonadota > Alphaproteobacteria > Hyphomicrobiales > Methylobacteriaceae > Methylobacterium > Methylobacterium sp. D53M. Next base: position 168,822 of record NZ_JBKFAL010000001.1, read on the forward strand.
TTCTGCGCCTCGTCCGACACCGTCCGGATCGCCGCCAGGATGCCGAGATGGTTCTGGGCGATCTGCGCGATGGCGGGATCGGCGGCCGCCACGATGGCGATGACCTGCGCGAGGGTCCGGTAGGAGACCTCGGGGCCGCCATAGGCGCGCGGCACGTTGATCGACCAGAGGCCGCTCTGCGAGAAGGCGTCGAGCTCCTTGAGCGGCCGCACGGCGTGGCGGTCCCGCTCCGACGCGCCGGCCCGGAACTCGGCCGCGAGCCCGTGGGCCACGGCCAGCGCCTCGGCGTCGTCACGGATCACGTGGGTGGGTGAGGGCGGCCGCGCGGGGCCGGGAGCGCCCGGGCGGTGCTCCGGCTCGAGCGTGCGCGCATCGACGGCGATGTTCATGGCTCACTCCGATCAGTCGGGGTACGGTTCGGCGGGCGGCGCTCAGGCGGCCTCGGCGCGCCGGTCGCGGGCGGCCTCGAGGGCGCGGACCCGCGGGATCACGTGCGCGCCGAAATACGCGACGTCCTCCTGGAAATGCAGGAAGGCCAACAGGGCGAGGTCCGCTCCCGCATCCTTCAGCGCCAGGATCCGCTCGGCGATCTGGTCGGGCGTGCCGATCAGGTCGGTCTTGAAGCCGTCGTTGTACTGAACGAGATCCTCGAAGCTCGACTTGGCCCAGTTGCCTTCCCCTTCCGGCGAGGCCTTGCCGGCATTCTTGACCTCGTGACCGAAGGCCTTCACGGCGTCCGGGTCGGCGTTGTCGATGATCTCCTGAAGGACGGCGCGGGCCTCCTCCTCGGTGTCGCGGGCGATGACGAAGGCGTTGACGCCGATCCGGGGATGATTGCCGGTCTCGGCCGACTTGGCGCGGATATCGTCCACCTGGGCGCGGATCGTCTCCGGCGTGCCGCCATTCGTGAAGTACCAGTCCGACACGCGGGTCGCCATGTCGCGCGCGGCGCGCGACGAGCCGCCCTGAAAGATCTCGGGCAGCGGCTGGGCCGGCTTCGGCTTCAGCGTGTAGTCGCTGTAGCGGTAGAAGTCGCCGCGGAAGGTGAAGCTGTCCTGCGTCCAGATCCCGCGCAGGCTCCGTATGAACTCCTCCGACCGGCGGTAGCGCTCGTCGTGGTCGAGCCAGGGCTCGCCGATCGCCCGGAACTCGCCCGAGAACCAGCCGGAGACGATGTTCACCGCGATGCGGCCTTCGGTGAGTTGCGAGATCGTGGCGATCTGCTTGGCGGCGAGGGTCGGATGCCAGGGACCGGGCAGGAGCGCGGCGATCACCTTGAGCTTGGTGGTCGCGGCCAGCAGGGCGTGGCTGAAGGCGACCGATTCGTGCTGGTACTCGGCGCCGTAGCCCGCGGTGAACCGGATCTGCGTCAGCCCGTAATCGAACCCTGCCTCCTCGGCGATCTGCGCCAGCTTCCGATTGTACTCGGCGTCCCAGCTCGTGCGCTGGGGGATCTTGCTGATGACAAGCCCCCCGGAGACGTTGGGCACCCAGTAGGCGAAGCGGATCGGCTCGCGCGCCGCCGCGTCGGCGAGATGGCTGGTCATCCGGCGTTACCTCAGTTGCACGGCGGTCCGGCGCCGTGTCGTCTTCGGATGATCGCCGCGAACTGAATACACTATGCAGAACGCGGCCGATCGCTCAAGAACACCGAAAGTATTCCGGGGCGATGGCCGTCGGTCAAAGGAACGGGTTGCCGTTTTTCAGCCGATCTCGGCGAGACTCTTCTTCGCCGAGATCCTGCGCGCGCGGCTTTGTCCTAGGCGGCGCGGGCCGCGGGCGAATCGTGCAGGCGGCGCCACGCGAAGACCGAGAACACGCCGATCAGGCAGGCGGCGAGGCCGAACCACGTGAATGCGTATTGCAGGTGGTTGTTCGGCAGATCGACCCGGAGCTGGCCGCCGCGCGGCCACGTCGTCTGCCCGGGAACGGCGTCGGCCTCGATCAGGTAGGGCTCGACCGTTCCGAGGCCGCGCGCCGCCGCGATGCCGGCGATGTCCCGGTTGAACCACTCCCCGCGGGCGGGATCCGGTTCCGGCACGAACATCCCCCGGGCCTCGCTCGCGCGGAGGATGCCGGTGACCGTCGTCGACCCGTCGATCAGGCCGTCCCGGCGATCGCCCTGCGCCTTCAGTTCCGTGGGAACGAAACCCCGGTTGATGATCACCATGCTCCCGTCGTCCCGGCGGAACGGCGTGAGCACGTAGTAGCCCTGCAGGGCGCGGCCCGGCGTCTCGCCGGGCGCCAGCCCGTGCACGAGGGTTTCCCGGTCGTTGAGGAACTGACCGCTGACCCGGACGTGCCGGAACTCGTCGCGCGCCGGATCCCAGGCCGCCGCGGCCGGCGGCGCCACCGGCTCCGCGCGGCTCTGACGCACGATCCGGGCGATCAGGTCTTCCTTCCAGGCCCTGCGCTCGAGCTGCCAAGTCCCCAGCCCCAGCAGGATGGCCAGGGCAACCAGCGAGGCGAGCCCCGGCGCGACCAGGTCGCGCCAGCCAGCGCGGTACGGTCCGCTCGCGGTCACGGCTCGAAGCGCCCTTGCTCCGCCCGGTTGCTGAACTGCAGGGCGATCAGCAAGCCCTTGAGGGGCCGCACCAGGATCAGGCTGAGCCCGACCGAGAGGGTCAGGGCCACCAGGGCGTGGACCCAGATCGGCGGCTCGTAGGTGATCTCCAGCCAGAGGGCGAGACCGACCACGATCAGGCCGACGATCGACATGACGAAGAAGGCCGGCCCGTCTGCGGAGTCGAAATGCGTGTAGTCGAGCCCGCACGCCTCGCAAGAGGGGCGCAGGCTCAGGAACCCTTTGAACAGGTGACCCTCGCCGCAGCGCGGGCACCGGCCGCGCAGGCCGGTCGGGATCGGCGGCGGCGGCGAGTAGGTTCGGTTGTTCACGGGCACACTCCAGACCTGTTCCGTGCGGGACCCCATCGACCCGAGCGCGGGTCGTTCTCGTCGATACGGGGTTCGCGCGGCGTCGGAAACGCAGAAGGGCGGCCTGAGCCGCCCTTCGCAGATCCGCCATGCGGCGACGGGATGGTTTCGCTCAGTGAGCGCCGCCGCCGTGGAAGACCCCCGAACCCCACACGTAGATGGCGGCGAACAGGAACAGCCACACGACATCGACGAAGTGCCAGTACCAGGCGGCGAACTCGAAGCCGAGGTGCTGACGCGGGGTGAACTGGCCCGCGTAGACGCGGAACAGGCACACCGCCAGGAAGATCGTGCCGATGATGACGTGGGCGCCGTGGAAGCCCGTCGCCATGAAGAAGGTCGACGAGTAGATGCTGCCCGAGAAGCCGAACTCGGCGTGGCTGTACTCGTAGGCCTGGCAGGCGGTGAACAGAACGCCGAGGATGATCGTCAGCCACAGGCCGTACTTCAGGCCCTTGCGGTCGCCCTCGATCAGCGCGTGGTGCGCCCAGGTGACGGTGGTGCCCGAGGTCAGCAGGATCAGCGTGTTCAGGAGCGGCAGGTGCCAGGGATCGAACGCCTCGATGCCCTTCGGCGGCCAGACACCGCCGGTGAACTCCACGCGCGAGACCTGGATCGGGTCGGCGGTGTAGAGGGCGGCCTCGAAGTAGGCCCAGAACCACGCGACGAAGAACATCACCTCGGAGGCGATGAACATCATCATGCCGTAACGGTGGTGAAGCTGGACGACGCGGGTATGGTCGCCGGAATTGGCCTCGTGCGCGACGTCCTTCCACCACGAGAACATGGTGTAGAGGACGCCGATCGTGCCGGCCCCGAAGATGTAGGGACCGGGAGCCAGGGTGCCGATCGTGAGGCTCTTCATCCAGAACACGGCGCCGAACGCCATGAGGAAGCCCGAGAAGGCTCCGATCAACGGCCACGGGCTCGGATTCAGGATGTGGTAGTCGTGATTCTTGGCGTGCGCCTCGGCCATCGTCCCGTCGCTCCTCACCCTCGCGCCCTGCGCCGTTCCCGGCCTTACGCTGTTCGTTGCCTGCCCTCGGCCGGGCGCGGCACGCACCACGCCCAAGCTTGCTGGCAGCTTTAGTCGCTGCGGCCCCGTGTTGTCACGGGTCCGCGATCAGAAATCGCCCTTCGTTCCCGAGGAAGACGATTTCGCCACCGCCGCCTTCACGGGCTGACCGTTCTTGGAGGCGAAGTACGTGTAGGACAGCGTCATCTCCGAGAGATGCGCGGTGTTCGAGTCGTCCCGAACGGCCGGATCGACGTAGAACACCACCGGCACGTCCAGCGTCTCGCCCGGCTGTAGCGTCTGCTCGTTGAAGCAGAAGCACGCGATCTTGACGAAGTAACCACCCATCAACCCGGGCTGGACGTTAAAGGTCGCCACACCCGCCGAGGGCGTGCTGCCGGTGTTCTGCACGCGGAAGAAGACCGTCTTGGTCTCACCGAGCTTCGCCTCGACGCTGCTCACTTCCGGGATGAATTTCCAGGGCAGCCCCGGCGCGACGTTGGTGTCGAAATGGACGACCATGCTGTCGTCGGCCCGCGCCGCGGAGGCCGAAAGGGCCGGTCCCTGCCGGGGCGTGCCGTCGTAGCCGGTCGCCTTGCAGAAGGCGTCGTAGAGCGGCACCGACGCGAAGGCGAGGCCGATCATGCCCACGGCGAGACCCGCGCAGGCGAGGGCGGTGCGCGTGGCGGCCCGGTTCGATCCTGATGGAGGAACTGTCATCGGGGGCGCCTCAGAGCGGCCGGGTCAGGATCTGAGGGCCGAGCTTGACGATCGTCAGCACGAAGAACAGCAGGACCCAGGCTCCCAGCGCCAGCGCGATCGCGATCGAGCGCTTGCGGCGCCGCGCCTCCTGCTCGGGCGTGAGCGGCCGGTACTGGATCTCGGGATCCGCCATGGCGCTCAACCCAGGACCGGACGGAACAGGCCGAAGCTCTGCTCGGCCAGGAGCGCCGAGAACAGCGCGAACAGGTAGAGGATCGAGAAGCCGAACATGCCCATCGCGGCGCGCCGCTCGGCATCCCCCTCACGATTCCGCAGTACCCGGATGCTGAACGCCACCATGCCGAGGCCGCCCACGAGGCCGACCACCGCGTAGACGAGGCCGCCGAAGCCCAGGGCCACCGGCACGAGGCCGAGGGGTGCGAGGAGCAGCGAGTACCAGACGATCTGGCGGCGGGTGGAGGCGGGGCCGGCGACGTTCGGCATCATCGGGATGCCGGCGCGGGCGTACTCGTCGGCCTTGATCAGGGCGAGCGCCCAGAAGTGCGGCGGGGTCCAGATGAAGATGATGGCGAACAGGATCAGCGACTCGACGCCGACCGACCCGGTCACCACCGCCTGCCCGATGACCGGCGGCAGGGCTCCGGCGGCGCCGCCGATGACGATGTTCTGCGCGGTCGCCCGCTTCAGCCACATCGAGTAGACCACGGCGTAGAACACGATGGTGAAGGCGAGGAGCGCGGCCGCCAGGAGATTGGCGGCGAGCCCGAGCACCACCACGGAGGCGACCGAGAGGAACAGTCCGAAGCCCAGTGCCTCCTGGGAGGTGATCCGGCCCGACGGAATCGGCCGGGTGGCGGTCCGACTCATGACCGCGTCGATGTCGGCGTCCCACCACATGTTGAGGCAGCCGGACGCACCGGCGCCGACCGCGATGGCGAGGAGCGAGATCGCGCCGATGGCCGGCTGCACGTGGCCCTGCGAGACCACCATTCCGACCAGTGCGGTGAAGATCACGAGGACCATCACCCGCGGCTTCAGCAGGGCGAAGTAGTCCGGAACGTCGCCGCCGGCGGTCGTGAGGGCCGGGGCCGGAACGTCCGGTCCGATCGTGTTCGTCAGGCTCGTCATCGCGTCTGCCGCTGCTGTGTCGGCGCCCGGCCGCGCGCGTCACGGCCGAGTCGTGTCTCGAATTCGACGTGTTCCAAGGATCGGCGTGAGCGGGGCCCGGGACTTCTCCCTCGGCCCGTGCGGATCGCCCTCATCGCTCGCCCTTGCCGGGAGGTCGGCCGACCGGCCTCCGGGGAAGGGCGAGGGCCGCGGACGCGGCCCTCGCGGGGTGTCTATCAGTGCGCGCCCGGCTCGTCGACGATGCGGGGCAGCGTCTCGAACTGGTGGAACGGGGGCGGGGAGGAGAGCGTCCACTCGAGGGTGGTGGCGCCTTCGCCCCACGGGTTGTCCGCGGCCCGCTCCTTCGAGCGGAAGGCGAGGATGACGCCGATCACGAACACGAACATGCCGAGCGCGAAGATGTGGCCGCCGTAGGTCGACACCTTGTGCCACTGGGCGAACGCGTCCGGGTAGTCGGCGTAGCGGCGCGGCATGCCGGCGAGGCCCAGGAAGTGCATCGGGAAGAACAGGACGTTCGCGCCGATGAAGGCCAGCCAGAAGTGCAGCTTGCCGGCCCACTCGGGGATGATGTGACCGGTCATCTTCGGGAACCAGTAGTAGACACCGGCGAAGATGATGAACACGGCCCCGAGGGACAGCACGTAGTGGAAGTGCGCGACCACGTAGTAGGTGTCGTGCAGGTACTTATCGACCGCCGAGTTGGCCAGCACGACGCCGGTGACGCCGCCGACCGTGAACAGGAAGATGAAGCCCACCGCCCAGTGCATGGCGGCGGTGAAGCGGATGGAGCCGCCCCACATGGTGGCGATCCACGAGAAGATCTTCACGCCGGTCGGGACCGCGATCACCATAGTGGCGAACACGAAGTAGGACTGCGTCTGCAGCGACAGGCCGACCGTGTACATGTGGTGCGCCCACACGACGAAGCCGACGACGCCGATCGCCACCATGGCGTAGGCCATCGCGAGGTAGCCGAAGACGGGCTTGCGCGAGAACGTGGCGATGATGTGCGACACGATGCCGAAGGCCGGCAGGATCATGATGTACACTTCGGGGTGACCGAAGAACCAGAACAGGTGCTGGTACAGGATCGGGTCACCGCCGCCGGCCGGGTCGAAGAAGGTCGTGCCGAAGTTGCGGTCGGTCAGCAGCATCGTGATGGCGCCCGCGAGCACCGGCAGCGAGAGCAGCAGCAGGAACGCGGTCACCAGCTCGGCCCAGGCGAAGAGCGGCATCTTGTGCAGCGTCATGCCCGGGGCGCGCATGTTCAGGATCGTGGTGATGAAGTTGATCGCGCCGAGGATGGAGCCCGCGCCCGACAGGTGGAGCGCGAAGATCGCGAAGTCGACGGCCGGGCCGGGATGGCCGGCGGTGGAGAGCGGCGGGTAGACGGTCCAGCCGGTGCCGGCGCCGGACGCGCCGGGCGCGCCCTCGACGAACAGCGAGCACAGCAGGGAGCAGAATCCCGCCACCGTCAGCCAGAACGAGATGTTGTTCATGCGCGGGAACGCCATGTCGGGCGCGCCGATCATGAGGGGCACGAACCAGTTGCCGAAGCCGCCGATCAGCGCCGGCATCACCATGAAGAACACCATGATGAGACCGTGACCGGTGACGAACACGTTGTAGGTCGCCGGGTTCGAGAAATACTGCAGGCCGGGCGCCTCCATCTCCATCCGGATGCCGAAGGAGAGGAACGCGCCGATGATTCCGGCGCAGAAGGCGAACAGCAGGTAGAGGGTGCCGATGTCCTTGTGGTTCGTCGACAGGAACCAGCGGGCGAAGAACGACGGCTTGTGGTCGTGGACCTCATGGGCCCCGGCATGGGCTGCGGCTGTAGCCATGGATTCGAATGCCTTGTGAATCTGATGGGGTCTGTTCGATCAGCCGGGGCTCAGCGGGCCTCGGCGAAGCTCGTGCCGTTGTCGATGCGGGCGTACTTGGTCTTCGCCTCCTTCAGCCAGTCGGCGTAGGCCTGCTCGCTGACCACGCGGACCACGATAGGCATGTAGGCGTGGCGCTGGCCGCACAGCTCGGAGCACTGGCCGTGGAAGGTGCCCTCCTTGTCGGCCTTGAACCACATCTGGTTCAGGCGGCCGGGGACGGCGTCGATCTTGAAGCCGAAGGCCGGCATCGCCCAGGAATGCAGCACGTCGGCGGCGGTGACCTGGATCTTCACGATCTTGTTGACCGGAACGACCATCTCGTTGTCGGTCTGGAGCAGGCGCGGCTGCTTGTCCTCGTCGATGTTGGCATCGAACGTGAAGCCGCCGCCGGCCTCGGTCTGCGGGTACTCGTAGGACCAGTACCAGGCGTGGCCGACGACCTTGACGATCATGTCGGCCTTCGGGTCCGAGAGCTGCGTGCGCAGCAGGCGGAAGGACGGGATCGCCACGGCGACCAAGATTAGCACCGGCACGATCGTCCAGGCGACCTCGATGGCGGTGTTGTGCGTGGTTCGGGACGGGGTCGGGTTCCGCTTCTCGCCGAAGCGGTAGACGCACCACAGGATGAGCCCGAGCACGAACACCGAGATGGCGAGGGACAGCCAGTGCAGGCCGATCTCGAAGTTCAGGATGTCGCGCGCGTTCTCGGTGACCGGGATCTGCCGGTCCATCTCCCACGGCACGGGCTGACCGAAGCCCGCGGCCTGCGCGCCGGATATCGGGAAGAGCAGGGCGCCGAGAGCGGCGAGGCTCCAGAGTGACCGGTTGATCGTCCGCACCGTCCGCATCTGCCTCTCGTGGCTCCCCTGAAACTGTCTGGCTGCCGCCGGACCTCCCCGTCTTGAACGCGTGCGGGATTGTACCGACGTGACGGAGTACCGGTTGTGTCACCCGGCATTATCCGACCGGCGCTTCAGACCACAAGGGCCGGCCACGTGCAACCGCACAAGCGTCGCATCGCGCGCTTTCCCGCCAGTTGACGGCGCCTCGTGGCGTCGGCGCACTAGGGCCCGGCGAAATCGTTCCCCGTCGCGTCGCGCCGGGGATGAAGCGTCGCGACGCGTTCGTGCCACGCCTGCGGAGTTCGAGATGTCCACCCAAACCGGCAGCCCCACCCCCGGTCCTCTGCCCTGCGCAGTGCCGGCGCCGATGCAGGTGATGACCTATACGGGCTCGGCGCCGAGGCCGGACACGCGGGCGCTGGCCGTCGAGGCGCCGGTCAACCTCGTCTACGGCAGCGTGCCGCACGCCGTGATGATGGCGACGCCCGCCGACCTCGAGGATTTCGCCTACGGCTTCAGCCTGACGGAGGGCATCGTCGACAGCGCGGAGGAGATCCGCGCGACCCGGGTGGAGACGGCGTCGGACGGTCTGCGCCTCCACGTCGAGCTCGCGCCGGGCCGGCTCCGCGAGCATCTGGCGCGCAAGCGCGCCATCAGCGGCCGCACCGGCTGCGGGGTCTGCGGCATCGAGGACCTGGCGCAACTGCCGCAGGCCGGTAAGCGGGCGGCTTCCGAGGTCCGGGTCGGGCTGCCCGCTATCGCCCGCGCCCTGTCGAATCTCGACAGCGCCCAGCGCCTCGGCGCGGAGACGCGCGCGGTCCACGCCGCGGCCTGGGCGCGCCTCGACGGCGGACTCGCGGCTGTGCGCGAGGATGTCGGCCGCCACAACGCTCTGGACAAGCTGATCGGCACCCTGATGCGGACCGGGACGCCCGCGGACTCGGGTTTCCTGGTCATCACCAGCCGCTGCTCGTACGAGATGGTCGAGAAGGCCGCGCGGCTCGGCGCAGCCGTGATCGTCGCTATCTCGGCCCCGACGTCGCTGGCCCTCGACCGGGCCCGGTCCTACGGCATGACGCTCTGCGCCATCGCGCGGGCCGACACCGTGACGGTTTTTACGGGAGCCGAGCGGCTGACGGACGGCGCGTGACGCGCCGGTTCCGTCCGCCGAATTTACTCGGCCTGGCCGGGGACGATGGTCGCGCCGCCGATCACCCGAACCGGCTTCTTGTCCGTGGGCGGATCCTTCCAATCCTTCGCGGCCGGCTTGGCCGTCTCGGCCACGGCGGCGTCGGCCGGCTTCGACGGCGCGGCGGGTCGCGCAGCGGGAACCGGGGCCGGGGCCTTCTCGATCGCCGCCGCCTTGGTCTCGGGCGCGGGACCGGCGTTCGGATCCGCTTTGGCCGTATCGGCCGGCGGGAGCTTGGGGGCCGGTGCCTCGGGAGACGTGCGGGGCGGCGGCTTCAGCTCCGGCGTCCGGGCGAGCGCTCCGCGCGCGACCCGCTTTGGCGGAGCGATGGGCTGAGCAGTCCGGGCGACGCTGTCGGGATTCACACCTTCGGGATTGGCCTCGGGCCGCAGGGCCTCGGTGCCCGGCCGGCGCTGGGGCCGCGCCACCGGACCGTCCTCGGACGGGACCGGACGCATCGCGCGGCGGGGCACGACCTCGTCCTCGGTCCAGCCGAAGCCCGGTGCGGGTCGCTCCAGCCGAGCGACGGTCTCGGGCGCACCGATCGGCCGGCGGCCCACGATCCCGCCCGTCATGGGATCGACGAACAGCCGGACGGGCGCGCCGGCGGGACCGACGGCGTCGACCACGTAGACCCGCCCGTCGAAGCGCGGGCGGCTCAGGCCGCTGAACCCGCGATCTGCGAGGCGCCAAGCGACGACGCGAGGCGGAAGGACCTCTTCCTCGAAGGCGAATTGCGCGCGCGCCCCGCCGGATGCGCCCAAGAGAGCGAGCGCCGACAGGCACGCGGCGCGAAGCGTCCGGCTCATCGGGCGTGGGAAGCGCGCAGCGGCTCTGCTCGTCATCGTCACTCTTGTGCGTTCTGGGTTTGGAGACCCGGCAGAGTGTCCGGTTCGTGTCCGGTTCCGGCATGGTCCGGGCCGGTAGACCCGGACCTCGACCATGCCGGCGAGGTCGTTGCCCCGCATGCCGCTTGTGCTCGGCACGACCCGTAGAACCCGCGATTCGGGCGAGATTGCGGAGGCGCGGAGCGGGTCGCGGCCCGTCATCCAGAGCGGCGACACCGTCGCGGCCTGCAGTCTCTTGCTGAAAACATTTCAATCTGGCAGTTTCGCGACTTAGGACAGCACAACTGTCCCATCGGCCGTGCATCCCGGCCGTCGCCGTCTCGCGCGCGGGCGAGAAGTTTCGGCAGACGGACACGGGCGCGCCAGCGCACCGCTCTCCGAGCGGTCCGGGTCCTCGATGAACGCAGGCCGACGGACGTGTCCTCCGGGACCGGCCGGATGGCCTGCGGCAAGAGGCCGAGCGCGTGGCGCCGACGGCTTGCGGGCATGAAACATGCTCGCGGGTTCTTGGCTGCGGACGGGTTCGAGGGAAGGACGAGACGAAGCATGTCACAACGCAGACCCGCCGACGAGTTTGCTGCGTCCACGGCCCTGGCTGCCGCCCCCCGCGGCGGCGCGATGCCGCTCATCGTGCGCGACCCCGCCCTCCCGAAAGCCCAGGGTTCCTACGATCCGGCCCGCGAGCGCGACGCCTGCGGCGTCGGCTTCATCGCCGACATGCACGACCGCCGGACTCACGCGATCGTCGAGCAGGGCCTGAAGATCCTGGAGAACCTCGATCATCGCGGCGCGGTGGGCGCCGATCCCAAGATGGGCGACGGCTGCGGCATCCTCACGCAGATCCCGCACGGCTTCTTCGCCGAGGAGTGCTCGCGCCTCGGCTTCGAGCTGCCGCCGGCGGGCTCGTACGCCATCGGACAGTTCTTCATGCCGAAGGCGGAGGAGCCGCGGGCGATCATCCAGGAGATCGTCGAATCGTCCCTGGCCGCCGAGGGCCTGCCGCTCCTCGGCTGGCGCGACGTGCCGGTGGATCCGGAGGATCTCGGCGACGCCGTGAAGGCGACCGAGCCGCACCACCGTCAGGTCTTCATCGGCCGGCCCGCCTCGGTCACCGACCAAGACGCGTTCGAGCGCCGGGTCTACGTCGCCCGCAAGGTGATCTCCAACAAGGTCTACGGCCTCGACGACCCGCGGGTGAAGGAGTTCTACCCGGTCTCCGTGTCGACCCGGACCATCGTCTACAAGGGCATGGTGCTGGTCACGCAGCTCGGCGGCTACTTCCTCGACCTGAAGGACGACCGGTTCGTCTCGGCGATCGCCCTCGTCCACCAGCGCTTCGCCACCAATACCTTCCCGACCTGGCGGCTGTCGCACCCGTACCGGATGGTCGCGCATAACGGCGAGATCAACACGCTGCGCGGCAACGTCAACTGGATGGCGGCCCGTCAGGCGAGCGTCGATTCCGACCTGTTCGGCAACGACATCTCGAAGCTGTGGCCGATCTCCTACGAGGGCCAGTCCGACACGGCCTGCTTCGACAACGCCCTCGAGTTCCTCGTGCAGGGCGGCTACCCGCTCGCCCACGCGATGATGATGCTTATCCCGGAAGCCTGGGCCGGAAACCCGCTCATGAGCGAGGAGCGGCGCGCCTTCTACGAGTACCACGCCGCTCTCATGGAGCCGTGGGACGGTCCCGCCGCCGTGGCCTTCACCGACGGCCGCCAGATCGGCGCCACCCTCGACCGCAACGGCCTGCGCCCGGCGCGCTACATCGTCACCGACGACGGCCTCGTGGTGCTCGCCTCCGAGATGGGCACCCTGCCGATCCCGGACGAGAAGATCGTCCAGTCCTGGCGCCTGCAGCCGGGCCGCATGCTGCTGATCGACCTGCAGAAGGGCCGCATCGTCTCCGACGAGGAGATCAAGGGCGAGCTCGCCGCCGCGCATCCCTACGCCGACTGGGTCAAGAACACCCAGATCGTGCTGGAGGACCTGCGCCCGGTGCAGCCGCGCGAGTCCCGCGGCGACGTCAGCCTGCTCGATCGCCAGCAGGCCTTCGGCTACACGCAGGAAGACCTCAAGCTGCTGATGCAGCCCATGGCCGTCACCGGCCAGGAGGCGGTCGGCTCCATGGGCACGGACACGCCGCTCTCGGCCCTCTCCGAGAAGTCGAAGCTGCTCTACACCTACTTCAAGCAGAACTTCGCGCAGGTCACGAACCCGCCGATCGACCCGATCCGCGAGGAGGCCGTGATGAGCCTCGTCTCGTTCATCGGGCCGCGGCCGAACCTGCTCGACATGGAGGGCGCGTCCCGGCGCAAGCGCCTGGAGGTCCGCCAGCCGATCCTCACCAACGCCGATCTGGAGAAGATCCGCTCGATCGGCCATTTCGAGGATCGGTTCGACACCAAGACCCTTGACATGACCTACCCGGCCGAGACCGGCGCGGCGGCCATGGACGGGGCGCTCGACCGCCTCTGCGACCGCGCCGAGGCGGCGGTGCGCGGCGGCTACAACATCATCGTGCTCACCGACCGGGCGGTCGGGCCGGATCGGATCCCGATCCCGGCGCTGCTCGCCACGGCGTCCGTGCACAATTACCTGATTCGCAAAGGCCTGCGGACCTCGGTCGGCCTCGTCGTCGAGTCGGGCGAGCCGCGCGAGGTGCACCACTTCGCCTGCCTCGCCGGCTACGGCGCCGAGGCGGTGAACCCGTACCTCGCCTTCGAGACGCTGCTCGACATGAAGGACGAGTTCCCGCCGGACCTCACCGACGACGAGATCATCTATCGCTACATCAAGGCCATCGATAAGGGCCTGCTGAAGGTGATGTCCAAGATGGGCATCTCCACCTACCAGTCCTATTGCGGCGCGCAGATCTTCGACGCGGTCGGTCTGAACTCGACCTTCGTCGGCCGCGACTTCTTCGGCACGGCGACGACCATCGAGGGCGTCGGCATGGCGGAGATCGCCGAGGAGACCGCGCGCCGACACCGCGACGCCTTCGGTGACGCGCCGGTCTACCGGAACGCCCTGGATGTCGGCGGCGAGTACGCCTACCGCCTGCGCGGCGAGACCCACACCTGGACGCCCGACACGGTGGCGACGCTGCAGCACGCGGTGCGCCTCAACGTGCCGGAGCGGTACCGCGAATACGCCGAGCTGGTGAACCGCCAGGAGCACCAGCTGAAGACGCTCCGCGGCCTGTTCCGCATCAAGTCCGCCGCCGAGCTCGGTCGCGCACCGGTCCCGCTGGACTCGGTCGAGCCGGCCTCCGAGATCGTCAAGCGCTTCGCCACGGGCGCCATGTCGTACGGCTCCATCTCCAAGGAGGCGCACGAGACGCTCGCCATCGCGCTGAACTCGTTCGGCGGCCGCTCGAACTCGGGCGAGGGCGGCGAGGAGGTTGAGCGGTTCAAGCCGCTGCCGGACGGGCGCTCGCGCCGGTCCGCGATCAAGCAGGTCGCCTCCGGCCGCTTCGGCGTCACGACGGAGTACCTCGTCAATTCCGACATGATGCAGATCAAGGTCGCGCAGGGCGCCAAGCCCGGCGAGGGCGGCCAGCTGCCCGGTCACAAGGTCGACGCCAAGATCGCCAAGGTCCGCTACGCCACCCCGGGGGTGGGCCTGATCTCGCCGCCGCCGCACCACGACATCTACTCGATCGAGGATCTGGCCCAGCTGATCTTCGACCTGAAGAACGTGAACCCGTCGGCGGACGTGTCGGTGAAGCTCGTCTCCGAGGTTGGCGTCGGCACGGTCGCGGCCGGTGTCGCCAAGGCGCGGGCCGACCACATCACGATCTCGGGCTTCGACGGCGGCACCGGCGCGGCGCCGCTGACCTCGCTCAAGCACGCGGGCGGACCCTGGGAGACCGGGCTGGCCGAGACCCAGCAGACGCTGGTGCTCAACAACCTGCGCGGGCGCGTCGCCCTGCAGGCCGACGGCGGCATCCGGACGGGGCGCGACGTGATCATCGCGGCGCTGCTCGGCGCCGATCAGATGGGCTTCTCGACCGCCCCGCTGATCGCGGCCGGCTGCATCATGATGCGCAAGTGCCACCTGAACACCTGCCCGGTGGGCGTCGCCACCCAGGACCCGGTGCTGCGCAAGCGCTTCAAGGGCACGCCGGAGCACGTGGTGAACTACTTCTTCTTCGTGGCCGAGGAGGTGCGGGAGATCCTCGCCTCGCTCGGCTTCACGAAGCTGGAGGAGGCGGTCGGCCGCTCCGACGTGCTCGACAAGGTCGAGGCCATCGCTCACTGGAAGGCGCGCGGGCTCGACTTCACCAAGCTGTTCCACCGGCCGAAGGTGGCCGAGGGCACGGCGATCCGCCACGTGGAGGTGCAGCACCACCCGATCGACACGGTCCTCGACCGGCGCCTGATCGAGAAGGCGCAGCACGCGATCGAGACCGGCGAGCCGGTGGTCATCACCGACACCATCCGGAACTCGGACCGGGCGGCGGGCGCGATGCTCTCCGGCATGGTCGCCAAGGCGCACGGCCACGAGGGCCTGCCGGACGACACGATCGTGGTGAAGCTCGCCGGCACGGCGGGCCAGAGCTTCGGCGCCTGGGTGGCGGCCGGCGTGACCGTCGAGCTGACCGGCCACGGCAACGACTACGTCGGCAAGGGCCTGTCGGGCGGCAAGCTGATCATCCGGCCGAGCGACGCGCTGAAGTCGCCGCAGGACCGGACGATCATGGTCGGCAACACCG
The DNA here is from genome assembly GCF_053345625.1 of Methylobacterium sp. D53M. Taxonomy (NCBI): domain Bacteria; kingdom Pseudomonadati; phylum Pseudomonadota; class Alphaproteobacteria; order Hyphomicrobiales; family Methylobacteriaceae; genus Methylobacterium; species Methylobacterium sp. D53M. The sequence goes on from NZ_JBKFAL010000001.1 coordinate 184,107, forward strand.
TGCTGTACGGGGCGATCGCCGGCGAGTGCTACATCCGCGGCTCCGCGGGCGAGCGCTTCGCGGTCAGGAACTCCGGCGCGATCACGGTGGTCGAGGGCATGGGCGACCATGGCTGCGAGTACATGACCGGCGGCGTGGTCGTGTCGATCGGCGAGACCGGGCGCAACTTCGCGGCCGGCATGTCGGGCGGCATCGCCTACGTGCTCGATGAGGACGGCTCCTTCTCGGCGCGCTGCAACCTGTCGATGGTCGACCTGGAGCCGGTCGAGGAGGAGGACGACCTGATGCGTCGCTTCCATCAGGACGGCGACCTGGAGACCAAGGGGCGGGTCGACATCCTGGCAGACATGTCCGGGCACGACGAGGAGCGGCTGACGCAGCTCATCACCAACCATCTCAAGTACACGGGCAGCCCCCGCGCCAAGGCGATCCTCGACGACTGGAGCGGCTACCGCACCAAGTTCGTGAAGGTGATGCCGGTGGAGTACCGCCGGGCGCTTCGCGAGATGGAGATGGCGCGGATGCCGGTGGCCGCCGAGTAGGCGACTTCCTGAGACCGGGCGGGCTCCCGCCCGGTCACGCACCCACACGAGACGACGACGCGGGCAGCGCAGTCAGAGACTGGCCGGCCCAGGGGCTGACCAATGGGCAAGATCACAGGCTTCCTAGAGTTCGACCGGCAGGAGCAGAAGTACCAGCTCGCCGCCGACCGGGTCCGGCACTTCCGCGAGTTCACGCTCCCGCTCGACGAGCACGACCTGACGAAACAGGCCGCGCGCTGCATGGATTGCGGCATCCCGTTCTGCCACGGGCCGACGGGCTGCCCGGTCCACAACCAGATCCCGGATTGGAACGACCTCGTCTTCCAGTCGGATTGGGAGGAGGCGTCCCGCAACCTCCACTCCACGAACAACTTCCCGGAGTTTACCGGCCGGGTCTGCCCCGCGCCCTGCGAGGAGGCGTGCACGCTGAACCTCGAGAACCAGCCGGTCGCCATCAAGACGATCGAGCAGGCGATCGCCGACCGCGCCTGGAACATGGGCTGGGTGAAGCCCGAGCCGGCGCAGACCCGCACCGGCAAGCGCGTCGCGATCGTGGGCTCCGGACCGGCCGGTATGGCGGCGGCGCAGCAGCTCGCCCGCGTCGGGCACGACGTCCACGTGTTCGAGCGCGAGCCGAAGGCGGGTGGCCTTCTCCGCTACGGCATCCCGGACTTCAAGATGGAGAAGCGCCATATCGACCGGCGCGTGCGCCAGATGGAAGCCGAGGGCGTCGTCTTCCACTACAATCAGAACATCGGCGTCACGAAGTCGGTCGACGAGCTCAAGGCCGAGTTCGACGCCGTGATGTTCTGCGGTGGCGCCGAGGATCCGCGCAACCCGCAGCTCCCCGGCCAGGACCTCGAGGGCGTCCACTACGCGATGCCCTACCTCGTCCAGTCGAACCGGCGCGTGAGCGCCGAGCCGATGCGCGGCAACGGCGAGCAGCCGATCCTGGCCGCGGGCAAGAACGTGGTGGTCATCGGCGGCGGCGACACCGCCTCCGACTGCGTCGGCACCGCGTTCCGCCAGGGGGCCCTGTCGGTGACGCAGCTCGACATCCGCCCGCGCCCGCCGGAGTGGGAGGACAAGCTCACCGTGTGGCCCTACTGGCCGACCAAGATGCGGACCTCGTCCAGCCAGGCGGAGGGCGCGGAGCGCGAGTTCCAGGCCGCGACCCTGCGGCTCGAGGGGAACAAGAAGGGCCAGCTCACCGGCGTGGTCTGCGCCCGCGTCGATGCCAAGCGCCAGCCGATCGCCGGCACCGAGTTCGTGCTGCCGGCCGACCTCGTCTTCATGGCGATCGGCTTCGCGGGCTCGGTCCAGAAGGGTCTGCTGGAGCAGTCCGGGGTCGGCGTCGACAAGCGCGGCAATGTCGAGGCGAACGAGGACGACTACCGCACGTCGGACGCGAAGATCTGGGCCGCCGGCGACATGCGGCGCGGCCAGTCCCTGGTGGTCTGGGCGATCCGCGAGGGGCGTCAGGCGGCGCGCGCCATCGACGAGATGCTGATGGGCGCCAGCGTCCTGCCGCGCTGACGGCCAGCTGAGACCGTGCGAAGGGTCCGCCCGGCTCAGCCGGGCGGCCAGCGGAAATCGTCGGCTCGGCCGGGCTGCGGCATCGGCGCGTTGCCGCGCAGCAGCGTCCGCTCCACGGTCCCGGAATTGTCCGGATCGCGCGGACGGCCATTCAGCAGCGCGCCGCCGGGCGATACCTCGCTCCGGCTCAACGGTACCACGGGGCCGGCCGCGGGCTTCACCGGGAGCGCCGGCACGCCGGGCGGCTCCGGCAGGCTCGGCAGCATCGCGGTGATCTGACGATCGATCGCCGCGGTATCGGTGGCCGGCGCGGTACCGTCGAGGCTCGGCCCGGGTGTCGCGGGCGGTGCGGTCGGCGCCACGGTCGCGGTCGGCGACGGCTCGGCCGTGCCCGGCACCGCGCCCATCAGCCGCTTCAGCTCGACATCGGCGAAGTGGGCCAGCTTCCGATCGCCCGCCTTGGTGAAATGGACACCGTCCGCGGTACGGAGCTTGGCGATCTGGCCTTCCGGATCCGGGCCCGACGCGGCGTACCGGTCTCGGTCGTCGACGAAGCCCGGCCAGATATCGACGTAGGTGCCGCCGGCTTTGGTAACGGTGTCCCGGACGATGTCGTTCAGGGAAGCGAGGTCCCGGCTCAGGGACTCGCTCTGGACCGGCGGCAGCCCGACCCAGATCAGCGGGATCTTGCGGTCGGTGAAGACTTTCGCCAGCGCCTCCACCCGGGCGCGGTAGAGGGCGCGCCAGCGGTCCGTGAGGGGATCGGCCGTCTCGTCGCCCTCGCGGATCGGCTGCCGATCGTTGGCGCCCAACATCACCAGGGCGTAGCGCACCTTCGCGTTGCTCTGGAGGTAGTCCTGCGCGACCTTCGGCCAGTCGACCACGTCCTTGCGCACCAGACCGCTGTCGCCCTTCGCGCGGTCGATCACGGCGACGTCGGCATTGTCCTCGAACACGTCGTCGAGGCCCTTGGCGAGATGGTCGGCGAGGGAATCGCCGAAGACGGCGATCTGGACGTTCGGCTCGGTCTTGGCGACCGCGGGCTTCGGCGGTGTCGGCGCCCTGGCCGGACGGACCCGCCGCTTCACGGCGGGGGGCGGACGCTGCGCCTCTCCGGTCGCGTAGGGATTGGTTCGCTGGCGCGGGGCCCGGTAGGTGCGCTCCGGCTGCGGCGCCACCGGCTGCGGCCTGTCCTCCCAGGGCCAGTAGAACTGGCGCGGCGCCTCCTGCTGCGGCGCGTAGCGGGGCTGGCGCCCGGACGTCCCGTCGTCGCGGTAATAGGCGTCCCGCGGCCGCCGGCGCGGCGGCGCCTGGTAATAGGTGCCGCCCTGCTGCTGCTGGTAGCTGTCGCCCCACTGCGCGCGGGCTGGACTGCCCCCGAAAGTCGACACCTCCGCGAGCCCCAGCAGGACCGAGAGCCCGAAGATGAGGGGGCGTTCCGAAGGACGCCGACGACTGAGGACCATGCGCATCCCGTACGCTTTACGCCGAACCGGGCCCGTTCGGACCGCGGCCACTATAGGTGGAAGCCGCGCGCGGGTCTAAACCTCTCGCCGGGCTCAGCGTCGCGGCGCTGCCTTCCCGGCCACGCGGGCGAGTAGGGCCGGCGTCGCGTACCCGTCGGCCGGCAATCCGACGCTGATCTGATAGCGCCGCACCCCCTCGCGCAGCTTCGGGCCCGCGCGTCCATCCGTCGGCCCGTCGTAGAAGCCGGAAGCCGCGAGGCCGGTCTGCAGGGCGCGGAGGCCCGGCCCGTCGAGGCGGGCTCCGGCGGGCCACGGCGCGGCCAGCGGCGGACCGCCGGCGAGGCGGTCGGCAAGGTGACCCACTGCCAGCGCGTAGGAATCCGAGGTGTTGTAGCCCCGGACCACCTCGAAATTGTCGGTGATCAGGAAGACCGGGGCGCCGAGGCCTCCGGGCAGGAACAGGCTGGCGCGCCCGGTCCCCGGCAGCGGCTGCCCGTCGGTGCGGCGAACGCCGCGCTCGGCGAAGCTCGCGAGATCGCCCGCGTAGCGGCTCAGGTCGAACTCCTTAGGCAGGCGCACCTCGTAGCCCCAGGAGAGGGTCGGATTCCAGCCGAGATCCTTGAGGTAGGCGGCGATCGAGGCCAGCGAATCCGCCGCACTGGTCCAGATGTCGCGCCGGCCGTCGCCGTCGAAGTCGACCGCGTGGGCCAGGTAGGTGGAGGGCAGGAACTGCACCTGACCCATCGCGCCAGCCCAGCTGCCGCTCATCCGGTCGGGCGCGATGTCGCCGCGCTGCAGGATCGTGAGGGCGGCGAGGAGCTCGTCGCGGAACAGGCTGCCGCGGTGCCGCGCCTCGGCGAGCGTCGCCAGCGCCCGGACGGTCGGGACGCTGCCCGCACTCGCTCCGAAATCCGATTCGACGCCCCAGAATGCCATCACCACCGGACCCGGAACGCCGTAGCGGGCCTCGATCGCCGTCAGGGTCGAAGCGAGGGCGGCGGCGCGGTCGCGGCCGCGCGCGATGCGGCCGGCCGAGGCCGCGCCGACGAGGTACTCCCAGACAGGCCGGCTGAACTCGCTCTGGCGGCGGGTTCGCGCCAGGATGCCGGGATCGGGTCCCGTGATCCCGCGGAACGCCGCGTCGAAGGTCGCGGCGGAGACTCCCCGCGCCGCCGCGTCCGGACGCAGGGCCTCGACGAACGCCCGGAAGGCGTCCTCGGCGCGGGCCGGGCCGGTCGCGAGGCTCGCCGCCGCGGCCAGGATCCATCGACGGGAATGCATCCGGTCAGATCCGATTGCGCTTCTCCAGGCGTTCTTCCCAGGCGAGGGCTTGACCGACGATGGCGTCGAGGTCGTCGTGCCGGGGCTGCCAGCCCAGGCGATCGCGGATGCGCGCTGCCTCGGCGACGATTTGGGCCGGATCGCCGGCCCGGCGCGGGCACAGCCGCACCTCGAAGTCGCGGCCCGAGATCCGCTTCACGACCCCGACGACCTCGAGGACCGAGTAGCCGCGCCCGTAGCCGCAGTTCAGCGTCAGGCTCTCGCCACCGGAGCGCAGATGGTCGAGGGCGAGGCGATGCGCCTCCGCGAGGTCCGAGACCTGGATGTAGTCGCGCAGGCACGACCCGTCCGGGGTCGGGTAGTCGGTCCCGAAGACGTCGAGCCGGGCGCGCTGGCCGAGCGCCGCCTGCGTGGCCACCTTGATCAGGTGCGTGGCGTTGGGCGTCGACTGGCCGGACCGTCCCTCCGGATCCGCGCCGGCGACGTTGAAGTAGCGCAGGACCACGTAGGAGAAGCCGTACGCCGCGGCGGCGTCGGCGATCATCCACTCGCTCATCAGCTTCGAGCGGCCGTAGGGATTGATCGGCTTCAGTGGCAGGTCCTCGGGAACCGGCGAGGCCTCGGGCTCACCGTAGACGGCCGCGGTCGAGGAGAAGATGACATTCTTGACGCCGGCACGCACCGACGCCTCGATCAGCGCGCGGGTCTTCACGGTGTTGGCGAGGTAGTAGCCCAGGGGATCGGCCACGGATTCCGGCACGACGATCTTGGCGGCGAAGTGGGCCAGGGCATCGATGCGGTGCTGCAGGATGGTCTGTGTCACGAGGGCCTGGTCGGCCACGTCGCCGACGACGAGCTTCACACCCTCTGGGACCGCCCAGTCGAAGCCGGTGGAGAGATCGTCGAGGACGACGACCTCCTCATGGCCGGCGTCGAGGAGCGCCAGCACCATGTGGCTGCCGATGTAGCCGGCACCCCCCGTCACCAGAACCGCCATCTCGCCCTCACTGCCGCCAGCCCGGCAACTGCTTACGCCTTTGCAGACGGGAAATTTACGCCCCGCCGCCTCATACTAACGATGTACATGCTTGCGACGGCTCGCGTTAAGCTATCTCACTGACCGCACAGCTGACCACGTCGTTCCATCCAGTTCCGGGGTTACCGCTCGATGAAACCGATCCGCAAGGCCGTCCTCCCCGTCGCGGGCCTCGGCACGCGCTTCCTGCCCGCCACGAAGGCGGTCCCGAAGGAGATGCTCACGGTCGTCGACCGGCCAGTGGTGCAGCACGTCGTCGACGAGGCGCGCGCGGCCGGGATCGAGCACTTCATCTTCGTCACCGGCCGCGGCAAGGCGGTGATCGAGGACCATTTCGACATCGCGTTCGAGCTCGACCACACCCTTCAGGAGCGCGGGAAGACGGCCGCCTACGAGGAGCTGAAGAAGGACCTGCCGAAGGCCGGCCAGACCAGCTTCACCCGCCAGCAGGCGCCGCTCGGCCTCGGCCACGCGGTGTGGTGCGCCCGCGAGATCGTCGGCGACGAGCCCTTCGCGGTGCTGCTCCCCGACATGCTGAGCCGCGGCTGCATGCAGCAGATGCTGGCCGCCTACGATCGCCACGGCGGCAACATCATCGCCGTCGAGGAGGTGGCGCCTGAGGAGACGCACCAGTACGGCATCGTCAGCGTGGGCGAGACCTACGGCCAGTCCTTCCAGATCACCGGGATGGTCGAGAAGCCCAAGCAGGGCACGGCGCCGTCGAACTTCATCATCTCCGGGCGCTACATCCTCCAGCCCGAGATCTTCGGGATCCTCGAGCACGGCAAGAAGGGCGCGGGCGGCGAGATCCAGCTCACGGACGCCATGATCGACCTGATGGAGAAGCAGGCGTTCTACGGCATGCGCTACGAGGGCCGGACCTACGATACCGGCTCGAAGCTCGGCTTCCTCACGGCGAATCTCGCCTACGCCCTTGAGCGGAACGATCTCGCAGGACCCCTGCGGGCCGAGATCGAGAAGCTGCTCAAGAGCCAGGGCTGAATGGCGCTGCGGGCGCGGATCCGATCACCGCGCCCCGCTAGGCGACACGTTCGACCGCATCGGTTCTCGCTCTCGTCCGAGCTACGCCTGCACGCGGCGACGCGCGGCAGCCAGAGAACGCGCTTCAGGTATGCGCGCAGAGCGGCCGCGGCGGGCGAATTGCGCTTGCTTCTTGTGCGGCGCACTTTAGTTTGTGCGTTGCGAGATCGCGATGGCGTCGCGGTCTCGCTGCCCTTCTTGGGCGTTTCCTCCCTAGACTTCGGGCCGCTCCTTCGGGAGTGGCCTTTTTTCTTTCCGGCATACCGCCGCTCTTCTTCGTGAACGGTCGGGGCAGCGCCCCTATTCCGCGGCCATCCGGCGGGGGACGAGATCGTCGAGGTCCTTGGCGACATCGGCGACGACGCCGCGCAGCGCCTCGACCAGTGCCGGGAAGCCCGCCGTCATCGCGAGGCTGGCCTCGTTCATGTAGAGGCCCCGATTCAGCTCGATCTGGAGCGCGTGGCGGTCGAGGTTCGGCTCGCCGTAATGCTCCGTGATGAAGCCGCCGGCGTAGGGCTTGTTGCGGACCACGCGGAAACCCCGGGCCCGGAACGCGGCCTCGAATCCGTCGATCAGGACGGGTGCGCACGCCGTGCCGTAGCGGTCGCCCAGCACCACGTCGGCTTTCATGTCCGGATCGCGGCCGAGGCTCGAGGACGGCATCGAGTGGCAATCGACGAGCATGCAGTGGCCGTGGGTGCGCGCCGTGCGCTGGACCAGTCCGCGCAGCGCGCGATGATACGGCTTGTACAGGCTCTCGATCCGGGCGGTCGCCTCGGCGACCGGCAGGCGCCGGGCATAGATCTCCTGGCCGTCGGCGACGACCCGGGGCACGGTCCCGAGACCGCCCGCGACGCGCATCGACCGGGTGTTGGCGAAGGGCGGCAGGCGCCCCTCGAACATGCGCGGGTCGAGCTCGTAGGGCTCCCGGTTCACGTCGAGGAAGGCGCGGGGGAAGTTGGCCCGCAGGAGCGGCGCGCCCAGTCCGACGACCGATCCGAACAGGCGGTCGACGTGGGCATCCTCGGAGCGGCGCAGGGTCAGCGCGTCGAGCCGCGAGGCCGCGATGAAGTCGGGGGGGTAGACGGCCCCGGAATGACCGGTATTGAAGACGAAAGGCAGGGTGTGCGCCGCGGGCTCGTCGACCGCGAAGGCCGGGGCAAATCCGAAGGCGTCTGGCTGTACCGGTTCGGTTGCAGTCATCGGCTGGTGGACACCCCGGCGGTTGAACGAGGACGGCAGGCGCTCACTGTGGTGTGCGATCGATCGCCTGTCCACTCCGCACCGGCGGCCGACGCAGTCGCCCGGGAGACACGCGGCGGCGGCTGCGCGCTCCATCCTAACACCTTGTTTACCATCGCCTCCCTTTATGGGATCAACTTCTCGACTCGAAGGCTCGGATCCGGCCGATGAAAATCCTGCTGGCGGAAGACGACAACGACATGCGCCGGTTTCTGGCCAAGGCGCTGCAGAACGCGGGCTACGATGTCCTGTCCTTCGACAACGGCCTCTCCGCCTACAACCGGCTGCGCGAGGAGCCGTTCGAGCTGCTGCTGACCGACATCGTGATGCCCGAGATGGACGGCATCGAGCTGGCCCGCCGCGCCACCGAGCTCGATCCCGACATCAAGGTGATGTTCATCACCGGCTTCGCGGCGGTCGCCCTCAACCCGGATTCGAAGGCCCCGAAGGACGCCAAGGTCCTGTCGAAGCCCTTCCACCTCCGCGACCTCGTCAACGAGGTCGAGAAGCTCCTGGCCGCCTGATCCTGTCGATGCTTCGTCGACGGCGCGCGCGCGTTGCCCTGTGACCACACGGGCATAGGCAAGGCGCGCCCCGCGCTCCTATATGTCCCGAGTTCACGCGCGGGACGACGATCGCGATGCAGCCGGTCACAATCTACACCACGGCCTGGTGTCCTTACTGCTCGGCGGCCAAGAGCCTGCTGAAGGAGAAGGGCGTCGCCTTCCAGGAGATCGACGTCGAGCGCGTGCAGGGCGCCCGGTCTGCCATGGTCGAGCGCGCCGGCGGCCGCACCAGCGTGCCCCAGATCTTCGTCGGCGCCACGCATGTCGGCGGCTGCGACGACCTGTACGCCCTCGATCGCGCCGGCAAGCTCGACCCGCTGCTCAAGGACACGGCCGATGCCTGAGCCCCGCTTCACGGCTGCCTGCGTGCAGATGCGGTCGGGGCGCGACCCTGCCGCCAATCGCGACGCGGCCGTGGCGGGCGTGCGCGAGGCGTCGGCGCGGGGCGCGGCCTACGTGCAGACTCCCGAGATGACGTCCCTGGTGGAGCGGAGCCGCGAGCGTCTGTTCGCCCACGTCACCACCGAGGAGCAGGACCCGACCCTGGCGGCGCTCCGCGAGGCCGCGCGTCAGACCGGAACTGTCGTCCAGATCGGCTCGATCGCGGTCAGGGCCGGCGACAAGATCGCCAACCGCGCCTACCTGATCGGCGCCGACGGGGAGATCCTGGCCTCCTACGACAAGCTGCATCTCTTCGACGTCGACCTGCCGAGCGGCGAGCGCTGGCGGGAATCCGCGACCTATTCCGGGGGCGCCTGCGCGGTGCTTGCCGAGACGCCGTGGGCCACGCTCGGCCTGACGATCTGCTACGACATCCGCTTCCCCGCGCTGTACCGCGCCCTCGCCGAGGCGGGCGCCGACGTGCTGACGGCCCCCGCTTGCTTCACCCGGCAGACCGGCGAGGCCCACTGGCATGTCCTGCAGCGGGCTCGGGCCATCGAGACCGGCGCCTTCGTGATCTCGGCGGCGCAGGGCGGTCGGCACGAGGACGGGCGCGAGACCTACGGCCACTCGCTGATCGTCGATCCCTGGGGCCGGGTCCTGGCCGATGCCGGCGGGGACGAGCCGGGGATCATCCTGGCGGAGATCGACCTCGCGCAGGTCGCGGAGGCCCGGGCCCGCATTCCCTCGCTGCAGCACGGCCGGCCCTTCACCGTCGAGCGCGTCGGTCCGCGGACTCGCGCCGCGCAGTAGTCACCACAGCAAGCAACAGAATGATCCGGTACAGTCTCGTCTGCGATGCCGGGCACGGCTTCGAGAGCTGGTTCCCGTCCTCCGATTCCTACGACACGCAGGTCACGCGCGGCCTCGTGACGTGCCCGATCTGCGACAGCGCCAAGGTCAGCAAGGCCCTGATGGTGCCGAGCGTCGCCCGCACGGATCGGGAGCGCGCGCCGCCGCCGATCCCGAAGGCGGAGGCGCCGGTGACCATGATCGCCGAGCCGGAACGTCAGGTGCGGGCGATGCTGCGCGCGCTCCGGGAGCACGTCGTGGCGAATGCCGAGCATGTCGGGGCGCGCTTCCCCGAGGAGGCGCGCAAGATCCACTACGGCGAGGCGGAGGGGCGTTCGATCTACGGTGAAGCGAGCCCCGCGGAGGCGCGGGCCCTGATCGACGAGGGCATCGAGGTGGCGGCGATCCCGGTCCTGCCCGACGACCGGAACTGACCGGCCTCGCCGGTCCGCGCCCGTCAGGGACGCAGCGCGGCGGTCCCCGCGAAGGAGGCCAGCACGGCCGAGATCGCGGCGCTCCAGCCGGCGAGCGACACGCCCAGCACCCGCAGCGCGGCCACCGAGCAGTCGACCACCTTCGTGGTCTGCAGGCTGTTGAGGAAGTCGCCGACCTGGCCCGGATTGGCGCCGGTGCCGCCGCCGCAATCGGCGGGTCCCGGCCAGAAGCCCCATTCCGCGCCGGCGTGGTAGACCCCGATCCCGGCCCCGTAGAGCAGGCCGACGGCCGCGAGCCCGAGGGCGATCCGAGCCAGACGCTCCGGCATGAACAGGGCCAGCAGGCCCAGCGGCACGGCGGCGTAGTAGGGCAGCCGCTCGGTCAGGCAGAGCTTGCACGGCGCGTAGCCGTACCCGTACTGGAGGACGAGCGCGGCCCCGACGGTGAGGGCGGAGGCGATCGCGAGCCAGAGGCCAGCGGTCTTGAGGCGCAGGGCTGCCGCCGTGTTCATCGCTACAGGATCACCTTGAAGAGCAGGAAGCCGAGGACGATGACGGCGACGGAGATCGCCGCGACCGCGTTCAGGTGCCGGTCGAGCACGCCGCGAATCTGGACACCGTAGCGACCGAGCAGTCCGGCGAGAATGAAGAAGCGGGCGCCGCGGGTCACGATCGACAGGATCGTGAACCAGAACAGGCTGTAATGCGCGAAACCCGACGTGATCGTCACGAGCTTGTAGGGGATCGGCGTGAGCCCCTTCAGCAGGATCACCCAGTGGCCGTAGCGCGCGTAGGAGTCCTGGAAGGTCGCGGCCGAGTTCTGCAAGCCGTAGAGGCGGATGAGCCACTCACCGACGGAGTCGAACAGCAGGGCTCCGATGGCGTAGCCGACCAGACCGCCGAGGACCGAGGCGACCGTCGTGATCGTGGCGTAGAACCAGACCCGATCCGGCCGGGCGACCGCCATCGGGACGAGCATCACGTCTGGTGGAACCGGAAAGAAGGAGCTTTCGGCGAAGGCCACGGCACCGAGCGCGTAGGGCGCGGATGGCCGGTCACTGAGGGCCAGGATCCACGCGTAGAGCCGGCGGAGCATTCAAGGTCCCGGATTATGAGATCGGCCGCCCTTTGAGCATAGGCGCCCCGCCTTGGCCAGATCGCCGACCGACGCAAAACAACACTTGGCCGGAGCCGCCGACCTATGCGAAGAGCGCTGGCACGCGGGTATGGCGGAATTGGTAGACGCGGGCGACTCAAAATCGCCAGCCGCAAGGCGTGGGGGTTCGATTCCCTCTACCCGCACCACGGCGCCACCGATCGCCGCGGGACTTCGCCGGACAGCCGGACCGTATCCGCGCCGCGAACACAGGTCCCGTCCATGACGAGCGCGATTCCGTCGCTCTGACGCCGCGTGGCTCGGCCCCTATCTTCGCCCTCACGCGGCGGCGGGGCCGGTCGTTCAGACGGGGAGGGGCGTGAACGAGCACGGAATTGTCGCGGTCCTCGGAGCCGGCATGGCAGGCGCGGCCGCCGCGCGCCGGCTGGCCGAGGCGGGCCTCCGCGTCCGGGTCTTCGACAAGGGGCGCGGGGTCGGGGGACGCATGGCGACCCGGCGGGTCGGTGAGATGCAGTTCGACCACGGCGCGCAATTCATGCGCGCGCGCGGGCCCGCCTTCGCGGCCGAGCTCGGCCGGTGGACGCGGCTGGGCATCGTTGCGCCCTGGGCCGGCTCCGACCGCCATGTCGGCGTGCCGGGCATGACGGAGCCCGTCCGCGACCTGCTCTCGGACCTTCCGGTATCGAGCGCGACGACCGTCGTGCGGCTTCGACGGCAGGGAGCGCGCTGGCACCTCGAGGACGCGGCCGGCACCGTGCACGGCCCATTCGACGCCGTCGCGATCACCTTCCCGGCCCCTCAGGTCACGACGCTGCTCGAGGCATCGGGCGTCGCGTTGCCCGGTGTCCGGCGGGCCACCTATGCGCCGTGCTGGTCGCTCATGGTGGCGACGGAGACGCGACCGCGGGATGTCCTCGTCCAGCCTCGGACCGATCCGATCGGCCTGATCGCGCACGACTCCGCGAAGCCCGGGAGGCCTGCCGGCTCGCGGCTCACGGTGCACGCGACGCCCGCCTGGTCCCGCGGACATCTCGAGGCCCCGCGCGAGGCGGTCATCGCCGCGCTTCTCGGAGCGGCCGAGGACGTCCTCGGCGCCAAGCTCCGGCCGTCCCACGCGGAGGCGCATCGCTGGCGCTACGCCCAGGTCGAGACCGCCCTGGAGCGACCCTGCCTGTACGATCCGGACTTGCGTCTCGGGGCAGGCGGGGATTGGTGCCTCGGCGCCCGGATCGAGGCGGCCTACGACAGCGGTCAGGCACTGGCCCGGTGCCTCCTGGCCGATCTAGGCCGGCCCGCGTGATCCCGCCGATCGCCTTCCATCCGGCCTACGAGGCGCCGCTCCCGTCAGGCCACCGGTTCCCGATGCGCAAGTACGGCCTGCTCGCCGAGACCTTGGTCGCCAAGGGTTTGGCGCCCCTGGGCTTCGTCACGCCGGAGCCCGCCAGTGCCGAGATCCTGCTACGCGCCCACGATCCGGCCTACGTGGATGCGGTGCTCGCCTGCGATGTCGGCCGGGACATCGAGCGGGCGATCGGCTTGCCGGTCGACGCCCCCCTTGTCCGCCGCTCCCGCGCCTCGGTGGGCGGCACCCTCTTGGCCGGGCGCCTCGCCCTCGCGGAAGGCCTCGCGGGCAGCGCCGCCGGCGGCAGCCACCACGCGCGGCGCCGGCAGGGCGCCGGTTTCTGCGTGCTGAACGATGTCGCGGTGGCGGCCCGCACCCTCCAGTCCGAAGGTCTGGTCCGGCGCGTTCTCGTGGTCGACCTCGACGTCCATCAGGGCGATGGGACCGCGGACTGCCTCGCCCTCAGTCCCGACCTGTTCACGCTCTCGATCCATTGCGAGAACAACTACCCGGCCCAGAAGATCGCTGGCGACCTCGACATCGGCCTGCCCGACCGGCTCGACGACGCCGCCTATCTCGATGTCCTGCGCGCCCGCCTGCCGCCGCTCCTCGACGCGTTCGCGCCGGATCTCGTCTTCTATAACGCGGGCGTCGATCCCCATCGGGACGACCGTCTCGGCCGTCTCTGCCTCACCGATGACGGACTGCTCGCCCGCGATCGCTACGTCGTGGCGCAGGCCCGCGCCCGTGGGATCGCGCTCGCCGCGGTGATCGGCGGCGGGTACACGCACGATGTCGAGGCCCTGGCGCGCCGTCACGCCCTGGTCTTCGAGGCGCTGGCCGCCGAGGCGGCCGCGGGATCGACGCTCGCGTGAGATGCTACGCGGGAAACCTGCGCGAGTTCTCGGGGTGAGACCGGATTGCATCACGCCACGGTCGATATGCAGTCCTCGGGTTCACGGGAAAGGTTTTGGGAAGGGCTCCGGTCGAGGATGCGGGGCAGGCGGATTGATGAGGCGGATCCGCTGCTCGCACTCGATGACGCCGGTGGGGATCGACCATGCTCGCGCGGGTCTGGGAGGTGGTGAAGGCGACGCTGGCGGTGTCGGCCCTGATCGCCGCCGCCCTCGTCTCGGCGGACAAGCTCGATCGCCAGAGATCACAACCGGTCGCCGGCGCGGCTCTGGTCGAGCCTGCGACGACCGGTGCGATCGCACCGGCGATACGTCCGTGACGTCAGCGGCCCCTCACTCCGCGGCCGCGAACCTGCGTCAGATTGAAACAAGCACGACGGGATATCTTTTCCGGCCTCGGCGTTCTCGCCGGACGCCGAGGCTTGGCCGCTCGCGGTCCCGATCCGCTCAGGAGACATCCTTGATGAAGTCCGCCACTTTCGCCCTCCTCGCGGTTCTCGTCGGCACGGCACCCGCGCTCGCGGAGACCGGCGCGGACCGGGCCGCCTGCACGCCGGACGTGATGCGCCTGTGCGCCGCCCAGATCCCGAACGCGGGGGCGATCACACTCTGCCTCCGCGAGAAGCGGGTGTCGCTGAGCGGTGCGTGCCGGACGGTGGTCGACCGGTCCGATCGGCCGGCTCGCGAGATCGCGAACCGCCGATAGCGCGAACCTCGGCAACCTGCCACGGGCGGCCGGGCCTCGCCGGTGAAGTGCCGACCGCGACGACGCGGCGGCGATCGCGCTGTGAACCGGTCGCGCAGGCGCGGTCAGGCCGCCTGCGGAGGCGCGCATCGAGCGAAGGTCAGGGGGCGCGGCCGACACGCTCTGCCGTTTCTAGCTCGGCCCGACCGGACGGCCCGCCATCGGTGTCTTCAGGCGGAGCGCTCGAACGCCGCCACGTAGGCCTCGGCGTCGCGGGCGACGTCGGCCGCCGCCTTCCCGGGCCGGTAAAGATTGGACCCGAGGCCGAATCCATCGGCGCCCGCCTGCCGCCAGCCCGCGATGGTCTCGGGCAAGACTCCGCCGACGGCCAGAACCCGCGTGTCCGGCGGCAGGACCGCGCGATGCGCCCGGAGCGCCAGGGGCGTCGCGACATCCGCCGGGAACAGCTTCAGCGCGGTTGCTCCCGCCGCGAGGCACGCGAAAGCCTCCGTGGGCGTCTGATAGCCCGGAAGGGAGACAAGGCCCGCCGCGACGGTGGCGCCGATGACGGCCGGATCGGCGTTTGGCGATACCACGAGGGTTCCGCCAGCAGCGGCAACCTCGCCGACCTGAGTCGGCGTCAGGACCGTGCCGGCTCCGACTAGCGCCCGCCCGGCGAGGTGATCGGCGAGCGCCGCGATGCTCCGGAGCGGGTCCGGCGAGTTGAGGGGCACCTCGACGAGGGTGAACCCGGCCCCGACCAGCGCCTCCCCCACGGCGGGTGCCTCGTCAGGCGTGAGCCCCCGCAGGATGGCGACGAGCGGGCAGGCCGCGAAGGCCGCCTCGAACCGGTCGAGGATGGTCATGCCCGCAGACTCCAGATGGCGTGGATACCGGCCGTGGTTGAACCGTCCGGCACGATCACCGGATCCCCGCCCGTTTCGGTGATGGCGGCGGCGTAGAGTGCTCCGAGGCGGCCGCCGCCGAGGAGATGGACCGGGCGCCGCCGGAGGTCGTCCCGGGTGCCGATATCGGCGCCGATCAGGATTCCGCTGGCATGGGCCGCCGCGTCCTCGGCGGCGAGCCGGTCGAGCAGGAGGCCGGAGCGAACCTCGAACAGGGTGGCGGCTAGATTGCGGGACGCGAGGCCGCGACGGACACCCGCGCGGAAGGGGGCCCCATCCCCGACCGCGCCGTCGAGCGTCCCGGCCAGGATCCCGTGCGCCCGGAGGAGGGCGAAGAGTTCTCCGGTCATCACCGTGGTGAAATCCGTGATGGACCCGTCGACGGTCTCGATCCACTTGTTGTGCGTGCCGGGCTGGCAGAACAGGGCGGTCGCCGGCGCCGCGCCCGCTCCGATCGCCCCGAAGACCTGGATCTCCTCGCCCCGCATCACGTCGGGGCGGCCTCCGCCCCGCAGGGCGACGCCGGGGACGATCCGGACACCGGGGGCGGGCTCGAGGCAGGCTTCGGCCAGGGCGGTGAGGGTGGCCGGCGCGGCCACGTAGGGCGCCGCCTGCCAGCCCCGGTTGGAGCCGATCATGCCGATGGCGATGATGAGGTCAGCGCCCAGTCGCGCGCGCAGGGCCGCGATCTCCGCCGGATAGGCGTCGGGCGTCAGGGCGAGGACGCCACGCTCGTCGTGCAGGCTGTCGAGGACGGCGCCCGCTTCCGAGACGGCGAAGGCCCGCCGGTTCGTCGTGCCCCAGTCGACGGCGATGTAGGCCGGGCGATCGCCCATGCCGAACCCTCTCAGAAGAGCCACGCGAAGAATTGTCTGAGTTAAGTGCGGCGCGCGGCGCGGTCAAGTTCAGTCCGACGGCCGTCGTGACACAGAGGGCCACTGATATCACTCCCGGGGGATTGTCGCGCCGCCACGAGCGTTTGCGATGGACTGCGCGGCTGCGGATCGGCGATATGGCGGCAAGAAATCGAACCCGGGAGGGACACGCTTGGCACGGGATGTAATCCTGGCGACCGATGGCCTGACGATGGAATTCCGCGGATTCCGGGCCGTCAACGGCGTGGCGTTGCAGGTCGAGCGCGGCACCATCCACGCCCTCATCGGGCCGAACGGAGCCGGCAAGACCACTTGCTTCAACCTCCTGACGAAGTTCCTGATCCCGACCGCGGGGACGATCCGCTACAAGGACCGCGACATCACGGGCCTGAAGGCGGCGGACGTCGCCCGCCTCGGGCTCGTGCGCTCGTTCCAGATCTCGGCCGTGTTCCCGCACCTTACGGTGATGGAGAATGTCCGCATCGCCCTCCAGCGGCGGCGTCGCGGCGATTCCTTCGACTTCTGGCGGCCCGAGCGGGTCCTCCGCGCGCTGAACGGCGAGGCGCTCGCCCTCGTCGAGGCGGTGGGCCTCTCCGACTTCGCCGACGTACTCGCGGTCGAGCTGTCCTACGGGCGCAAGCGCGCGCTCGAGATCGCCACGACCCTCGCCCTCGATCCGGAGATGCTGCTCCTCGACGAGCCGATGGCCGGCATGGGCCACGAGGACGTCGAGCGCACGGCCCAACTCATCCGCCGGGTCTCGAAGGACCGCACCATCCTGATGGTGGAGCACAACCTCTCGGTGGTGGCCTCCCTGTCGGACCGGATCACCGTGCTGGCCCGCGGGCAGGTGCTGGCCGAGGGCGACTACGCCACGGTCTCGAAGGATCCGCGCGTGGTCGAAGCGTATATCGGGGCGGGACATGCCTGAGGCGGCTCTGAGGACACCTCCGGCGGCCGCGACCGACGCGCTGCTGACCGTCCGCGGCCTCGAGGGCTGGTACGGCGAGAGCCACGTCCTCCACGGCATCGACATCGACGTGCGCGCGGGCGAGGTGATCACGCTGCTCGGTCGCAACGGCGCGGGCAAGACCACGACCCTCCGGGCGATCATCGGGATCCTCGGCAAGCGCTCGGGCTCGATCGTCTACGACGGCGTCGAGACGGTCCGGATGGCCTCGCGCAACATCGCCCGGCTCGGGATCGGCTACGTGCCGGAGGAGCGCGGCATCTTCGCGAGCCTGACGGTCCACGAGAACCTGATGCTTCCGCCGCGGGTGAAGCCCGGCGGCATGTCGGTGGCAGACATCCACACGCTGTTCCCGAACCTCAAGGAACGCGCCGGCAGCCAGGGCACCAAGCTCTCGGGCGGCGAGCAGCAGATGCTGGCGATCGGGCGCATCCTGCGCACAGGCGCCAAGCTGATCCTGCTCGACGAGCCCACGGAAGGTCTCGCGCCGGTCATCGTCCAGCAGATCGGCCGGACGATCCAGCAATTGAAGACTCAGGGCTACACCATCGTCCTGGTGGAGCAGAATTTCCGCTTCGCCCAGACTTTGGCGGACCGGCACTTCGTGATCGAGCAGGGGCGGGTGGTCGACATGATCCCCAATGCCGAGCTTGACGCCAATATCGACAAGCTGCACGCCTATCTCGGCGTCTGAATCTCGTACGCGAAAACCGTAGAAGCGCCAGAAAACGGCGACCCGATACTCGGCCGGCGGAGATCCGCTGCGCCGCTGGAGGATGGAAACGAAAATGCTCGGACGCATCGCCCGGCCCGTGACCCTCGCCGCCCTCGCCGGCGCCCTGATGATGGGCACCGCGGTCGCGCAGACGAACGTGAAGATCGGCATCCTGGGCGACCGCTCGGGCGCCTACTCGGACATCAGCGGCGAGGGCTCGGTCGTGGCCGCGAAGCTCGCCATCGAGGATTTCAAGCCGGAGCAGCACGGCCTGAAGGTCGAGATCGTCTCGGCCGATCACCAGAACAAGCCGGATGTCGGCGCGGCCATCGCCCGCCAATGGTACGACCGCGACGCCGTCGACATGATCACCGACGGGGTGACCTCCTCGGTGGCGCTGGCCATCAGCCAGGTGACCAAGGAGAAGAACAAGGTCTTCATCGATACCGGCGCCGGCACGGCCGACCTCACCGGCCCGCAATGCACGCCGAACACCATCCACTGGGTCTACGACACGGTAGCGCTGGCCAACGGCACCGGCGGCGCGATGGTCAAGCGCGGCGGCAACACGTGGTTCTTCCTCACGGCCGACTACGTGTTCGGCCAGACCCTGCAGCGCGACACCAGCGCGGTCATCACCAAGAACGGCGGCAAGGTCGTCGGCTCGGTGAAGACCCCGTTCCCGACCTCCGACTTCTCGTCCTTCCTGCTGCAGGCGCAGGGCTCGGGCGCCAAGGTGATCGGGCTCGCCAATGCCGGTACCGACACGATCAACGCGATCAAGCAGGCG
Source organism: Methylobacterium sp. D53M (assembly GCF_053345625.1). Lineage (NCBI taxonomy): Bacteria > Pseudomonadati > Pseudomonadota > Alphaproteobacteria > Hyphomicrobiales > Methylobacteriaceae > Methylobacterium > Methylobacterium sp. D53M. The sequence goes on from NZ_JBKFAL010000001.1 coordinate 202,797, forward strand.
GGCGAGTTCGGCATCACCGAGGGCGGCCAGGCGCTCGCCGGCCTCCTGGTCTTCTCCTCGGACGTGCACTCGCTCGGCACCAAGGTGGCGCAGGGCCTGGTGCTGACCGAGCCGTTCTACTGGGACCTGAACGACCAGACCCGCGCCTTCTCGGACCGGTTCGCCAAGCAGATGAAGAACGGCTCGAAGCCGACCGCGAACCATGCGGGCGTCTACTCGGACGTGCTCCACTACCTGAAGGCTGTGGCCGAGACGAAGTCCACCGCCGACGGCGCCGCCACGGTCGCCAAGATGAAGGCGATGCCGACGGACGACCCGCTGTTCGGCAAGGGCGTGATCCGCGCGGACGGCCGCAAGATCCACGACATGTACCTGTTCGAGGTCAAGAAGCCCGCCGAGTCGAAGGGCGAGTGGGACCTCTACAAGAAGCTCGAGACCATCCCGGGCGACCAGGTCTTCCGGCCGCTCAACGAGGGCAACTGCCCCCTGGTGAAGGGCTGACGGTGGGTTCGGGGCGCGGAGACCGGCCATGACCACGATCTTCGGTGTGCCGACGCAGGCCCTGTTCGGTCAGCTCCTGCTCGGCCTGATCAACGGCTCGTTCTACGCGATCCTGTCGCTCGGGCTCGCCATCATCTTCGGGCTCCTGAACATCATCAACTTCGCCCACGGCGCGCTCTACATGATGGGCGCGTTCGTGGCCTGGATGCTGCTCACCTACGTCGGCCTCGGCTACTGGTGGGCGCTGGGGCTCGCACCGCTCGTGGTGGGCGCGTTCGGCATCGTGCTGGAGCGGGTGCTGATTGCCCGGCTCTACAAGCTCGACCACCTCTACGGCCTGCTGCTGACCTTCGGTCTCGCGCTGATCATCCAGGGCCTGTTCCGCAACCAGTACGGCGTCTCGGGCCTGCCCTACGCGATCCCGGCCGAGCTGTCGGGCGGCCAGCGCCTGCCCTTCATGTTCCTGCCGAACTACCGCGCCTGGGTGGTGGTCGCCTCGCTGACCGTCTGCATCGCCACGTGGCTCGTCATCGAGAAGACCAAGCTCGGCGCGTATCTGCGCGCCGCCACCGAGAACCCGACCCTGGTCCAGGCCTTCGGGGTCAACGTGCCGCTGTTCCTGACGCTGACCTACGGGTTCGGCGTGGCGCTGGCGGGCTTCGCCGGGGTGCTGGCTGCGCCGATCTACTCGGTCAATCCCAACATGGGCGCCGACATCATCATCGTGGTCTTCGCCGTGGTGGTGATCGGCGGCATGGGCTCGATCATCGGCTCGGTGATCACGGGCTTCGCCCTGGGCCTCGTCGAGGGGCTGACCAAGGTGTTCTATCCGGAGGCGTCCGCCACCGTGATCTTCGTGATCATGGTGCTGGTGCTGCTCGTCAAACCCGCCGGCCTGTTCGGGCGCACGGCCTGATCGCGATCTGAGGCACCCCCATGGCCGACACCGCCGCCCTCGACGCCGCCCCGATCGCCGCCGCCGTGCCGACGAGCCGGGACGACAAGGCGCTCCACCGCCTCATCTTCGTGGGCATAGCGGTGCTGCTCGTCGTGGCACCGCTCGTCCTGTACCCCGTCTACCTGATGAAGGTGCTGTGCTTCGCGCTGTTCGCGCTCGCCTTCAACCTCCTGCTCGGCTACGGCGGCCTGCTCTCCTTCGGCCACGCCGCCTATTTCGGCATGGCGAGCTACCTCTGCGCGTTCACGGCCAAGAGCCTGGGCTTCACGCCCGAGCTCGCGATCCTCGCCGGCACGGTCACGGCCGCCCTGCTGGGTCTGGTCTTCGGCGCCCTGGCGATCCGCCGGCAGGGCATCTACTTCTCGATGATCACCCTGGCGCTCGCCCAAATGGTGTTCTTCTTCTCCCTTCAGGCGAAGTTCACCGGCGGCGAGGACGGCATCCAGGCGGTGCCCCGCGGCAACCTGTTCGGCGCGATCAGCCTCGCGGACGACCGGGTCATGTACGCCGTCGTGGCCGTCGTGTTCATGGCCGGGATGCTGCTGATCTACCGGATCATCCACTCGCCCTTCGGGCAGGTGCTGAAGGCGATCCGCGACAACGAGCCGAGGGCGATCTCGCTCGGCTACCGCGCCAGCCAGTACAAGCTCGCGGTGTTCGTGCTCTCGGCGACGCTCGCCGGGCTCGCGGGCTCCACCAAGGCGATCGTGTTCCAGCTCGCCTCGCTCACCGACGTGCACTGGTCGATGTCCGGCGAGGTGGTGCTGATGACCCTCGTCGGCGGCATGGGGACGGTGTTCGGGCCGATCGTCGGCGCGCTTGTGATCGTCACGATGGAGACCTACCTGGCGCAGTTCGGTGCCTGGGTGACGATCATCCAGGGCTGCGTCTTCGTGCTCTGCGTGCTGCTGTTCCGCGAGGGCATCGTCGGCCTGATCGCCCGGCTGATCCGACGGCCGCTCTAGGACGCGGGATCCGGGGCGGGTGGCGGTTGCATCGCGGCAACGCCCCCGTCGCGACCTGCAATGGCGGATCGGGGCTGCGACTTGTGGTGAGCTTTCGTTAACCAAGACTGCCCACGCTGACGGCTCCACGCTGTCAGGGCCACCATGACCCAGGACCGAATGCTCAGCATCGACGACCCGGCCCTCGACTGCCCGGTCGCACCGGACGTGGTCGGCCGCCTGATCAAGGCCGACCCGGACGGGGCCGCGCTTCTGCTCGACGGGATCCCGGAGGCGACGCGCGCCCGGCTCGCCGTCTGGCTCTACGGCCGCAGTCACACCCACGCGATCGGCGTCCGCGTCGCGGCGACCTGCGAGGGCCCGACCCTCCGGCGGACCGCGGGCCTGGTCGGGAACGTCCTCTACGACCTGTCCCGCCGTCCCGTGGCGGCGGCGAGCCACGGACCGCGCGGGGGCGCCGGCCGCATCTCCCTGGGCGGGTCGAAGCGCCGCGCCTGACGGGTCGGCACGACCGGCCGATTGGATCGCCGCCGCGCAGGGACTATCCTGCGCGCCGATGTCCTCCCTGTCCGCGCCGTCCGTCCGCCGCCTCGACCCCGTCCTCGTCGATCGCATCGCCGCGGGCGAGGTGGTCGAGCGCCCGGCCTCGGCCGTGAAGGAGCTGGTTGAGAACGCGATCGATGCCGGGGCCCGGGCGATCGAGGTCACCGTCGAGGCCGGGGGGCGCCGGCTGATCCGGGTCGTCGACGACGGCCGCGGCATGACGCCGGACGATCTCGATCTCGCGGTCGAACGGCACGCCACCTCCAAGCTCCCGGGCGGCGACCTCACGGCGATCGACACCCTGGGATTCCGCGGCGAGGCCCTGCCGTCGATCGGCGCGGTGTCGCGGCTCGCCATCGTCACCCGCACGCCGGAGGCCGAGGCGGGGGCGAGCCTCACCGTCGACGCGGGGATGAAGGGGCAGGTCCGTCCGGCCCCGGCCCAGCGAGGCACCCGGATCGAGGTGACCGAGCTCTTCGCCGCCACGCCGGCGCGGCTCAAGTTCCTGAAGTCGGACCGGGCCGAGAACGCCGCGATCGCCGAGACGCTGCGCCGCCTCGCCGCGACGCAGCCCGGGATCCGCTTCACCCTGAGAGCCGATGCCGGGCAGCCCCTGGTCCTGCCGGCTGAGACCGGGGCCGAGGCGGAGCTGCGCCGGCTCGCGGCAGTGCTGGGGCAGGACTTCCTCGCCAACGCCCTGCCGGTCTCCCTGGCCCGGGAGGGCTTCGCGGTGGCCGGTCATGTCGGCCTACCGACCTACCATCGCGGTGCGGCGACCCACATCCACCTCGCGGTCAACGGCCGCCCCGTGCGCGACCGGCTCCTGCTCGGGGCGATCCGCGGCGCCTACGCCGACACGCTGGCCTCCGACCGGCACCCGGTGCTCGGCCTCGCCGTCGCGTGCGACCCCGGCCTCGTCGACGTCAACGTTCACCCGGCCAAGACCGAGGTGCGCTTCCGCGAGCCGGGCCTCGTGCGGGCGCTGATCGTGAGCGCGATCCACGACGCCCTGCGCCGCGGCGGCGCCCGCTCGGCCACCACCGGCGCCGCGCGGACCCTCGACGCCCTGCGCCCGGCCGGGGCGCCGCTCGCCACCCACAGCGGCGCCACCGCGCCGAGCCTGTTCCGGCCGACGCGGCCGGGCCCCTTCCCGAGCGGTGCACCCTCGGTGGCAGCGCCGCCCGGCTACCGTTCCTCGGCGGCGTGGAGGCCGGCGCCGCAGCCGGCGCGGGTCGAGCCGACCGGCTTCGGCGAGGCCGCTCAGGCCGTCTGGGCCGGGCCCGAGCCCGAAGCCGTGGCGGCCCCGCCTCAGGCCGACACCCGCGTTGCCGCCGACGCTGTGGAGGCGCTCGATCATCCGCTGGGGGCCGCCCGCGCGCAGATCCACGAGACCTACATCCTCGCCCAGACCCGCGACGGCCTCGTGATCGTCGATCAGCACGCCGCCCACGAGCGCCTCGTCTACGAGCGGATGAAGGCCGAGCGGGAGGCCGGCGGCATCGCCCGTCAGGGCCTCCTGATCCCGGACGTGGTCGAGATGAGCCCCGAGGAGGCCGACCGGCTGGTCGCGGCCGCCCCGGACCTCGACCGGCTGGGACTGTCCATCGAGGCGTTCGGGCCGGGGGCGGTGCTCGTGCGCGAGGTGCCGGCCGCGCTGATCGGCGCCTCGACGCGCAAGCTCGTTACCGACATCCTCGACGCCCTGGAGGCCAGCGGCGACGAGGAGGGCGGAGAGCCGGCGACCGAGGGCGGCCCGCTCGGGCGGCGCCTCGACGCGGTCCTGTCGCGCATGAGCTGTCACGGCTCCATCCGGGCCGGGCGGCGCCTGCGGCCGGAGGAGATGAATGCCCTCCTGCGCGAGATGGAGGCGACGCCGAATTCCGGACAGTGCAATCACGGGCGCCCGACCTCGATCGAGCTGAAGCTCGCTGACATCGAGCGGCTGTTCGGCCGCCGATGAGCGGTCCGGGACGCCGGGCCGGCTGGCGGACCCGGCGGAGCCGGTCCACAACGGACGTCGGCGCCGCGGCCCGAAGACCGGCGGCGCGCGCAGGGGAGGCGCAGAGCCATGACCGATCCCGTCGTCACCGGCCCGTGCCGGGCCGCTCCGAGGAGCCACGCCTCGGTCGTCGCCGCGGTGCGCTGAGATGGCCGCTCCGTTCGACCTCGCCGGCCGCCACGTCCTCGTCACCGGGGCCTCAAGCGGCCTTGGCCGTCACTTCGCCGAAACGCTGGCCCGCGCAGGCGCGCGCCTGTCGCTCGGCGCCCGCCGGGCCAACGCCCTCGCCGAGACCGTCGATCGCGTCGCGGCGGCGGGCGGTGAGGCCCACGCCGTCGTCATGGACGTCACCGACGCCGCGAGCGTTGAGCGGGCGCTCGACGCCGCCGAAGAGCGCTTCGGACCGGTGGCGGTGCTGGTGAACAATGCCGGCGTGACGGCGACGAAGCCGGCCCTCGACCTCGCGGAATCCGACTGGGATGCGGTGCTCGACACGAATCTCAAAGGCGTCTGGCAGGTCGCCCAGGCCACCGGCCGGCGCATGGTCCGGCACGGGGCGGGCGGCAGCATCGTCAACATCGCGTCGATCCTCGGGCTGCGGGTCACCGGCGGGCTCGCGCCCTACGCCACCTCGAAGGCGGCGGTCGTCCAGCTCACCAAGAGCCTCGCGCTCGAGTGGGCCCGCTACGGGATCCGGGTGAACGCCCTCGCGCCGGGCTACATCAAGACCGAGCTCAACGACGCCTTCTTCGAGTCCGATGCCGGCCGGGCGCTGATCAGGCGCATTCCGCAGCGCCGGCTGGGCGAGGCCGCCGAACTCGACGGGCCGCTCCTGCTCCTGGCCTCGGAGGCCGGCGCCTACATGACCGGCAGCGTCCTGGCGGTCGACGGCGGCCACCTCGTCTCCGGCCTGTAGTGGTCGCCCGAAACGGCTCCCGTCACGGGACCGGCGCGGGTCAGAGGGTCCGCGCCTGTTCGCGCAGGACGAATTTCTGAATCTTGCCGGTCGAGGTCTTCGGCAGCGGCCCGAACACCACCGTCTTCGGCACCTTGAACCGCGCCATGTGCTCGCGACAGAACGCGATCAACTCCTGGTCGCTTGGCACCGCTGCGCCGGGCTTCACCTCCAGGAACGCGCAGGGGCTCTCGCCCCAGGTCGGATCCGGCCGCGCCACGACGGCCGCCAGCATCACGGCGGGATGGCGCATCAGCACCTCCTCCACCTCCAGGCTGGAGATGTTCTCGCCGCCCGAGATGATGATGTCCTTCGCCCGGTCCTTGATCTCCACCGACCCGTCGGGATGCCAGACCGCGAGGTCGCCGGTCCGGTACCAGCCGCCGGCGAGGGCCTCCTCGGTCGCGCCCGGGTTGCCGAGGTAGCCCTTCATCACCGTGTTGCCGCGCAGGCGGATCTCGCCGACCGTCGTGCCGTCCCGCGGCACCGGCGCGTCGCTCGCGACGTCGGCGACGCTCACCGCCTCGAGCGTGGCCAGCGGCACGCCCTGGCGGGCCATGCGGGCGTGTCGCTCGGTGTCGGGGAGAGCGGTCCAGTCCGGCTGCGCCAGACAGACCGTCGCGGGGCCGTAGCTCTCGGTGGCGCCGTAGAGGTGCGTCACCTGGAAGCCGAGCTCCTCCATGGTGCGGATGATCGTCGAGGACGGCGCCGCGCCGCCGACCGCGCAGCGCACGCGCTGGGGGAACGGCACACGGTCCTGCGCCGGCGCGTGCGCGATCATCGAGAGGACGATCGGGGCGCCGCACAGATGCGTCACCCCGTGCTCGGCGATCAGCCTGAAGATCGCGGCCGGCTCGACCTTGCGCAGGCAGACCTGCGTGGCGCAGGCGGCGACACTCGCCCATGGGTAGGACCAACCGCTGCAGTGGAACATCGGCAGCGTCCAAAGATACACGCTCTCGCCGGTCAGGCCGAACGTGACGGCGTTGCCGAGCGCCTGCAGATAGGCGCCGCGATGGCTGTAGACGGCGCCTTTGGGATCGCCGGTCGTCCCCGACGTGTAGAGCAGGCAGAGCGACTGCCACTCGTCCTCCGGGCCGTGCCAGGCGTAGTCGGGATCGCCCTCGGCCAGCAGATCCTCGTAGGGCAGGGCGCCGTCGATCCCGGTCGCGCCGATCGCCACGACGAGGATCGGCTCGGCGAGTTCCGCGAGCGCCCGCGCGGCCAGCGCGGCGTACTCGGCCTCGACGAGGAGCGCCCGGGCGCCCCCGTGCCGCAGCGAGAACGCGATCGTCGCCGCGTCGAGGCGCGTATTCAGCGGGTTCAGCACCGCGCCGAGCATCGGCACGGCGAAGTGCGCCTCGATCATTTCCGGGACGTTCGGCGCCAGGATCGCCACGGTGTCGAGTGGCCCGACCCCCCGGGCCGCGAGGCCCGCGGCGAGGCGCCGGCAGCGCGCGTAGAGGTCCGCGTAGGTGAGGCGGCGGTGGCCGTCGATCACGGCGATCCGCCCGCCCGCCGCGGCGGCGGCCCGCGCCAGCAGGCTGACGGGGGTCAGCGGGACGTAGTTGGCCGGCCGGCGCGCGAGCCCGGCCTCGAACGGATGAGAGCCCGTCTCGCGGACCTCAGTCTGGGTCGGACGGGTGTCCGTCATCGTGCAGCCTTCTGATCGGGCGGCGGGCGTGGCGTGCGCTCCGCGCGACGAAGATTTCGCCGCCGTCGTGCCTGTCAATCGCGGCCACCGTGACAATGTGGTCCGCGCGCGGATTCTGTTACAGGGTCCTGTTGACGCGAGATCGCCCCTGGCGGATGCCCGTATTCCAGCGACGCGCCGTCGGGAACGCGTGCGACCGGCCCATCTGCGGGAGACGATTGTGGGGAACGACAACCTGCCGGCGATCTCAGGGGAGACCGGCCGCGCCGCGGTGGAGGGCGGCGTCGCCCGGGCGCGCGAGGCGTACGAGCGCTTCGCCGAGGCGGGCGAGATGGCGCTGAACGCCTTCGAGGCCTCGATGGCGCAGAGCTTCGAGGGCTGGCGCGCGGTGATGGGCTCCAGCCGCGAGACCGCGCACCAACTCACCGACAGCAACGTGGCCGGCGCCCGCCGGGTGCGCGAGCAGTGGGACGCCGCTGGCGCCCGCCTCTACAACGCCTTCGAGGACAACGCGGTCCACGCCATGGCGGCGATGCGCGAGATCGGCCACCGGATGCTCGTGGCCTCCGACACCAATGTCCGCGCGAGCCTCGACTTCGCGGACCGCGTCGCCAAGGCGGCAGATGCCCGCGAGGTCGCGGCGCTGAACATCGCGTTCCTGCAGGAGCAGGCGCGCCGGCTGACCGACCAGATGGTCGACCTCCATCATACGACCGGCCGTCTCGCCCGCGAGGCCGCCGCGCGCACGGAGACCCCGTGACGGCCGGCACCGCGGCGCCCGTTCCCGGACCTGAGGCGACGCCGCGGCTCGACGACCTGAGCCGCGCCGACGTGCCGTTCCGGACCGGCCATTTCCAGGCCTACGCGCCCCACGACTTCCACCGCATCGCCTACGTGGAATGGGGTGACCCGGACAGCCCGCACGTCGTCGTCTGCGTCCACGGTCTCAGCCGCCAGGGCCGCGATTTCGACGCCCTCGGCTATCGCCTCGCGAAGCTCGGGTACCGGGTGATCTGCCCGGACCTGCCCGGGCGCGGCCTCAGCGGATGGCTGAAGGACCCGGAACTCTACGGCCTGCCGCAATACGCCGCCGACATGGCCGCGCTCATCGCCCATCTCCGGGTCCCCGGGAAGATCGACTGGGTGGGCACGTCCCTCGGCGGCCTGACCGGCATGGTCCTGGCCGCGGCCGCCCGCACCCCGATCCGCCGGATGGTGACCAACGATATTGGCCCGTTCCTGCCCTGGGCGCCCATCCGCGAGATCGGGTCGCGCCTGCGGGACGCGCCCCGGCTGCACCATAACCTCGCCTCGGGCGAATCGCGTCTGCGCACGGTGCTGGGCGCGTTCGGCCCGCTCACCGACGAGCAGTGGCGCCACATCGCCAAGCACAGCTTCTTCCAGGAGCCCAACGGCGGCTGGCGGCCCCACTACGATCCCGGCATCGGAGACGCCTTCCGACCGGGCCGCGTCTACAGCGTGAGCATGTGGCGCGACTGGGACGCGATCACCTGTCCGGTCCTGCTGCTCCGCGGCGAGCACTCGGAACTCCTCCTCGCCTCGACGGCCGACGAGATGACGCGCCGAGGACCGCCGACGCGCCGCGTCGAGATTCCCGATTGCGGCCACGCGCCCGCGTTGCTCGACGACGACCAGTTGCGAATCGTCCTCGATTGGCTCGGCCCGGCGGCGTGATTCCGTCGCCGGCGCGCGCCACCGAGCCCTGAGTCGACCGTTTGCTGTCGTACGGATTTCACTGGGATCGGCCCGGTGGGCCCAACGCGGCGCAGGCAACCCGATATCGCCCGGCAGTGTTCGAGAGTGAATTTTTAGCTGATCTCGCTCACTTATATTTGATCGGGCCCGGTATTTGAGTTGTTCTCGCGGCGGGCACTGGAGGGCCCAAATTGCGGTCTTCCGGACCTAAGATTTCGAGAGCGTAACCATTCGTTGCACGCGCGGCTGACCTGTGGCACTAACAGATGTCAGGTCTGGATCTTGGCCGCGCAATGTTGCACCTGTCGGTTGTGATTGGCGCCCTGGATCCGGGCGAGCAAGCCTGCAGACAGCAAGAACATCCGGACTACCAACTATGGCGAACCCAACCCCCAAGCCGAAGCAGACCACAGCCATCGATCACGGGGTCGGCAGCCGCATCGCGTTCCTTCGGGCGGCGAATGGACTGAGCCAGTCCGCGCTGGCCAGCGCGCTGGGCGTCAGCTTCCAGCAGGTCCAGAAGTACGAGACCGGCAAGAACCGTGTCGGTGCCGGCCGCCTGCAGGCGATCGCCGAGCGGCTCGGCGTTCCGGTCTCGAGTTTCTTCGAGCCCGAGCCCGAGGCGACGACGGATAGCGGTCCCGCGCTGCTGCGCGTCGCCGGCGCCGTCGAACTGCTCCGGGCCTACAATCAGATCGCCGACGATCAGATGCGCCGCGACGTGCTCTCCCTCGTCAAATCCGCGGCGCGGATCGGTCAGACCAAGACGTCGGACGGCGTGGCACCGCAGGCGGGCGGCGCTCCGCGCAACTCCTGACATCCGGGCCTTGCCCGGCGCCGATCCGGCGCCGTGCGGTCCCTGCAGGCGGGATCATGGACTCTCTCCCGACGCGTGTGACCCACCTGCTCGCCGACCTGCCGCTCCGGGCGGACGACGAGATCGTGTCGGTCCTGGTCTCCGAGCCGGACCTGCGGGTGGAGCGCATCGTCTCGACCGGCCAGGCGAGCCCGCCGGGATTCTACTACGACCAGCCGGATACCGAGTGGGTCGCCGTCCTAACGGGCGCGGCCGACCTTCGGTTCGCCGACGAGGCGGAGGCCCGTCGCCTCGTCGCGGGTGACGCCGTACTGATCGCGCCGCATCGTCGGCACCGGGTGGAGTGGACCGACTCACCCACCGTCTGGCTGGCGATCCATTTCGGGTCTCAAGTCGGCGCTACGGATCCGGCTTCGCGCGATCGGGACTAAGCACGATTCAGGCGGCGAATCGGGCGATCGCCACGGCCGTATCCCCGTAGACGCGCCGCTCCAGTTCCGCGAAGCCGGCCGGCCAGACGACCTGCGCGGCCTCGACCTCTTCGACGACGATGAGAGCCCCGGGCGCCAGCCAGGCTCCCTCGGCGGCGCTTTTCAGGGCGCGCGGCGCGAGATCACGGCCGTAGGGCGGATCGCAGAAGACCAGCGAGAAGGTGCCCGCCGTGGAGGCCGGGCCGAGACGGGTCGCGTCCCGCCGAAACAGGCGCGTCACGCCTTCGGCACCCAGGGCCTCGATGTTCTCGCGGATCACCGCGCGCGCCTCGGCGCCCTCGTCGACGAGGAGGGCGTAGGCGGCGCCCCGCGAGAGCGCCTCGAAGCCGAGGGCACCCGTACCGGCGAACAGGTCGAGGACCCGGGCGCCGGTCACGGCGTCGTCGTAGGCGTGGGCGAGCACGTTGAACAACGATTCCCGCAGGCGGTCCGATGTCGGCCGAATGGCGTCGGTGCGCGGCGTGGCGAGCCTGCGGCCCCGCCACGCGCCGCCGACGATCCTCACCGCGTCCCGCGCGGCGGCCGGCCGCCGCCGGGCTTAGCGCCGCCGCGCGGCGCACCGGGACGAGCACCAGGACGACCGCCCGTGTCCGACCCGCCCGCGGGTCCGTTGCGCCGACCCTGGCCAGCCCCCTTGCCGGCGAAACCGCCGGGCTTGCCACCGGGGCGGCTTCCGCCGGGACGCGCACCCCCGGTCTTTGGGCCACCGAACGCGGGCTTGCCCCCGGCGGCAGCGGGCTTCTGGCCGCGGAAGCCGCCTGGCTTCCGCGACGCGCCCTCCGCCGGCCCGGCGTCGAACGGTCGGTCGCGCCGGCCCCCGGGCTTGCCCCCGCGCTCGTCGAATCGCCGCTCGTCCCGCGGAGCCTCGCTCCGCGCGCTCTCGCGGCGCGGGCGCTCATCGCCGCGGCGCTCATCGCGCCGACCGGCGGGCCGCTCCTGCCGCTCCGGCATCCCCCGGTCGGCGAAGCGGCGCTTCGGCTTGGCGACGGGCTCGGGCTCCGCCGGCGTTGCGGACAGGCGCTCGACGACGACCCGGCGGTCACCGGCCCGGATCGAGCCGACGCGCTCGCGGCCGCGTTCCGCCGCGGCCGCCTGCGCGGCCCGGGGATCCGCGCCGCGCCGGGGAATGCGCGTCCCCCGCGGCTTGGCCGCGTCCTCGTCGCGCCACGCGGAGTTGCGCGGTCCGGGACCGGTGCCTCCGGTCGAGACGCGGGGCGCCGGCGCGGGACGCGCGGCATTGCGCCTAGACGGCGCCGGTTGCGCCGATTGGGCGTCCCGATCCGCCGGGCGGGTGCCGCCGAACGGCGAGATCGGCTCGCGGACCGGACTGTCGAAATCCACGCCGGCCTGCTCTGCGAGGCTCTTGCCGAGCTGATCCTTGAGGACGCGGGTCCGCACCTCCTCGACCAGGCCGACCTCCAGGTCGCCGAGCTGGAACGGCCCGAAGGAGAGCCGGATCAGCCGGTTCACGGACAGTCCGAGATGCTCGAGGATGCGCTTCACCTCGCGATTCTTGCCCTCGCGCAGGCCCAGCGTCAGCCAGACGTTGTCGCCCTGCACGCGGTCGAGGGTCGCCTCGACGGGGCCGTACTCCATCCCGTCGATGGTGACGCCCTTGGACAGCCGGTCGAGCTGCGCCTGATCGGTGTCGCCGTGGGCGCGGACACGGTAGCGGCGCAGCCAGCCCGTGTCGGGATGCGCGATCACCTTGGCGAGCCCGCCGTCATTGGTGAGCAGCAGCAGCCCCTCGGTGTTGATGTCGAGCCGTCCGACCGCCACGACCCGGGGCAGATCCTCCGGGAGCACGTCGAACACCGTCTGGCGGCCCTCCGGGTCCCGGGCGGTCGTCACTACGCCCCGCGGCTTGTGGAAGATCCACAGGCGGCTGCGCTCCCGCGACGGCATCGGCTCGCCGTCGATCAGGATCCGGTCGTTCTCGGTGACATTGCGAGCCGGGGATGTCAGCGTCTCGCCGTTGACGCTGACGCGTCCGGCCAGGATCATCGTCTCGGCGTCGCGCCGCGAGGCGACGCCGGACCGTGCCATCGCCTTCGCGATGCGCTCGCCGGGCGGCGTCTCGATCAGGGCCTCCGAATCCGCGGACGCTTCGGGACCGGGCTCCGGCTGCGGCTCTGGCAGAGGCTCCGCCTGCGGGGCGGGCTGCGGGTTGGCCTTCCGCGCCGTCTTCTTCGCGGCAGATCTGGCAGGCCGCTCGGTGTCGGCATCGGCACGGCCCGCATCGGTGGGCGGTGCCCAGCTCTCGGTGCGCGCTGACTCGGGGGCCGGACGGGCGGTCCCCTCCGGCTTATCGTCGTTCGGCAAGTCGCTCATGCCTGCCGCTTATCAGAGCCGGTTCCGACAGGCGAGACGGGTTGTGCACCGGTGCGGGCCGCCTCAACGCGAAGAGGCGGCCCGTCGGGACCGCCTCGAAGACTTGGATGGCGGGTCGAAGACCCGTGTTCGTCAGAGTCTCGGCGAGCGCCCGCGCATCACGCCGAACACGGCGGAGATCAGGAACAGCGCGATCGCCACGAAGAAGACGATCTTGGCCGCCTCCATCGCCGTGCCGGCGATGCCGCCGAAACCGAGGAGCGCCGCCACGAGAGCGACGACGAGAAACGTGACAGCCCAGCCGATCATGGCATCCTCGCGTTATTCGGGTCGGTTCAGTTCTGGAACCCGCCCGAGGCGGGTTCCGTTCCGGTCGCGCTCGACGATCAGAGCTTGTCGGTGGCGGACTTCACCGCGCTCTTGGCGTCGCCGACGGTGCCCTGGGCCTTGCCCTTGAGTTCCTGGGCGGCACCTTCGGCCTTGAGCTTGTCGTTACCGGTCACGTCGCCGATGCCCTGCTTGGCCTTGCCGACGGCCTCGTTGGCGACGCCCTTGATCTTGTCGGTGGTGCTGCTCATGGCGTTGTCCTCTTGTTCGATCTGCGGCGGCGCCGCACTGGTTCCTGAAACGGTCACGGTCGGCGGAATGTTCCAGGCCTTAACATTGACTTGGGTCAGACCAGCCCGCCGCCCCGAGCCCGTCGCGTCTGTGGGATGAGAACAGCTTGGCTGCCGATCCGATCCATCCGGCGCGGGCGGAAACGTCCGGACCGCTGACCGCGCTCGATCACGCTTTCGCGGCCGCCCGCGCCGCGGCCACTGCCGGGGAGGTCCCGGTCGGCGCCGCGGTGGTCCGGGACGGGGTCATCCTGGCGGTGGCGCATAATCGGCCGCGCGAATTGCACGACCCGACGGCGCACGCGGAGATCCTGGCGATCCGCGCGGCCTGCGCGGCCCTCGGCACCGAGCGCCTCGTCGGCTGCGATCTCTACGTCACCCTGGAGCCGTGCCCGATGTGCGCGGGCGCGATATCCTTCGCGCGCATCCGGCGGCTCTACTACGGCGCGGCCGATCCGAAGGGGGGTGGGGTCGAGCACGGGCCGCGCGTCTTCGATCAGCCGACCTGCCACCACGTGCCGGAGGTCTACGGCGGGTTCCGCGAGCGCGAGGCGGCCGATCTGCTCCGGGCGTTCTTCGCGCAGCGCCGCGACTGACGCGGGGCGGGCGTACAGGTTCCCATCGGCCCTGGGCGGGTCAGCAGAGGAGGAGAGGATGATCCCGACCTATTCCAGAGCCCTGATCGTCGGGGCGGGCTCCGGCCTCAGCGCGTCGCTGGCGCGCCTGTTCGCGGCCGACGGCATGACGATTGGCCTCGCCGCCCGGAACGTCGACAAGCTCGCCGCGCTGGCGGCGGAGACGGGCGCGGCGGTTCATGCCTGCGACGCCAGCCGGCCCGCTGAGGTCGAGGCGCTGTTCGCCCGCCTGGAGCCCGCGCTCGGCGGTCCGCCGGACGTCGTCGTCTACAACGCGAGCGGTCGTCTCCGCGGCCCGGTCGCCGATCTCGACCCGGACGCGGTCGCCCAGGCGCTGATGGTGTCCGCGTACGGTGGTTTCCTCGTGGCGCAGGCCGCGGCGCGCCGCATGCTGCCGCATCGCCACGGCGCGATCCTGCTCACCGGCGCCTCGGCGAGCGTGAAGGGCTTCGCGGGATCGGCCCCGTTCGCGATGGGGAAGTTCGCGCTGCGGGGACTGGGTCAGAGCCTCGCCCGGGAATTGCAGCCCCAGGGGATCCACGTCGCGCACATCGTGATCGACGGCGCCATCCGCAATCCGGCCCGCGGCGGCGAGCCGCCGGAGGCTCCCGACAGCCATCTCGATCCCGACGCCATCGCCAGGGCCTATCGCGACCTCCTGCGCCAGGATCGGAGCGCCTGGACCTCCGAACTGGAACTGCGTCCCTGGACGGAGCGGTTCTGAGGCCGCCTCAGGGATTCACGCGCAGGCCGAGCAGGAAGGTGTTCTCCCGGAAGCTGGACCCGGCGACCGTGCTGTCGAACTTCTGATAGATGTACGTGCCGCGCAGGGTCAGCCAGCGGGTGAAGTGGTAGTCGAGCCGCGCGGTCGCCGAGAACCCGTTCTCGCGGATGCTGCTGCTCTGGTAGTCGTTCCGGAGATACGATCCGCCGAGGACGATCGAGAGGTTGCGCAGCAGGTCGTGCTGCACCTCGAGCGTCGCGACCTCGGTGAGCACGCCGCTGGAGCCCGGGATCGTCGTCTCGGTGACGCCGGTCGCGGCGGTGAGGCGGACGGTCGTGAGCGGGCTCGCCGCCCAGACCAGGGCCGCGTTGAGCAACGGCGCGTTGATGTCGCGCAGGCTCGGATCGACGTAGGTCCGATGCTGGATGCCGGCGGAGATCTCCCCCGTCACCGAGCGCGCGAGGCCGATGCTCGTCCCGAAGGCGACCGCGATGCCGTCCGAGTCGCGCCGGACGCCCGTCGCGTCGAAGCGCCGGTCGTAGACGCGCGTGTCGCCGAGCAGGTCGATGAACGGGCTGAAATCCGGATTGATCTCGTAGGCCGTGCGCAGCTGCAGGCTGTACTGGTTCAGGTTGCGGTCGGACTGATTGACGATCGTCCCGTCCGCCAAACGCGCATTGTCGAACTCGGAGCGGTCGACGGACCCGCGCAGGGTGACCGACAGGCGGTTGAACGTCTCCGTCGCCCCGAGCGAACCGCCGTAGACGGCCAGGAGCGGCCGTGTCGTGGCGGTGGCAGCCTGGAGGTTGGCGCTCGACGTGCGCTGCGTGTCCACCAGGAACCGCCCCTCCGCGTCGATGCGCAGGTCCCGGTTGGCGTCGACGCGCAGCCGGACCACGCCGTCTGCCGCGGGGCGGCTCGCGGCCTCGTTCTGCGGGGTCTCGAGGTACGAGCCCCGGAGCGAGCCCTGCAGCGAGCTGGAGGACCAGTTGCTCCGAAAGTCGACCGTGGCGTCGGTGCGCAGCGCGACCGAGCCCTTGGCGATCTGGCGGGTGGTCTGGTCCGGGTTCGAATCGTAGCCGACGCTCTGGGCGAAGGTGGGCAGGACCGTGAAGGTCCCGACCTGATAGCCGATCGGCGCGTAGGCCGGATCGGTGGGGATCGCGCGCGCCAGGTCGGTGCCGAGGATGAAGCCCGGGGTCAGGAGGCCGAGGGCCGGCGCGATCGACTGGAACGGGAGGATCGGCCGGATCGGCGTCACGACCTGCGGGTTCGGGACCCCGACCACCGCCTGCTGGACCACCGGCGTCAGCCGCAGCGCCGGCGGCGGGATCTGCGTGACGTCCTGAGTGACCTGTCGCGTCGCCGAGCCGATCCGCCGCGGCGGAGCGGCGCGCGTGCGCAGGAGGGTCGACGGCGCGAGATTGGCCGGTGCCATCGAGGATCCGCCGGTGCGCCGTCCCCCTGTGGTGACGCGGGTGCTGAGCTGGGACACACCGGGCTGACCGAGGATCTGCGTCTGCGCGGGGGGCGAGAGCGGCGACCGGAGGCTGTCACCGCCGGTCTGCTCGCCGCCCGCCGCGTCGCCGCCGAGCGCCCCGCGATTCTGGTCGCGGCTCAGGCCGTCCGGGATCGTGCGCTTGAGTGTGGGCAGGCCGTTCGGGCCCGTGTCCTGGCCGATGCCGGGATTGTCGGGCTGGCCGGTAACCGGGCTGGTCGCGTCGAAACGCTGGGCTGCCGCCGGTGCCGCGAGCGTGACGCCGAGCGCCGCGGCGGCGAGCCGCATCCTCCGCCGTTCCCACCGGTCAGCCGCCGTCCGCACCTGATCCCGGTCTCCGCCAAAGTCCCCGGCACCAGAGCGCGGAGATTGCAGGTCACACCACCCCGGAACAGTGCCGGTATGGTTAACGAACCCTAGCGGCGACGTGGTTAATGCCCCGTCAACGGCGGTGGGGCGGAAGGTTTGCGGCCCATCGATCCGATCTCACCTGTCGATCACGAATACGTTTGAGCTATTTCGTGCACTATGCTACAAAGGTGCAGAATTCGGTCGACTCCGAGAGGAATTGATCGGCCTGAATGATTGTAACTCTTGAGGTTTGCCGTGAGTGAGAACGCAGGCAGTGAGCTCAGCCCGGCGATCGGGCTCGCGGTCGATATCGTCGCCGCTTACGTGTCGAACAACTCCGTTCCGGTCTCCGAACTTCCCGGATTGATCGGCGGTATCCACGCGGCGCTGAACAGTTTGACAACTCAAGGTCGCGCCGCGAACTCGAGCGTCGAGAAGCTCAGTCCGTCGCAGATCCGCAAATCAGTCACGAATGATCACATCGTCAGCTTCGAGGACGGAAAGCCGTACAAGACGCTCCGGCGTCACCTGACGCTGCGCGGCCTGACGCCCGAAGCCTACCGGGAGAAGTGGGGCCTGCCCCGGGACTATCCGATGACCGCGGCGAGCTATTCGGCGCAGCGATCGGAGCTGGCACGCGCCCTCGGGCTCGGACAGCAGCGCCGGAAGACCCGCGGAGGGGCCGCGGCCGCCATCGAGGCGCCCCCTGCGCCGACTGCGAAGTCGCGGAGGCGGAAGAAGGTACCGGCTGAGTGAGAGGTCCGAGCGGGGGCTAAGCCGCGTCGTATCCGCGACGCGGCCCTTGCGCGCCGCGCAACTGTGCGCCGCGCCTCCGACGCTATCCATCGGCGACCGCGCTGCGATGCTGCTCTGCACCATCGAGCTCAGCCCGCGCCGAAGGACGTTCCCGTGCCGCCCCTGCCGATCCTCGCCCTCGCCGTCGCCTCGTTCGGGATCGGCACGACCGAATTCGTCATCATGGGCCTGCTCCCGGAGGTGGCGCAGAGCTTCGGCGTCACCATTCCCCAGGCCGGCTACCTCGTCTCGGGCTACGCCATGGGCGTGGTCGTGGGCGCGCCGATCGTGGCGATCGCGACCGCGGGCCTGCCGCGCAAGACCGCGCTGCTGGCGCTGATGGCGGTGTTCCTGGCCGGCAATCTCGGTTGCGCGCTGGCGCCGAGCTACGCCCTGCTCATGGCCGCCCGGATCCTCACGGCCTTCGCGCACGGCGCGTTCTTCGGCATCGGCGCCGTTGTGGCGCGGGATCTCGTGCCGCGGGAGAAGCGCACGCAGGCGGTCTCGCTGATGTTCGCGGGCCTCACCCTCGCCAACGTGCTCGGCGTGCCGCTGGGCACCGCCCTCGGGCAGGAGGCGGGCTGGCGCTCGACCTTCTGGGCGGTGGTCGTGATCGGGCTCGCGGCCGGGCTCGCGATCCAGCTCTGCGTGCCGGACGGGCTTCCCGGGACCCGCGGCCGGCTCGTCAGCGAGTTTCGCGCGCTCGGGCGCTGGCCGGTGCTGCGGCCGATGCTGATCTCGACGCTGTCCTCGGTGAGCTTCTTCACGGTGTTCACCTACATCACGCCGTTCCTGACCGGCGTGACCGGCTTCACGCCGCAGGGCGTGACCGGCGTGCTGTTCGCCGCCGGCACGGGCCTGACCGTCGGCAATCTCCTCGGTGGGCATCTGGCCGACCGGGGCCCGATGGCCACCATCGTCGGCAGCTTCCTGGGCATCGTGGCGGCCCTGCTGGTGCTCGCCGCGGTCGCGCACCATCCGGCGCTCGCGGTGGCGGTCGTGGTGCTCTGGTCGGGCCTGGTCTTCGCCCTGGTCTCGCCCCTCCAGATCTGGGTCGTGGAGGCGGCGAGCGACGCGCCGAACCTTGCCTCCACGCTGAACCAGGGCGCGTTCAACCTCGGCAACGCCACCGGCGCCTGGATCGGGGGCACGGCGCTGACCCTCGGGGCCGGCTACGGCCAGCTCCCGCTGATCGCCGCCGCGGTGTCGCTCGCCGGGCTCGGACTGGTGCTCACCGCGGTCGGCCGCGGACGCCGGAGCGTCATACCGGCATCCGCGCCCGGGACCTGATCGATCAGTCGGCCCGGACGAGGTCGCCGAGCAGGCTCGCCGCCACCGTCGCCTTGGAGACCGTGAGGCCGGAGGCGCTGATCGCGTCCACGGCCTCGCGGATCCGGGCGAGCGAGGTGCCGCGCGCCCGGATCCAGGCCTCCACCGCGTCCGGCCCGGCGCCGAGATCCGCCACGACCTCGGCCGTCAGCTTGCGGTGCGCTGCGGCGATGCCGGCGCCCGCGCGCTCCAATGCCACGCGGTCGAACGTGTCGGCCACCGGGACGGTCCGCGCCGCGGCGGCGAGATCGTCCAGCCGGAAGGCGTGCTCCAGGGCGAAATGCGTGGCCGCGACCTCCTCGACTGGGCGCCCACTGGCCTCGGCGACCCGGACGATGTCGGGGGCGGAGATCAGCGCGCTGAGCGAGGCAAGGCGCCGCGCCTGGGCCGGGGCCATGCCGTGCCCGGTCAGCTTCGCCGCGCGGGCGCCGATCGTCGCCAGCGCCTCGTCGCCGAGCACGTTGGGGAGGGCGGCCTCCACGGCGGCGATGCCGTCCCGGTAGCGGGCGACCACCGGGGCGAGACCGCCGCCCAGGTCGAGGTTGCGGATGAACCACACGATCCGGTTCGTCAGCAGATTGTGCACCTCGGCGTAGAGGTCGAGCTGGCCCTGGCCGGGAATCCGACCGGCGAGGCCGTCGATGGCAAGGTTCAGCTCCATCAGGCCGAAGGCGTCGCGGGTCACCGCGTAGGCCTTGGCAATGGTCGCGGCGTCCGCGCCGGTGCCGTCGACGAGGCGCGTCACCAGCGACGGGCCGCCGCGATTGACGATGATGTTGGCGAGCGCCGTGGCGATGATCTCGCGGCGCAGGCGGTGTCCCTTGACGGCATCGGGGAAGCGTTCGCGCAGTGCCTTCGGGAAGTAGCGCTGCAGCTCCCGGTCGAAGTACGGGTCGTTCGGCACGGCGCTCTCGAGGATCGCGTCGTGCAGCGACAGCTTCGCGTAGGCGAGCAGCACGGCGTATTCCGGGCGGGTCAGCCCCTCGTTCCGCCGCATGCGCTCGGCGAGCGTGCCGTCGTCCGGCAGGAACTCCACCGCCCGGTCGAGCCGGCCCTCCGCCTCCAGTGCCTGCATCGTCCGCATGGCGAAGCCGGTCTCCCCCAGCCCCCCGCGCTGGGCGAGGGACAGGGCGAGCGTCTGCAACTCGTTGTTGCGCAGCACGAGACGCCCGACCTCGTCGGTCATGTCGGCGAGCAGGGTGTTGCGCGCCTCGTAGCTGAGCCTGCCGTCCCGCTCCGGCGTCATCAGCGCGATCTTGATGTTCACCTCGACGTCCGAGGTGTTCACGCCGGCCGAGTTGTCGATCGCGTCGGTGTTGAGGCGGACGCCCGCGCGCGCCGCCTCGATGCGCCCGCGCTGTGTCAGGCCGAGATTGGCGCCCTCGCCGACGACCTTCGCGCGCAGCTCCGGCCCAGTGATGCGCAGGGCGTCGTTGGCGCGGTCGCCGGCATCTTCGTCGGTCTCGGTGGTGGCCCGGACATAGGTGCCGATGCCGCCGAACCAGAGCAGGTCGGCCGGCGCCTTCAGGATCGCCTGCATCAGCTCGGTGGGCGTCGCCTCGGACCGGGCGAAGCCCAGGGCGGACCGGATCGCCTCCGAGAGCGGCACGGTCTTCAGGCTGCGCGGGAACACGCCGCCGCCCTCCGAGATCAGGCTATTGTCGTAATCCGCCCAGGAGGACCGCCCCAGATCGAACAGGCGCCGCCGCTCGGCGAAGCTCGCCGCGGCGTCCGGGTTCGGGTCGAGGAAGATGTCGCGGTGGTCGAAGGCCGCGATCAGGCGGATGCTCTCGGAGAGGAGCATGCCGTTGCCGAAGACGTCGCCCGACATGTCGCCGACGCCGACCGTGGTGATCGGGTCGGTCTGCACGTCCACGTCGATCTCGCGGAAATGCCGGCGCACCGCCTCCCAGGCGCCGCGGGCGGTGATGCCCATGCCCTTGTGGTCGTAGCCCTGACTGCCGCCGGACGCGAAGGCGTCGCCGAGCCAGTGGCCCTTCTCCAGCGAGAGGGCGTTGGCGATGTCCGAGAAGGTGGCGGTGCCCTTGTCGGCGGCGACCACCAGGTAGGCGTCGTCGGGATCGTGCCGCACCGTGTCGGGCGGCGGCACGATGGCGTTGTCGACGATGTTGTCGGTCAGTTCGAGCAGCGTGCGGATGAAGATCCGGTAGCTCTCGGTCCCCTCCTGCATCCAGGCGGCGCGGTCGGAGGCCGGTGGCAGCCGCTTTGGGAAGAAGCCGCCCTTGGCGCCCACCGGCACGATCACGGCGTTCTTCACCTGCTGGGCCTTCACGAGGCCGAGGATCTCGGTGCGGAAATCCTCCGGCCGGTCGGACCAGCGCAGGCCGCCGCGGGCCACGTAGCCGAAGCGGAGGTGCACGCCTTCGACGCGGGGCGAGTAGACGAAGATCTCGAAGAACGGCCGCGGCAGCGGCATCGCCGTCACCTTGGCGCAGGCGAACTTGAAGCTGATCGTCTCTCGCGGCTGCCCGTCGGCGCCGGTCTGGTAGAAATTCGTCCGAACCGCCGCCTCGACGAGGTTGACGAACCGGCGGAGGATCCGGTCGTCGTCGAGGCTCGTGACCTCGGCGAGCGCCATCTCGATCTCGGCGCGTACCTCGGCCTCCTGCGCGGTCCGGTCACCAATGAGCGCCGGGTCGAACCGGGCGCGGAACAGTGCCACGATCGCGCGCGCGATCCCGGCGTGGCGGCTCAGCGTGCCCGCGAGGTAGTCCTGCCCGTAGCGGATACGCAGCTGGCGCAGGTAGCGGCCCAGGGCCCGGAGCAGGGCCGCCTCCCGCCAGGGGAGAGCTGCCTCAAGGACGAGCCGGTTGTACCCGTCGGACTCGGCGATGCCGTCCGCGATGGCGAGCATCGCGGCCTCCAGCGGGCGTTCCAGCGCCGCGAGGTCGATCGGGGCGCCGGTGGCGCGCTCGATCAGCATGTCGTGCAGCCAGACCCGCGCGGCCTCGTCCGTCCCGGACGGCGCGATCTGGTACGTGCGCTCGTTGATGACGCGGAAGCCGAGATTCTCGAGCGCCGGGACCCGGTCGGACAGCGCGATCGCCGTGCCGCGCGAGAACGCCTTCAGGCGGACCTGCGCCGCGGGGTCGCTGGGCCGCCGATCGAGATGGACGGCCCGCGGCTGCGTCTCGCCGAGGCTGTCGAGGATCGTCACGTCGGCGACGGCGACCTCAGGCTGAAAATTGTCCCGATAGGCGGCCGAGAACGCGTCGCCGTAGCGGGCGGCGAGTTGCCGCGCGCGGTCGCCCCCCAGGGATTCGGCCAGCGCCGCCCGCAGCGCGTCGCCCCAGGTCCGGACCAGGGCGACGATCCCGGTCTCCAGGAAGGCGGGATCGTGCTCGGGGCTGCCCTGATCGGGCAGGCCGATGATGTAGTGGATCCGGGCGAGCGAGCCTTCCGGGTAGTCGGGGTAGGACGCGCTGAGCCGCCCGCCGTAGGTCTCGGCGAGGTAGCTGCCGATCCGTCCGCGGATCGCGGTATCGTAGCGGTCCTTCGGGACGTAGACGAGCAGCGACACGAAGCGGCCGAACCGGTCGGGCCGGGACAGCACGCGGACCCGCGGGCGGTCGGCCAGGGCGGCGATGGCCAGGGTAAACCGATAGAGCCGCTCGCCGTCGATCTGGAAGAGTTCGTCCCGCGGATAGCTCTCCAGTACGGCGAGGAGGCTGCGGCCGGCATGGCTCGTCGGGTCGAGGCCGGCGCGCTGGACGACGGCCTCGACCTTCCGGCGTAGGACCGGAACCTCGCGGGCCGGGCTTGTGTAGGCGGAGGCGGTGAACAGGCCGACGATCCGCACCTCGCCCGACAGCTTGCCGAGGCCGGAGAACAGCTTGACGCCGATATAGTCCAGGTAGGCCGAGCGGTGGACCCGGGATTTCACGCTGGCCTTGGTGATGATCAGCGGCTGCGGCTCTTCCAGGAAGGCGAGGATCTCCGGCGTGTAGTCCACCGGCGTCCGGCCGCGGCGCAGGGGCGTCGCGCCGGGATCGCGGAGCACGCCGAGGCTCGACCCCTCGACCAGCGGGTGGGCGTCGCCGGCGATGCCGTGCTCCTGCATGCCGAGGATGAGGAACTGGCCGTCGGTCAGCCATTCGAGGAAGGCGCGCGCCTCCTCGGTCTCCGGTCCCGGCATCGGGGTCGGCCCGCGCCCGAGATCGGCGGCGAGGTCGGTGAGGCGCGCCAGCATGGCGTCGTGGTCGTCGCTCGCCAGGGCGACATCCCGGTAGACGGTCGCGAGGGCGTTCAGGAGCCGCTTGCCTGTCTCGGCCGCCACGGGGTCGAGGTGGATGTGGATGAAGCTCTCGCGCGCGAGACTGCCCTGCGCGTCCGCGGTCGTCTCCCCGACCACCCGGATGAGCCCGCCCGCGCCGTCCCGCTCCACCCCGAGGATCGGGTGCGCCACGAGCTGCGGGGCGAGGCCATGCTCGGTCAGTTCGGCCAGGGTCGAGTCCAGCAGGAACGGACGGTTGTCGTTGATCACCTCCAGAACCGTCGTCTCGCGCGCACGGCCGTCGCGCACCAGCTGGCTGTCGCCCAGGCGCAGCCGCGCCGGGTCGCCCGGCCTCCGCGGCTCGGACAGGAAGGCGCGGGCGCGGGCGGCGAGATCCGCCAGGACGGAGGCGTCGTAGGGAGCGAGATCCTCCGGAGTCACGCGGCCGAACAGGTCGCGGACGAAGCCGCCGGGTCCGCCCTGCTCGGTGACGATGTCGGCAGCCGCCTCAATCAGCCCGGTGCGGGCCGTCTTCTGCTCCGAGGAGGACAACGCCGTCGCGGTCTCGAGTGTCATCGCGCTTCTCCCGAACCGGGTCACTCGCCCAAGCGATAGCAGCGTGACCGGCCGTGTCGATGACAGCGCCCGCCCGTTTCCGGGCCAACGGGTGTCGATCGCTGCGAACCGTCAGCTTCGCCTTGCCGAACGCCCGATGCGTGCATATACACCCATACCATGAGCGCCCCGTCACCCGAGCCGTGCACCTGCTCCGCCCTGCGCCGCGCCACGCGGGCGCTGACGGCGATCTACGACGCCGCCTTGAAGCCGACCGGGCTCCGCGTGACCCAGTTCGCGATCCTGCGGCTGCTGGACCGGCTCGGACCGGTCCCGGTCTCCCGCCTCGCCGCCGAGGCGGCGCTGGAGCGCACCACGATGGGCCGCAACCTCGACCCGCTCAAGCGCCGCGGCTTCGTCTCGGTCACGCCCGGCGCGTCGGATCCGCGCGAGCGCCGCGTGTCCCTGACCGCGTCGGGCCGCGAGGCCCTCGCGGCCGCGACGCCCTACTGGCGCGAGGCGCAGAGCCGTATCAACGCCCGGGTCGATCCCGCGACCGTCTCCGCCCTGGCGGAGTCCCTGATCTCCGCCGCCTGACCGATCCGCCCCGCTTCCGGAGCCCGTCCATGACCGCCCTGACAGAGACGCGCCCCGGGTCGCGCCTGCACTACGCCTGGATCGTCGTCGCGGTGACCTTCCTGGTACTGCTCGTCGGGGCCGGTGTCCGCGCCACGCCGAGCGTGTTGATCGTCCCCTGGGAGCGGGAATTCGGCTGGACCGCGGCCACGATCGGCGTCGGCATCGCGCTCAACATCTTCCTGTACGGGATGATCGGCCCCTTCGCGGTGGCGATCATCGAGCGGTTCGGCCTGCGGCGCTCGGTCTGCGGCGCACTCCTGATCCTGGCGATCGGCACCGCCGCCACGAGCCTGATGACCGCACCCTGGCAGATGGTCCTGCTCTGGGGCCTCGTCGTCGGATCCGGGTCCGGCATGGTGGCCAACGTGCTCGGCGCCACCGTGGCCGGGCGCTGGTTCGCCAAGCGCCGGGGTCTCGTGCTCGGCCTGCTGACCGCGAGCAGCGCCACGGGTCAGCTGGTCTTCCTGCCGATGCTGGCCTCGATCGCGGTGGGGCAGGGCTGGCGCTCCGTCTCGCTGGTGGTCGCCGCCGCGACCCTGGCGCTGATCCCGCTGGCCGCCCTGTTCCTGCGCGACCGGCCGGCGGATCTCGGCCTGCCCCGCTATGGCGAGGACGCGGTGACGCCGACGCCGGTGCTGACCGAGAACCCGGCCATGCGGGCGCTCCGCGGCCTGCGCATCGGCCTGCGCTCCCGGGATTTCTGGCTGCTCGCCGGCACGTTCTTCATCTGCGGCGCCTCGACCAACGGACTGATCGGCACCCACCTGATCCCGGCCTGCATCGATCACGGCATCGCCGAGGTCACGGCCGCCGGCCTGCTGGCGCTCATGGGGATCTGCGACCTGATCGGCACTACGGCGTCGGGTTGGCTCACCGACCGGTTCGACTCGCGCAAGCTCCTGGCCTGGTACTACGGCCTGCGCGGACTCTCGCTGATCTTCCTGCCCTATTCCTTCGACTACAGCTTCTACGGCCTGTCGCTGTTCGCGGTCTTCTACGGGCTCGACTGGATCGCCACCGTGCCGCCCACCGTTCAGCTCGCGGGCAAATCGTTCGGGGAGGAGAACGCCGCGCTGATGTTCGGGTGGATCGCGGCCGCGCACCAGATCGGCGCGGCGTCCGCGGCGTGGCTCGCCGGCATGGTCCGGACCGAGAGCGGCACCTATCTCGGCGCCTTCGTGGCGGCCGGCCTGCTCTGCCTCGTCGCCGCCCTGATGGCCGCCTTCGTGGGCCGCAAGCCCGACGCGCCGGCCCTGCGCCCGCTGCCGGCCTGAACTGCGCGGCGCGGGCAGGGTTGTCACAACTGTGCCGTGAAGGACGAGCCCTGATCGGCCCGTTCCCGCGCACCCCGAGAGCCCGCCGTGACCATCGCGATTCGGCCCGTGCCGCCGGTCCAGGACGTCCGCGCCCCGCGGCCCTGGTCCGGGCCGGGCTTCGCCGAGTTCGTCGCCATCATCGCCCTGATGATGGCGGTGACGGCGATCTCCATCGACAACCTGCTGCCCGCCTTCCCGGCCATCGAGGCGCGGTTCGCGGTGGCCGATCCCAACCGGCTGCAGCTCCTCGTCTACGTCTACATGATCGGCTTCGGCTTCGCGCAGATCGTCTACGGGCCGGTCTCCGACGCCCTCGGGCGACGGCCGGTGCTGCTGGCAAGCCTCGCCGTCTACGTGATCGGCTGCTTCCTCGCCATGGTGGCGCCGAGCTTCGGCTGGCTGCTCGCCGCCCGGATCATCCAGGGCATCGGCGCCGCCGGCGGGCGGGTGCTGTCGGTGGCGATCGTGCGCGACCGGTTCGCCGGCCGCGAGATGGCGAGCGTCATGTCGCTCACTATGATGGTGTTCCTGATCGTCCCGATGATCGCGCCGGCGATCGGCGGCATGATGCTGGCGCTGGGCTCCTGGGTCTACGTCTTCGTCTCGATGCTGGTCCTCGCCTTCTGGCTGACGATCTGGTTCTCCCTGCGGATGCCCGAGACGCTGCACCCGGAATATCGCCGGCCGCTCTCGCCGGCCGCGACCTGGGAGGCGATCCGCCTGACGCTGAAGACCCGCGTCGCCGTCGGTTACGCCACCGCGCTCGGGCTGATGACCGGCTGCATCATGGGCTACGTCGGCTCGGCCCAGCAGGTCTTCGATACCGGCCTGTACCACCTCGGCCCGCTCTTCCCGCTGGCCTTCGGGCTCGTGGCCGGCGCCATGGGCGCCGCGACGCTGATCAACGCCCGCGTGGTCCGGCGGCTCGGGATGCGGGCGATGTCGCACAGCGGCGTCATCGCCTTCACGCTCGTCGGCCTCGCGCAGGTCGGCGTCGGGCTGGCCTATCACGGCCACCCGCCGCTGGCCGTGTTCCTGTCGATCCTCGCGGTGAACCAGTTCTTGATCAGCTTCGCGATGCCGAACTTCAACGCCCTCGCGCTGGAGCCCCTCGGCGCCATCGCCGGCACGGCCTCGTCGTTCCTGGGCTTCTACACCACGATCCTGGGCGCTTTCTGCGGCTTCCTGATCGGCCAGTCCTTCGACGGCACGGTGCTCCCCGTGGCGATCGGCTACGCAAGTCTCGGCGCCCTGGCGCTCCTCGTCGTCGCCTGGACCGAGCGTGGCCGGCTGTTCCGCGGCGGCGTTGGGGGTTGAGGCGGCGTCCTTAACGGGGTCTTCAGCGGAAAGTTGCAAAACTGCCGTCCTGATCCACCCGACCGGACACGCCGATGCTCGCCCGCGCCCAGGACGCAACCTTCCTCGTCGCGCGCCTGCTGCTGGCCGCCGCGCTCCTGCCGACCGGGATTGCCCGGGCGCTCAACGTGTCGGGGTTCGCGCTGACGCTCGCGGGGGCCGGGATGCCGTTTCCCAACGGCGTCGCCACCGCCGCCGTTGTGGTGCAGGTGTTCGGACCGCTCGCCCTGATCCTCGGCGTCCTGCCGGGGCTCACCGGGCTGGCGCTCGCGCTCTTCGCCGCCGTGACGGCCTTCGTGCTCCACCCGTTCTGGTACTATGTGGGACCCGCCGCGGTCGCCGAGCGCACGCTGATGCTGGCCGATCTCGGCCTCGCCGGCGGGTTCCTCATGTACGCCCTGAACGGTCCGGGCGCGCTCAGCTGGCAGGGCTGGCGCGCGGGAACCCGCGCCGCGGCGCCGAGCGCGAAGGCCGCCCCCGCGAAGGCTTCCGGCAAGGGCAGCGCGCCGCGGAACGCCGGCAAACGCGCTGCCGGCCGGCCGCCGGCCCGCGCCGCGGCCTGATCAGCCGTGCCGCGGCCTCATCTCGGTCGTCGGGGCGGGCGGCGCGGCAGCCATCTTCCGCCCGGAGATCTCCGCGCCGGCATCCGGCGACAGGTTGCGGAAGGCCAGTGCCGAGGCCGCCGAGATCACAGCGACGGCGAAGAAGGCCGGCCCGAAATCCGAGGCCTGGATCTCCGTTCGGCCGTGGAACCCGGCATTCCCCTCGAGCGCCAGCGCGCCCAGCGTGACGCCGAGGCTGAGCGACAGCTGCTGGCAGACGCTGGCGAAGCTCGTGGCCGCGCTCATCTCCTTCGATTCGAGGTCGGCGTACGCGATGGCGTTGACGCAGGTGAACTGGATCGATCGCGAGCAGCCGCCGACGAACAGCAGGATCACCATGATCCAGTGGGGCGTCTGCGCGGTGTAGAATCCGTTAACCGCCAGGAAGGCCGAGGCCAGCAGCGCGTTCCAGACCATCAGGGCGCGGAAGCCGGTGCGGCGCAAGATCCGCGGACCCAGAGTCTTCACGAACATCGCCCCGGCCGCCGCCGCGAAGGTGATCAGGCCCGACTGCAGGGCGTCGAGCCCGAAGCCGACCTGCAGCATCAGCGGCAGCAGAAACGGGATCGCCCCGGTGCCGATCCGGAACAGGCTGCCGCCGAGCACCGCGACCCGGAAGGTCGGCCGCCGCATCAGGTCGAGGCGGACGATCGGGTAGGGCACCCGCCGGGCATGTGCCCGGTAGAGCGGCAGGAGCACCGCGCCCGCGGCGAGGCAGCCCCAGGAGATTTCCGCCGGCAGCAGGTGGCGGCCGAGGGAGGCGAGGCCGAGCATCAGGGCGGCGAGGCCGGTCCCGAGCAGCGCGAAGCCGAGCAGGTCGAGGGGCGGCCGCTCCGGCTCCCGCACGTCCTCGAAGTACAGGCTCGCCAGCACGATCCCGGCGCAGCCGATCGGCAGGTTGATGAAGAAGATCCAGCGCCAGTCGAACCACGTGGTGATCAGGCCGCCGACCGGCGGCCCGAGTACCGGGCCGACCAGCGCCGGGAAGGTCAGGTAGGCGAGGGCCGTCACGAGCTGCGATTTCGGCACGCTGCGGAGCACCACGAGGCGCCCGACCGGCACCATCATGGCGCCCCCCATGCCCTGGAGGAACCGCGCGGCGACGAACCACGCGAGCCCGTTCGCGGCCGCGCAGGCGAGCGAGCCGGCCATGAACACCACGAGAGCCGCGCGGAACACCGTCCGCGACCCGTACCGGTCGGCCATCCAGCCGCTCACCGGGATGAAGATCGCGAGGCTGACCAGGTAGGAGGTCAGCGCCAGCTTGAGGGCGATCGGGTCCTCTTGGAGACTCGCGGCGATGCTCGGGAGCGCCGTGGCGATCACCGTGGAATCGGTGTTCTCCATGAACAGCGCGGTGGCGACCGTCAGGGGGACGATCCAGAGCGGTCTTTGGGTGGTCGCGGGCATCATACAGCAGACGCATGTCGCGCCGCCGCGGTTGCACGGCAGCGCGGCCACCTCGCACCCTCGTGTTTCGCGAATGTATCCATCGTGCAACAGAGGTTGAGCCGCGGCGCGAAGCCACCTTTTTTGCGGGTGCGCCAATGGCTAAGTTTCCATCACGCGTCCGTGAGGCCGCTCCAGCCGGCCCGGGGCCGGCGCGCGAGGATTTCGATGCAGCCCAGCCCCAGCAAGGTCCGCTCCGTGGCGCGGATCGCCGCCGGCGTCGCCCTTCTCTCGATGGTCGCCGCCTGCGGCACTGTCCTGCTCAACGATCGCGGCTCGCTGACCCGCTACGACCGGCTGAAGTCCAGCGATCAGGTCGCCTCGGCCTCGCGGATCTACGTCGACCGGCCGGCCCTGGCGAAGGCCCGCACCGTCCGCATCATCCCGACGGCGTTCCACGCCGACGTGTCCGGTGCCGCCCCGCTGACGGCCGCCGAGCGGCGGCTCATCGCCAACGCCGCCGACCGGGCGTTGTGCTACGACCTGTCGCTGAAGTACGACATCGTCACCAGCCGCGACGCCGACCTGACCGTGCGGGCGCAGGTCACCCGCGTCGATCCGACGGACCTTCTCGGTGCCGGCGCAACCATCGCGGGCTCGGCGGGCGTGACGGTCGCCTCGCAGCTCGGCCTGAGCTTCGCCGAGGGTGTCGGGCGCGTGCCGATCCCGCGCGTGCCGATCGGGCTCGGGAGCCTGACGGTCGAGGCCGAGGCTCTGGACCGGCGCCGCGAGCAGCGGGCCGCCATGGTCTGGGGCGGAGCGGCCAACTCCTTCACCAGCCAGCCGCGCTTCTCGCGCGCCAGCGACGCCTACGACCTCGCAGGCGAGTTCGGCCAGGATTTCGGCTACATGCTGGCGACCGGCGACGACCCGTTCACCGCGCCTAACACGATCCCGACCTGGGACCGGATCCGCATCACCACCCTGGGCGAGGCGCCCCTCGACCCGGACTGCGAGGCCTTCGGCCGCGCGCCGGGCATCGACGGCATGCTCGGCGACTATATCGGCCTGCCGCCCGAATACACCGACAAGGGCCCGGCCGCGCCGGCGATGCGCTGAGGCGCCCGCGCCGACTCCGCGTCTGACCGCGGACGTCCGT
Organism: Methylobacterium sp. D53M; assembly: GCF_053345625.1. NCBI lineage: Bacteria > Pseudomonadati > Pseudomonadota > Alphaproteobacteria > Hyphomicrobiales > Methylobacteriaceae > Methylobacterium > Methylobacterium sp. D53M. Next base: position 232,926 of record NZ_JBKFAL010000001.1, read on the forward strand.
TCATGGCACTGACGCGCCCGTCGAGCGGGCGTGGATAAGCCTCGAGCCATGCGCGTTTTCGCGCTGCGACGCATCAACCGCGCATTGGCGCCTTCGCGGAGCCCGTGATACTGGCACTTGCCAACCCGATCCCGCAGCGCGGCCTCCACGCGCGCTGCCGTCCGAGGAAAGTTGGCACATGGCCCGAGTAGAAACCGCATCGATCATCGAGGGACTCACCTTCGACGACGTGCTCCTGCGGCCCGCCGCCTCCTCGGTGATGCCAACCGAGGTCAGCGTCGCCTCGCGGCTGACCCGCACGATTCCGCTGAACCTGCCGATCCTCGCCTCGGCGATGGACACGGTCACCGAAGCGCCGATGGCCATCGCCATGGCGGCCAACGGCGGCATGGGCGTCATCCACCGCAACCTCGAGCCGCCGGAGCAGGCCGAGCAGGTCCGCCTCGTCAAGAAGTACGAGTCCGGCATGGTGATGAACCCCATCACCATCCACCCCGACGAGACGCTCGCCGACGCCTTCGAGGTGATGAAGCTCAACCGGATCTCCGGCATCCCGGTGGTCGAGCGCGGTCCCAACGGCTCGCGGGGCAAGCTCGTCGGCATCCTGACCAACCGCGACGTCCGCTTCGCGACGAACTCCAACCAGCCGGTCGCCGAGCTGATGACCCGCGACCGCCTGATCACGGTCCGCGAGGGCGTGACCCAGGACGAGGCCAAGCGGCTGCTCCACCAATTCCGGATCGAGAAGCTGCTGGTCGTCGACGACCATTACCGCTGCATCGGCCTGATCACCGTCAAGGACATCGAGAAGCGCGTCGCCTACCCGAACGCCGTCAAGGACGAGCAGGGTCGGCTGCGCGTCGCCGCCGCCACGACGACGGGCGACAGCGGCTTCGAGCGGGCCGAGCGCCTGATCGACGCCGGCTGCGACGTGATCGTGGTCGACACCGCCCACGGCCACTCGATCAAGGTGCTCGATGCCGTCGCCCGCGTGAAGCAGCTCTCGAACGCCGTTCAGGTCATCGCCGGCAACGTCGCGACGCGGGACGGCGCCAGGGCGCTGATCGATGCCGGCGCCGACGCCATCAAGGTCGGCATCGGCCCGGGCTCGATCTGCACGACCCGCATCGTGGCGGGCGTGGGCGTGCCGCAGCTCACCGCGCTGATGGAGGCGGTCGAGGCGGCCGGCGAGGCCGACGTCCCGGTCATCGCCGACGGCGGCATCAAGTATTCCGGCGACCTCGCCAAGGCGATCGCGGCCGGCGCCTCCGTGGCGATGCTCGGCTCGCTGCTCGCCGGCACCGACGAGGCGCCCGGCGAGGTGTTCCTTTACCAGGGCCGCTCCTACAAGTCGTACCGCGGCATGGGCTCGGTGGGCGCCATGGCCCGCGGCTCGGCCGACCGCTACTTTCAGGCCGAGGTGAACGACACCCACAAGCTCGTGCCGGAGGGCATCGAGGGGCAGGTCCCCTACAAGGGCCCGGTCGGCAACGTCCTGCACCAGCTCGCCGGCGGCCTGCGCGCCGCCATGGGCTACGTCGGCGGCGCCACGATCCCCGAGTTCCAGGAGCGGGCACAGTTCATCCGCATCACCAATGCCGGCCTGCGCGAGAGCCACGTCCACGACGTGACGATCACCCGCGAGAGCCCGAACTACCCGTCGCGGACCTGAGGGCCCGATGCGCACGCTGATCGTCGGGGCCGGCGCGACCGGCGGCTATTACGGGGCGCGCCTCGCCGAGGCGGGCGCCGACGTCACCTTCCTGGTCCGGCCGGCCCGGGCGGCGAAGCTGGCGGCGGACGGCCTCAACGTCCGCTCGCCGCTCGGCGACCTGCACCTGCCCGCTCCGCCCACCGTCACGGCCGATAAGCTGGCCGGGGCCGGGCGGTTCGACCTGATCCTGCTGTCGTGCAAGGCCTACGACCTCGACAGCGCCGTCGCGGACCTCGCGCCGGCCGTGGGCCCCGACACCGCGATCCTGCCCGTGCTCAACGGCATGTCGCATCTCGACGTGCTCGACGCCCGGTTCGGTACGGACCGCGTTCTCGGCGGTTCGTGCGCGATCGCCGCGACGCTCGCGCCGGACGGCGCAATCCGCCACATGAGCGAGCTGTGCAGCATCACCTACGGCGAGCGGGACGGGTCGCGCTCGGCGCGGATCGAGGCGGTCGACGCGCTGATGCGCGGCCTCAAGTTCCAGCCGCGCCTGAGCGACGTGATCCTGCAGGAGATGTGGGAGAAGTGGGTGTTCCTGGCGACGCTCGCCGGGGCGACCACGCTGATGCGCGCCGCGGTCGGCGACATCGTGGCGGCACCCGAGGGCGCCGCGCTGATCGCGGCGCTGCACGCGGAGTGCACGACCGTTGCCGCGGCCAGCGGCTTCGAGCCGCGGGCCGTGGTGGCGGAGCGGGCGCGGGCGCAGCTGACGGCGGCCGGGTCCACCTTCACGGCCTCGATGCTGCGCGACATCGAGAACCGGGGTCGCATCGAGGCGGACCACGTGATCGGCGACCTGATCGCCCGCGGCCAGCGGCTGGCGCCGGAGGTGCCGTTCCCGCTCCTGGCCGCGGTCTATACCGGCCTCAAGGCCTACGAGGCCCGCCGGGCGCGGGAGGCGGCCTGAGCCGCGCCCCGCGCGGACGCTTCAGTAGCGGCCGGGCGGCGGCGGGGGCGGGTTGCCGTATTCGAGCTGCGTCTTGGCATCGACCCGCGGACGCGGCACCGGCGTCAGCTCCGGCTGGGCGGCGGGCGCGCTCGCGCAGGCGGCGAGTGAGGCGGTGACCAGGGCCGCGAGGGCGACGCGAACGGTGGACGTCATGGGCTGGGGTACTCCCGGGATGCGCCCGGCGACGGACCGGTCTGGTCCGGGGCGGGCGGATGCCATACGACACGCGGCGGCCCGCACGGCGGACCGACCGCAGCACGGTCTGCGCCGCGAAGGTGCAGGAAGCTCGGCCGTAACGTGGCGGCATCGTGGGCCAAGCGTGGCCGTTTCACGTCGTCATTGACGCACTCCGAAGGATCCGAACTCTGACCCCCGCCGCTCGCTGCTCCGCCGCCATCGAAGTCCTCACCGATATCGCCGAGCGGCGTCGGCCGGCCGCCGACGCCCTGAAGGACTGGGGTCTCGCCCACCGCTTCGCCGGCTCGGGCGACCGCGCGGGCATCGCCAGCCTCGTGTACGACGCCCTGCGGCGGCGGGCGTCGGCGGCCTGGATCATGGGCGCGGATACGCCGCGCGCCGTCCTGATCGGCACGCTGCGCCTCCAGCAGGGGCTCGCGGCGGGTTCGGTCGCGACCCTGTTCACCGGCGAGCGCTTCGCGCCGGCTCCCCTCAGCGACGACGAGCGCGCGCGCCTCGACGGCGGGACGCTGCAGGACGCGCCGCCGGAGGTGGCGGGCGACGCGCCGGCCTTCGTGCTCCCGGACCTCGCGGCCACGCTCGGCGACGACCTCGTCCCGGAGCTGAAGGCGCTGGCGCGGCGCGCGCCCCTCGATATCCGCGTCAACGCCCTGCGCGGCGACCGCGACGCGATCCTGCCGGCGCTCGCGGCCTACGACGCCGCGCCGACACCGCACGCGCCGGCGGGCCTGCGCGTCCCGATCGGCGCCGACGGGCGCGGTCCGGCGCTCCACGTCGAGGCCGAGTTCCTGGAGGGCTGGTACGAGATCCAGGACGAGGGCTCGCAGCTCGCCGCGCTCCTCGCCGCGCCGCGCGCCGGCGAGACCATCGTCGACCTCTGTGCGGGCGGCGGCGGCAAGACCCTGGCCCTCGCGGCGGAGACCGGCAACGGCGCCCGCCTGATCGCCACCGACGGCGATCCGCGCCGGCTCGCGCCGATCCACGAGCGCCTGCGCCGGTCCGGTGCGCTGGCCGAGGTGCGAACCCCGCGCAGCGGCAAGGCGCGCGCCGACGTCCTGGAGGATCTCGACGGCAAGGTCGACCGGGTCGTGGTCGACGCGCCCTGCACCGGGTCCGGCACGTGGCGCCGGAATCCGGATGCCAAATGGCGGCTGCGGCCAGGAAGCCTCGCGCTGCGAACCGCCGAGCAGGCCCAGGTGCTCGATCGGGCGGCGCGGCTCGTCAGGCCCGGCGGCCGGATCGTCTACATCACCTGCTCGCTGCTCTCGGCGGAGAACGACGCCGCCGTCGCCGGCCTCCTGTCAGGCTGGCGCGGCCGCTTCGACGTCGTTCCCGCGGACGAGGTGCTGGCAACGGGGCCGGATTCGCTCCGGTCAGCCGTGCGGAAGACGGCCCACGGAATCCAGATGAGCCCGCTGCGGACCGGGACCGACGGCTTCTACGTCGCCGTCATCGCGCGAAAGAGCTGAGGCGCGCCGCCGCGACGGAACCCGCCTCGCGTCCTTGGGCGTTGCCCCCGCGCTCCCGCGGGAGCTGGGCTCGCCGGGGGGCGGTCCCGCGCGCGGCCTCACCCGGGAGATGCCTTTGCGCCTCGACCGCCGTCTCCTGCTCGCCGGTCTCGGAAGCGTCCTCGGGCTGCGCAACGCCCGGGCGGAAGGCCCGGCGGAGACGGCACCGAAGCCCGCGCCGCACGAGTCGATCCGGGCTCTGCCGCGCTCGCTGCCCGGCGCGGATCTGCAGGTGATCGAGCTGTGGCCCGGCGCGCCGCCGGGCGGGGGCGACGGGCCGAACCCGGACGGCTATCGCTACGTCGAGGGGACGTTCGGCGACGTCACCCGGGTCGCGCGGCCCTGTCTGCTGGTCATGCGTCCGGCCAACCCGAACGGCGCCGCGATGATCGTCGCGGCGGGCGGCGGCTACGAATTCATCGCCCTCGGCAACGAGGGCGTCCCGGTCGGCCGCGTCCTGAACGCCGCCGGCATCACGGTCTTCCTCCTCGTCTACCGCCTGCCCGCGGAGGGCTGGGGCTCGGGGCCGGACGCGCCGCGGCAGGACGCGCAGCGCGCCCTCCGGCTGGTCCGGGCGCGCGGCGCCGAGTTCGGCATCGATCCCGCGCGGGTCGGCGTCCTCGGCTTCTCGGCGGGCGGCCACCTGATGGGCGAGACCGCCGTCGGGAGCGCCCGGGACCTGTACGCGGGCGTCGACACCGCCGACGCTCAGCCGATCCGGCCGGCGCTGGCCGGTCTGATCTACCCCGTCATCACCATGCGCAAGCCGTTCGACCGGACCGCGACCCGCCGCATCCTGGTCGGCGACGAGGTCACCCCCGACGAGATGAAGACCTACTCGGTGGATCTACAGGTCGGGCCGGAGACGCCGCCGACCTTCCTGGTCCAGGCGATCGACGACCCCGTCGCCGTGGCCGACCACCCGCTGCTGATGTTCTCCGCGCTGCGCAAGGCGCGGGTGCCGGCCGAGCTGCACCTGTTCGAGCGCGGCGGCCACGGCTTCGGCCTCGGCGCGCCCGGGACACCGGTGGCGGCGTGGCCCGGCCTCTTCCTGGCCTGGATACGCCTGCACGGTTTCCTGCGCGCCTGACCGCTCACTCGCCCCGCGTCTGCAGGCGATGCAGCTTGGCGACCTTCGGCCGGCTGGTCCGGAACTGGCCGCGCTCCACCGCGACGAAGACCACGATCGCGATGGCGACTGTCGTGAGCCACCAGACGGCAGTCAGCCCGACGCTCAGGCAGGCCACCGTGAAGGCGGCGGCGAAGCAGCCCATCGCGCCGGGAACGAGGGCCGGGCCGTCCCGGCCGGCCCGCCGGATCGAGGCGTAGAGGGCGAAGGCGGCGGCGAGGGCGCCGACGATGCCGAGCTCGTACCAGAACTCGAAGAGCGCCGTGGTCGGTGCGTTGGCTGGCAGGAGGCCGACCAGGCGTCCGCGCAGGGCCGTCTCGAAGCCGTGCCCGGTGATCAGCCGCACCGGATCGGAGGTCACGACCTTCTGCCAGCTCTTCAGCGACAGCACCGCGGGTGCGACCGGCCCGAAGAGAGCGGCGCCAACCGGCCGCGCCAGGAAGGGGAGCAACGGCGCCGCCGCCAGCAGGGCGGCCGAGACGAGAGCGGTGAGCGTCACTCCGAGCCGCGGCCGGTAGCTCGTCACCGCGAAGGCGACGGCGCCGACCGACAGGGCGGCGATCTGCGTCCCGTCAGGCTGGACCGTGAGCGCCAGGGCGACGAGCAGCGCGAGTCCCAGCGCCTCCCGGTCGCGGCGGCGGGACCGCAGCCACGCGAGGGCCGGCCAGAGCAGCAGGATGAGCAGGACGAGCCCGCGATCGAGGGCCCCGTCATCCTCGACGCCGGGCGGCGCGATGTGGGCGCCGAACAGCCCGAGCATGATCGCCACGATCGCGCCTGCCACGACACCGAGCGGCAGGAGGTAGAGGTTGGCCGAGCGCATCCTGTCGGGGAGGGCGAGGTAGCCCAGGAGGGCGAGTCCGATGGTTGCGCCGAGATTGGCCAGCCGCTCCAGCGCCGGCCCGAGGAAGGGAGTCCAGGTCAGCGACAGCGCCGACCACAGCACGACCAGCATGCCTGCCAGGAAGGCCGGAGCCGTCAGGAGGCGATAGGTCGCCGGTCGGACCGGGCGCTGACGCCGGTCGATGACGCTGGCGATGATCAGGAGGATCACGGCGATCGGCGCGAGGATCACCGAGGCGCGGCGGGCGACCTGCGCGAGGACGGGGAGAACCACGAAGAGGCCGAAGAAGCCGATACGCCGCAGCAGCGCGGCGGCGTCGAGCGCCGGATCGATGGTGGTGGAGTTCGACGCGCGCGGCATCTTGCGCCTTCTCCCGGACCGGGACGGCCGGATCCCTGCTCGATACGCAAGGCTCGCGCAAGCTGCTGTAGACGTTGCGCCACAGTCTGGCCTGCGCGAACTGCGCTCAAGCGACGGTCGCGGTCTCCCGCGGGCGCCGGCGCACGGCCCGGTGGCCGACATCCGACGCGACGCGCCAGCCGCCCCACGCGACGAAGAACCCGATCAGACCCGCGGCCAAGCCGTCGGCACTCGTGGGCACGGCCGGGCTGAAGTCGTGATAGGCGGCCTCGGCCACCGGCACGTCCGGATCGCGGAGCATCGCCACCACGCGCCCGAGTGGGCTCGTCGCCGCACTCAGGGCCTGCTGCTGGGCGCTCAGGCGGGCGAGACGGGCGATGTCGGCCCGGGCGGCCTCGCCTCGGCGGGCGACGAGTTGGTCCGGGTTGGCGCGCAGCCGGTCGACGGCGCCCTCGCGCGTCGTCCCGGACGCCTGCGCGTCGGATTCGAGGACCGCCACCTGCCGACGGAGCTCGTCCGCGGCGCCCCCGAGGCGCTGCGCGTATTGCTGCGCGAATTCCGGGGCCTGCGCGGCGACCACGCCTCCGAGCAGGCCGAGGGCGAGGCCGAAGGTGCGGAACACGCGAAACATGCCTGGCCTCCGGCGGGGGAATCGACCCCCGACAAAGAGCATGCGCGGGGCGGTGGTTCCAGCCGCGGGTGCGACGACCCCTGACCCGGCGTCTCAGCCCGGCAGTGTGAGGAGGCCGGCCTTTCCGTCGGCGCAGCCGAACAGCAGGCGGCCGCCGCGCGCGTCCCAGCCGAGCGCCGTGACGCCGCTCCCCTGGACGGCCGGTCGCACCAGCAACTCGGCCGCGTCGGTGAAGCGGACGAGCAGGATGCAGCCGTCCTCGTAGCCCATGGCCAGGACCGGCGCCTTCGGGTGGAATGCCACGCGGGAGACCCGGGCCGGGCGGACGCCGCATTCCCGCGGGGCCTTGCCGGTCGGACCTTCCTTGGAATCGAAGGGCCACACGATCGCCGCCTCGGCCCCGCTGGTGGCGAGCCAGTTCCCGTCGAACGACCACGACATCGAGCGGACCTTGCCGGGATAGCCCGACATCCGCATGTGCCCGCGATCCGGCTGGAGGCGCCAGCCGTGCAGGCTGTTCTCCTGCATGGTCGACACCACGAAGCGCCCGTCCGGCGACCACGTGACGTCGATATGCGAGCCCTTCCAGGTGATCACCTCGGCCGGCGTCTCCAGATTGGGGTACCAGAGGCTCACGCCGTTGTAGTGGGCGACGCCGAGCCGGTAGCCCTTGGGCGCGAAGACGAGGCCGCGGGCGGAGGACGGCGCGTCGAAGGTCTTCTCGCGGCCCTTCGCGTCGCGGGCCACGACGGTCCGGCCGGCCGACCACGCCACCGCGCCGTCGGGATGGGCGGCGAGCGCGTCGATCCAGGCGCCGCCCTTGGCGAGGCCGAGCTGCTCCATCGCGCCGTCGGCGCGGATCGCCACCACGCGGCCGTCGTCGCCCCCGGTGAGCAGCCGGTCGACTCCGCCGGCCGCGACGAGGATCCCGCTGTCGGGATGCGCGGCGACGCGGGTGATCCCGTCCTCCCGCACCAGCGCGACCGTGCCGTCGCTGAGCGCCAGGGCCGGCACGTCCTTCAGGAAATGCGCGGCGAGCACGTGCTCGCCGGGCTCCAGCGCGGCGACGTGACTGGTGAGGGACGGGTTACTGACGGGGCTGCTCATGTCGGGGGGACATTTGCGGCCGGCGGCGCGGTGCGCAAGACCAGGAAGGCGGTAATCAACGCCAGGCCACCCGAGATCGCCGCCGGGGCGATCAGCGCGTAGAGACCGAATTGCTGGTAGGCCCGCGCGCCCAGGTAGGCGCCGAACAGCAGCGAGATCCAGACGGAGGCGTCGCCGAGCCAGCCGAGCGGATCTCCGGTGCGGGTCAGGGCCTGCGCGATCTTCTGGCCCAGGCTGAACAGCGCGCCGGTGACGAAGGTGGTGCCGGCCCGGAAGCCCTTCACCTGCGCCAGAACCGCGTTCTGGGATCCCATCGCCAAGGCGACGAAGAAGGCCGCGACGCCGAGTTCGGGCGACTGGAGTCCGAGCCCCAGACCGGCGAGGATCAGGAGCGACTCGTAGGCGAGGACCGCCGGCGTCGCCCAGCGCGGCGGTACCAGGATCGCCAGCCCGCTCCCGAGGACCGATCCCGTCAGGAACGCCAGGATCAGGATCGCCGGGAGGATCATGTGGTGCAGCTCGACCTGGGCGCCGAGAACGGCGAGCTGCGTGGTGTTGCCGCTCATGAAGGATGTGTAGAGGCCGCCGAGCCGTACGAAGCCGAGGGCGTCGACGTAGCCGGCCATACCGGTGAGGAGTAGGCCGACGCCCAACTGAGCCGGGCGGTTCACGGTTCGGCCCCGCGGTCGCAGATCGGTAACGCTCTGTTAACCATTCGGACGCCTTCGTTCACGGGAGACGGGCCGCGGTTAACGCGCCGCTCACCAAACCCGAGCAATTCGATGCAAACACGGTGAACGCCGCGTCGGAAGGGGTCGTTGCCCCAGCGATCCGGCTCGGGAACACCGTGCCCCCGCCGGGTGAGTGGGAGTTGCGTCATGGTTCCGTTCGCCGCCGCGTTCGTCTGCCCGACCCTGCCCGTCCCGGACCGGGGCGCCGCCACGATCCTGGTCGTCGAGGATGAGCCGACCGTGTGCGAGCTGGCCGCCGAGGCGCTCCTCGAAGAGGGCTACCGGGTGCTCACCGCCGCGGATGCCTGGGAAGCCGAGGCGATCCTGGCCCGGGAGAGCGTCGACCTGCTCTTCACCGATATCGATCTGGCCCGCAACACGGACGGCCTGTCGCTGGCCCGGTGCGCCCGCCGGCTCTCGCCCGACCTCCCGGTCGTCTACACCTCCGGGGGCCGGGCTTCCCTGGCGGGCTGCGAGGCCGTTCCGGGCTCGGTCTTCGTGCCGAAGCCGTACCGCCCGAGCCAGCTCGTGGCGCTGACGCAGGACGTCCTGCGAACCGCGCCCGTTCACACCTTCTGAATTGGATCTTCGAGGATACCCGCCATGTGGCGCTCTCTTCCCGCACTCGGTCTCGCACTCGCCGCCGCGCTCGCTGCATCGCCGGCCGGGGCCGCCTGCGACGTGAAGGGCGCGCAGATCGAGGAGGCGATCGCCAAGAAGAGCGAGCTGCGGGAGGACGCCAACGCCCAGCTGGTGCGCGATCTGCGGACCCTGCGCGACGCCGCGATCGTCCTCGAGAGCTACAAGTTCCCCGGCGAGTGCGAGGTCCTGCTGGGGATCGTGCGCTCCCTGCTGGCCAATCCGGGCAAGACCATCGAGCAGAGCGGCGACACCGACGAGGAGAAGGCCGAGGACCTGATCGAGGCGCGCGAGCCCAAGGCCGCGGCGGGCGAGCCCAAGAACGCGCCGGGCGGGCCGAAGGCGAAATAGCGCCTCGCCGTCCGGGCCGCCGCGCCGCCTCAGCGCTCCTCGCCGGCACTGGCTCCGATCTTGGCGCGCGCCAGGGCGCGGCTGAGCTTGGCGGCGATCTGCGCGCGCAGCATCTCCGCCATCTCGATATCCACCAGGCGCCAGCTCAGGCCGCGCAGCCGCAGCCGGATCCGCGTGCGCTCGGCGCGTGACCCTTCCGGCGGGATCGGGATCACGACCGCGCGGAAGCCGCGCATCTCCAGGGCCGCGTAGTACGGCATGAGCCGCCCGAGGCCGCGGATGACCAGCCCCTCCGGCCGTGTGCCGGCCGGGCGCTCGAGGTCGAGCTTGTCGGGCCAGCCGTTGGCCAGCAGGTCCATCACCGTCTCCGGCGTCACCATCGTCTCGGCGAGCGCCAGGGCGAGGCCGTAGGCGGCGTCGTTGAGACGCTGGCGGTCGCGGGGCTCGAGGTCGGGATCGGTCTCGGACGCCGCGCGCATCGCGGCGGTGATCTGCCGGACGAGCGACAGGCGCAGCGTCCGGAAGTTCACGTGGCTCTCGACATAGGCGGCATCGTGCCGGCGCACCGCCTGCGCCAGGTCGTAGAGCGACCAGAGCGGGCTCATCGTGAAGGCGAGCCACGCCAGGGCGAGGGCGACCGGGACCGCGAGCCAGCGCACGGCCTCAGCGCCCCGTCCGCGCGGTCATGACCGCGCCGCCCATCGATCGAGGCCGGCGAAGGCGGCGACGACGCGCTCGTAGACCGGCCGCTTGAAGGGAACGATCAGGTCCGGAAGCTCGGAGAACCGCGCCCACCGCCACGCGTCGAACTCCGCCTTGTGGGCGCCGCCGCCGGGCCGGAGCACGTCGATCAGATCTTCGCTGCCGACGAAGCCGTAGGCGAACCATTTCTGCGTCTGTCCGCGGTAGCGGCCCTTCCAAGCCTGCTTCATCACCGCCGGTGGCAGATCGTAGGGGAGCCAGTCCGGAATCTCGGCCAGGAGCTTCACGGCCTCGGGCGGAACGTTGGTTTCCTCGTAGAGCTCGCGGCGGGCGGCGGCCTCCGCGTCCTCGCCGGGATCGATGCCGCCCTGCGGCATCTGCCACATGTGCGGACCGTCGACGTGCTCGGGACCGGCATCCTTTCTGCGACGCCCGACGAAGACGCCGCCGGACGGCGCGATCAGGGCGATGCCCACGCAGGGGCGGTAGGGCAGGGCGATGCCCGGGTCGGAATCCGTTACCATCGCGGCGACCATAGGTCAGGGGGAGGCGAGGCGGCAACGTCGACCAAGTCTTCACCGGCCCGGAAGGCGCCGGATCTACTTGCGCTGACTTTGGACACGGACACGCTCAATCGGCAGTCGAGACCCGCTTGTCGCGGGCGCCCCGCAGCGCCACGCTCGCCGGCACGAGGCGCAGCCCGCGCGAGTCGATCTCCTTCGCCCAGCGGGCGATCCGATCGATGCTCAGCGGTGTCCCGGTCGCCGAGACCAGGGCGAAGCCGTTGGCGCGGGCCCGGGCTTCGGCCTGGGCGAGCGCGGCGTCGATCGCGTCGGCGCGCGGCGTGGCGTCGAGGACGATCTCGGCACGGGCCACCGGCGTCTTGCCCTTGTTGGCGAGCGCCGCCGCGGGTTTCGGGGCCGTGCCGTCATCGAGGAACCCGAGACCGCGGGCGCCGATCTCGCGCAGGACCGGCTCGAAAGCCGCGTCGGCCATCAGCTTGGAGCCCATGAAGTTCACCGCGCCGACGTAGCCCGGGAAGCGGCTCATCGCCCAGGCAAGGCGGTCCGCATTTTCCGGTCCCCGCAGCGCGGTCAGCAGCGTCTGCGGACCCGGATCGCTGTCGGGATAGTCGAAGGGTTCCATCGGGAGTTGCAGGAAGATCTCGTGGCCGGCGTCCCGCGCGCGCGCCGCGGCGCGCTCGGCCTCGCCGCCGTAGGGCAGGAAGGCGAGGCTCACGGCGGCGGGCAGGCGCGCGGTGGCGCCCGCGGTCGCGGCCTGACCGACGCCGAGACCGGTCACCACGATCGCGATGCGCGGCCCGCTGCCGGCCTCCTCGGTCCGGGCGTAGACGTCGAGGGCGCGGATGCGGCCCTCGCCGAGCTTCGGCATGAGACCGTGGCGGCCCGCCTCGCTGATCCGCGGGTCGGGGGCCTGGGCGAGACGGGGGGCGCTCGGCGGCGGCACGCGGATCACCACCGCCTCGCTAGGCCCGCTGCCGGCCGGGCGCACGACCGTTACCCCGGACGCGGTCTCGACCTCCTCGGCGCTGTGCTGGAGGGGCGCCGTTCCCGGCGCCGTCGTGATGACCTGGGGCTGCTGGGCGACCGGGGCCTGTGCGGCCGGACGGGCCGCGGGTTCGCGCATCGCGATCGCCACCTGGACCCGGGGTTCACCGCCCTGGGGGTCGCCCAGCGCGAGCACGAGGCCGGCCGCCACCGCGAAGCCGGCCGCGAGCGCCGCGGCCGCGACCCGGGGCCTGCGGGCAGCCGCGATCAGCCGTCCGATCCGGCCTGGGGGCTGCTCCGGCGCCGCCTCCGGCACCCCGAGGGGGCGCGTGAGGATATCGTCGGTGGACTCGGTCAAGCGGCTCTCGATACGGGATCGCGGTTCCTGCGCCGGTCGGCGCGGTCCCAACCCTCGCATCCATTGCGGCCGGGTATGGTTAACGTTCCGCTAACGCCCGGTCCCAGAACGGGAAATCCCGCCCGGCGGGTGGCCGGACGGGATCGGGTCAGAGGGGCGCGGGGTTGCCGAACGATCAGTTCGGCAGGCTCGGCTTCTGCTGCTGCGCGGGCGTGCCGTTGGCGGCGCCCTTCTGGATGCCGTGCAAGAAGTCCACGGCCGAGATCAGCTGCTTGTCCTTGGCCGGATCCGGCGGGACGTAGGCGGAGGATCCGCCGCGCTCGTCGGTGTCCTTCTGCTTCAGATGACCCTTCAGCCCGGCCTCACCCTTGGTCTCGTCCTTGCCCTTGAGCTCCTCCGGCACGTCCTGCGTGACCTCGACGTCCGGCTCGATGCCCTTTGCCTGGATCGAGCGGCCCGACGGCGTGTAGTAGCGCGCCGTGGTGAGCCGGAGGGCGCCGGAGCCGCCGAGGGGGATGATCGACTGGACAGAGCCCTTGCCGAAGGAGCGCGTGCCCATGATGGTCGCGCGCTTGTGATCCTGAAGGGCGCCGGCCACGATCTCGGAGGCCGAGGCGGAACCGCCGTTGACCAGCACCACGATGGGCTTGCCCTTGGTCAGATCGCCGGCCTTGGCCGAGAACCGCTGCGTCTCGTCCGGGTTGCGGCCGCGGGTCGAGACGATCTCGCCGCGATCGAGGAAGGCGTCGGAGACCATCACGGCCTGATCGAGCAGCCCGCCCGGGTTGTTGCGCAGGTCGACGATGTAGCCCTTGATCTTGTCGGCACCGATCTCGCCCGTGAGCTTGTCGATGGCGGCCCGCATCCCGTCGAAGGTCTGCTCGTTGAACTGGGTCAGGCGGATGTAGGCGACGTCGCCACCCTCGATCTTCGAGCGCACCGGCTTGATCTTGATCACGTCGCGGGTGAGCGTGACGTCGATCGGGTCCTTCGACTCCTTGCGGCTGATCTTGAGCTTGACGCTCGAGTTGACCGGGCCGCGCATCTTGTCGACCGCCTGGTTCAGGGTGAGGCCCTGGACCTGGTCGTCATCGATCTGCGTGATGATGTCGTTCGCGAGCAGGCCCGCCTTCGCCGCCGGGGTGTCGTCGATCGGCGTGACGACCTTGATCAGGCCGTCCTCCATCGTGACCTCGATGCCAAGGCCGCCGAACTCGCCGCGGGTGGTGGTCTGCATGTCGCGGAACGCCTTGGCGTCCATGTAGCTCGAGTGCGGGTCGAGCGACGTCAGCATGCCGTTGACGGCCGCCTCGATCATCTTCGACTCGTCCGGCTTCTCGACGTAGTCGGTGCGGACCTTCTCGAAGACGTCGCCGAACAGGCTGAGCTGGCGGTAGGTCTCGGCCGAGGCGGCCACGGCCCGCGGACCCGACAGGAAGTCGGTCTGGGTCGCCACCATGGACGTTCCGGCACCGAGGAAGGCGCCGAGCATGATCAGGGAAGTCTTGCGCATCAGCCGCGAACCTTCTCGCCAAGTACCGTATTATTCGGGCTCTTCGCCCACCACGGCTCCGGATCGATGGAGCCGCCGTCCTTCTTGAACTCGACGTAGAGCGTGGGATCACCCTCGGACCCGCCGGGACCCGCACCCCTGTCGCCCATGCTGCCGACCGGTTCGCCCGCGAGCACGAACTGACCGACCTCGACGCTGATCTGGTCCATTCCCGCGAGCAGAAGATAGTAGCCGTCGCCCGCGTTGATGATCAAGAGTTGGCCATAGGACCGAAACGGCCCGGCGAACTGCACCCACCCGTCGGCCGGGGACGAGACCGACGCCTTCGGGCGGGTCGTGAACGACACGCCGCGGGTCGTCCCGCCGTTGCCGTCGGGCTGGTTGAAGCCGCGTGCGACGCGTCCGCTCACCGGCCGCGGCACTTCGCCCCGCGCCTCGGCGAAATGCACTTTGGGCGCGAGCCGTGCCGGATCGCGGAAGCCGGCCGCGGCGAACCGCTCCTGCGTGATGCGCACCTCGCGCTCCGCGGCAGCCTTGGCCTCCTCGGCGGAGCGCTTCGCCGCGGCGACCTCCGCCTCCGTGCGGTCGAGCAGATCCTTCAGGTTCTTGGCCTGCGCGCCGAGCTCGGTGGCGCGGCGTCGCTCGGCCGTGAGGCCGCTCTCCACCTCCGCCTGCCGCGCGCGCCGGGCGGCGACCAGGGCCTGCAGGCGCTGCTGCTCGCGCGCCCAGCCGGCGAGGTCGTTCGAGAGGCCTTCCTTGTCCTGCGCGATCAAACCGCGCAGCCTGATCATTTCCGCGAGATCGGCCGCGAGCGTGTCCACCTCGCCGCGCAGTTCCGGCACCACGGCACCGAGCAGCATCGAGGTCCGGATCGCGGCCAGCACGTCCTCGGGGCTCACCAGCACCGCCGGCGGCGGGCGGCGGCCCATCCGCTGGAGCGCCGCCAGGATCTCGGCGACGATGCCGCGCCGACCCTGCAGCGAGTGCCGGATCGCGGCCTCGCTCTCGCTCATCGCCTTCAGGCGCTCCTCCAGGCGGCTGAGGCGGTCTTCCGTCGCCTGCGCCTGTCGATTCGCGTCGAGGAGGGCGGTGTCGAGCTTCGCGCGGTCGGACCCGATCGCCGCGATCTCGGATTCGAACTGCGCGCGCTGTCCGGCGCTGGCGGCGAGGGCGTCCTGCACGCGCTTCAGGTTCTCGGCCCGGCGCTCCCGCTCCTCGTTGGCCCGCTGGATCGCCTCGGGATCCGTGGGCTTCGGGGTCTCGGCGCGCGCGGCGGCAGTGATCGACAGCGCGGCCAGCAGGGCGAGTGCCGCGCGCGCGCGCCGCGACCCAGGCTTCAACTCGGGCTCGGACATCCTCACGGCCGCTCAGCCCGCCTCACCGCGATGGTACGGGTGACCGGCCAGGATGGTGAGGCTGCGATAGAGTTGTTCGAGGGCGAGCACGCGAACGAGTCCGTGGGGCAGGGTGGCGGCCCCGAACGACAGGATCAGCTCCGCGCGCGTCCGAATTGAGGCGTCCAGCCCGTCCGGGCCGCCGATCACCACGACCAGGGCCGGCCGGGCCGCGTCGCGCCAAGCGGCGACGCGCTCGGCCATGGCCTCGCTGGCGAGATCGGCCCGACCGCGCTCGTCATAGGCGACGAGGACACCGCCCGCGGGCAGATGGGTCGCGAGCGCCGCCGCCTCCTCGGCGCACCGGTCGTGGGCGCGACGGGCGCGGGATTCCGGGATCTCGGCCATGTCGCAGGACGGGAAGCCGAGGCCGCGTCCGAGTTGCGCGGCGCGGTCGCGATATCGTGACGCGAGTTCGCGCTCCGGCCCGGCCTTCAGCCGTCCGACCGCGGCCAGGACCAAGCGCACCGACTCGGATCCGGCCTAGCCGGCCGCGATCCCGACGGGGCGGTCGGCGCCCCACATCTTCTCGAGGTTGTAGAAGCCGCGGACCTCGGGGCGGAAGATGTGCACCAGCACGTCGCCGGCGTCGATCAGCACCCAGTCGCAGGCCGGCATGCCCTCGACCCGGGCGTTGCCGTAGCCACGATTCTTCATCTCCTGGATGATCTTGTCGGCGATCGAGCCGACGTGACGCTGCGAGCGACCCGACGTGATGATCATCGTGTCGGCGAGCGAGGTCTTGCCGGCCAGATCGATCGCGATCGTCTCCTCGGCCTTCATGTCGTCGAGGCATTCGAGGGCGAGCGCCTTCAGGTCGTCCGAGCGCGCCTGACCGGCTTCGACCGGGGCCTGGACGGGGGTTCGGATCGTCTCCGTGTGACTGGTTTCGGGCAGAGTCCTGGTTCCTCGTTCTGCCGCACGGCGACGTCGGGCCTTGCGGGATCAGGTGAAATTGGCGGTATCGGGCCGCGATTGCAACCGCGCAGGCTTCGGCGGCGCCGTCCCCCGACCCGTGCGCGCGCGGATCTGCGTGGACGACAGGGTCGAGCGCGGCCCGTGCAGGAACATCCAGGCCGGGGGCGACCGCAGCGCGAGCGTCGACGCCGCCGCCTCGGGGACCCGGGCACCGGCGAGGCGCCGGGCCGCGCGGGCATTCAGCGGCGTCATGGTGAAGCCGGGCCGGTCGATGACGGCGATCGGCACGAGGCGGGCGATCTCGGCGAAGCCCTTCCAGCGATGGAAGGTCCCGAGGGAATCGGCTCCCATGACCCAGACGAAGTGAACGCCGGGGCACCGGCGCGTGAGGAAGCGCAGCGTCTGCACCGTGAAGCGGACGCCGAGCGCAGCCTCGATCCCGGTCACGGCGATCCGCGGGTGCCGGGCGATCTGGCGCGCCTGATCGCACCGCGCCGCGACGGAGGGGAGGGCGCTCCGGCTCTTGAGCGGGTTCCCCGGGCTCACCAGCCACCAGACCCGGTCGAGCCCGAGCCGACGCAGGGCCGCGAGCGTCACGTGCCGGTGGCCCAGATGGGCGGGATTGAAGGATCCGCCGTAGAGGCCGATCCGCATGCCGGGAGCGCTCGGCGGCAGGGTCAGCCGCACGCCGAACCGTCAGTGCGCGTCACGGACGGATCTGGCCGCTGCCGTGGACCCGGTACTTGAACGTGGTCAGCTGCTCGACGCCCACAGGCCCGCGCGCGTGCATCCGTCCCGTGGCGATGCCGATCTCAGCCCCGAAGCCGAACTCGCCGCCGTCGGCGAACTGCGTGGAGGCGTTGTGCGTCACGATCGCCGAGTCGACCTCGGCCAGGAAGCGCGTCGCCTCGGCGTCGTTGTCGGTGATGATCGCGTCGGTGTGATGCGAGCCGTAGGTCTCGATGTGCTCGATGGCGGCCTCGATCCCGTCGACCACCCGCACCGCGATGATCGCGTCGAGGTACTCGGTGTGCCAGTCCTCCTCGGAGGCGGCCGTCACGCGCGGATCGACCGCGCGCGTCGCGGCATCGCCCCGGACGGCGCAGCCGGCGTCGATCAGGGCCTGGACCAGCGGCGCGAGGTGCGTCGCCGCGCAGGCGCGGTCGACCAGCAGGGTCTCGGCGGCGCCGCAGACGCTGGTGCGGCGCATCTTGCTGTTGAGCAGCACGGTGCGGGCCATGTCGAGGTCCGCCGCCGCGGCGACGTAGACGTGGTTGATACCGTCGAGATGGGCGAAGACCGGCACGCGCGCCTCGGCCTGGACGCGCTCCACGAGGCCGCGGCCGCCGCGCGGGACGATCACGTCGACGCAGCCGTCGAGGCCGGCGAGCATCAGTCCGACCGCGGCGCGGTCGCGGGTGGGCACCAGCTGGATCGCATCCTCGGGCAGGCCCGCATCGGCGAGCCCGCGGCTCATCGCCTTCGCGATCGCCATCGCGCTGCGATGGCTGTCCGAGCCGGCCCGGAGGATCGCCGCGTTGCCGGCCTTGAGGCAGAGCGCGCCGGCATCCGCCGTCACGTTGGGGCGCGCCTCGAAGATGACGCCGACGACGCCGAGCGGCACCGCGATGCGCTCGATCAGCAGGCCGTTCGGCCGCTCGATCGCGGCGAGCTGGCGCCCGACCGGGTCGGCGAGCGACCCGACCTTCTCGACCGCGTCCGCGATGGCCGCGAGGCGCCCGGGGTCGAGCGTCAGACGGTCGATCAGCGCGGCGGTCTGGCCCGCGCTCCGGGCGGCGGCCACGTCCCGGGCGTTCTCGCCCAGGATCTCGTCGCGGCTCGCGCGAATCCGCTCGGCGATCAGCTTGAGCGCGACGTCCTTCGTCCGCGCCGAGGCCAGCGCCATGCGCCGCGCCGCCGCCCGGGCGCGGCGGCCGATAGCCGCCATCTGCTCCGGAAGGGCGTCGGCCTCGGCGAAGTCCGATCTCAGGTTCAGGACGGGCACGCTGGCGTCCTCGGTTGTCGACGGCCGCGCGCGCGGCCCGGACGGGGGAGAGCGCCGTATTTGCACATCGAACGCCGTCCCGACAAGAGTGCCGGGCCGGGAACGGTGGCGATCATCGAGACAAAAATTGTAAATAGATTAGCTTGTGTCGACGATTTCTAGAATAGTGCCAAGTCATCGCGGTGCACCATCCAGGCGCGACCGGGATAATTGAGCAGTTCCGGAATGCGCGCGCTCGGATGACCGATGATCAGCGCGGCCTCGGCGCTGTCATAGGCCACGAGACCGCGGCCGAGGATCCGGCCCTCCGGATCGCGGATCCTCACGGCATCGCCGCGGGAGAAGCTGCCCTCGATCGCGCGCACGCCCACGGGAAGCAGGCTGGCCCCGCTCCGGAGCGCCTGCTCGGCGCCCGCGTCGATCGTCAGGGTGCCGCGCGGCTCCAGCGAGCCGGCGATCCAGGTCTTCCGGGCGGCCGTGGGCGTTGACCCCGAGAGGAACCACGTGCAGCGCGCCCCGTCCCGCACGGCCTTCAGCGGGTTCTTCCCGCGCCCGTCCGCGATGACCAGGTGCGTGCCGCCCGAGGCCGCGATCTTGGCGGCCTCGACCTTGGTGCGCATGCCGCCCCGCGACAGCTCGGAGGCCGGGCCGCCGGCCATCGCCTCGATCTCGGAAGTGATCCGGTCGACCACGGCGAGGTGGCGGGCCTCTGGATCGCTCTGGGGCGGCGCCGTGTAGAGGCCGTCGATGTCCGAGAACAGCACCAGCACGTCGGCGTCGATCATGGTGGCGACCCGGGCGGCGAGCCGGTCGTTGTCGCCGTAGCGGATCTCCGAGGTCGCCACCGTGTCGTTCTCGTTCACGACCGGCACCGCGCGCATCTCCAGGAGTTTCAGCACGGTGGCGCGGGCGTTGAGGTAGCGGCGGCGCTCCTCGGTGTCCTGCGGCGTCACGAGGATCTGGCCGGCGACGATGCCGTGATGGCCCAGCGCCTCGGCCCAGTGGCGCGCCAGCGTGATCTGCCCCACCGAGGCCGCGCCCTGGCTCTCCTCCAGGCGCAGGACGCCGGGCGGCAGGCCCAGCACCGTCCGGCCGAGGGCGATGCTGCCCGAGGACACGACCAGGACGTCGACGCCGCGCCCGTGCAGCTCAGCGATGTCCTCGGCCAGCGCGGCGAGCCAGGCGTGGCGGAGGCGGCCGGCATTGCGGTCGACCAGCAGGGCCGAGCCGACCTTGATGACCACGCGGCGGAATTCTTCGAGGGCAGGGATCATGATTCTTGCGGGACGGCGCGTTCGGGGCGGGTGTGAACCAAGACCCGCCCTTTGAACAGTCGGTCGAGGGCTACGGCTGCCAGGCGGCCGCCGGCTTCCGCTCGGCCTCGGCGCTGGCATCGATCTCGGCCTGAAGCGCGCGCAGCGCCTCGGGAACGCCCTTGCGGCTCGCCGAGGACAGGACCAGCGGCGCGCGGCCGGCGGCGCGCTTCAGCTTGGCCACCTGGCTCTTGAGCGTGTCGGCGTCGAGCGCGTCGGCCTTCGAGAGCGCCACGACCTCGGGCTTCTCCGCGAGGCCGTTGCCGTAGGCCTCGATCTCGCCGCGAACCAGCTTGTAGGTCTTGCCCGCATGCTCGCTCGTGCCGTCCACGAGGTGCAGCAGCACCCGGCAGCGCTCGACGTGGGCGAGGAACTTGTCGCCGAGGCCGACGCCCTCGTGGGCGCCCTCGATCAGGCCCGGGATGTCGGCGAGCACGAACTCGCGCCCGTCCGAGCGAACCACGCCGAGGCCGGGATGCAGGGTCGTGAACGGGTAGTCGGCGATCTTCGGCTTCGCCGCGGTGACGCTCGCCAGGAAGGTCGACTTGCCGGCATTCGGGAGCCCGACGAGTCCGGCATCGGCGATCAGCTTGAGCCGCAGCCAGATCCACATCTCCTGGCCTTCCTGGCCGGGATTGGCGTGTTTCGGGGCGCGGTTGGTGGAGGTCGTGAAGTAGGCGTTGCCGAAGCCGCCATTGCCGCCCTTGGCGAGGCGGATCTTCTGGCCGACCTCGGTCAGGTCGGCGAGCAGCGTCTCGCCGTCCTCGGAGAAGATCTGCGTGCCGGCCGGGACCTTCAGGACCGTGTCGGCGCCGTTGGCGCCGTGGCAGTTCGAGCCCATGCCGTGCTCGCCCTTCTTGGCCTTGAAGTGCTGCTGGTAGCGGTAGTCGATCAGGGTGTTGAGACCCTCGACGCACTCGACCCAGACGTCGCCGCCGCGGCCGCCGTCACCGCCGTTCGGTCCGCCGAACTCGATGAATTTCTCCCGCCGGAACGAGACGCAGCCGGGACCGCCATCACCGGAGCGGACATAGACCTTGGCTTCGTCGAGGAACTTCACGACCTGAATCCTTTGTCGGGTGCGGATTCGCGACCCGCACCATCACCCTGTCGGCGGCCGCCGGCCAGCCCGGCGCCGCGGGGCCGCCTCAGGCGGCCCGCGTCATCGCCGGCTCCGACGGCGGAGTCTGCCAGCGCTGCCGGTCGAGGCTGAAGAGATCGACCGGAAGGTCCGCGCCGCGCGCCGGAAAGGGCCGGATCGTGCTGCCGGCCTGCGCGAAGCCGCAGGTCTCCAGCACGCGCCGGGACGCCGGGTTGACCGTGCGGGCCGAGGCGGCGAGTTCCGTCCCGACCGTATAGGCGAAGAAGGCGTGGCACAGGGCCGTCACGGCCTCGGCCATCAGGCCGCTGCCCCAGTAGGGCTGCCCGAGCCAGTAGCCGAGTTCCGGCGGTCCGTCGGTCCGCCCCTCGATGCTGACGACACCGATGAGGCTGCCCGGCGCCGCCCGCGGCGCGAGGGCGAGCGTGAGCGCCGAACCGGCGGCGTTCCGCGAGCGCGCCTGCAGCAGGAACGCGTCCACC
Organism: Methylobacterium sp. D53M; assembly: GCF_053345625.1. Lineage (NCBI taxonomy): Bacteria > Pseudomonadati > Pseudomonadota > Alphaproteobacteria > Hyphomicrobiales > Methylobacteriaceae > Methylobacterium > Methylobacterium sp. D53M. The sequence goes on from NZ_JBKFAL010000001.1 coordinate 254,382, forward strand.
TCCGGGGCCGGGAGCGGGTGCGGCACCCGCGCCAGCATCGCGGCGACCGACAGGTCGCCAGCCAGCTTCAGGATCGCGTCCCTGTCCTTGGCGGTCGGCCAGCGCAGCCACAGCCGCCGCGTCTCGATCCGGAAAACGTCATCACGGGTCAGATCGGGGAACATCGTGCCCTCGCAGGGCGGCGTTCCCGGCTCCGGGGCACCGCCTCAAGACGACGAAGGGGAGGATGGCGTCCCATCCTCCCCGGTGTTCCGTCCGACCTGGCCCGTCAAGGGCTCGGCAACGACGTCTCCGGTCCGGTGTGGGACACCGGGCGGGACGCCAGCTTCGCCACTCAGGGCGCCCGCCTCTTATTCCGCGGCCTCGGCCAGCGGGGTAACACCTACGAAGGCGCGCCCGCGGCGCGTCTCGAAGCGGACATGGCCCGGTACCAGCGCGAAGATCGTGTGGTCCTTACCCATGCCGACATTGGCGCCGGGATGCCATTTGGTGCCGCGCTGACGCACGATGATGTTGCCCGGAATGACGGCCTCCGAGCCGAACTTCTTGACGCCGAGGCGCCGGCCTTCCGAGTCGCGACCGTTGCGGGACGAGCCGCCAGCCTTCTTGTGTGCCATGGGATGAGCTCCGAATTCTGAGTGGCGTGGATGCGGTCGCGGATCGGTCCCTCGGGACCGTACGCGCCCAGCGTCTGGCGTGCGTCAGGCCGAAATGCCGGTGATGCGCACGACCGTGTGGTCCTGGCGATGGCCGCGCTTGCGGCGGGAGTTCTGCCGGCGGCGCTTCTTGAAGGCGATGACCTTCTTGTCGCGGCCGTGGCGCACGATCTCGCCCGTGACGCTGATGCCCGACAGGGTCGGGGCGCCGACCTGGGTCGCGCCCGCGCCGTCGGCGAACAGGAGGACCTCGCCGAAGGTCACGGCCTCGCCGGCCTCGCCCGCCAGGGAGGCGATGGTGATGGTGTCGTTGGCGGCGACGCGGTACTGCTTACCGCCCGTCTTAATGACTGCGAACATCGTTCTCTCGTGTTCTCGAACGGCCTCCGGGGCGGCTGCCCCTGGACCGGCTTCTTGTTTGAAGTCATTGAACGGGCGTTCGGCCCGGACAACGCGAAACGCGCGGACCCCAGCTGAGGCCGCGCGCCATGCGGGCTCAGTACGGGCGCGGCGCCGCCGTGTCAATCCGCGGCGGCCTGCCGGGCGGTGTCACCGGATCGGCGCGCCGGTCGCCAGGATGCCCTTCGCGACGCTGCCCGCCGGGCCGAAGGCGGCGAGGGCCTGCGCGCACCACGTCTCCCGGCCGTCGGCGGCGAGCTGCTGGCGCACCTGCGTGGCGCGGGTGCGCAGCTTCTCCTCCAGGATCGCCTCCTGCCCGGCATTGACGCGTGCCGCGAGGCGGAGCGTCGTCAGCTGGCCGGCCCGGACCTGCACGCCCGGGCAGGCCTGCTCGGCGATGATGGTCGTGGCCGCCGCCGAGGCGTAATTGTCGAGGGCCGACGCCGGCGCGGCGGGCACCTGCGCGGCGGCCGTCCCCGCGAGATTCAGCGTCAGGACTAGCGTCAGGGCAAGGGTGGGGACACCGACACGCCGCACGGCTGAGACCTCCAGGGTAAGCATCGATCGGCGCGGTGGCGCACCCGCATCTTCGCGACGATGCCGGGCGCCGACCGGGAGACGCGCGTTCCCTTGGGCGCGCCCCTCGCCGCGGCGCCGCGACGGCGGCTGACTACACGTCCGGCGACGGGGCGTCACCCGCCGCGTCGGCCCGCGGTCGGCAGACAGACCGGCCGTCAGGGCGCGGCCTTGAACTCGCCCTCGATGCGCAGGCTCACCTCGTCGCCGAGCTGCGGCAGGTAGGCGTTGATGCCGAAATCCGAGCGCTTGACGACCGCGCGCCCGTCGAAGCCCACGGTGTAGCGCTGGTCCACAGGGTGGATGCCGGCCTGGTTGAAGGTGGCGTCGATCGCGAACGGCCGGACCGTCCCCCGCAGGTTGAGGTCGCCGGTGATCCGCGCGGTGGTCGGGCTGGTGGGCTCGACCTTGGTGGCGGTGAAGGTGGCGCTCGGGAACTTGGCCGTGTCGAAGAAATCTGGGGCCGCGAGGTGCTCGTTCAGCCGGGTGCTGCCGGTGATGACGCCGCCGAGCGGCACAGTTACCTCGAGGCGGCTCTTCTCGGGCGCCTTCGGGTCGAGCTGGAGCGTGCCGCTCAGGCCGGTGAACTGGCCGTAATAGGTCGAGTAGCCGAGATGCGAGACCGACCACGTGATCTTGCCGTGATCCGGATCGAGGACGTAGCTGCCGGGCCGGACCTGCGTCGGATCCGCGCTCGGCGCGACCGGTGCGGGCGGGGCTGCCGGGTTGTCCGCCGCCCGGGCCGGGCCGGCGCAGAGCAGGCCGATCAGGACAAGAAGTGGCGCGCGCATGTCGTCCCCCCGTGACCGGCCAAGCTCGGCCGGCGCGGGCCCGTGATTTCATGATCTCCCTGCGCGCTCAAGCACGTCTGGCGAAGGCCGCCGCGGTTCTGTAGGCAAGCCGAGGTAGCGGCAGGCGTGGCATGATCGGCAAGCTCAAGGGCGTCGTGGACTCGTTCGGCGAGGATTTCGTGATCCTCGACGTGTCGGGGGTCGGCTACATCGTTCACTGCTCGGCGCGGACCCTGCAGCGCATGCCCAAGGTCGGCGAGCCCGCGGCGCTGTCGATCGAGACCCACGTCCGCGAGGACATGATCCGCCTCTACGGCTTCCGCTCGGACGCCGAGCGCGAGTGGTTCCGCCTGCTCCAGACCGTCCAGGGCGTCGGCGCGCGGGTGGCGCTCGGCGTTCTGTCGGTGCTGGAGCCCGAGGCGCTGGCGAGCGCCATCGCCACCGGCGACAAGGGCTCGATCAGCCGGGCCCCGGGCGTCGGGCCGCGCCTCGCCGCCCGGCTCGCCGCCGAGCTCAAGGACAAGGCCCCGGCCTTCGCGCCCGTCGATCCGGCGCTCATCGCCCTCGCGGGCGCCGTCGAGGAGGGCGCCGCCCCGCAGCCGGTGGCGGACGCCGTCTCGGCCCTGGTCAATCTCGGCTACCCGCAGGTCCAGGCCGCCGCCGCCATCGCGGCCGCGCTCAAGGGTGCGGGGGAGGGCGCCGAGGCCAAAGTGCTTATCCGGCTCGGCCTGCGCGAACTCGCCCGCTGACGGCCCGACCTGACAGTTGGGGCGCACTTAGATCGCACGCCCTTGACCCGCGCGGGCGGCGGTGCCATGTCGACCGCGGCCAATAAGGTATTGAAAAGCAAGCTACTTTTCAATTCTTCTAAACTGGCGCGGGTGCCCCGGACGGTCGTCGACGACCGCGGCGGGCACGGGGATGACGGGATTTGCGGCGCGCATGATCGTCTGTTCTTGTAACGTCTTATCGGACGGCGCCGTGCGCGGCTGCCTCGCCCCCGGACCCGGCTGCCCGCGCACGCCCGCGCAGGTCTACGCCTGCCTCGGCTGCAGCCCGAAATGCGGGCGCTGCGCCCGCACGATCCGCGCGATCATGCAGACCGCGCTGGGCGAGGCCGCGGCGGCGGAGAGCAGCCATGCTTGCACGACGGCTTGCGCGAGCGCCTGTAGTTTGGTGAAATTCCAAACTGCGGATGAGGGAGTCGCGGCCTGATGCTTCTACCCCCCGCCTGAGAGCACGGTAAGGAGTACGGGGGCATGAAGGGCGACACCAAGGTCATCGAGTATCTGAATCGCGGCCTGCGCAGTGAGCTGACGGCCGTCAGCCAGTACTGGCTGCATTTCCGCATGCTCAATGACTGGGGCTACGTCGAGCTGGCGAAGTTCTGGCGCAAGGAATCGATCGAGGAGATGAACCACGCCGACCGGTTCATCGACCGGATCCTGTTCCTCGACGGGTTCCCGAATCTGCAGGAGCTCGACCCGCTGCGGATCGGCCAGAACGTCCAGGAGATCCTGGAATCCGATCTCGCCGCCGAGAACGAGGCCCGCAGCCTCTACCTCGAGGCCGCGAAGTACTGCGATTCGATCAACGACCGCGTGTCCAAGCGCCTCTTCGAGGATCTGGCCGAGGACGAGGAGGGTCACATCGACTTCCTCGAGACCCAGCTGGAGCTGATCAAGCAGATCGGCCTGCCGCTCTACGCGCAGAAGCATATCGGCGGCCTCGAGCAGATCGCCCCCGAGAAGGAGTGAGAGCGCCCGGGCTCCCGCCGCCCGCGCGGCGGAGCGGGGACCCGGACAGCGATGCGGGCAGGGGTGGGGCCGGCGCGGCCGCGTTCCTGCCCGCCTGAGACGGCAAGCTGGGGAACGGGATGCGGCTCGTAGTGGTCGGCGCCGACGGGCGCATGGGGCGGATGCTGATCCGCGCGGTGGCGCAGGCCGAGGGCTGCACGCTCTCAGCGGCGATCGAGCGCGACGGCTCGCCGGCACTCGGCCAGGACGCCGGTGTGCTCGCCGGGCTGCCACCCCTCGACGTTCCCGTCACCGACGACGCCCTCACGGCCTTCGCGGGCGCCGACGGCGTCCTCGACTTCACTGCGCCGGCCGCCACGGTCGCCTTCGCCGAGCTCGCCGCCCAGGCGCGCATCGTCCACGTCGTCGGCACGACCGGCCTGTCGGAGGACGATTTCGCCAAGCTGAAGGCGGCCTCGTACCACGCCCGCATCGTGCAGTCGGGCAACATGTCGCTCGGCATCAACCTGATGGCCGCCCTGGTCCGGCGGGTCGCCAAGGCCCTGGGCGACGAGTTCGACATCGAGATCGCCGAGATGCACCACCGCATGAAGGTGGACGCCCCCTCCGGGACAGCGCTGATGCTCGGCGAGGCCGCCGCGGAGGGCCGCGGCGTCGACCTGAAGGCGGTTCGGGTCTCGACCCGGGACGGGCATACCGGCGCCCGCCGGCCCGGCGATATCGGCTTCGCCACCCTGCGGGGCGGCAGCGTCGTCGGCGACCACAGCGTGATCTTCGCCGGCACCGGCGAGAGCCTGACGATCAGCCACCACGCCGCCGACCGGGGCCTGTTCGCCACGGGCGCCGTCAAGGCCGCGCTCTGGGCGCATCCCAAGCCGCCGGGGCTCTACACCATGACCGACGTGCTCGGCCTGTGACCGGCGGCGCGACGGCGATGGAGCGGCTCCTCGTCCTCGTCCGGCACGGCCAGAGCGAGTGGAACCTGCAGAACCTGTTCACCGGCTGGCGCGACCCGGACCTCACCGAGCGCGGCGTCGCCGAGGCCCGGGCCGCCGGGCGCGGCCTCAAGAGGGACGGCTACGGGTTCGACGTGGCCTTCACCTCCGAGCTGGTCCGCGCGCAGCGGACCTGCGCGCTGATCCTCGAGGAGATGGACCTGTCCGAGATCCCGGTCCTGCGCGCGCGCGCCCTCAACGAGCGCGATTACGGTGACCTCTCCGGCCTCAACAAGGACGAGGCCCGCGCCCGCTGGGGCGACGCGCAGGTCCACGCCTGGCGCCGGGGCTACGACGTGCGGCCGCCCGGCGGCGAGAGCCTGAAGGACACGGCCGCGCGGGTTCTGCCCTGCTACGTCGCGACGATCCTGCCGCGCGTGATGGCCGGCCAGCGGGTCTTGGTGGCGGCCCACGGGAACTCGCTGCGCGCCCTGGTGATGGTGCTCGACGGATTGACCGAGGCGCAGGTGCCCGATCTCCAGATCCGGACCGGCGTGCCGCTGGTCTACCGCCTGAACACCGACACCACGGTCGCCTCCAAGACCGTGCTGGAGCAGGTCGTCGACGCGGACCGCTGAGTGGCGACGGAACTCGCACCGGGCCTGATCCACCATCCGGGCTTCCTCGACGCGGCGGCCCGCGCGCGGCTCGCCGCGGAGATCGCCGCGGTTCTCGCCGAGGCGCCGCCCGTGACGCCGCGCATGCCCCGCACCGGCAAGCCGTTCTCGGTGCGGATGTCGAATGCCGGACCCCTCGGCTGGGTCTCCGACGTCGCGGGCTACCGCTACCAGCCGCACCATCCCGAGACCGGTCGACCCTGGCCGACCCTGCCGCCGACCGCCCGCGCGGCCTGGGAGACGCTGGCGGCCTATCCGGCTCCGCCGGAAGCCTGCCTCGTCAACATCTACGCGCCGGGGACCCGCATGGGCCTCCACCAGGATCGCGACGAGGCGGATCTCGCCGCGCCGGTCGTGTCGCTGTCCCTCGGCGCGGCGGCCCTGTTCCGCTACGGCGGTCCGAGCCGGTCCGACCCGACCCGCTCGGTCCGGCTGCAGGCCGGCGACGCACTGGTGATGGGTGGCGCCGCGCGGCTCGTCTTCCACGGCATCGACCGGCTCTACCCGGACGGCGACCTGCTCGAAGCGGCCGACGGGCCCGGATTCCTGCCGCCGGGCGGCCGCTGCAATCTCACCCTGCGACGCGTCACGGTGCCGGCCACGCCATGATGCGCGACACGCCATGACGCGCGAGCGAGATCCGGAGCCGGTGCCGACCGCGATGCCGCCGGCGATCCCCGGCGTGCGCGTCAGCGCGGCGGCGCAGTGGCCGGCGCTCGCCGGCTTCGTCGCGGCCGAGGCCCGCCTCCAGGAGGCGGTCCTGGCGCGCGGGCGCGTCACGGCCGGGCTCTACGAGTTCGTCCGGTTCGGGCTCAAGCAGGGCTGGGCCTGCCTGTTCGGCGGCCTGCTCCTGGCCCTCATGCTCGGCACGCGCCTCGTCTGGCCGGCCCACGCGCCCGTCGCCCGCTACGACGCGCTGTTCCTCGCCGCCCTCGTGCTCCAGGTCGCGATGCTGCGGCTGCGGATGGAGACGTGGTCGGAGGCCCGGGTGATCCTGGTCTTCCACGTCATCGGCACGGCCATGGAGATCCACAAGACCGCGATCGGCAGCTGGGTCTACCCGGAGGCGAACCTGTTCCGGCTCGGCGGCGTCCCGCTGTTCACGGGCTTCATGTACGCGGCGGTCGGCAGCTACCTCGCCCGCGTCTGGCGCCTGTTCGATTTCCGGTTCACGCGGCACCCGAGCCTGCGCCTGCTCGCGGTCCTGTCGGTGGCGATTTACGTCAATTTCCTCATCGATCATCGCGGGATCGACCTGCGTGTCGGACTCATCGCGGTCGCGGTCGCGGCCTTCGCCCCCGCGACCGTGTACTTCAAGGTCTGGCGGGAGCACCGCACCATGCCGCTCCTGCTGGGCCTGCTGCTCGTCGCGCTGTTCATCTGGTTCGCCGAGAATCTCGGCACGTTGTCCGGCACGTGGCTCTACCCGAACCAGCGGCAGCACTGGTCCATCGTCCCGGTGGCCAAGCTCTCGTCCTGGTTCCTGCTGATGATCGTGTCCTACACGCTGGTCGCGCGGGTGAACGGCATCGCGACCTGGCCGGCCGTGCCGGCCGCGGCCGCGCGTCGGGAACTGCCGATGGCCCGCGCGACCCATCTCGGCCTCGTGGCCGCGGTGATCGCCCTCGGCCTGCTGCTGCGCGTGCCGCACTGGGGCCTGCCGCTCGCGATCCACCATCACGGCGGCGGGATCCTGTGGGGGGCGATGCTGTTCCTTCTGGTCGCGGCCCTGCGACCCGGCAGCTGGGGCCTGCGCACCTGCCTGATCGCCGCCTTCGCGGCCGCCGCGCTCATCGAGAGCAGCCGGCTCGTCCACACGCCGGCCCTCGACGCCTTCCGGACGACCCTGCCGGGTCAGCTCCTCCTCGGCTCCATCTTCTCGCCGTGGAATCTCCTCGCCTACGGCGTCGGGATCGGCGCCGCCGCCGCGCTCGCGCTTTCCCTTCATCGTGAACGCAGGCGCGCCGCGTTGCCGGCTTGACAGAACAGGTCGCCCGGCAGACCCATCGGGTGCGGACTAACCCAAAGTTGGGTCCACCAGGAGAACCGGTTTTCGATGCGGATGCGCAACCTGACGCTGCGTCTCGGACGGGTTCTGTGCGCAGCCGCGCTGGCGGCCAGCCTCGGCTCGGCCGCCCGGGCCGGCGATCCCGTCTATCCCGCGGGCTCGCGCTTCGGCTTCGACCCGCCCGCCGACATGTCGCTGTCGCGGCGCTTCTCGGGCTTCGAGCGGAAAGAGGGTGGCGCGACCGTGTCGGTCGTCGAATTGCCCGCGAACGCCTTCGCGGAGCTCGTCAGCGGCTTCACCGACGCCAACCTACTGAGCCAAGGCTTCGCGGTCGAGAAGCGCGAGGAGGTCAAGATCGGCGACAACGAGGGCATGCTCTACACCGGTGAGCAGCCCGCCGATCCCGGCTCGTCCGCGCCGGCGATCCGGAAGTGGATCCTCGTGGTCGGAACGCCGACCGTGACCGGGCTGATCATCGCCCAGGCGCTGCCCGACGCCGAGACCGAGGCCTCGATGCGCAAGATGGTGACCGGCGTCACCCTGCGGCCGGCCCTGTCGCTGACCCAGCAGGTCGACGCGCTGCCCTTCCGCATCGCCGACATGGCGGGCTTCCGGCCCGTGCGGGTGATGGCCGGTAACTCGGTCCTCCTCACCAGCGGCCCGAAGGACCAGATGCAGAATCTGGAACAGCCGATCCTCGTCCTCGCGCAGGCCGTGCAGCAGCCGCCCGGGGCCGAGCAGCGGGACGGCTTCGCCCGCGCCGCCCTGGCGTCCAATCAGACCCTCAAGGACTTCGTCATCGAGCGGGCGCAGAGCTACCGCTCGAACGGCGTCGACTGGCACGAGATCGTGGCCCGCGCCCTCGATCAGCCGACCAACCAGCCCGTCGTGGTCATGCAGACCATCCGGTTCGCACCGGACGGCTACGTCCGCGCCCTCGGCGTCGTGCGGCAGGATCAGCGCGACGGCGTCCTCGCCAAGTTCCGCGAGGTGGTGGACAGCGTTCAGGTCAAGTAGCGCGTCACCAGACGACGGCCTGCCCGTCGCGGCGCGGGTCGCTCGCGGCCACGTAGCCCTCGACGGCGGGATCGCCCATCCGCCAGATGAACTGGCCGGCGCCGAAATCCTGGTAGCTGTCCTCGATCACCTCGAGTTCGTGGCCGAGGGCCTTCAGGCGTTCCAGGGTCGCGCCCGGCATCGCCGCCTCGACGTTGATGTCCAGGCCCTCGTTCACCCGCCACCGCGGCGCGTCGCAGGCCGCCTGCGGGTTCTGGCCGTGGTCGATCATCCGCACCAGCGTCTGGACGTGCCCCTGCGGCTGCATGTTGCCGCCCATCACGCCGAAGCTCATCACCGGGGCTCCGTCCTTCGTGAGGAAGCCCGGGATGATGGTGTGGAACGGGCGCTTGCCGGGCGCCACCACGTTGGGGCTCTCCGGATCGAGCACGAAGCCGTAGCCGCGATTCTGCAGGGAGATGCCCCAGCCCGGAACGACCACGCCGGAGCCGAAGCCCATGAAGTTCGACTGGATGAAGCTCACCATCATGCCGGACTCGTCGGCCGCGGTGAGGTAGATCGTGCCGCCCGCGGGCGGCTTGCCCGGCCCGAAGACCTGGGCGCGGTTCCGGTCGATCAGCTTGGCGCGGTCCGCGAGGTAGGCGGGGTCGAGCATGGCCTCCGGCGTCACCTCCATCCCGCGGGGGTCGGCGACGTACCGGTAGGTGTCGCTGAAGGCGAGCTTCATCGCCTCGATCTGCAGGTGCTGCGACTCCGGCCCATCGACCGGCAGGCCGCCGAGGTCGAACTGCTCGAGGAGGCCCAGCGCGATCTGCGCCGCGATACCCTGGCCGTTCGGCGGGATCTCGTGCAGCGTGTAGCCGTGATAGTCCTTCGCGGTCGGCGTGACCCATTCGGGGCGGAACGCCGCGAGGTCGGCGGCGGTCATCGCGCCGCCGTTGGCCCGCGCGTGCGCGGCGATCGCCTCGGCGATCTCGCCCCGGTAGAAGGCCTCGCCCTTGGTCTCGCCGATCAGTCGAAGGGTCTTCTCGGCGCCCGGGAAGGTCACCAGCTCGCCGACATCCGGCGCCCGGCCCCGCGGCAGGAAGAACTCCGAGAAGCCCGGCTGGCGGGTGATCGCCTCGATCCGGGCCGCGGCCGCCCATTTCTGCTGGACCACCACCGGCGCGAGGTAGCCCCGCTCGGCGATGCGGATCGCGGGCTGCATCAGGTCGGCGAAGGGGAGGCGGCCGAAGCGCTCGCTCAGCGCCGCCCAGGCGGCGACCGCGCCCGGCACGGTGACCGAGTCCCAGCCGCGCATCGGCGGCCGCTCGCCGGCGCCGTACTTCTTCAGGAAGTAGTCCCGGCTCCAGGCGGCCGGCGCCCCGCCGGAAGCGTTGAGGCCGTGCAGCGCCTTCCCGTCCCACAGGATGCAGAAGGCGTCGGAGCCGAGACCGTTGCTGCACGGCTCGGTGACGGTCTTGGCGGCCGCCGTGGCGATCGCGGCGTCGACCGCGTTGCCGCCGGCCTGGAGCATCTGGATGCCGGCCTGCGCCGCCAGCGCGTGCGAGGTCGCCACGCAGTTGCGCCCGAACATCGGCATCCGCAGCGACGGATACCCGGTCACCCAGTCGAACGGCTTCATCGCTCAGTTCCCGGTCTCGGCAGCCCACGCGCTCCCGCGGCACTTGGCATACAGGATATCCGGCCCCGGTGAAGGCGTGGCCGGGCATGACCGCCAACGAAAAACGCGGGCCCGAGGACCCGCGCTTCGCGAACGTGATGCTGCCTTGTCGGGCCGCTCAGTAGGGGCGGCCGTAGAGCGGCGAGGTCGGGTCCAGCCGGTCGACGAAGGAGAGGTCGACGTTGCGGATCGCCGAGGAGCGGGCGCCGATGAACGGCCCGTTCGTGATCGGATCCGGCAGGATGCCGCGTCCGAAGCGGTCCGTCGGGCCGTAGGGCGGGGTCAGCTGGTTGGACGCCGCGATCAGATAGGGGTTCAGGGCCGGGTTGCGCGAGCCGCCGGCGCCCGGAACGTTCGAGGTCAGCGGCACGTTGCCGGCATCGAGCCAGCTGCGCGGGCGCACGCGGATCGGGAGCGGCCGGCTGACCCGGTAGATCGGGCCGGGGACGTAGCCATCCTGAGCCTGGGCGGGCGCGGAGGCCAGAGCGCCGAGGCCGGTGGCGGCGACGACGCCGAGAAGGGCGATCTTGAGCGAGCGCATGGCCAACCTTGTCCTTGAGTGCCATCAGTATGGCGACCGAAGCTTAACAGTTCGCCGCCTTTGACGATAAGACGCTTGGGCGAGGCTGTTGTTCCGCCCTTATGGCTGAGCTTGTGCGTTTTGCCACACTCCGGCCTCATTTTTTATTTTGCGGCCGCCGGATTAACGATCCGACCCTCCCGGGAGGCTCTGTCGCGGCCGATGCCGGGCACGCGCCCACCGGATCGGGCGCGACCGAGAAGGCCGCCGTCGTGGCGGCATCGGCGAGGTCGACAAGGCTCAGCGCGTCGAGCATGCAGCCGAGGGCCTGCGGCTCCGGCGGGCGCGCGAGGGGCGCGCAGAGCCATCCGTCGAGCTGGAAAGCCGTGTCGCGCGTGACGAAGCCGGTGCAGGTCCGCTGCGCGGGGCCCGCGAAGGTCACCTCCAGGGTCTCGACCGCACCGAACTTGGTGCGGATTTGATCGCGGGCGCCGGTCCGGGCCACCGCAAGGGCCGGCCGGTCGAGGGCCGGACCGTTCGCGGCGCGCCGGGCCATGAGCACGAAGAGCGTCGGCGGTGCGCCCAAGCGGGGCCCGCGGGTGAGCTGGACCCGGAGGGCCGGCGCCTCGATCGCCGCGACGTCGCCCCGGATGAGGGTGTCCTCGCGCAGCCCGGTCCGCGGATCGACGCGGGCGGACACGCGCACCGGATCGAGCCCGGGTTCCGCGAGCCCGAACTGGGCGACCGAGGCCGCGGGCGGTGCCGGCGAGGCCTGAACCGACGGGACGAAGGCGGTCTCCGCGGCCGGCGGCGGCGCGGGCGCGGAGGCCGGGGTCTCGCCGGGCCAGCGGGGGAGGGCCCACAGGAGGGCAATCGCCGCCGCGGCGAGGGCAATGCGCAGGCCGAGAGATCCCGGGGAGACCGGGGCGTACGGCGCGCGCGCGGCCCGGCCGCCCGGCACGCCGAGCCCGATCCGATCGACGAGGGGCGCTGTTCCGGTCAGGGGCGTGCTCCGTGGCGGCGGGAGGCCGCGGGGTGGACGCCAGCGTCGCGCCGAAGGATTGAATTCCCTCTGCCGGCCCGAGACCGTCACCGGGTTTCCGGAGGCAGGGTGAATCGAGTGTTGCGCCGTCGGCGGCCTTGACAGCGCGCGCCCTTGCGCGCCTTGCTCGACCCGGCCGTCGCCCCCACCTCCGCGGAGGACGGGGTCTGCGGCCGCGCCCGTTTGGCGGGCGCGTCCGGCACGAACGATCCTTCGGCCGATTGTACTGGCACAGGCGCGGCACCCGGATCGGTCGGGGTTTTCCGCGCGGAGACGAGAGATGGGTTACAAGGTCGCCGTCGTCGGCGCCACGGGCAACGTGGGCCGCGAGATGCTCGATATCCTGGCCGAGCGGGCTTTCCCCGCCGACGAGGTCGTGGCGCTGGCCTCGCGCCGCAGCCAGGGTCAGGAAGTCTCCTACGGCGACAAGACGCTCAAGGTCAAAACGCTGGACACGTACGACTTCTCCGACACCGACATCTGCCTGATGTCGGCCGGCGGCGAGGCGTCGAAGGAGTGGTCGCCCCGCATCGGCCAGCAGGGCTGCGTGGTCATCGATAACTCGTCGGCGTTCCGCTACGACGCCGACGTGCCGCTGATCGTGCCCGAGGTGAACGCCGACGCGGTGGTGGGCTTCACCAAGCGCAACATCATCGCCAACCCGAACTGCTCGACCGCCCAGCTGGTCGTCGCGCTCAAGCCCCTCCACGAGGCGGCCACGATCAAGCGCGTCGTCGTGTCGACCTACCAGTCGGTCTCCGGCGCCGGCAAGGAGGCGATGGACGAGCTGTTCAACCAGACCCGCGCCGTGTTCACCGCCGGCGAGATCAAGCAGGGCGGCAAGTTCACGAAGCGCATCGCCTTCAACGTCATCCCCCACATCGACGTGTTCATGGAGGATGGCTACACGAAGGAAGAGTGGAAGATGGTCGCCGAGACCAAGAAGATGCTCGACCCGAAGATCAAGCTGACGGCGACCGCCGTCCGCGTGCCGGTCTTCATCGGTCACGCGGAATCGGTGAACGTCGAGTTCGAGCAGCCGCTCACGGCCGAGAAGGCGACCGAGATCCTGCGCGCCGCCCCCGGCGTGCTGGTGATCGATAAGCGCGAGAACGGCGGCTACATGACCCCCCACGAGGCGGCCGGCGAGGACGCGACCTACATCTCGCGCATCCGCGAGGACGCGACGGTGGAGAACGGCCTGAACTTCTGGTGTGTCTCGGACAACCTGCGCAAGGGCGCGGCCCTCAACGCGATCCAGATCGCCGAGGTGCTGGTCAATCGCAAGCTGCTGAACCGCGCCAAGCGCGCCGCCTGAGACTGTTTCCTCTCCCGCTGGGGGAGGGGGCTCTGTCCGGCGGATCCTCGGGACACGGTCCCGAGGATCCGTCACGCGTCCGTCACGGCTCGGGATCGTGACGCGGATCGGTCGCGCGGACCTTCCGTCCGCGGCGTGTCCGCACTGCGTGCTCGGTCCGGCTCTTCATCGCCGAGAGGCTTCGCGGCAGCCCCTTGAGCGCCGCGACCATCCCGGTCATCGACGGCCCGAAGCGGGCCGGGGGGCGATTCACCGACGCCCGATCGCTGTTACCGACCGTCGCCTCGTCGAACACCGCTGCGCGGCTCGGTCGGATGCGGCAGGCGCGGACCGGGCGGCCTTCTCGCCGCCCGTTCCGGCTACGCCATGCCGAGGGCCTGCATGTAGAGCTCGAGGATCGCCTCCTGCTCCTGGCGCTCGCTGTGGTCCTGCTTGCGGATGCGCAGGATCGTCCGGACGGCCTTCGCGTCGAAGCCCCGACCCTTCAGCTCGGCGAACACCTCCTTGATGTCGCCCATGATGCCGGCCTTCTCCTCCTCGAGGCGCTCCAGGCGCTCGATGAACTGCTTCAGCTCGTCGGCGGCCACACCCTCGGCCGACGAGACGTCGCCGCCGGGCCGCTGCGCGGCGGTGGGCATCGAATGGGCGTTCATGGGGCTCTCCCGAATGCACGGCGCAATTGCGCCCTGGACCCGTGGTTAACGGGCGCGCCTTACCGGAAGCTTAGCCGATTCGCCGCCGTCCGGCCGCCGCATCAATGGTCCTTGGCCTGCGCAGCCGAGAAGCCCGCCTGCTGCTCCGCACTCGCCTCCGTCTGGAAGCGCGCCTTCCACTCGGCGTAAGGCATCCCGTAGACCGCCTCGCGGCTCTCGTCCTTGGTCAGCGCGACGCCCGTCTCGTCGGCGGCGTCCTTCAGCCAGTTCGACAGGCAGTTCCGGCAGAAGCCCGCCAGATTCATCAGGTCGATGTTCTGCACATCCGTCCGGTTGCGCAGATGCGCGACGAGGCGGCGGAAGACCGCGGCCTCGAGTTCCGTCTGGGTCCTGGGATCGATCTCGCTCATCAGTCGCAACTCTCTTCGGGTCGGGCGGGCCACACCCGATTTCGGGGTCGGCCCGGCGGAGATCAAGCCGCGAGCAGCGGGCGCAGCACGCGGGCGAAGCGCGCCGCCCACTCCGCTTGGCCGTCCGCGCCGGCGATCAGGTCCTGGCGGATCTCCACCAGGGCGTTCGCGAGGCCGCGCGCCGTGGCGTGGCGGTCGATCGTGTCGCCCGGCAGGCCGCCGCCGTAGGGCGCGTTGTCGCCGACGGTGAGCCCGGCCGGATCGGCCTCCAGCGCGCGGATCAGCGGGCGGGCGAAGCGGTCGTCCCGGTCGTACAGGATCCCGACCTGCCAGGGCCGCGCGATCCCGCGCCAGTAGGGCGTGAAGCTGTGCATGGTCAGGAGCACGGGCGGCCGGCCCGCAGCCTGGGCGGCGGCGATCGCCTCGTCGATGGCCGCGTCGAACGGCGCGTAGAACCGCGCGATCCGGGCCTGCTTCCCGGCCTCGTCGATCCGGGCATTGCCCGGCACGACGGCGCCGTCGGACAGGCGCATCACCAGGGTCGGATCGGCGCGCCCGCGATTCGGGTCGATGATGAGGCGGGAGAAGTTCGTCAGGATCGCCGGGGCGCCGAGCTGCGCCGCGAGGCTCCGCGTCACCGCCGCCGCGCCGATGTCGTAGGCGATGTGCCGGGCGTATTCCGACGCGGGCACGCCGAGCGCGATGTCCGGCGGCACGAAGTTCGAGGCGTGGTCGCAGGCGATGACGAGGCCGCAGGCGGGGTCGCCGGGAATGATCTCGCAGGGATGCGCGGGCGGGACGGCCGATTCTGTCTCCGGACGGGTCACGGGGCTCCGAGGTCTTCAGAGAGGTCTTCAGATCTGTGCGAGGGCACCGATGGCGCTTGCCGTCGCGCGGCCGCTCGGGCAGATCACCTATCAAGGATCGTGCGCTCACGGCAAGAAACGGGCCCGCCGCCCAGGGAAGAAACGGGCGGGGATCGCGCGACACAATGGAGAGAGGAGCCCGTTCGACGCCATGACCGACACCGTTCCGCCCGTCACCGACGCGGCCACCCGGGACCAGCGCGCGCTCCTCGATTCGATCCTCACGGCCGCGATCCGCGCCGCCCATCCGGATCTCTGCCTGCCGCCGCACCTGCCGGAGCCGAGCCCGGGCCGCCTGATCATCCTGGCCGCCGGCAAGGCCGCGGGCAGCATGAGCGCCGTGGCGAGCCGCTTCTACCGGCAGAAGCACGGGCTCGGTGACGACCGGATCGTCGGCCTCGCGGTGGCGCGGCACGGCTACGGGCAGGAGGCGCCGGGGATCCACATGGTCGAGGCGGGCCACCCGGTCCCCGATGAGGCCGGCATCTCGGCGACCCGCGAAGCGCTGCGGCTCGCCACCGAGGCCGGGCCCGACGACGAGGTCCTGGTGCTGCTCTCGGGCGGCGGCTCGGCCAACTGGATCGCCCCCGCCGGCGACCTCACGCTGATCGAGAAGCAGGCGATCACCCGGGCGATGCTCCGGTCCGGCGCGCCGATCGGCGAGATCAACACGGTGCGCAAGCACATCTCGCGGATCAAGGGCGGCCGCCTGGCCCTCGCGGCCCGCAATGCCCGGCGCGTCCTGACGCTGGCGATCTCCGACGTGCCCTTCGACGATCCGGCGGTCATCGCCTCCGGGCCGACCGTGCCCGATCCGTCGACCCTGGCCGATGCCCGGGCCATCTGCGAGAAGCGCGGCATCCCGCTGCCCGAGGAGGCGGTGCGCCTCCTGAACGACCCCAACAACGAGACGCCGAAGGCCGGCGATCCCGCCTTCGCCCGCGCCGAGTACCGCATCATCGCCCGGCCGATCGACGCCCTGAACGCCGCCGCCGAGGCGGCCCGCGCGGCCGGCTACGAGCCGATCCTCCTGGGCGCCGACCTGGAGGGCGAGGCCCGCGAGGTCGCGGCCGAGCACGCGGCCGAGGCCAAGCGCCACAAGGCGGCCGGCAAGCGCGTCGCGCTGATCTCCGGCGGCGAACTCACCGTCACCATCCGCGGCGAGGGCCATGGCGGCCCGAACCAGGAATACGCCCTTGCGCTGGCGGTCGCGCTCGACGGCGAGCCCGGCATCTTCGGCATCAGCGCCGACACCGACGGGACCGACGGCGGGCGGGGCCTCGCCACCGACCCGGCGGGCGGCCTCGTCGACCCCACGACCCTCGAACGGGCCCGGGCCGCCGGCCTCGACCCGGCCGCGATGCTGGAGCAGAACGACTCCACCGCCTTCTTCGCGGCCCTCGGCGACCTCGTGAACCCCGGTCCGACCTGTACCAATGTCAACGACTGCCGCATCATCCTCGTCAATTAGCTCTCGCGTCTCGGCGGCTCAGCTCCTCCCGGCAGTCACGGTCCTCGGCCTCGCGCTCCTCGGCGCGAGCCCCGCCCGGGCGGACCTGCGCCTGTGCAACCAGACCGCCAGCAAGGTCGGGATCTCGCTGGGCTACCGCGATCCCCAGGGCTGGGTGACGGAGGGCTGGTGGGATCTGGCGCCGAAGGCCTGCGAGACGCTGCTCAAGGGCGCGCTGGCGGCGCGGTTCTACTACGTCTTCGCGGTCGACTACACGCGCGGCGGCGAGTGGAGCGGCCGTTCGCTGATGTGCACCCGCGATTCGGAGTTCACGATTCGCGGCATCGAGGATTGTCTCGCCCGCGGCTACGACCGCAACGGCTTCTTCGAAGTCGACACCGGCGAGCAGAAGAGCTGGACCATCCAGCTCACGGATCCGAACCGGCCGGACGCGCCGGCGAAACCGTAATGTGAAGGCGGCGGCCGAGACTGCGGTCTTGACGCTGTCCGGCCCGGGATGCTCACAGCCGATCTGCGCTCCCTGAGCCAGATCTTTCAACCGCCGGCGCTCGACGCCGCGCGGCAACGAGAACACGGAGGAAATACACTTGAAACGGTCCCGCCGCACGAAGATCGTCGCCACCCTCGGTCCGGCCTCCGATTCGCCGGAGATGATCGAGCGGCTGTTCCGCGCGGGCGTCGACGTATTCCGGCTCAATATGAGCCACCTCCCGCGCGAGAAGCTGCCCGAGAAGGTGGAGGCGATCCGCACCATCGAGCGCGAGGCCAAGCGGCCGATCGGCATCCTGGTCGACCTGCAGGGACCCAAGCTGCGGCTCGGCACCTTCGCGGAGGGCGCCGCGATGATCGAGGCCGGTGCCACCTTCGTGCTCGACGGCGACCCGACCCCCGGCGACGCCGCGCGCTGCCACCTGCCGCATCCGGAGATCCTCGAGGCGCTGGAGCCGGGCCACGCCATCCTGGTCGACGACGGCAAGCTGCGGCTGACCGTGCTCGAGACGGCGCACAACCGGGCCGTGACCCGCGTCGAGGTCGGCGGCCGGATCTCGAACCGGAAGGGCGTGTCCCTGCCGCACACCGTGATCCCGGTGCCGGCGATGACCGACAAGGACCGGGCCGACCTCGATGCCGGCCTGAACGCCGGCGCCGACTGGATCGCCGTCTCGTTCGTCCAGCGGCCCGAGGACGTGGCCGAGGTGAAGAAGGTCTGCGCCGGCCGCGCCCTAGTGATGGCCAAGATCGAGAAGCCGCAGGCGCTGGCGCGCCTCGACGAGATCATCGAGATCTCCGACGGGCTGATGGTCGCCCGCGGCGACCTCGGCGTGGAGATGCCCCTGGAGCAGGTGCCGGGCGTGCAGAAGCGCATCACCCGCGGCGCCCGACGCTACGGCAAGCCGGTGGTCGTGGCGACCCAGATGCTCGAATCGATGATCACCGCGCCGGTGCCGACCCGGGCCGAGGTCTCCGACGTCGCCACGGCGGTCTACGAAGGGGCGGACGCCGTGATGCTCTCCGCGGAGAGCGCCTCGGGCGCCCACCCGATCGGGGCCGTGGAGACCATGAACCGCATCGCCGAGCAGGTGGAGCGGGACGCGATCTACTGGTCGATCATCCGGGCGCAGAGCGCGACTCCCGACGAGACGGCCGCCGACGCCATCGCGGCGGCGGCGCACCAGATGGTCGACGCGCTGAGCCTCGACGCGATCATGGCCTGGACCAATTCCGGCTCGACGGCCCTGCGCCTGTCGCGCGAGCGCCCGAACGCCACCGTGATCGCGCTGACGCCGCGGCGCGAGACCGCCCGCCGCCTCGCCCTGGCCTGGGGCACGCACCCGATCGTCACCAAGGACGCGAGCGACGTGGACGACATGTCGTTCCGCGCCGCCAAGTTCGCGGTGCGCGAGAAGTTCGCCGCCGTGGGGGACCGGGTGATCGTCGTGGCCGGCCTGCCGTTCGGCACGCCGGGCGCCACCAACCTCGTGCGGCTGACCTTCATCACCCGCGAGCACGCCGAGAAGGCGTGACCGCACCCGGATAGGAGAGCGGGACCGGCCGGCGCGTCAGTGCGCGACGGCCGGCTCCGGACCGGCCGCGCCCGTCGCGCCGGCCAGCCGGGCGACCTCCTCGGCGACCCGATCGGCGGCGACGTACTGGAGCATGTGGCCGATGCCCGGCAGCAGAACCAGCCGCGCGCCGGGGATCGCGCGGGCCAGCGGCACCGCCTGCGTGTCGGCGCGGACGATCGGGTCCGCCTCGCCGGAAATCACCAGGGTGGGCACGCGGATCGCGCCGTAGCGCGGGCTCTGCGCCGCGAGGGCGCGCGGCAGGCCGAGCAGGTCCTGGACGTTGGCGAGCAGCGTTCCGGGCCGCAGGACCAGGTCCGACCGCGCCAAGTCCGGGTAATCCGCCTGCGGCGGTTGCGGCTGGAAGACCCGGCGCGCCGCCTCGGGCAGGAAGTGTCGCGCGATGGGCGGCCCGACCGTCCGGCTGAGCAGCCACGCCACCGGCGGGGTCACGGCGAGCCGCCAGTACCAGGGCAGATCGGGCATCCGGTCCGGCATGGGCATCGCCACCGGCGCCGCGAGGGCGAGGGCCGAGACCCTGTCCGGATGGCCCAGGGCGAGGGCCAGGGCGAGGGCGCCGGCCCAGGAATGGCCGAAGACAAGCGCCGGGCCGACACCCATCCGCTCCAGCGCCTCGGCGATCAGGGCGGCCTGCGCCGCGGGGGACGCGGTGTCGCCGCCGCCGATCCGGTCGCTCCAGCCGAAGCCCGGCCGGTCGAACGCGATGACCCGGAAACCCCGCGCCGCGAGCCGGCGGCCGATCCCCTCCATGGGATCCGACGCGTTGGCCGAGGCGCCGTGCAGGAGCACGACGGGCGGCCCGTCGGCCGGTCCGTCCTGCAGGGTCGCGAGCCGGCCGCCGGTCACTGCCACGAACGGGCCGGCCGGCGGGTTGGCTGCGCCGACCCGCAGGGTGATGATTAGCGTCGCCAGCGCGCCGGCCGCGAGGACGAGCCCGGCGAGGGCGAGGGGCAGGGCCAGGAGGGTGAGGAGGACGGCGGTCACCCGGCTCACAGGTCGCGGCCGTCGACCTCCGGAGTGAGGCGGTTGATCGCCTCGCCGATCTTCTCCATCTGCGGGTAGAGCGCCCGCGCCCGCCGGAAGGCGGCGAGCGCCCGCGCCTTGTCGTCGAGCGATTCGTAGATCCGGCCCATCGCGGCCCAGGCCTCGAAGTGGCGCGGCTCCAGCACCAGGGCCCGCTGCAGGTCCGCCAGGGCGTCGTCCTTGTCGGACAGGAGCCAGAACACCGTCGCGCGCCGGTTCCAGCCCTCCGACCAGTTCGGCTCGAGGGCGGTGACGCGGTCCATCAGCTCGGCCGCCAGGGGGAAGTCGTGTGCGGTGACCGCCTGACGGGCGCGATCAGTGAGGAGGTCGGCGGTCGGGCTGCCCGACCCAGCCATGCGCCGCTCGATCAGCCGGGCGATGCCCTTGGCCTCGGCCGGGTCCTCGCTGGCGCGCAGGCGGGCGAACAGGTCGTCCAGGCTCGGCGGCTTGGGCGCCGGCTTCCCCTCGGGCGCGGCGCGGCCGGAACGCCCGGCCTCCGGGGCCGCCCGCGCCGCCGGGATGTCCAGGGCGAGGGCCGACAGGCAGACCAGGGCGGCGAGGAGGCGGGTCGGCGTCATGCGGCCAGACTGTGCGCCGGCCCGGGATCCGTCAACGTGCCGCGGTGCCGCGCGCATGCGGAAACGGCCGCGCCCCTTCGGGTACGGCCGTCCCAACGTCGATCGTCGTCCGACCCGGCCTGACCGGGCGGAGCGGCCTCAGCCCTGGCGGGCCTTGAAGCGCTTCTGGGTCTTGTTGATCACGTAGACCCGGCCCTTGCGGCGCACGAGCTGGTTGTCGCGGTGGCGGCCACGCAGGGACTTGAGGGAGTTGCGGATCTTCATGGGTCTCTCGAGCCCGGAGGGCCGTCCGTTGTGTCGGGTGTCGGGAACGTGGTCACGAGGCTGGACGCGGGGTCGCGTCCGGCGATCACGGCTCACGCATCGCGGGATGGCGCGGCCATATCAGGATTCGCCCCCGGAAGGCAAGGCGCGCCGGGCATCGAGCGGAGGGGGGGGCGGCTCAGTGAACCCTGTCGAGATCCGGCACCGCCGGTGCCAGCACGAGCTGCCGGCCGATCTCGTGCAGCAGCACGTCGAGCAGCGGCTTCAGGCGCTCGAACCCCGGCTGGGGCAGGCCGTCCTCGGCGGCGTTGTAGAGGGCCAGGGCCATCTCGGCGACCCGGTCGATGCCGCCGGCCGCCACGTCGGTCGCGCAGAAGGCGGATTCGTCGAGGAAGCCGTCGCGGCCGCACTCGGTCACGTCGATGACGATCCCGTGGGCCTCGCTGACGCCGCCCTGCGCGTCGAGGATGAAGCGGCCGCGCGCGAGGATCCACCGGACCTCGCCCGGCTCCGGGACGGTCCGGTACTGCGCGATGTACAGGCCGCCCTGCCGGCGGAGGTCATCGAGGGTCGACGCGATCCGACGCTGGTCCTCCGGGTGGATGCGGTCCAGGAAGCTTCCGAAGGTCGTGCCGCTGCCGCTTCTCGTCCTGGGCAGGCCCAGCATCGTCGCGGCGACGGGGTCGCACCGCAGAACATCGTCGGCGATGTGCCAGGTCCAAGTCCCGACATCCGACACAGCGAGCGCGCGCGCCACACTGCTGCCGCCCCGCCGCTTCGTGCGCACGCCGACGCCCACAGGCTCGATCTCCAGCCATTTTCAGGCGGTCTGCCCAGACCGCTTCGTTGGTCGACACAATACTGAGATCACGAATGCGGCACAACGCGCGAGTTCTGCAGGGCTGAGCTGTATCGCACCGGTATCGGTCGGATCAGGGACGATGGTAAACGCCGGTCAATATCCCCTTCGCGAGGACCTGACCGCGCATGGCCTCGATCAGCGCGCCGCGGCCCGGCGCCTCGGCGAGGGCGAGGGGCTGCCGCAGCGCGTAGATCTGGAAGAGGTACGGGTGAGGCCCGTGGCCGGTGGGCGGGTCCGGCAGCAGCCACTCCGCGCGCAGGAAGCTGTTCCGGCCCACGGCCGCCACGGTGCCCGCGTGGCCGGGCCCCGGCAGCGCGCCCTCCGGCAGGCCGGCGGGCTCCGGCGGGACCGACCAGGCGATGAGATGGACCAGCGGCCGGGGCGTCGGGCTGCCCGCATCCTCCACGAGGAGGACGAGGGCGGCAGTGCCCGCCGGCAGCCCGCTCCAGGCGAGGGGCGGCGACACGCCCGCGCCGTCGGCCGTGAAGCGCGCGGGCAGGTCCGCCCCGTCGGCGAAGGCCGGGCTCGACAGCGTCACGGTCTCGGGCACGTCGGGGAAGTCCGCGCGGGACGTCGTCTTCTCCAGGCCCACCTTCAGCCCCGACAGCGCCTCGCCGAGCACACCGGGAATCTTCTCGAGCATCGCCGCGTCCTCCACCGCGATGGCAACGGCGGAGGAGGCGACCCGTTCACGCCGACCGCTCGGCCGCGACCATGTAGTTCACCGCCTTGTCGCGGCTGGTGCGCCACCCGTCCGTCAGCGGGTTGTAGACGACGCCGACCGTGTCGGTGACGTCGAGACCGCCGGCCCGGATCGCGCGGGCGAGCTCGTCCGGCGTCACGAACTTCTCCCAGTCGTGCGTGCCGCGCGGCAGCCAGCCGAGCACGTACTCGGCGCCGACGATGGCGAGCGCGAAGGAGCGCAGCGTGCGGTTGAGGGTGGCTCCGAACAGCAGTCCGCCGGGCTTCACCGCCGCGCAGGCGGTCCGCACGAAGGCCGGCATGTCGGAGACGTGCTCGACGACCTCCATGATCAGCACCGCGTCGAAGGTCTCGCCGCCGGCGACCACCGCCTCGATGGTCTGTCCGCGGTAATCCACCGGCACCCCGGCCGACTCGGCGTGGGCCCGGGCCACCGCGACGTTCTGCTCGGCCGGGTCGAGGCCGGTCACCCGGGCGCCGAGCCGGGCCAGCGGCTCCGAGAGCACGCCGCCGCCGCAGCCGACGTCGCAGATCGTCAGCCCGTCGAGGGGGAAGGGCGCCTTCGGGTCGCGGCAGAACCTGCGGCAGAGGGCGTCGCGGATGTAGGTGAGCCGCACCGGATTGAACCGGTGCAGGACGCGCATCGGGCCGGTCTCGTCCCACCACGTGGCGGCAAGCGCGTCGAAGCGCGCGACCTCGCCGCGGTCGACGAACCCTTCCGTGACCCGGTCCGTGGCTGACCTGTCCATGCGTGTTCCGTCCTCATGCCGGCGGGTGGGATCCACCGCGCGGCGTCGTGCCTGCTTCGTGCCCGCGCTCTAGCACGGCGATCGCCCGGAAGTCGCCGCGGCGCGCGGGCGCCATGCTTGGCCGGTTGTTGACACTCCTCCGGGCCGCTTGTACCCGCCGGGCACCGTCCGGACGGGGCTGCAGCGGCCCGTCCAAATCGCCACCGGGAACCCGCGACCGAGAGACCATGCCCCGTCTGGTGATGAAATTCGGCGGCACCTCCGTCGCCAACGTCGACCGCATCCGCAACGTGGCGCGCCACGTCGCCCGCGAGGTGGCGGCCGGTTACGACGTCGCCGTGATCGTGTCCGCCATGTCGGGCAAGACCAACGAACTGGTCGACTGGGTCAAGGACGCGAACCCGATCTACGATCCGCGCGAGTACGACGCCGTCGTGGCGTCCGGCGAGCTCGTCACCGCCGGCCTCCTGGCGATCGCCCTGCAGAAGGACGGGCTCAAGGCCCGCTCCTGGCAGGGCTGGCAGATCCCGGTCGTGACGTCGGACGCGCACGGCTCGGCCCGCATCGCCGACATCGACCCGAAGAATCTCGAGGCGGGCTTCGCCAAGGGCGAGGTCGCAGTCATCGCCGGCTTCCAGGGCGTCCACGACGAGACCGGCCGGGTGACGACGCTGGGCCGCGGCGGCTCCGACACCTCCGCGGTGGCCGTGGCGGCCGCGATCGGGGCCGAGCGCTGCGACATCTACACGGACGTCGACGGCGTCTACACCACCGATCCGCGCATCGTCCCGAAGGCTCGCCGCATGGAGCGGGTCACCTTCGAGGAGATGCTGGAGATGGCCTCGCTGGGCGCCAAGGTGCTGCAGGTCCGCTCGGTGGAGCTCGCCATGGTCCACCGGGTGCCGACCACGGTCCGGTCCTCCTTCGATCCGCCGGACGCCGCGCGCCCGGGCACCCTCATCTGCGACGAGGACGACATCGTGGAACAGCAGATCATCACCGGGATCGCCTTCTCCCGGGACGAGGCGCAGATCACCCTGCGCAAGGTCAAGGACAGCCCGGGCGTCGCCGCCGCGATCTTCGGGCCGCTGGCGGATGCCAACATCAACGTGGACATGATCATCCAGACCGTGTCGGGCGACCAGTCGACCACCGACATGACCTTCACGGTGCCGTCCGCCGAGTACGAGCGGGCCCGCAAGATCCTCGACGAGGCCCGCGCGCAGATCGGCTACGCGCAGATCGAGGGCGCCACCGACGTGGTGAAGGTCTCGGCGATCGGCGTCGGGATGCGCAGCCACGCGGGCGTCGCCGCCAAGGCGTTCCGGGCGCTCGCCGAGAAGGGCATCAACATCCGCGCGATCACCACCTCGGAGATCAAGTTCTCCGTGCTGATCGACGCCGCCTATACGGAGCTTGCCGTGCGCACGCTTCACTCGCTATACGGCCTGGATCAGGCCTGAGCCTGGGACGCGGGTTCGAGCGGGGCGCGTGGTGTGAACTGAACAGTCACGGGCCGATCCGCCGATCCCAGAACGCCTCTGGGACCAGCGACCCGGTCCATCCGGCGCCGGCCGTCCCGGGTCTGGCGCCAAGGTTGCAGGGTGGTCGACGCCAAGGCCGCTCACCGACGCTGGAACGACGAACCGATGCCCGCTGCGCCCGGAGGCCCGCGCCTGCTGCTGCGCCGCCTCCGCGAAGCGATGGCGGAGCCGGTCAGCCCCCAGGCGCGCCTCGACCGCATCGTCGTCCTGATCGCCGCCAACGTGGTGGCCGAGGTCTGCTCGGTCTACGTGCTGCGCGACGACAACACCCTCGAGCTGTTCGCCACGGAAGGTCTGAACCGCGAAGCGGTGCACCAGACCCGCATGCGCACCGACGAGGGCCTCGTCGGCCTCATCGCGCGCACGGCGGAGCCGCTCTCCCTCTCGGACGCCCAGAACCACCCGGCCTTCTCGTACCGGCCTGAGACGGGCGAGGAGGCCTATCACGCCTTCCTGGGCGTGCCGCTGCTGCGCGCCGGCAACACGCTCGGCGTCCTGACGGTCCAGAACAAGACCTACCGCGTCTACTCCGAGGAGGAGATCGAGGCGCTCCAGACCACCGCCATGGTGCTCTCGGAGATGATCGCCTCGGGCGAACTGGAGGGGCTCGCGCCGGACGCCGGCACCGCGGCCCGCCGTCCGGTCCTGGCCCGGGGCATCGCCCTCGCGGACGGCATCGGCCTCGGCTACGTGGTGCTGCACGAGCCCCGCGTCGTGGTGAAGACGCTGATCGCCGAGAACGTCGAGCGCGAGGTCGCGCGCCTCGACGCGGCGATCGAGGAGGTCCGCTCGGCGATCGACGCCCTGGTGGAGCGCGGCGACCGGATCGGCACGGCGGAGTCCCGCGAAGTCCTCGAGACCGTCCGGATGTTCGCCCACGACAAGGGCTGGCTCCGCCGGATGCGCGAGGCCGTGGGCTCCGGCCTGACCGCGGAGGCCGCGGTCGAGCGGGTCCAGTCGGACAACCGCGCCCGGATGATGCGGCAATCGGATCCGTACCTGCGCGAGCGGCTGCACGATCTCGACGACCTCGCCAACCGCGTCCTGCGCACGCTGATCGGCCCCGAGGCGGCCGGCGCCCTGGTGCTGCCCGAGAACGCCATCCTGGTGGCGCGCACCATGGGGCCGGCGGCGCTCCTGGACTACGAGGCCTCGACCCTGCGCGGCATCGTCCTGGAGGAGGGCGGTCCGACCAGCCACGTCGCCATCGTCGCCCGGGCGCTCGGCATCCCGGCTGTGGGCGAGGTCGAGAACGCCACCGCCCTGTGCGACGCCGGCGACGCGATCATCGTCGACGGCGTGGCCGGCGAGATCCATGTCCGGCCCGGTCCCGAGGTCGAGGCCGCCTACGCCGAGATGGTGCGCCTCCGCGCCCGCCGGCAGGAGCAGTACCGGGCGCTGCGCGACGTCCCGGCCCAGACCCGCGACGGCGTGCGCGTCGGCCTGCACCTCAACGCCGGCCTGCTGGTGGATTTCAGCCACCTGCAGGAGACGGGGGCCGAGGGCGTCGGCCTGTTCCGCACCGAGCTGCAGTTCATGGTGGCGCAGCGCATGCCGTCGGCGGCCGAGCAGGAGGAGCTGTACCGCAAGGTCTTCGCGGCCTCGGCCGGCAAGTCCGTCACGGTCCGCACCCTCGACATCGGCGGCGACAAGATCCTGCCCTACATGGCCAAGCTCGAGGAGGAGAACCCGGCGCTGGGCTGGCGGGCGATCCGCATCGGCCTCGACCGGCCGGCGCTGCTGCGCATGCAGCTGCGCGCCCTCCTGAAGGCCGCCGACGGCGACCCGCTCAAGATCATGTTCCCGATGGTCGCCACGGTGGACGAGTTCGTGCGCGCCCGCGGCATCGTCGAGCGCGAGAAGGCCTACCTCAAGCGCCACGGCTACCGGCTCCCGACCGATTGCCGCCTCGGCGCGATGATCGAGGTGCCGTCGCTCCTGTTCCAGATCGACGAGATCGCCAAGGAGGCCGACTTCCTCTCGGTCGGCTCGAACGACCTGATGCAGTTCCTGTTCGCGGTGGACCGCGAGAACCGGCGGGTCGCCGACCGGTTCGATCCGCTGAGCGTCGCGGCGCTCCGCGCGTTCCGTCTGATCGCCGAGCGGGCCAACGCGGCCTCCTGCCCGGTGACGGTGTGCGGCGAGATCGGCGGCCGGCCCCTCGACGCCATGGCGCTGATCGGCCTCGGCTACCGACAGCTGTCGATGTCGCCGGCCGCCATCGGCCCGGTCAAGGCGATGGTGCTGAGCCTCGACGCGGCCGCGATCGCCGCGCTGATCGACGCCGAGATGGCGCGGATGCATGACGGCGATTCCCTGCGCCCGGCGCTGACGGCCTTCGCGCACGCGCACGGCATCCCTATCTAAGCGCGAACGCGACCCTTGCCGAACATTCGGCCGGGGTTGTACGGCAACGCCACGACGATTTCGGTCGACGCGCCGCGGCTTCCGCTCTCGGACGGACGAGGCGTGGATTTGGGGGACGTCCTGCCGGGTCCTACACCCTCCAAGCCACGCAGCTCCGTCCCGCAGGACGAGACGCGCGCCCGGCCCGGAACCGCACGCGCAGACCTGCAGAAACACGGGCGATGATCCCCTTTCCCACCGAGCGCCTCGACGCCATCCTGGCGCGGCACGACATCGTCACCGCGCAGCTCGCCTCCGGCGAGATCGATCCCGAGACGGTGGTCCAGCTCTCCCGCGAGCTGTCCGACCTCGACCCGGTCGTGGCGGCGATCCGCGCCTACCGCGCCGCCCTGGAGAACCTCGCGGGCGTCGAGGCCCTGATCGACGAGCCCGGCACGGATCCGGAGATGCGGGCCCTCGCCGCCGAGGAGAAGCCGGAGGCGCAGGAGGCGCTCGAGGCCGCCCACCGGGACCTCCAGTTGCTGCTCCTGCCCAAGGACGCCGCCGACGAGAAGAGCGCGATCCTGGAGGTCCGCGCCGGGACCGGCGGCGACGAGGCCGCGCTGTTCGCCGGCGACCTGTTCCGGATGTACGCGAAGTACGCCGAGTCGAAGGGCTGGCGGGTCGAGGTGATCTCCGAGAGCGAGGGCACGGTCGGCGGCTTCCGCGAGGTCGTGGCCGAGGTGAAGGGCCGGGGCGTGTTCGCCCGCCTCAAGTTCGAGAGCGGCGCCCACCGGGTCCAGCGCGTGCCCGACACCGAGACGCAGGGCCGGATCCACACCTCCGCCGCCACCGTCGCGGTGCTCCCGGAGGCCGAGGAGGTCGACATCCACGTCAACGACGCGGACCTGAAGATCGACACGATGCGGGCCCAGGGCGCGGGCGGCCAGCACGTCAACAAGACGGAATCGGCGATCCGGATCACGCACCTGCCGACCGGCATCGTGGTCTTCGTCCAGGAGGAGCGGTCGCAGCACAAGAACCGGGCCCGTGCCATGGCGCTCCTGCGGGCGCGGCTCTACGACGCCGAGCGCAGCGCCAAGGATTCGGCCCGGGCGGCCGACCGCAAGGCGCAGGTCGGCTCCGGCGACCGCAGCGAGCGGATCCGGACCTACAACTTCCCGCAGGGCCGCGTGACCGACCACCGGATCAACCTGACCCTCTACAAGCTCGAGGAGGTGATGGCCGGGACCGCCCTCGACGAGGTGGTGGACGCCCTCATCACCGAGCACCAGGCGGAGTTGCTGGCCGCCGAGGGCATGGCCTGATCCGCGCCGTGACGCCGGACGCGATGCAGGACCTGACCCGCCGCGAGGCGCTGCGCGCGCTGACGGCGCGCCTGCACGCCGGTGGCGTCGCCGAGGCGGCGGGCGATGCCCGGTTCCTGCTGCTCGGCCTCCTCGGCCTGGAGACCCGCGACCTGCTGATCGAGGGAGATCGCCGCGTCGGCGCGGCGGGTGCGGCCGCCCTCGCGGCGGCGCTGACCCGGCGGCTCGCCGGCGAGCCGGTCGCCCGCATCCTCGGCGCCTGGGAGTTCTGGGGCCTGCCGTTCCGGCTGGGCCCCGACACGCTCGTGCCGCGCCCGGACACCGAGATCCTGGTCGAGGTCGCGCTGGCGGCGCGGCCCGAGCGCGCCGCGCCGCTCCGCTGCCTGGACCTCGGGACCGGGACGGGCTGCATCCTGACGGCCCTCCTGTCCGAGCGGCCGCGGGCCACCGGCGTCGGGCTCGACCGCTCCGAGGGCGCCCTGCGCGTCGCCCGGGACAACGCCGTCTTGAACGCCGTCGACGACCGGGCGCGCTTCGTCGCCGGCGACTGGTGCGACGCCCTGCGCGGCCGCTTCGACCTCGTGGTCTCGAACCCGCCCTACATCGCCCGCGCCGTGATCGCGACCCTGGCGCGCGAGGTCCGCGGCCACGACCCGGAGGCCGCCCTCGACGGCGGCACCGACGGACTCGACGCCTACCGGCGGATCCTGGACGGCGCGGGCGCGCGTCTCGCCCCGGGCGGCCTGCTCGTGCTCGAGATCGGCTACGATCAGGCGGCGGCCGTCACGGAGCTCGCGGGCGCTGCCGGCTATCGCGAGCGCGGGCTGACCCGCGATCTTGCTGGTCATGACCGAGTCCTGTGTTTCGACCGGCCGGAGGGTCTTTTATCCGGCCACAGGGATGCCTAAGTCTGGGTCGACCATCCCGGCACCGAAAAATTGCTTGTTGCATCAACCGGGGAACGCTAGAGTCGGCTTGAAGATCGCGAACCGTCCGTTAAGACGGACGGCTGTAAGGTCGGTGGTGACCATGGGTCGCCGATTGGTTCGCTGATCCCCCTAACCCGTCGAACCAGAACGCGCCGGTGCCAGCGCGGCGGGACGACACATTCGAACCTGACAATCGACTGAGGATCGGCGGCCTTCACCGGGCGCCCGGTTCGAGGGGTGGTCAGGCAGACGCGCGGACCGAAGAGCGGTCCCACGCGCGGCGCCGCCGGATGCGCTTGGCCGGTTCGCGCCACGAGATCCGCCCGGGCGCCTCCGTAGACAGTCGTTTGCGTGAACGAGGGTCATAACAGACCGATGAGACCAAACCAGAATCGACGGATGCGCGGCCGGAACCGGCCGAAGGGTCCGAATCCGCTGACGCGCTCCTACGAATCCAACGGTCCCGACGTCAAAATCCGCGGCACCGCGCAGCACATCGCCGACAAGTACGCGCAGCTCGCGCGGGATGCC
Source organism: Methylobacterium sp. D53M (assembly GCF_053345625.1). Lineage (NCBI taxonomy): Bacteria > Pseudomonadati > Pseudomonadota > Alphaproteobacteria > Hyphomicrobiales > Methylobacteriaceae > Methylobacterium > Methylobacterium sp. D53M. Next base: position 284,081 of record NZ_JBKFAL010000001.1, read on the forward strand.
CTTGCCGCCGGCGATCCGGTCGCCGCCGAAAACTACTTTCAGCACGGCGAGCACTACTTCCGTATTGTCTCCGGTGCGCAGGACCAGAATCGACCGGCTAACACCGGTGGCTATGCCAGTCGTCCCTACGACGACGACATGGACGAGGGCGACGACGACGCCCAGGGCAATGGCGGGTCGCAGAACGGTCACGCCTATAACGGCTACGACGACAACGATCCCGGCCAGCAGCCGCAGCCCTACGAGAGCCGTCCGGACGGGAATCAGGACGGCCGCCAGGGCCGCGACCGGTTCCAGAACCGCGACCAGCGCCGGTTCGACAACAACGGCCGTCAGGACTACCGGCGCCAGGACCAGCCGCGTCAGGATTATCAGCGCCAGGACTACCAGCGGCAGGATTATCGCCAGGAGAACCGGCAGGATCGTCAGGACCGCCAGGATTACGGCCGTCCGGACTACCGCCAGGAGCGGCACGAGGGCCGGCCGGATCGCCAGGACCGTCCGGACAATCGGCAGGATGGCCGCCAGGACGCCCGTCCGGACAACCGTCAGGACAATCGCGGCGACCAGGGCCGCTACGAGAACGGGCGCGGCGATGCCCCGCGCGCCGAGGCCCGGCAGGAGGCCCGTCCCGAGGCTCGCCCGGAGCGGGCCCCCCGCGCCGAGGCCGCGCCGCGCCGCGAGCGCCGCCGCGAGGCCGCGCCCGCCGCGGAGGCCGAGGAGCCCACGGGCCTGCCGGCCTTCCTGATGGCGCCCGCGCGCCCCGCGCCCGCGGTCGAGCCGTCGAGCGCTCCCGAGCCCGAGGCGGCGGCCGACGAGGCTCCGGCCGCTAAGCCCCGCCGCCGTCGGCGCCCGCGCTTCGAGAGCGCCGCGGACGAGGGCGGCGCCACCACGCCGGCGGCGGACGTGCCGACCGAGTGATCCGACATCGGGGATGACGTCGAAGCGAGGCCGTTCCGGGGAACCGGGACGGCCTTCTTCTTTCGCGGCTCAGCGCACGGGCCGCCGCGCGGCCTTCCAGTCCGGGTAGGCGTGCATGCGGTGAATCAGGCGGCGACGCCGGCCGATCTCGCCGAACGGTGCGATCTCCCAGTCCCAGGCTTCCGGCGCGGGCGGCAGCGCGATCCCGAACAGCAGGTCGGCGCTGTCGACGGTCCGGCCCGCCCGGTCCTCCTCGCGCTGCACCGTGTCGGTGATCAGGCAGACGCGCTCGACGCGCCCGGCGAGCGCGTCGAGCGCCGCCAGGTGGGTCTCGACGAGGTGCGCGCCGAGTCGCGGGGGGGCCTCGCGGCCCCGGGTCTCGTGGGCCTCGATCGGGAGGAGCGGAATCTGCGTCAGCAGATTCGCCGAGACGATCAGGTCGGCGTCCGCGCAGAGGTCGGCCCAGGCCCCCGCGAGACCGGCGCTGATCTCCGCGCTCGCCAGCGCGACGTTCGGGACGCGGCGGGCGGCGAGGCGCGCCGGCCAGGGATGGACGGCGTCCACGAGGCTGACCCGGTCGAACCGGCGGGCGAGGGCGTCGAGCGGCACGTCGTCGAGCAGGCCCGAGCCCAGCACCACCGCGTGCCGGCGCTGCCGGGTCGCTTCGGCCGCCGCCGCGATCACGGACCGAGCCCGCGCGAGGTGCGGCGCCCAGGCCGCCCGGCAGCGGCGCGAGCGGGCGTGGAGCAGGCCGCTCTGGCGGACATAGCCGAGCCGGCGCAGGGGCAGCGGCGCCGGGTTGAGGACGGACAGGGCCCAGGCGAGGAGCATCGCCGGGCGGCTCAGCCCTCGTCGGCGGACGCGGCCCGGCCCGGTGCACCCCGGTAACCGGTCGCGAGGACGTAGAGTTCGCTCGAATCGGCCCGGCTCGCGGCCGGCTTGACGTGCCGGACCGTGGCGAAGTCGCGCTTCAGGTCGGTGAGCAGCGCGCCCTCGGTGCCGCCCTGGAGCACCTTGGCGAGGTAGGCGCCCCCGGGGCCCAGGATCTCGCGGGCGAACTCCGCCGCCGTCTCGGCGAGGCCGATGATCCGCAGGTGGTCGGTCTTCTTGTGGCCGGTGGCGTTGGCGGCCATGTCGGACATGACGAGGTCGGCGGGGCCGCCGAGCATGCCGGTCAGCCGGTCAGGCGCCTCGGGGTCGAGGAAGTCCAGGGTGATGAATTCGACCCCGGCCATCGGCTCGATCTCCAGGAGATCGATGCCCACGACGCGGCCCGTCGGCCCGACCACCCGCGCGGCCACCTGCGACCAGCCCCCCGGCGCGGCGCCGAGGTCCACGATCTTCTGGCCGGGCCGCAGGAGCTTGTAGCGCTCGTCGATCTCCAGGAGCTTGTAGGCCGCCCGCGACCGGTAGCCCTCGCGCTTGGCGCGGGCCACGTAGGGATCGTTGAGCTGGCGCTCGAGCCAGCGCTTCTGGGACAGGGTCCGTCCGCGGCCGGTCTTCACCCGCTGCTTCAGTTCGCCCCGGACACCGCCGCCGGAACTCGCGCCGCCGCGCCGGTCGCTCATCGCGCCGCCCTCATCGGACCGCCTTCCGGTTCCAGACCCCGTCCTCCCGCATCATGTTCATCAGCAATCCTTCGCGCAGGCCGCGGTCGGCGATGCGCAGGCGCTCCGAGGGGAACGCCCGGCGGATCGCCTCGAGGATCGCGCAGCCCGCGAGCACGAGATCGGCGCGGTCGCGGCCGATGCAGGGGTTGTCGGCGCGCTGCTCCAGGCGCGTGTCGAGCAGGTCGTCGATCGCGGTCGAGACCGCGTCGTCGCTCATCCACAGCCCGTCGACCCGCCGACGCTCGTAGCGGGCGAGGCGCAGATGCATCGCCGCGATGGTCGTCACGGTGCCGGACGTGCCGAGCAGGTGGAAATGCGGCGCCGTCGCCGCGGGCGCGGCGCGGAGCGCGAAGGCCGAGAGCTTCTCGGCCACCTCCTCGACCATGCCCTCGAACATGCGCCGGGTGACCTCGGCGCCTCCGTGCCGCTCGGCGAGCGTGACCACGCCGACCGGAAGCGAATCCCAGGCTCGGATCCGCAGCGTCGGGTCGGTCGACGGGTTGGCGGCCGCCCCGTCCAGCCACGCGATCTCGGTCGAGCCGCCGCCGATGTCGAAGATGATGACCGATTCGGCCAGCGGGTCCGCGAGCGCCGCGCAGCCGGTGACCGCGAGATACGCCTCCGTCTGCCGGTCGACGATCTCGAGGTCGAGCCCCACGCCGCGGCGGACGCGCTCCACGAAGGCGGCGCCGTTCACCGCGAGGCGGCAGGCCTCCGTGGCGATGATCTTGGCCCGCTGCACCCCACGGGCCTGCATCTTGGCCCGGCAGATCCGCAGGGCCTCCACGGTCCGCTCGATCGCCGCCTCGCTCAGGCGGTCGGACGTGCCGAGGCCCTCGCCGAGGCGCACGATCCGCGAGAACGCGTCGATCACGCGGAAGCCGCTGAAGGTCGGCTCCGCGACCAGCAGGCGGCAATTGTTGGTGCCGAGGTCGAGCGCCGCGTAGGCGGCGCGGCGACGCTCGCGGCCCGGCACGGGGGCTTGCGTCTGGAGCGGCACCGCGCCGGTCTGGATTCGGGACGGCGCGGCCGCGGCGGTCTCGTCCCTCATCGGCGCGGCCGTCGATCCTTCGGGTCGGCCCTGAGCAGCGCGCTCGGACTCTGTTGAACTGCGACCCTACAGGCTCGGCGGGGAACTGCAACGCCCCATCGCGGTCGCGCTCAGGCGACGGCCTTCATCGCGCTGGCCCGGCGCGGGATCGGCCGCAGGAGGCTCTTCACCTGCGAGTAGGGGCGGGGCCGGTTGATCACCTCGTCCAACCGCGACCACAGGGTCTTGGGCGAGAACGGCTTGGCGATGATCTCGTTGACGCCGAGCGCCACCGCCCGGTCGACCACGTTCCGGCGGGGCTGGGCCAGCATCAGGATGATCGGGATCGTGGGGCAGGGGGAGGTGGTCGGGGTCCGCGCGAGCCGGATGAACTCCTCGCCCGACAGGATCGACAGGTCCCAGTCGATGATGCTGATGTCGGGCTTGCTCTCGGCGAGCACGCCCAGCGCCTCGGCCCCGTCCGGCGCCTCCAGCACACGCTTGATGCCGACGCGCATCAGCATGTCGCGCACGATTCGGCGGATGTAGAGACTCTCGTCGACCACAAGAGCGGAGAGATCGGGGAAAGTCGGTGTCGCGATCATGGCCGGCCGGTTCTGCGGGGCGCGGGGCCGAGTCTAGCCGGACAGCCTTTGCGTTTCGCTAACGCCTTCCCTCGAATGAGAAAGGGCCGGCCCAGGAGCGGGGGCGGACTCCGTTGTTTGCCGCAAGAAAGTAACGAAACGGGCGCCTCTGAGCCAAGAAGGTCCTTGCGGTCAAGGCCCGATTGCGTCAGGACTGGGGCGTTATTCTTGGTTACCGCGACCTGGGGTAATGATAGTGCGGGGCGTGGGCTGTCTGGGATGGCGCGCACGCGGTATTCGAGACAAGGGCGGCGGACGGTTTTTGCGAGCTTTCTATGGGACGTGGTCGTGATTTCAGAGGGCCGCAGAAGCGCGGCTTCGACGAGAGTGGCGAGCCGAGATGGCCTGATCAGGCTCCCCCCAGCGGCGGATACGGCGGCGGCGGTTTCGGCGGTGGCGGCGGTGGTTTCGGCGGGGGCGGTTTCGATCGCGGCCCGTCGCGTGGCGCGGCTCCCGTCGCGTCCGGACCGGAGCGCGATGCGACGGTCAAGTGGTTCAACAAGGAGAAGGGCTTCGGCTTCGTCGAACTCGGCGACGGTTCGGGCGATGCCTTCCTCCACATCCGCGCTGTCGAGGCGGCCGGCCACGATGATCTGATGCCGGGCACCCGGCTGACGGTCACGACGGCCCAGGGTCAGAAAGGCCCGCAGGTCACGAGCGTCACCAGCGTCGACACCTCCACGGCCGAGGCGCCCGCGCCCCGGCGTGAGTTCCGTCCGCGCACCGGCGGCTTCGGCGCCGGGGCCGGCGGCGGCTACGGCGACCGCGATCGCGGTGGTTACGGCGGCGGCTACGGCGGCGGCGGTGGTGGCGGCGGTGGCCGTTTCGCCAGCGGCCCGTCGGTCGAGATGAGCGGCACCGTGAAGTGGTACGATCCCGCCAAGGGCTTCGGCTTCGTCTCGGTCAACGACGGCGGCAAGGACGTGTTCGTGCACCGCTCCGCGCTGTCCCGCGCCGGTCTCGATTCGCTCGCCGAGGGCCAGCAGGTCACGCTCGGCGTGGTCGAGGGCCAGAAGGGTCGTGAGGCCCAGAGCATCAACGTCGAGGATTGAGGATCCCGCGGCGGTCTCTTTGCCGCCGCGTTCCGCGAAGATCATGAGGCGGCGGCCCCGAGCGGGGCCGCCGCCTTTCTCGTTCGGGGACGATCGATGCGCCGCCTTGTGCTGTCCACGGCCCTGGTGCTGCTCGCGGGAACTGCGCGAGCGGAGGACTTCACGGGCTTCTACGCGGGGATCAACGCCGGCTACGGCTGGGGACACGCGCGCGACGGCCGCGCGGTCGGCCCGGCGTCCGGATCGGCCGCGGCGTTCAGCAAACCCGATCCCGGGGCGGATCTGCCGCCGAGCGCGCGGAATGCGGCCGTGGCGATCCGCAGGCCGAGCCGCGACGGCGCGTCGGGAACCGCCGGCCCGTAGCGCGGGGCGGCGAGCGTCGGATCCGACCTCGGGACGCGCCGCTTTTCGGCGTCCTAAACGCCTCTTTTCACACTGGAATCGTTCCGGAACATAGGCGTTGCGCGGCGGCCCGGACCGCTGGTACGTCGCGCCATGGTCTCACGGGAACGAGGGATGGCGCCATGAGCGCCCGCGCCATGCCGACGCTGGCAAACCGCGCGGCGGTCGCCGGCCGGGTACTGCTCGCGATCCTCGGCGGCTACGCGGTCGCCGCCCTGTCGAGCGCGCTGCTGGCTTTGGTTCTTCCCTTCCCGCGGGCCGAGGCGGTCTCGGCCGGGACGCTGGCGAGCTTCGCCATCATGGCGGGGGCGGCGATCTGGGTGTTCGCGGCCCGCACGCTCGGCCGGGCGACCCTCGTCCTGGGGCTGACGGCGCTCCTGCTGACCGGGGCCCTGTGGCTCGCCGGCGCCTTCGCGCACGGGGCGGCCGCGTGAGCCCGGCGCGGAGTGTCCGCCAGGCGATGGCGTGGCTGCACACGTGGTCCGGCCTCGTGGTCGGCTGGGTGCTGTTCGCGATCTTCGTCACCGGCACCGCCAGCTATTACCGCACCGACATCTCGCACTGGATGCGGCCCGAGTTGTCCGCGACCGCACCCGATCCCGTCGCAGCGGCGACGCGGGCCGGGGCGTTCCTGCGCCGGAGCATGCCGGACGCGGCCGGCTGGTCGGTCAAGCTGCCGAATGCCGAGACCTCGGCCGTCGAGGTCTACTGGTGGCCGCGGCCGGGTGGCCCGTTCCACCACGCGCTCCTCGATCCCGCCACGGGCGAGCCCGCGCGGATCCGCGACACGCGCGGCGGCGACTTCCTCTACCGATTCCACTTCGAGCTGAGCCTGCCGCCGATCTGGGGTCGCTGGATCGTCTCGGCCTGCGCCATGGTCCTGCTGATCGCGCTGATCTCCGGGATCGTGACGCACCGGCGCATCTTCGCCGACTTCTTCACCTTTCGGCGCGACCGCTCTGCGCAGCGCGGCTGGCTCGACGCCCACAACGTGGTCGGCGTCCTGGCGCTGCCGTTCCACCTGATGATCGTCTACACGGGCCTCGTCACCCTGTCGGCGATGCTGATGCCCTGGGGCATGAAGGCCGTCTACGGCGACGACATGCTGCGCTACTACGCCGAGGCCGGGCTGGCGATCCCGGGAGCGGCCCCGGTCGGGCGCCCCGGCACGCCGCTGCCGCTCGGCGAGATCGTCGCCCGCGCGACGGCCGCCGGGGGCGAGGTGCCCGAGGTGGTGCTGGTCACGCGGCCGGGCGACGCCGGCGCCACCGTGACGGCGTATTTCGAGGAGCCGCACGGGCTCGCGCACCTGCACCCGCAGATCGCCTACGCGGCCGATACCGGTTCGGAGATCGCCCGGGTCGGCGAGGCCGGCGCGGCGACCCGGACCGGGGCCGTGATGGTGGGGCTGCACGAGGCGCACTTCGCCGCCGCCCCTCTGCGCCTCCTGTTCTTCCTCTGCGGCGTGATGGGTGCCGCCACGGTCGCCAGCGGCCTCGTGCTCTGGACCGTGGCCCGGGCGCCGAAGGGCGCGGATCCCGAGGGTTTCGGCCTGCGTCTCGTGCGGTTCCTCAACCTCGGCACCATCGCGGGTCTGCCGGTGGGCCTCGCCGCGTATTTCCTGGCGAACCGGCTACTGCCCGACGGGCTCGGGGCCCGGGCGGACTGGGAGGTGCGCGCCTTCTTCGCCGCCTGGCTCGTGGCCGCCCTCGCGGCGTCCCTGTACCCGCGACGGCGCGCGTGGTCGCTCGCCCTGGCGGTGCCGGCCTGCGCCTTCCTGGCGATCCCGCTGGTGGACGTGATCCTCATCGGCCAGCAGCGCTTCCTCGCCTTCGACGCCGCCATGGCGGCCGTCGGCCTCGCGCTCGGCCTCGCGGCCCGGCTGGCCACGCGGCGGGGCGTGGCCGCGGCCCGTCCGGCCAAGGTAACCCTGTCCCGGACGGTCGAAGCATGACAGCCGCCGCGCTGATCCTCAGCCTGCTCCTGAGCTTCTCGGGCTTCGCGGCCCTGGCCCTCAGCCTCGACCGGCACCACCGGGCCGCCTACCGCGTCGGCGTGCCGAAGGCGCGGGTCGGCAGCCTGCGGATGGCGGGCTGGTGCGGGCTCGGCCTCTCGTTCGCGGCGGCCGTCGCGGCGGGGGGCTGGAATTTCGGCCCGGTGCAGTGGGTCGGATCGCTGACGGGCTCCGCCCTCGCCGTGGTGGCGATCGTCGCGTACCGGCCCACGTGGCTGCGGAACGCGGCCCTGGCGGCGCTCCCGCTCGCGGCGGCGTCCGTTCCGCTGGCCCTGCTCGGCTGAGGAACGGCGCGCCGATTCGGCACATCATCGATTCGGCCGGTCGCCGGGTCCGGCCGATCGACGCGCGGCGGCCGGCCGAGCGGTGCCGGAAACGAGGCTCTTTTGCCCGCTCGCGGTGATGCCGGGAAGCGCGTAGGATCGGCGCACTCGCGCACTGGCCAAAAGTCCACCTTGATTCGGCAGGCCAAAAGCCATTGGCTGCGAACAGAGCGGAAGCGGATGCGGCCCCCAGGATCGGTCGCCCGAGCGCCAGCTTAAGCCCAAGAGCCGCGGTTCGCGAGGCCGGGGCCCACGGAGGGAACACAGCGATGAACAAGCCGGAATTCCTCGGCGACTCGAAGGTCAAGTCGCCCTTCTCGGCCCGCTACGACAACTTCATCGGCGGCCAGTGGGTCGCCCCCGCGGCCGGCCGCTACTTCGAGAACACCTCGCCGATCACCGGCAAGGTGGTGTGCGAGGTCGCCCGCTCCGACGCCCAGGACGTCGAGAAGGCTCTCGACGCCGCCCACGCCGCCCGGGAGGCCTGGGGCCAGACGGCGCCGGCCGAGCGCGCCCGCATCCTCCTCAAGATGGCCGACCGGATGGAGGAGAACCTCGATCTGCTCGCCCTGGCGGAGACCTGGGACAACGGCAAGCCGATCCGCGAGACGACCCACGCGGACATCCCGCTGGCGATCGACCACTTCCGCTACTTCGCCGGCTGCGTGCGGGCGCAGGAAGGCTCGATCTCCGAGATCGACCACGACACGGTCGCCTACCACTTCCACGAGCCGCTGGGCGTGGTCGGCCAGATCATCCCGTGGAACTTCCCGATCCTGATGGCGGTGTGGAAGCTCGCCCCGGCGCTCGCCGCCGGCAACTGCGTGGTCCTGAAGCCCGCCGAGCAGACCCCCGCCTCGGTGCTGGTGCTGGCCGAGATCGTCGGCGACCTGCTGCCCCCGGGCGTGCTGAACATCGTCAACGGCTTCGGCCTCGAGGCCGGCAAGCCGCTCGCCTCGTCGCCGCGGATCGCCAAGATCGCCTTCACGGGTGAGACGACCACCGGCCGCCTCATCATGCAGTACGCGTCGCAGAACCTGATCCCGGTGACGCTGGAACTCGGCGGCAAGTCGCCGAACATCTTCTTCGCCGACGTGGCGAACGAGGACGACGACTTCCTCGACAAGGCCCTCGAGGGCTTCACGATGTTCGCCCTCAACCAGGGCGAGGTCTGCACCTGCCCGAGCCGCGCGCTCGTGCACGAGTCGATCTACGACCGGTTCATGGAGCGCGCGGTGAAGCGCGTCGAGGCGATCACCCAGGGCTCGCCGCTGGATCCGGCCACGATGATCGGCGCCCAGGCCTCGGGCGAGCAGATGGAGAAGATCCTCTCCTACATCGACATCGGCCGGCAGGAGGGCGCGCAGCTGCTCACGGGCGGTGAGCGGAACGTCAAGGACGGCGAGTTCGCCGAGGGCTTCTACGTGAAGCCGACCGTGTTCCGCGGCCACAACAAGATGCGCATCTTCCAGGAGGAGATCTTCGGGCCGGTCCTGTCGGTCACGACCTTCAAGGACGATGCCGAGGCGCTCTCCATCGCCAACGACACGCTCTACGGCCTCGGCGCCGGCGTCTGGACCCGCGACGGGACCCGCGCCTACCGCTTCGGCCGGGCGATCCAGGCCGGCCGCGTCTGGACGAACTGCTACCACGCCTACCCGGCCCACGCGGCCTTCGGCGGCTACAAGCAGTCCGGCATCGGCCGCGAGACCCACAAGATGATGCTCGATCACTACCAGCAGACCAAGAACATGCTGGTCAGCTACTCGGCCAAGAAGCTCGGGTTCTTCTGAGTTTCTTCCCGGGTCAACCCCCGAGACAACTTCAGCCCCGGCCGCAAGGCCGGGGCTTTTTCGATCCCGGACCCGGTGACCATGCACTCCGCGCTCCGGAGGGCGCCGCAGTGGAAACCGGCCGGCGCGCACGCATATTCAGGCATCGACCGGGAGGATCGCATGAGTACGGAGCAGAGTGTGGACGCCAACGTCGCCGAGCAGGCCGGCGCCGACGGGACGCCGCTGCGGGTCACCGCAACCCCGGCGGCCCTCGCGCTGATCGACGAGCTGCGGGGCGAGTACGGTCCGGTCATGTTCCACCAGTCGGGTGGCTGCTGCGACGGCTCGTCTCCCATGTGCTATCCCGTCGGCGATTTCCTGGTGAGTGACGGCGACGTCCATCTCGGCACCGTCGGCGGTGCCGACTTCTACATCAGCCGGTCGCAGTTCGAGGTCTGGAAGCACACGCACCTGATCCTCGACGTGGTGCCGGGCCGCGGTGGCATGTTCTCGCTGGAGAACGGTCGGGAGAAGCGCTTCCACATCCGCTCGCGCCTGTTCTCCGAGGCGGAGAAACGGGCGCTCGAGGAGGCGTGCAGGCTCTGACGGCGCGAGCTTCGAGGAAGGGACTGCGATGGCGACCGTGAAACTCTGGTCCGATTCCGAGGCCGAGGCCGACCCGCGCGTCCGCGCGGTCTTCGCTGACATCCGGGCGACCCGCGGATCCGACTTCGTCAACAATTTCTGGCGGGGCCTGGCCAACGATCCGGCACTGCTGGAGCGGACCTGGTCGACGCTCAAGACCGTCATGGGCCCGGGAACCCTCGATCCCCTGACCAAGGAACTGGTCTACATCGCGGTCTCGATCGCGAATGGCTGCCCCTATTGCATCCATTCCCACACCGCGGCGGCGCGGGCCAAGGGCTTGACGGAGGCCCAGCACGGCGAGTTCCTGGCGGTCGTCGGGATGGCCAACCAGACGAACGCGCTGGTTAACGGCATGCAGATCCCCGTCGATCCCGCCTTCAGAGTGGAGGAAGGTCCATGAGTTCCGCGTCCGGCACGGAGAAGCAGGGGTTCCGGGTGGTGCACGAGAGTGCGCCGTTCCGCGGCAAGCAGGGGCACATCTACCGACCGGCCGTCTCGGCCGAGTCCGTGGCTTCGAAGGCGCTGCACATGCAGCTCCTGGAGATCCCGCCCGGGGAGCGGGCCCACGCTCACAAGCACGAATCCCACGAGACGGCGATCTACGTGCTGTCGGGTGTGTCCGGCTGCTTCTGGGGCGAGCGGCTGGAGAACCACGCGATCGCGGGCGCCGGCGAGTTCGTCTACATCGCCGCCGACGTGCCGCACCTGCCCTACAACCGCAGCCAGACGGAGCCCGTCACCGCGGTGATCGCCCGGACGGACCCGAACGAGCAGGAGAGCGTCGTCCTGCTGCCGCACCTCGAGGCCGGCGTCGACTGGTCGAAGGCCGAGGTCTAGCGGCTCAGCGCTGCTCGATCCGCTCGTTGGCAAGACGCTCCGCCCGGGTGCGCTCGTCGGCCGAGAGACCGGAAAGGGTCTGATCCAGCCACGCGTCGGACAGGCCCTGTCCGGCCGCCGCGAGGTTCCAGGCGGCCGCCTCCACAGGATTCTTGGCGACGCCGCGACCCACGGCGTAGAGCCGCGCGACGCGGTTCTGCGCGATGGCGTTGCCGCGCGAGGCCGCATGCAAGAAGTACCGCGCGGCCGCGCGCTCGTCCTTGGTGACGCCGGTGCCGTTGAACAGCAGGATCGCGTACTCGACCTCGCTGGCGAGATCGCCGTTGTCGGCGCCGCGCCGGAACAGCTCCGCGGCCTTCGACGGGTCCTTTGGCACGCCGCGGCCCTGCAGGTAGAGCACGCCCAAATCGTGCTGGGCCGGGCCGATCTCGGCGTCGGCCGCCTTGCGGAACTGCGCCGCCGCCGCCGCCTCGTCGGCGGTGGCGCCGGTGCCGATCAGGATCAGTCCGAGATTGTAGGCCGCGGTCGGCGAACCTTGGGCCGTCGCCCGCTCGAGCCAGCGCCGCCCGCCCTTCGGGTCCTTCGGCATGCCGCGGCCGTCAAGGGCCATCAACCCGAGGGACGCCATGGCGGAGGCGTCGTTCTGCGCCGCGGCCAGGCGGTACCAGTCGGCCGCCTTCACTGGATCCTGCTTCACGCCGAGGCCCTGATTGTACAGCTCCCCGAGCAGCGTCATGGCGGCGGCGTCCTTGGGATTCGCCTCGATGCGCTTCGTCGCCTCGCGGAAGGCGGTGACGTACTGGCCCTTCTGGTAGGCGCCGTAGGCGAAATCCGGCGGCTGGCTGCCCGGCGGCGGCACGGCGCCCCGCGCGTAGTTCGGCGTGTAGGGGCTCGGCAGCTCCGGCATCGACGCCTTGCCGGTCTGCGCCGCGGGTCCGAGCGAGCCGGGCGCCGCGGTCCGGGCCGGATCGGCCGGCCCCGAGGCCGCCCAGGCCGGCGCCGCCAGCAGCGCGGCCCCGGCGAGAGCAGCCGCCAAGCGAACGTCGCGGCCCCTCACGCCTCGATCTCCCGGACGGCACGCTGGGCCCGCTCGACCGCGCCGGAATCCTGCAGCCAGAGGCCGCTCTCGAGGCCGACAAACTCCGCACCCGTCGCGGCGAGCGGCGCGATCTCGTCGGCGGCGGCGGCCACCGCGATGCAGGGCGTCTCGAAGATCTCGGCCCACCACGCGGCGCGGGCCCGGACCGTCTCCGCATCAGGCGCGACGCCGTCCGGGTACAGGCCGCCGAACATCAGGTAGTCGATGCCGGCCTCGCCGGCCTCCATCGCGCCGTGCTTGGTCTCCAAGCCGCCCGCGCCGAGGATGCGGCCGTCCCGGAGCCGGCCGCGCAGGTCCTTCAGGTCGCGCGGCTTGTCGACGTGGATGCCGTCGGCCCCGCCGCGGATCGCCACCGTGGCGAGGTCGCCGGCGAAGCCCGGGCAGGCGACGACCAGCGCCGCGCCGCGCTCCTGCACGATCGGGGCGACCGACTTGACGCGGGCCGTCAGCCCGCGCTCGTCGGTGGCGGCGAGCCGCAGGATCACGGCGGCCACATCGCCGGCTTCGCAGGCGGCCTTCAGGACCGTCACGAAGTCCGCGATGCCCTCCGCGTCGAGACCGTGCGGTCCGAGCAGGGCGAGGCGGGCGCTGTTGCTCATCGCGGCCGACAATCCGCGCCCTACTGCGGGCCGATCTTCGGGTCGAGGGCGCCGCTGGCGTAGCGCTTGGCCATCTCGGCGACGGAGATCGGGCGGAGCTTCGAGCCTTTCCCGGCGGTGTTGAACTCCTCGAAGCGCTGCTTGCAGAGCTTCGTCATCGCCTCCATGGCGGGCTTCAGGTACTTGCGCGGATCGAACTCGGAGGGGTTCTCGGTGAGCACCTTCCGGATCTGGCCGGTCATCGCCATGCGGTTGTCGGTGTCGATGTTGATCTTGCGCACACCGTGCTTGATGCCGCGCTGAATCTCCTCGACCGGGACGCCCCAGGTCGGCTTCATCTGGCCGCCGTACTGGTTGATGATGTCCTGCAGGTCCTGCGGCACCGAGGAGGAGCCGTGCATGACGAGGTGGGTCGTCGGCAGGCGGCGGTGGATCTCCTCGATCACGTTCATCGCCAGCACCTCGCCGTCGGGCTTGCGGGTGAACTTGTAGGCGCCGTGGCTCGTGCCCATGGCTACCGCCAGCGCGTCCACCTTGGTGGCCTCGACGAATTTCACCGCCTCGTCCGGGTCGGTCAGGAGCTGGTCGTGGCTGAGGGTGCCCTCGGCGCCGTGGCCGTCCTCGGCCTCGCCCTGGCCGCTCTCCAGCGAGCCGAGCACGCCCAGCTCGCCCTCGACCGACACGCCGGCCCAGTGGGCCATCTTGGTGACGTTGCGGGTGATCTCGACGTTGTAATTGTAATCGGCCGGGGTCTTGCCGTCGGCCTTCAGCGAGCCGTCCATCATCACCGAGGTGAAACCGTACTGGATGGCGGTGGCGCAGGTGGCTTCGTTGTTGCCGTGGTCGAGATGCATGCAGACGGGGATGTGCGGGTAGATCTCGACGAGGCCGTCAATCAGCTTGGCCAGCACGACGTCGTTGGCGTAGGCGCGGGCGCCGCGACTCGCCTGGAGGATCACCGGCGAGTCGGTGGCGTCGGCGGCCGCCATGATGGCGAGCCCCTGCTCCATGTTGTTCAGGTTGAAGGCGGGCACGCCGTACTCGTACTCAGCGGCGTGATCGAGGAGCTGCCGGAGGGTGATGCGTGCCATCGTGCGTGTCTTCCCGTTTCCCGTTTCGTCGTCCGCCCGATCGCCGGAGTTGCCGTCAGGCCCTCAGCTGAGCTGTATCGTGTCGCTCTGCCGAGTGCCTTGCTTTCGGTCAATCTCCGACGCGGCGCAGGGCATTCTTTCGGCGGATGATCGGCACCCGGACCGGTTCTCCAGGGCAACGACGGCCTCCGCGATCGCGCTGACACGCGCGTCGAAGCCGCCCGCCATAGCCGGCATCGCCACGCGCGCCCGGATGCCCTTCAGGATCTCGAAGGTCGCGTTCGCCACGTCGTCACCGATCGAATCGGCCCCCCAGCCGATGAAGGCCGGTCCAGTAAATAGGGCTCGGTCGGAGGGCGAGGAGAGCAAGGCGGCCGTCTCAGCCCTTCGCCCGCAGCGCCTCGACGCCCGGGAGGGCCTTGCCTTCCAGCCACTCGAGGAAGGCACCGCCTGCGGTCGAGACGTAGGTGAAGTCCTGCGCCACGCCGGCGTGGTTGAGTGCGGCCACCGTGTCGCCACCGCCCGCCACCGAGACGAGCTGGCCGGCCTTGGTCCGGGACGCCGCGTGCTTGGCGGCGGCCACGGTCGCGGCGTCGAACGGGGCGAGCTCGAAGGCGCCCAGCGGGCCGTTCCACACCAGGGTCTTGGCCCCGTCGATGGCGGCGTTGATCTCGGCGACCGAGCGCGGACCGGCGTCGAGGATCATGCTCGCGTCCGGCACGGCATCGACCGGCACGGTCTCGTGCGGGGCCTGCGCCTTGAATTCGGTCGCGGCGACGGCATCGACCGGCAGGATGATCCGGCAGCCGGCCTTCTCTGCCGCCGCCAGGATGCGCGTGGCGGTCTCTGCGAGATCCTTCTCGCAGAGGGACTTGCCCACCGCCTTGCCCTGCGCGTGCAGGAAGGTGTTGGCCATGCCGCCGCCGATCACCAGCATGTCGACCTTGGCGACGAGGTTCTCGAGGAGGTCGATCTTCGAGGAGACCTTGGCGCCGCCGACCAGCGCGATCACCGGGCGCTGGGGCGATTCCAGGCCCTTGGTCAGCGCGTCGAGTTCGGCCTGCATCTCGCGGCCCGCGTAGGCCGGCAGCCGGTGCGCCAGACCCTCGGTGGAGGCGTGCGCGCGGTGAGCCGCCGAGAAGGCCTCGTTGACGTAGACGTCGCCGTTCGCCGCCAGGGCGTCCGCGAAGGCCGCGTCGTTCTTCTCCTCGCCCGCGTGGTAGCGGGTGTTCTCGAGCAGGAGGACATCGCCGTCCTTCAGGGCCGCCACCGCCTGCGCGGCCGCGTCGCCGACGCAGTCCGCCGCGAACGCGACGCTGCGCCCCAGGGCCGCGCCGAGGGCGGGGACCACCGGCTCCAGCGAATCCTTCGGCTCGCGCTTGCCCTTCGGGCGGCCGAAATGGGCGAGCAGGATCACCTTGGCACCCTGCTCGGCGACCTCGCGGATCGTCGGCGCGACACGCTCGATGCGGGTCGCGTCGGTCACCCGCCCGTTCTCCATGGGCACGTTCAGGTCGACGCGCATGAGGACCCGCTTGCCCTTGAGGGAGCCGGCATCGTCGAGGGTGCGGAAGGCGCTCATGCGGTCT
This sequence comes from Methylobacterium sp. D53M, assembly GCF_053345625.1. Lineage (NCBI taxonomy): Bacteria > Pseudomonadati > Pseudomonadota > Alphaproteobacteria > Hyphomicrobiales > Methylobacteriaceae > Methylobacterium > Methylobacterium sp. D53M. The sequence goes on from NZ_JBKFAL010000001.1 coordinate 299,715, forward strand.
GGTGCGGTCCTGTTCGGGGCGGGGCGGTTACTGCGCGGTGGTGCCGATGGTGGCCCGCTGCGGCAGCAGGCGGTCGAGGTTGAGCCGCTGGACGGCGACCATCAGGACCACGGTCAGGATGGCGGTGATCACGGCGGTGAGGACGAGGGCGCCGGTCCCGGGCAGGCGCCGGGTGCGCTCGGCGAGGCCGCGCATCTCCGTGCGGAGCGCGGCGAGGTCGGACTGGCGGGCGGACTCGTTCATCCGGTTCGCCGCGTTCTCGACCTTGTCCTCGACGCGGGACAGCAGCGCCTCGGAGCGGGCGTACTTGTCCTCGATGCGCGAGCACTTGTCCTCGATGCGCGCGAGCTGATCGAAGAGCTGGTTGGCCGGGAGCGCGTGGGACGGGAGCGCGGAGGCGGCGGGTGCGGCGGTCGCCACGGGAGGTGGTGCGGTCTGGGTGGTGGGCGGCTGCGGAGCCGGCCTGGGGGCGGGCGGCACGGCAGCCGGCCCGCTCGACGTGCCCTGCGAAGCGTCGGTCATCCCTGGAGAGTCCCTGGTTCGAAGAAAGGCCGTCCGAAGAGAGGTGCGGCCGCCGGCCTCAAGGGAGGCGGCGACCGCTGAAGTCCGGCTCAGATGAGCTTGGCCATCGCCACGGCCGTGTCGGCCATGCGGTTCGAGAAGCCCCACTCGTTGTCGTACCAGGTCAGGATGCGCACCAGAACGCCGTCCATGACCTTGGTCTGGTCGAGGTGGAAGGTCGACGAGTGCGGATCGTGGTTGAAGTCGATCGAGACGTTCGGCCGGTCGGTGACGCCGAGGACGCCCTTGAGCGGGCCGGAGGCGGCCGCCTTGATGGCGTCGTTGATCTCCTGAACCGTGGTGGCGCGCTTGGCCGTGAACACGAGGTCGACCGCCGAGACGTTCGGGGTCGGCACGCGGATCGCGGTGCCGTCGAGCTTGCCCTTGAGCTCCGGGAGCACGAGGCCGACGGCCTTGGCGGCGCCGGTCGAGGTCGGGATCATCGAGAGCGCCGCGGCGCGGGCCCGGTAGAGATCCTTGTGCATCTGGTCCAGCGAGGGCTGGTCGTTGGTGTAGGAGTGGATCGTGGTCATGAAGCCGCGCTCGATGCCGACGGCCTCGTCCAGAACCTTCGCCACCGGGGCGAGGCAGTTCGTGGTGCAGGAGGCGTTCGACACCACGTGGTGCTCGCCCGTGAGCTTGTCGTGATTGACGCCGTAGACCACCGTCAGGTCGGCGCCGTCGGCCGGGGCCGAGACGAGAACGCGCTTGGCGCCGGCGTCGAGATGGGCCTTCGCCTTGTCCTTCGAGGTGAAGATGCCGGTGCATTCCAGGGCGATGTCGACGCCGAGGTCGCGGTGCGGCAGCTCGGCCGGGTTGCGCACGGCCGTGACCTTGATGCGCTTGCCGTTGACCACGAGGAACTCGCCGTCGACCGCGACCTCGCCGGGGAAGCGGCCGTGCACGGAATCGTAGCGGAGCAGGTGGGCGTTGGTCTCCACCGGGCCGAGATCGTTGATCGCCACGACCTCAATGTCGCTGCGGCCGGCTTCCGCGATCGCGCGCAGGACGTTGCGGCCGATGCGCCCGAACCCGTTGATGGCAACCTTCGTCACGGCGTGACTCCTTCCTGATGCGGCTCGCCGCGCGCCGGACCTCAAGGGGGCGGTCCGCGGAGCGGTCTCGGCGGCCCGCCATACCGTCCGGGCCGGGCCGGGCGGGATCTGGGCGGGCGGGTTTGAACCTGCGATGAACCGGACCGGGAGAGGCCGGGCTTCCACGCCCGTGACCGTCAATTCGGACGGTGCTGGCTGAGGCCTCGGAACTGTCGCGGACCGGCCCTCCGGCATGTCTCGCGCGGTCCCTCTCGGGATCGCGCGGCTGTCTAGCATGGAGCCTCGACCTGTCAAACGCGTGGCTGTGACAAAGACCTTCGATCCACCGACCAATAAACAGGGATCGCGACGATCCATTCGATCAGCGACCGGATCGGGGATCGAACGCGTTTTCGCGCTGGAATTTCGCCTGCATTCGACGGAAAGCTTCGCGTCGGGATAGACGAAGAACCATGGCCGACGAGACCGAGACCCGTTCCATCGACGACGCCCTCAACCGGCTCGAAGCGGCGATCAACCGCCTCGACGCCGTCGTCCAGCATCGCCTCGAGACAGACGCGCAGCCCGACGACCGGGACGCGGAACTCGCCCTGATGGACGAGGACCGGGCCCGGCTCGCGGCCGCCCTGGACGCGGCGAGCGCCCGCCTCGCCACGGTCTCGGCGACGACCGGGGAGGTCGGCCACCGGCTCGACCGGGCCATCGAGACCGTTCAGGATGTGCTCGGACGCGCCTGACACCACCGCCCAAGCCTGTCGGAGCGACCACCGGAGCGATCCTTGCCGCAGATCAACGTGACCATCGACGGCCGCAGCTACCGCATGGCCTGCGGCGAGGGTGAGGAGGCGCATCTCACCGGTCTCGCCGCCCTCCTCGACGGGCGCATCGGCGAGATGCGCAAGAGCTTCGGCGAGATCGGCGACATGCGCCTGCAGGTCATGGCGGCGCTGACCATCGCCGACGAACTCGCGGAACTGCGGTCGCGGATCACGTCGCTGGAGAGCAACGTGGCGGAGCTGCGCGCCGCCGCCGAGACCGCGGAGCGCGGGCGGGTCGACGATGCCGAGCGGGCGGCGTTCGGGATCGGCCGGGCGGCCGAGCATATCGGGCGGCTCGCCGACGCCCTCGGCGGATCGGCGCCGCGGGCCTGACCCTCTTCGCGCGGGCGGACAGCGCGAGGCCGGACGTCCCCAAGAAGCCGTGGCAGGCCGCGCGCGACGCTCCTAGAAGGGCTCCGCGTCGAACCGGGTCCGCGCCGCCCGGATCGCGCCGTGACGCTCCTCCGCCCATTGCACGAGGCGCGCCAGCGGCTCGAGCAAGGCAGCCCCGAGATCCGTGAGCCGGTACTCGACGCTGGGCGGCTTCGTCGGGAACACGGTCCGCGCGACGAAACCGTCCCGCTCCAGGTCCCGGAGCGTCTGCGTCAGCATCCGCTTCGAGATGTCGGGCAGCGTCCGGAGGAGGGCGCTGAACCGGTGCGGCCCGTCGGCCAGGGCGATCAGGAGCAGCATCGACCACTTGTCGCCGACCCGATCCAGCACGTCCCGCACCGGGCACGCCGCCGGATCGAGGGTGCCGGCCTGCCAGGCCGCGTATTTGGCCGCCAGCTCGGCGCGGGCGAGCGGCACCGCGGTTTCCTTCGAGTAACCTGGTCCCAAAATCCTGCCTCCTTCACCGCGCTGACGGTCTCATCTAGTGACCTTGCTCCGATATTGAACCATGAGGAGCCAGCGTGAGCTCGACCAGTCAGCCGACCTACTTCGTGACCGGCGCCACGGGCCAACTCGGCCGCCAAGTCGTCGCGGCGCTCCTGCAGCGCGTACCGGCCAGCGCGGTGGTGGCCGGTGCGCGCGACACCGAGGGCGAGGCTGCACAGAGCCTGCGAAGGCTCGGCGTCGCGGTCCGACGGGCCGACTACGCGGACCCGACGAGCCTGGACGCGGCGCTCGAGGGCATCCAGCGTCTCCTGCTGATCTCATCGAGCGAGATCGGCCGGCGCGTGGCGCAGCATCGCAACGTCATCGACAGCGCAAAGCGGGCCGGTGTCGGCCTGATCGCTTACACGAGTGTTTTGCGCGCCGACACGTCGGCACTCGCCCTGGCCGAGGAGCATCGCCGGACCGAGCGGCTGCTCGAAGCCTCCGGCGTGCCGTTCGTCCTGCTGCGCAACGGCTGGTACACGGAGAACTACGCCGCGGGTATCGCGCCGGCGCTCGCCCACGGCGCAGTCCTCGGCTGCGCGGGCGACGGGCTCATCGCCTCGGCCGCGCGGGCCGACTACGCCGCGGCGGCGGCCTCGGTCCTCACCGCCGACGGGCAGGGTGGCCGCATCTACGAGCTGGCGGGCGACGAGGCCTACACGCTCACCGAGTTCGCCGCGGCGATCGCTGCGGCCGCCGGCAAGCCGGTCGCGTACCGCGATCTGCCGCAGGCCGAGTACGAGGCGGCGCTGGTCGCCGCCGGGTTGCCGGCGGGCTTCGCAGCGCTGCTCGCCGACTCGGACGCGGCCGCGGCCCGCGGCGCCCTCAACGACGACACGCGTCAGCTGAGCGTGCTGATCGGCAGGCCGACGACGCCCTACCGGTCCACGGTGCGCGACGCCGTCGCGCGGCTCTGAACCCGCGCCGGCCCGTCACTCCGTCTCGGCGATGTAGCGCCCCAGCGCCGCCGCGGCCCGGAGCATGTGGGCGCGCATGCGACGGGCGGCCGTCTCGCCGTCCCCCTCTGCGATGGCCGACAGGATCTCGCCGTGCTCCTCCCGCGAGCGGCGGATCCGGTCGGCGTGGCGGAGCTGCGTGCGCCGGAACGCGGCCAGCCGCTCGCGGATCGCGAGCGCCTGCTCGGCCATGAAGCCGTTGTGCGTCGCCGTGTAGAGTGCCTCGTGGAAGGCGCGGTTGAATCGGTCGTAGGCGTCGACGTCGCCCGCCTCGACCGCCTTTGCGGATTCCTCGTGGAGCTCCATCAGCTCCCCGCGCTCGAGGGGCGTCATCCGGTAGGTGGCCAGCCGGGCGCACATCGCCTCGATCTCGGCGGTCGTCTCGAACATGTCGGCGATCCGCTGCGGCGTCAGGCGCGCAACCACCACACCCCGCCGGGGCCGGATCTCCACGAGGCCCGAGGCCGCGAGCTGGCGCAGCGCCTCACGGACGGGCGTGCGCGATGCGCCGTAGCGATCGGCGAGGTTCTGCTCGTCGAGGGCCGTGCCGGCCGCGATCGTCCCCGACGCGATGGCGTCGGTGAGCGCGTCGCGGATCCGGTCCGAGAGCAGCCCGCTGTCGATCTTCTGGAAGTCTCCGTGCATGCGCCGTTCCTCGAGCGTCCCCTGAGCGGCGCCTGCCCGTCCTCGGGAAGACGATGCGGGACCATACCCTAATCCGCGCGTGCGGATCCGCTGTTCGGCCGGGAAGCCGGTGAGCCGACGCGTCAGCCGACCAGGGCCCGCACCGTCAGGAACAGGATCGAGGGTCCGACGAGGCAGCCGATGCCGGTGTGGAACGTCGCCGTCAGCGCGCCGTAGGGGACGAGCTTCGGATCCGTCGCAGCGAGGCCCCCGGCGACTCCGCTGACCGTACCCATCAGGCCGCCATACGCCATGGCCGAGCGCGGGTTGTCGAGGCCGATCAGCCGGGCGACCAGGGGCGTTCCGACCATCACCATCACCGCCTTGGTCACTCCGGTGGCGATGGACAGCGCCATCACGGTCGAATCCGCGCCGATCGCCGCGCCGGTGACGGGCCCGACGATGTAGGTGATCGCCCCGGCGCCGATCGTCGTGATCGAGACCGCGTCGTGATAGCCGAAAGCCACGGCGGTCAGGGTGCCGACGATGAACGGCAGGATCGTGCCCAGCGCCAGCGCCAGGACACCCAGTAAGCCCGCGCGCCGCGCCTCGATCACGTCGACCTCGAAGGCGGTGGCGACGATGGCGAAGTCGCGCAGCATCGCTCCGCCCATGAGGCCGATCCCGGCGAGCGCCGGGATGTCGGCGAGGCCCTTCTTCCCGCCCGTGTAGAGCCCGCCGACATAGGCGAGCACCAGACCGAGCACGATCGCGATCGCGGAGCCGTGGACCCGGCCGTTGGTCAGGTGCTTGGCGGCGAAGTTCGAGACCAGGATCAGCGCGCCGACCACCGCGAAGGCGGCCACGAGGCTCTGCTCGACGAAGACGTGCTCGATGCCGTGCCAGATGTCGTGTCCCATGGCGATCACCCCTACCTGGCGACGGGTTCGGCGTCGCCGCCGATCACGGATCCGCCGTGCTCGACGGGGCCGCTGCCGGGATCGCGTCGGCCGATCCGGCTCAGCAGGGCGACCGCGCCGAAGCACAGGACCAGGGAGCCGGTCGCGGCGATCAGCACGATCGGGCCGCCGCTCACGGCGGCGACGACGTTCTGCTGGGCCGCCATGGCGACCACGATCGGGATGTACATCCCCGCCCAGAACTCGACGCCGAACTGGACGCCCTTCGTCAGGCGGCCCCGGCGGGACAGCCACAGGCGCGCGGCGATGAGCAGGATCATGGCGATGCCGACGCCGCCGACATTGGCCTTCACGCCGAGGGCCAGGCCGAGGAGATCGCCGAGATACACGCCGACCAGCGTGCAGGCGGCGAGCAGGGCGACACCGAGGACGATCATCGGCGTTGCCCCTTCGAGGAAGCGGCTCTTCCGGCCGCATCCGACGGCCGTATGGACGCGTGCGACATGGCGCGTTGCCCTCCCGGATCGGCCTCGGAGGCCGTTGGTGAAAATATGCAAGATATTGACAGGTGCGCAATCCCGTATACGAAACTGTGATAGAGAAGGGTTTGAGAATACCAGAGCGCCCGCTATATGACGTTCGGTACACCGGTGGGAGCACGCGGATGGGCGAGTGGCGCGGTGAGAGGCAGGCGCGCGACGCGCGGATCGCGGCGGGGCGCGCCCACGCGGACGGCAAGGTCGTGCCGGCCGGAGCCGTGATCGACCTCTTGGAGGCCATCCTGCGGCCCGGCGACCGCGTCTGCCTCGAGGGCGACAACCAGAAGCAGGCCGACTGCCTCGCCCGCGGCTTGAGCGCCTGCGATCCCGGGAAGATCCACGACCTGCACATGGTCCAGTCGGGGATCGTGCTGCCCGAGCACCTCGACGTGTTCGAGACCGGGATCGCGAAGCGGCTCGACTACTCGTATTCGGGCCCGCAGGGCGCCCGCATCGCCAAGATGCTCTACGGCGGCCAGATCGAGCTCGGGGCGGTGCACACCTACCTGGAGCTGTTCGCCCGCTACTTCGTCGACCTCACGCCCAACGTGGCGCTGATCGCCGGCGTCTCGGCCGACCGGAACGGCAACCTGTATACGGGGCCGAATACCGAGGACACGCCGACCGTCGTGGAGGCGACCGCCTTCAAGAACGGCGTCGTGGTCGCGCAGGTCAACGAGATCGTCGACGCGGTCCCGCGGGTCGACATCCCGGGCGACCGGATCGACTTCGTGGTCGAGGCCGACAGGCCCTTCTACGTGGAGCCGCTCTTCACCCGCGACCCGGCGGCGATGACCGAGACGCAGATCCTGATCGCCATGATGGCGATCAAGGGCATCTACGCCGAGTACGGCATCAAGCGGCTCAATCACGGCATCGGGTTCGGCACGGCGGCGATCGAGCTGCTGCTGCCGACTTACGGCGAGAAGCTCGGCCTCAAGGGCAAGATCGCCACGCACTGGGCGCTGAATCCGCACCCGACCCTGATCCCGGCGATCGAGTCCGGATGGGTCAAGCAGGTCCACTGCTTCGGCTCCGAGGTCGGGATGGACCGCTACATCCGCGAGCGGCCGGACGTCTTCTTCACCGGCGCCGACGGGAGCCTGCGCTCGAACCGGGCCTTCTGCCAGACCGCCGGCCTCTACGCCTGCGACATGTTCATCGGCGCGACCCTGCAGATCGACCTGATGGGCCATTCCTCGACCATCACCCAGTCGCGGGTGGCGGGCTTCGGCGGGGCGCCCAACATGGGGTCGGACCCGCACGGACGACGCCACCCCTCCGACGCCTGGATGAAGGCCGGCCGCGAGGGCCAGATCGTCGGCGATCCGGCACTGATGCGCGGGCGCAAGCTCGTCGTGCAGCTGGTCGAGACCTTCGGCGACAAGCTGGTGCCGACCTTCGTGGAGAAGCTCGACGCCCTCGAACTGGCCAAAAAGATCGGCCTCGAGCTGGCGCCGGTCATGATCTACGCGGACGACGTCACTCACATCGTCACCGAGGAAGGCATCGCCAACCTCCTGCTCTGCCGCGACGCCGACGAGCGCGAGCAGGCGATCCGGGGCGTGGCCGGCTACACCGAGGTCGGTCGCGGTCGAGACCGGGCGAAGGTCGAGGAGCTGCGCGCCCGGGGCGTCATCCGACGCCCGGAGGATCTGGGCATCGAGCCGCTCGACGCCGACCGCGCACTGCTCGCCGCGAAGTCGATCAAGGATCTCGTGCACTGGTCCGGCGGGCTCTACGAGCCGCCCGCCCGCTTCCGGAACTGGTAGCGTCGCGCGATGACGTATCCGCACCCGAGGAGCCGGCGATGGAATCCCTGACCTTCCGCCACACCACCAGGAAGCCGCTGGCCGGCTCGGCGCCGAGCGCGATCACCGGCGTCGTCGCCTCCGGCAACCTGGAGATCCTGCTGGAGCGGGTGCTGCCGCCGGATGCCTGCGAGGTGGCCATCGAGACCCCGATCGCCGGCTACGGCGACGTCTGGGAGGCGGTGGTGGCCGATTTCGTTGCCCGGGCGCAGCCGGGCGGCCTCCGCATCAGCATCAACGACGGCGGCGCCCGCCCCGACACCGTGTCGCTGCGCCTGCTCCAGGGCGCGCGGCTGATGGAGGCCTGACCATGGCTGCCGACCGCGCCGCGCGCTTCGATCCGGACGCCCTGAGCTGGTACGAGGCCACCGCCCGCCAGCGCGTGCTGGCGCTCACCGATCCGGGAAGCTTCCGCGAGTTCCTGCCGCCGACCGAGCGGCGGATGAGCCCGCACCTGCCGCTCTTCGACCTGCCCCGCGCCTTCGACGACGGTATCGTGGTCGGGAGCGCGCGCCTCGACGGCGACCCGGTCCTGGTCGCCGCCCAGGAGGGCCGCTTCATGGGCGGCGCGTTCGGCGAGGTGCACGGCGGCAAGCTGGTCGGCCTGCTCCGCGCGGCCCTGGAGCTGAAGCCGAAGGCGGTCTTTATCTTGTTCGACACCGGCGGCGTCCGCCTTCAGGAGGCCAATGCCGGCGAGACGGCCATCGCCGAGACCATGCGGGCCATCGTCGACGTCCGCGCGGCCGGCATCCCGGTCGTCGGGCTGATCGGCGGGCGGGCCGGCTGCTACGGCGGCGGCGGCCTCATCGCCGGCACCTGCTCGCGGCTCGCCGTGTCGGAGAGCGGGCGCATCTCGGTCTCCGGCCCCGAGGTGATCGAGACCAACAAAGGCGCCGAGGAGTTCGATTCCCGCGACCGCGCTCTGGTCTGGCGGACCATGGGCGGCAAGCACCGTCGCCTGATCGGGGGCGCCGACGCCTTCTGCGCCGACACGGTCGCGGCCTTCCGCGCGGCCGCCCGCGACCTCGTCGGTCGAGCGCCGGCCTTCGATCTGGCGACCCTAGAGGCCGAGCAGTCGCGTCTGGAGGCCCGGATCGAGCGGTTCGGCGATTGCCGCGACGCCACGGATGTCTGGGCGCGCCTCGGCGTGAACGACCCCGAATCCGTGCCGGCGATGGACACGACCGCCTTCGACGAGACCGTGGCCCAGAGCCCGGAGGCCGACCATGACGCTCGCTGAGATCCTCGCCTCCCTGTTCCCGCGAGGACATGCGGTGGCGGTGCGCGACGGCCTCGTGACCGGCACCGGCCCCTTCGCGGACGGCCGGATGCACGTGGTCGGCGTCGACGGCGACACGCCGCTGGGCGTCGACGGGGCACTGGTCCTGTCGCGCGCCGTGCTCGACGCCGTCCGGGTTGGTGACCGCGCGCCGATTCTCGTGGCGGTGGATTCCGACAGCCAGCGCATGAGCCGCCGCGACGAGCTGCTGGGTCTCAACGAGTGCCTCGCGCATCTCGCCAAGGCGCTGCTCCTGGCCGACCGGTCGGGCCATCCGACGATCGGGCTGATCTACGGCCACTCGGCCGCCGGCGCCTTCATCGCCACGGCCCTCGCGACGCGGGTCCTCGCGGCCCTGCCCGGGGCGAACCCGAGCGTGATGGACCTGCCGTCCGTCGCCCGGGTGACCAAGCTGCCGCTCGACACGCTGAAGGACATGGCGAAGTCGACGCCCGTCTTCGCGCCCGGCCTCGACAACATGGTGGCGACCGGCGCCGTCCACGTGGTTCTGAACCCGGACCTGTCCCTGGAGGGCCAGATCCGCGCGGTGATCGATACCCTGCCGGCGGAGGATATCCGCGACCGGCTGGGCGCCGAGCGGGGCGGTCGCCCGGTCGCCCGCACCGTCGCGGCGGCCGTGGCCGACCAAGCCCGTCTTGGCTGAGCCGTTCCGACGCCACGACCTCGTCCGGGTCGATCCGGCGGCCTGGGCGGCGTGGCGCGCGGACCGGCCCGACCTCGGCGCCGTCCCCCATCTCGAGGGCTGGGCCGCTGCGGGCCGGCCGCTGATCGTCCGCCGCCGCGTCCCCGGAGAGACCGGCGACGCGGTGCCGCTCGGCCTGCCGCTGCCGCCCGCGGACGGCAAGCGGCGGATCGGGCTAGCGCTGCCGGCTTCGGCGCTGGCGCCCGCACCGGTGGTGACCCTCGCCGAGGCCGTCGCCCGCGCGCCGGCGGCCTGGGGCCCGAGCCTCGACGCCCTGACGGCGCTCGGCCGGCGGCACGGCCTCGTGCCGCGCCCCTTCGGCAGCCTGCTCTGGCAGGCGGTCGCCGGCCTGACCTACCTGAGCGCCAGCTCCGATCTCGACCTGCTCTGGCCGTGCCCACCACCGGTGCCGGTCGACCTTCTCGACGGCATCGCCGCCGTGGCGGAGACGGCGCCGATGGGCATCGACGGCGAGATCCTGCTGCCGGACGGCGCCGATCTGCACTGGCGCGAGCTGCGCGACGCGCCGGAGGACGGTTCGGTGCTCGCCAAGAGCCTGGACCGGTTGCTTCTGCGGCCGGTCGCGGGACTGCGCGGCCCGGGCGCGGCATGACCCTCGCGATCCTCCTCTCCGGCCAGGGCGGTCAGCACCCGGAGATGTTCGACCTGACGGCCGATCATCCGGCGGCCCAGGACGTGTTCGCGGCCGCCAGACCGCTCCTCGACGGCGCCGACCCGCGCGACCTGGCCCGCGCGGGCGGCGACACCCTGAACGCCAATCGGACCGGCCAGATCCTGTGTTGCGTCGCCGCCCTGTCGGCGTGGCGGGCCCTGGCCGAGGCGATGCCGGACCGGTCGATCGTGGCCGGGTACAGCATCGGCGATCTGGCCGCCTGGGGCGTCGCCGGGCGCCTCGACACCGCGGACGTGCTCGCCCTAGCCGCCCGGCGTGCTGAGGCCATGGACGCCGCGTCCGGCGCGGGGTTCGGGCTGGCGGGGATCCGCGGCCTGAGCCTCGCGACGCTCGCGGATCTCGCGGCGCGCCACGGCTGCCACCTCGCCATCCGCAACGCGGCCGACAGCGGCGTCGTCGGCGGTCCGCGCGCGGCGCTGGTGGCGCTGTGCCGAGAGGCGACCGGCGCCGGCGCGCAGCGTGCCGTGGTCCTGCCCGTCCACACGCCGTCGCACACGCCGCTGCTGGACGCCGCGACGGCGGCCTTCCGGGACGCGCTCGCCGCGGTACCGCCGCGCCGCCCGCCCCCTCGCATGCCCCGGCTGGTCAGTGGGCTGGACGGAAGCACGGTGTTTCGGGATGCCGAGGGTCGCGACAAGCTGGCGCTCCAGATCTCGCGCACGATCGACTGGGCCGCCTGCCTGGAGGCGTGCCGCGAGTACGGCGCGGACCGCGTCCTCGAACTCGGGCCGGGCCACGCCCTCGCCACCATGACCCGGACCGCGCTCCCGGCGGCGCGCGTTCACGCCGTCGAGGAATTCCGGACGCTCGACGGCGTGGCGGACTGGCTCGCGCGACCTTAGCCGCGCCGCACTGGGGCCGCACGACCATTGCAGATGGCTGTCGAGTTGCGACGCTAGTCTGGCGATGTGCCGCTCCGGCTCCGCTTGCTTGGCGCAATACTGATGTCGACACATCGCCTTGACGCGCGGCCCGTTGCGGTCGTAGCAGCCGGGCATCTTCGGGACGGGACGGGTTCATGACGGCCAAGCGAGCGCTGATCACGGGTGTGACGGGCCAGGACGGCGCGTATCTGGCGCAGCTGCTCCTGCAGAAGGGCTACGCCGTCACCGGCATCGTGCGGCGCTCCAGCCACGCCGGCGTTTTCGACCACCGGTTGAAGTGGCTCGGCATCACCGACGATGTCGAGCTGGTCGACGGCAACCTGCTCGACCAGTCCGCCCTGCTGCGCATCGTCCAGGCCGCCAAGCCGGACGAGATCTACAACCTCGCCGCTCAGTCGTTCGTGACCTCGTCCTGGCAGCAGCCGCTGCTCACCGGGCAGGTCACCGGCCTCGGCGCCGTGCACATGCTGGAATGCCTGCGCTCCGCGGCGCCCCAGGCGCGCTACTACCAGGCCTCGACCTCGGAGATGTTCGGCCTGATCCAGGAGGCCAAGCAGAGCGAGTCGACGCCGTTCTACCCGCGCTCGCCCTACGGCGTGGCCAAGCTGTACGCGCACTGGATGACCATCAACTACCGCGAGAGCTTCGGGCTGCACGCGTCGAACGGCATCCTGTTCAACCACGAGAGCCCGCTGCGCGGCGTCGAGTTCGTCACCCGCAAGGTCACCGACGCGGTGGCGCGGATCAAGCTCGGGAAGCAGAAGGAGCTGCGGCTCGGCAACATCGACGCCAAGCGCGACTGGGGCCACGCCCGGGACTACGTGAAGGCGATGTGGCTGATGCTGCAGCAGGACCGCCCGGACGATTACGTGATCGCGACCGGCCGGACCACGACGGTGCGGGACATGTGCGAGATCGCGTTCAAGCATGTCGGCCTGAAGGTGGACGACCACCTGATCGTCGACCCGGCGCTGTTCCGGCCGGCGGAGGTCGAGGTGCTGCTGGGCAACCCCGCCAAGGCCAAGGCGACGTTCGGCTGGGAGGCCGAGACCAGCCTCGAGGCGCTGATTACCGAGATGGTCGACGCCGACATCAAGCGCCTCAGCGCCAACGCCTGAGCCGTCGGGCTCGCCGCGAGCGGGCTCCGGATCCATATGGCGCGCATCCCCGGACGGAGAGGCGCGCCGTGAAGACCTACCAGCTCTACATCGACGGCCAGTCCGTCGATCCGGTCGAGGGCTCGTGGTTCGAGTCCATCGACCCCTATCGCGGCGAGCCCTGGGCGCGGATCCCGCGCGCCGGGCGCGCCGACGTCGACCGGGCGGTAGCCGCGGCCAAGCGCGCCATGTGGGACGGACCCTGGGCGACCATGACGGCCTCGGCCCGCGGCAAGGTCCTGCGCCGGATCGGCGATCTCGTCGAGCGCGAGGCCAAGGCGCTGGCCGAGGTCGAGGTCCGCGACAACGGCAAGCTCTTCGCCGAGATGTACGGCCAGACCCGCTACCAGCCGGAATGGTGGTGGTACTACGCGGGGCTCGCCGACAAGGTCGAGGGCGCGCAGGTGCCGATCGACAAGCCCGAGACCTTCGCGTTCACCCGGCACGAGCCGGTGGGCGTGGTCGGGGCGCTGACGGCGTGGAACTCGCCGCTCCTGTTCGTCGCCTGGAAATGCGCGCCCGCGCTCGCGGCCGGCTGCGCGGTTGTGGTGAAGCCCTCGGAATTCGCCTCCGCCAGCACGCTGGAATTCGCCCGCCTGACCAAGGAGGCAGGGCTCCCCGACGGTATGTTCAACGTGGTCACCGGCTACGGCGGCGAGGCCGGCACCGCCATCGTCGAGCATCCCGACGTCGCCAAGATCACCTTCACGGGCTCCGACGTCACCGGAGCGAAGGTCTACGAGGCCGCCGCGCGGCAGATCAAGCGCGTCTCCCTGGAACTCGGCGGGAAATCGCCCAACATCGTCTTCGCCGACGCCGACCTGAAGTCCGCTGCCGCGGGGGCGATCTCGGGCATCTTCGCGGCCACCGGGCAGACCTGCATCGCCGGCTCGCGCCTGCTGGTCCAGAACAGCATCCGCCAGGAATTCACCGAGCGGCTCGTCGAACTCGCCCGTACCGCCAAGCTCGGCGACCCGATGCAGGCCGACACCAATATCGGGCCGATCACGACGCCGCCCCAGTACACGAAGGTTCTCGACTACATCGCGCTCGCCAAGAGCGAGGGCGCGCGCTGCGTCTTCGGCGGCAACCCCGCCTCCGGTCCCGGCGTGCTCGGCGGCCAGTTCGTCGAGCCGACCATCTTCACGGGCGTCACCAACGACATGCGCATCGCCCAGGAGGAGGTGTTCGGCCCGGTGCTGTCGATCATCGGATTCGAGGACGAGGCCGAGGCGCTGAGAGTCGGCAACGACGTGATCTACGGGCTCGCGGCCGGGGTCTGGACCCAGGATATCGGCCGCGCGATGCGGATGTCGAAGGGGCTGCGAGCCGGCACCGTCTGGGTGAACACCTACCGGGCGGTGAGCTACATGATGCCCTTCGGCGGCATGAAGCGCTCGGGCATCGGCCGCGAGAGCGGCATCGAGTCGATCCGCGAGTACTTGGAGACCAAGAGCGTCTGGATCTCCACGAGCCGCGACGCGCCGGAGAACCCCTTCGTCATGCGCTGAGTCCGCGGGCCGCGCCGCGATCCGTGGTGGCGCGGTCCCTAATCCGGGGCCGATTGGGCGCGGTCCGGTGGCAGCGCGAGGGATGCCAGGACGAAGCCCATGAAGAAGAGGAAGTACTGGTTGACCGACAGTTCCTCGAACATGAGCGACGGGATCAGGAACACCGCGCTGTAGGTCAGGAACGGCCCGAAGGCGGCGGGCGCCAGCAGGATGCGCCCGAGGCCGGCTACGAGGAGCAGCGCCGTGGCGATGCCGCTCTGGAGTGCCAGCGACACGAAGCCGTTGTGTGGTGTCACGAGCCCGGTCAGGGCCTGCAGCTCCTCCCGGCGGGCGACCTCGCCGACGCCAAACGGGTACTCGAGGACCAGCTGGAGCGCGGTCACGCCGGACAGGAACCGCTCGTCGAAATTGCCCGTGACGTTGTGGTCCTCGGCGAAGCGCCGCTCGATCGCCTGGGACAGCGTCCCCGGAAGCGGGATCTCCCCCGTCACCGCCCAGGCCACGAGCAGGACGCCCAGGACGCCGAGCGCGGCCAGCACCGCGGGCGCCTTGAGATTCCGCCGCATCAGCAGGCCGAGGAACAGGATCGGCATGAACAGGCCGGCGCGGTTGTTGGTGAATGGGAAGCTCGCCAGGAGGGCCGCGAAGTAGGCGAGATAGACGATCTTCAGGCGATAGCGCAGGCTGAGCAGCAGGGCCGCGGCCCCGGCCAGGGCGAAGACGTGGCCGGTCTCGTTGCCGGAGGCCCAGAGGCCGCCCTGCTTATCCTGCACGAACAGCTTCAGCTCCTCGTCGAGCCCGTCCGTGGGAACGGCGAGTCCGAACCGGTCGAGCGGCATGCCGGAGGCGGCGAGCAGCAGGACCGCGAGGGAGGCGAGCATTCCGGCGAGCAGGCCGACACAGAATGCGTCCTCGACGCGCCGGTCGCGGAACATCACCAGCAGGATGAACGCCTGGACCACGTAGAGCAGCAGGACGAGGGTCAGGTAGACGTCGCCCGCCTGCTTGTGCGCCTTCAGCACCAACGAGGCCGCGATCAGCGCCAGGATGCCGGCGAGGGGCGCGGCCTGCCGCAGTGCCTCCGCCACGACGGCGCGGCGCAACCCGAGCCAGGGGATGAGCAGGAACGGCAGCAGGTCGGACAGGCGCTGGAACGGCAGCCCGAAGGTCGAGGTCAGGACGTTGAAGTTCAGGGCGGCGCCGAGCAGGAACACGGCGACGCGGTCCGCGAGGAGGGACGCGGCCGGCGCGCGCGTCTCGATCGGCAACGCCTGTCCCGCCATCACCCTGCACCGTCCCCGCGCATCGGCCGCCGATGATCCCTCCGCCGGCCGCGGCCTCTAGCGGGCAGTGTCGCCCACAAAGGTTGGCGGAGGGTGCAGATCAGGCGGGGCGCCTCAGAAACTGGCCGACGGCCGTGCGGAGCGTGCCGCGCATGAAGATCCAGGCGAGGCCCAGATAGGCCGCGATCCCGATTCCGACCGCCGCGAACAGGCCGACCCGGTCCCCGAGGGCGGCGTAAATCGGCCCCTGGACGACCAGCACCAGCCCGGCCATCGCGCCGGCGCAGAGCGTGATCGGCGCGAGGAGCCGCACGAGCCGCCCGTTCGTGACCGGGACGACGCGCCCGACGCTGGCGACGATCGCGGGCGTGAACAGGTAGGCCCGCACCACGTGCCCGGCGACCAGGGCGGCGAGGCCGAAGGGCGCGGTGACGACGGCCGCCGCGGCGCCGAGGCCGAACTGCGCTCCGGCGAGCCGCAGGGCCGTGCCGTTGCGGCCCAGGGCGGTGAAGATCATCCACAGCATCGAGGTGGCGACGAATTCCGGGGCGAGGAGCGCCAGCGTCCGCAGCACCGGCGCCGCGTCGTGCCACTGGTCGCCGAACAGGAACGGGATGAGGGTCGGGGCGACGGCCGCCATGCCGAAGAAGGCGGGCACGGCCAGGAAGGCCGAGGCCTCGGTGAATCCGTGGAAGGCCGCGGCCAGCTCGCCCGGACGGTCCTGGAGGCGCGCGTAGGTGGTCAGCCCGACCGTAGTCAGCGGGATGACCGCGACCTGGCTCACGAGGTCGATGCAGCGCCAAGCGAGGCGCAGGTAGCCGACATCGGTGGCGGACAGGAAGTAGGCCGCGATGACTTCCTGGCTCCGGATCGAGGCGACGAGCAGCAGATAGGTGCAGAACAGCCGCGAGCCGAACGCGATCTGCTCGCGCACGGAGGCGAGGTGCAGCCGCAGCGGCGGAATCCAGCGGGCCGCCGCCCAGGTCAGGAGCGTGGTCGCGGTCGCGGCGACGAGCCGCTGCACCACCAGGCTCCAGACGCCGTAGCCGTCGAGGGCCAGCACGAGGGCCGCGGCGCCGCCGAGCACGTTGGCGCCGAGCGCCCGCAGGGCGAGCTTGCGGAAGCCGAAGCTCCGCTGGAGCCGCGCTTCGTGGATCGCACCCGCGGCGGTGATGACGAAACAGGCGGAGAGCGCGCACAGGACCGGCCGCAATGCCGGCAGGTCGAAGATCCAGGCGATCGGGCCGGCCAGGGCCACGAGGCCCACGGCGCACAGGACGCCCGCGGCGAGCATCACCCAGAAGGCGGTGGCGGCGAAGTCCTCGTCGAGCTCGGCGCGCTGGACCACCGCGTCGGGCAGGCCGCAGCGGGCGACGATCTGCAGGATGTCGATGAAGACCGCGGCGATCGCCACCATCCCGAACTCGGCGGGCCCGATGAGGCGGGCGAGCACGAGGAACACTCCGAAGCTGAGGACCACGTTGCCGACCGAGGCCACCGCCACCCAGCGCGCGGCGTCGAACGAGCGCCGCGTCACCGCGGCGCCGGAGGCGAGCCCCGGCTCCTCCTCGGCGGCGGCCGCCTCCGACAGGACCGGCGCGCCGGCGCTCACGGGCGGCTCGCCCGACGCTCGGCCACGAGTTCGGCGTAGAGATCGAGGTACTTCTCGGCGACACGCTCCGAGGTCGATTCACGGATGACGTGCTGGAAGGCGCGCTCGTCCGGCAGGTCGCCGCGGCCGCGGGCGATCACTATCCGCAGTCGTGCGGCGAGGTCGGCGTCGTCGCCCGGCGTGAACAGCCAGTCGGCGTTGTCCTCGCCGATCAGCTCGGGGATGCCGCCCGAGCCCGCCCCGATCACCGGAACGCCCATCGTGTAGGCCTCGTAGATCGTCCGCGGCGACGGCTCGGCCCAGAACGACGGGACGATGAGCACGTCGATCGCGCTGAGAAACTCGGCGGGTTTCGCCCAGCCGACGAAGTCGATGGGCAGGCCCTCGGCCTGCGCCTTGAACCGCTTGATCGAGTCGTCCATCGCGTGGCCGGCGACGAGGCAGCGCCAGTCGTCGGGACCGATCCGTCGGAAGGCGTCGATCATCGTACCGACCCCCTTCTCGGTGTTGATCCGGCCGAGATAGCCGAAGGTCATCGGCTGGCCGGTCCGGTCGATCCGGCGCCGTGTCTCCGGGTCGCCCTCTGGGACGGTGCAGGAATAGAAGATCACCCGGCGCCGCTCGGGCGCGAGATGCGCGAACAGCCCGTGGTCGACATGGGTCTTGAGGATCTCGGTGCCGACGCTGACGACGGCGTCGACCGACCGGTTCGTGATCTGCTTGGCGGCGTTGACCACCTTGCAGCCCAGGTGCCAGCGGTCGCACGGCTTGCCGTCCCTGAACATCGCGGCGTTGCCGCAGATCAGGTCGTACTCGCAGACCGTGTGGACGATCGGGATCCCGCGCTTGGCCGCCTCGCGCCAGACGAGAGTCGAGACGTCGAGCAGCGAGTGCGTGTTCACGATGTCGGGCCGGAAATCGTCGAGGACGCGGCCGAACTCGGCCGCGACGGCGAAATTCCACTGCTGCTTGAGCTTCGCCCAGGCGCGGCCGAAGCGGCTTGCCTGGGGCCAGTCCTCGAGCCAGAAATCGTTGTGGTGGGCCATGCGGTAGACGGTGACGCCGCCGCGCACGCTCTTGGGCTCGGGCTCCCGGGCGATGCAGGCCGCCGCCACCGTGTGGCCGGCCGCGACGAGTTCCTCGGCGAGGTGCTCCACCGAGCGCTCGGCGCCGCCCACGATGTAGGGCGGGTAGAGGGCGCTGAGATGCAGGATCCGCAGGGGGCCGGTCACCGCGCGCGCGGCCGCCTGATCCCTCGGGCGGTCCCGGTCCTGGGCGCGGGGTTCCTCCGAGAGGACCCGGGCGTAGCTCGACGACAGGGTGGGGGTCATCATGAACGGCACTCGCTGAGGTGCGGGCGCTCCGCGCGGGCGGAAGGCTCGGGAAGCGGTTCGATGGAGGCCGCGTCGCGGGTCGCGGCGTAGAGATCGAGATAGGCGGTCGCCACAGCGACCGGATCGGTGCCAGCGCGGATGCGTGCGGCGCGGGCGAGCCCCTCGGCGAGACGGGCCGGCTCCGCGATGATCCGGGCCATCGCGGCGGCGAGCGCCGGCGCGTCGCCGGGCGGGACCAGCCAGGGGCCGGACCCGACCTGCTCGCCGATGCCGCCGGTCGCGGTGCCGATCACCGGGACGCCGCGCCCGTAGGCCTCTGCCACCGTCCGGCCGAAGGGCTCGGGCCAGATCGGCGGGACCACGAGGCAGTCGAGATCGTCCAGGAAGGCGTCGCGAGCGGCGTAGCCCGGGAAGGTCACGGGCAGGCCCTCGGCCAGGGCTCGGTAGCGGTCCAGTCCGTCCACGGCGCGACCCGCAACAGCGAGGCGCCAGCCCGCCTCCGGCAGGCGCCGGCAGGCCTCGAGGAGGACATCGAGTCCCTTCGCACGCTCGATCCGGCCCAGATAGCCGAACCGGACCGGCGCGCCGGGCGCCCGCTTCGTCCGCGTCACCGGCGAGCCGGGCGGGATCGGGTTCCAGATCACCCGGCGCAGCGACGGTGGCACATGAGCGAAGAGGCCGGCGGCGAGGTGGCGGTCGAGGATGTCCGAGCCCACGGCGGCGACGGCCGTCACGGCGCGCTGGCATCGCCGGTGCGGCGCGGCGTAGAGGCGGCACTTAAGATGCTGCTGGGCGCAGGGACGCCCGTGGCGCACCATCGCGCCGTTGGTGCAGAGGCTGGTGAAGTCGTGCAGCGTGTGCACGACCGGCACCCGGAGCCGCCGGAGCATCGGCCAGAGCGCCGGCGGTAGCTCGGAGATGGAATGCGTGTTCACGAGGTCGGGGGCGTAGTCCCGGACCGCCCGCGCCATCCGGTCGACGGCGTGGCGGTTCCACTGCGCCGCGACCTTGTAGCGGAGGCGCTCGACCCGCCCGCGCTGCGGCCAATCGAGGATGTGGAACGGCGTCCCGTAGCCGATCCGGTAAACCGTGACGCCGTCCTGCAGAATCGGTTTGCCCTCGGTCCGCGCCGCGCAGGCAACGGCGACGCTGTGGCCGAGATCCGCCTGGGTCCGGGCGAGCGTCTCGACCATCAGTTCGGCGCCGCCGACCTGCTCGGGTGCGTAGAGGGAGCTAAGGTGCAGGATGCGCATGCGGCACCTCCCGGGCGGACCGCGCCGCCGCGCCGTCTTGCAGCGCGTCGAGCAGCAGTGTCTCGTAGCGGCGCGCGGTCTCGGCCCAGTCGTAGCGCCGGACATTGTCGCGGCCGCGGGCGATCAGCGCGGCCCTGAGCCCGGGCTCGTCCAGCAGGCGGCGCAGGCATTCGGTCAGCGCTGCCGCGTCGGCGGGATCGAAGGTGAGGGCGCCGCCTCCCGCGATCTCGGGCGTCGCGGAGCGGTCCGAGCAGATCACCGGACAGTCGAGGGCTTGCGCCTCCAGAACGGGCAGGCAGAATCCCTCGGCGAAGGACGGGACGCACAGGCACAGCGCGCCGCGATAGAGGGCCGCCAGCCTATCGTCGCCGATGCCCGACAGGCGGGTCAGGGGGACCGGCGCGTCGCCGAGTGCGGCGGCGACGGCCTCGTCGGAATCCTCGCCGACGTGGACGATCCCGATCCCCGGCCTCCCGAGCGCGACCACGGCGCGCGCGAGGGTCGCGAAGTTCTTGTTGTAGAGGGCGTTGCCGACGGCCAGCACGTACGGCCCCGCCGGGACTTCGGCGCCGGAACTAGCCACCGATGGGTCCAGCATGGCCGCGGACGGCACGGTGCGCGTCCGGCCGCGGAGCCGCGGGTAATGGTACTCCAGATCGCGCCGTGTCGCGTCCGAGACGGCGATCACCCGGGCGCTGTTGCCGAGGACCAGGCGGAAGATCGGGTCGGTGGTCAGGGCCTCGCGGGAGCGGATGCGCTCGGGCAGGGTGCGGAAATAGAGGTCGTGCACCACACTGACGCGGGCGCGGCCGCCGAAGGCCGCCCCGTACGGGTCGATGTTCAGCACCACGTCGACGGCGCGGGCGCGGCACAGACGCGGTACCGCGAGGCACTGGCGCAGCACGTCGAGCAGCATGATCCGCGGCCGCGGAACCGTCACGACCTCGACGCGGTCGCGGATCGCCGCCGGCAGCTGGTCGCGGCGCCACGGGGAGCGGAGCACCACCGCGAAGGTGCCGCGCGCGACCAGACCGGCGATCACCCGGAAGGCGACGAGCGCGACGCCCGACGGCCGACCGGCATGCTGGCTCGGCATGTTGACGAGGACGCGCGGCATGGCGGGTCTGACGGCTCCGAACGGGAAGGGGGATCGCCGGCCCGTCAGGCCCGGCCGGCGACCTGGAGGATGATGTCGGCGAGATCGCGCTGCATGCGCTCCGCGCCGTAGCGGGACAGCGCCCGCTCGCGCGCGAGCGCGGCGCGCGCCCTGAAGGGGCCGGGATCGGCGAACAGCGCCGACAGGGCCGCCGCGAGGCGATCCGGCCGACGCGGCGGAACCAGCGTCCCGGCCGCGCCGCCGTCGAGGATCTCGGCGGAGGCGCCGGCGTCGGTGGCGATCACCGGCGCGCCGACCAGCATCGCCTCGACCAGGGTGCGACCGAACGGTTCGGGATCGACCGAGGGGTGCACGACCGCGTCGACCGCCTGCATCAGCCGGGGGACGTCGTCGCGCTGTCCGAGGAACAGCACCCGGTCCGAGAGGCCGCGCCGCGCCGCGAGGTCGCGCAGGTGCGCCGCGTAGGCATCCTCGCCGAAGAGCGGCGCCCCGACCACGACGCAGCGGAGGCCGGGCAGGGTCGCCAGCGCCTCGATCAGGACGTCCTGCCCCTTCCACGGCGCGAGGCGGCTGAAGACGCCGACGAGGGGGCCTTCCGGCAGGCCGAGTTCCGCGCGCAGAACGGCGGCGGAGCAGGGTGCCGGATCGACGTCGAGGCCGTTCGGCACGACGCGGATCAGCGACCGGCGCCCGCCGGCCTGGACGAAGGCCCGCGCGGCGGCCTCGGAGGGAACGATCACCCGGCCGGCGCAGAGATTGGCGAGCCGGATCTGCAGGATGCGCTGCGCCCGGCCGAAATGCGCCCCGTTGAGGATGTCATGGAGGTGCCAGATCAGGGGGCGCCCGGCGGCCCGCGCCGCCAGAGACGAGAGCAGGAAGGCCTTCTGCGAGTTGGCGTAGACCACGTCGCAGGACCGG
Organism: Methylobacterium sp. D53M; assembly: GCF_053345625.1. Taxonomy (NCBI): domain Bacteria; kingdom Pseudomonadati; phylum Pseudomonadota; class Alphaproteobacteria; order Hyphomicrobiales; family Methylobacteriaceae; genus Methylobacterium; species Methylobacterium sp. D53M. Next base: position 321,626 of record NZ_JBKFAL010000001.1, read on the forward strand.
GCCGATCGGGCGATCTCCAGCGCCAGGGAACCGAGCTGTCCCAGGAACGGTAGCGCACTCAACGGTGACACGTCCCGCCGGAGGCCCGCCAGGGCGGACCGGCGGCGCGCGAGACGGATCTCCAGACCCGCGTCGCGGAGGGCCGCGGTCAGCGCGCCGTCCTCGAACAGGAAGGCGCTGGAGCCCGCCCAAGGCCGGACTGCGTCGCGGAGCACCAGCTCGGCACCGGACATCGTTCCGGTATGGCTCACGAACAGGACCCGCGGCCGCGCGGCGATGCCTGAGCGCGCGTATTGCCCCCGGTCGAGGAGGCCGCGCTCCGCGAGCGCGTGGGTGGTGAGGAGCTCGGTCATCGCGCGCTCGCGGCGGTGCGGGGATCGGGCAGCGGCATCACGTCGTAGGTCGACTGGAGGCCCGGCCGGACCATCGTCATGGCGATCCCGAGCACGTGCCCGCCGGCGCGGCGCAGGTTCGCCACGGTCTCGACGGTGTCGGAGAGCTGCGAGCGGCCGTAGCGGGCGCAGCAGAGCACGCCGTCGACGTGGCGGGCCAGCATCGCCGCATCCATCAGGAGGCTGGTCGGCGGGGTGTCCAGGAGGACGAGGTCGTAGCGGCGGCTCCACTTGAGGAAGTCGGCCATCCGGTCGCCCATCAGGAGCTCGGTCGAGTCGGCCGTCGGCGTTCCCGCGGGGATGACGTCGAAGCGTCCGGCCTGGACCACAGCGTCGGCCGGGTCGATCTCGCCGCGGAGCACGCCGCCGAGGCCGGGGCCGCGTCCGAGCCCGAGGGAGGCCTCGAAGTTCGGCCGCCGCAGGTCGCACTCGACCACCAGCACCCGGCGGCCGCTCGCTGCGCCGATGCCGGCCAGCGCGAAGGCCGTGAACGACTTGCCCTCCCGCGGCTTCGCCGAGGTCACCAGGATGACGCGGGACTTGCCGGCGCCCGCCAGCACGAGATGGGCGTGCAGGTTGCGCAGGACGTTCTGCATCATCGAGTCGACCCGCGCCCGCGCCAGCGCCTCCGCGAGGTCGAGCTCGCGCTGCCGCTCGGAGAAGCGGCCGACGAGGCCGGCAGGCTCCAGGCTCGGCAGCTGCGCGAAGACCGGGGCGCCGGTGCCGGCCATGAGCTGCGCCGAGGTGCGCACGCGCCGGTCGGTGTAGTCGCGCAGCAGCGCGGCGGCGGCCGCGAGCACGCCCGCCAGCACGACGCCGCCCGCCAGGAACGGCACGGCCTTGGGCGAGAACGGCTCCTGCGGCAGCTCGGCGAGGCTGACGAGCCGCGTGCTGCCGGTGAGGATGCGCCGCTCGGTCTCCAACTCGCCCGCCCGCTTGACCAAGTCGGCGTAGCGGGTGCGCTTGATCTCGGCGTTGCGCACCATGCCCTCGATCGACGCTTCGTCGTCCATGGCGGCGGCGGCGTCGGTCTTCGCCGTCTCGAGCTGGGCGCGCAGCGACTTGGCCAGGGCGTTCGAAGCCTCGTAGGACTTGCGCAGACCCTTGGCGACGTTGCCGATCTCCTGCTCGATCCGCGCGCGAAGGCTCGCCTGCTCGGTCTCGAGCGCCCGGATCACCGGGTGGTTCGCGCCCAGCAGTGTGCTCTGGTTGGCGAGCTGCGCGCTGACGCCGCTGAGCTGCTGCTTCAGCGAGACGATGGTCGGGCTTGCCAGGACGGCCGGGGCGCTGTCGGCGCCGCGGGCACCCTTTGCCTCGATCTCGGAGAGCCGCGCGGCCGCGTCCGCCTTGGCGGTCTCGGCCGCGGCGAGCTGCTGGCTGATGCTGGTGAGCCGCTCCGCGCTGATCGGGGCGAGCGAGCCCTTCAGCAGGCCCTTGCGGCGCCGGAAGGTCTGGATGCGGGTCTCGTCGGCCCGGATCGAGGCGTCCAGCTGGCTGATCTCGGTGTGCAGCCAGTCGGCCGCGGCCTTGCGGCTCGAGGCCTGCGCCTCGCGCTGGTCGTCCAGGAAGGCGTTGATCAGGCCGTTGGCCATCGTCTGCGCCGTCTCGGGCAGCGGCGACTTGTAGCCGATGGTGATGATGCGCGAGCGGCCGGAGCTCAGGACCGTGTAGCGCTTCTGCAGGTACTCGACGAGCGCGTTGCGGTCGGTCGTGAGCTTCGTGCAGGCGGCGTCCTTCTTCTCGCTGATCCGGTCGGGATGCCCCCCTGTGGCCGCGTAGCGGCACTCGGCCAGCACCGCGGCGACCAGGTTGTCGTCGATCGCGAGGCGCAGGAGCCGCGGCGAGCGGATCACCAAGATCTGGCTCTCAATGTCGGCCGGGTCGCCGATCTTTTGGATCCAGGCCATCGAGGCGTTGTTGGCGCCCGGTTCCGCCTCGGCCACGATGACCGAGCCGCTCGCCACGTATTGCCGCTGGATCATCAGCAGGGCGGTCACGGCGAGGCCGAGGACGGTGGCGAACACCGCCGCGAACAGGTAGCGGCGATGCCAGATCCGGGCGAGGGCCGCGGCCAGCGGACCGCCGCGCGCCGGCTCCTGGGCGAGGGCGCGAACCGGCGTCCGGTCGGCCAGATCGACAGTCAGGAAGGACATGCGGCGCGTCCTCAGCCGACGGCTTCGAGGCGCGGCAGGATCCGCGGGCGAGTCTCGCAGGCGGCCCGGTGCATCGCCATCTGGTCGTCGACGAAGGTCGAGAACCGGCTGCGGAACAGCTCGGCCGAGAACTGCTCGGCCTGCGCCCAGCAGGCCTCGCGGGTGAAGTGGCTCTCCTGCAGCAGGAAGCGCTGGACGCACTCGGCGATCGCCACGGGCTCGGGCGTGTCGAAGAACATCCCGGTGCGCTGCGGGCCGCGGGTCTGGACCGTCTCGCGGGCGCCCCCGCGGCCCAGCGCGAGGACCGGCGTGCCCTCCGACGTGGCCTCGACCACGATGATCCCGAAATCCTCCTCGGCCGCGAAGATGAAGGCGCGGGCCGTGGCCATGAGGTGGCGCAGCTCCGCGTCGGGCACGAAGCCGGAGAACGACACGTTCGGCCCCGCGATCTCGCGCAGCCGCGCGGCATCGGGCCCGGTGCCCGCCACCACGAGTTCGAGGTCGGGGAGCAGCGCGAACGCGCGGATCACCGCCTCGACGTTCTTGTACGGCACAAGCCGGCTGGCCACGAGGAAGTGGTTGCCGCGCGGCCCGTCATACCGCTGGCTCGGCAGCGTGATCGGCGGGTGGATGACCTCGGCGGTGCGGCCGTAGACCTTGTGGATGCGGCGGGCGACGAAGGCGGAGTTGGCCACGATCGCGTTGGGACCGGCCGCCGTGCGAAAATCCCAGACGCGCATCCGGTGCAGGATCAGCCGGGCGAGCACGCTCTTCATGCCCGCGTCGCAGCCGCTCTCCCGCAGGTAGGTGTGCTGCATGTCCCAGGCGTAGCGCATGGGCGAGTGGATGTAGGAGACGTGGAGCTGGTCGGGCCCGGTGAGGACGCCCTTCGCCACCGCGTAGCTGCTCGAGATGACGAGATCGTAGGCCGACAGGTCGAACTGCTCGATCGCGAGCGGCATCAGCGGCAGGTAGTTGCGGTGCCGCGTCCGCGCGAAGGGCATGCGCTGGATGAAGCTCGTATGCGCCTGGGTGTAGCCTAGCCGCGCCCGGTCCGCTTCGGGCAGGAAGTCGAAGAGCGCGAAGACATCCGCGTCCGGGTAGATCCGCAGCAGCTGCTCGAGGACACGCTCGGCGCCACCGACGATGTACAACCAGTCGTGAACGATCGCGACACGCATCACAGCTTCCTCGTCGGTGCGCCGGACGCTGGACCCTGCATTCCGTCCCGCCGGTCCCGCCGGTGACAGCGGGCCAAGGCACACACGAGAGGGTAATAGCAGCGTGATCTGTAAAAAAGGGGTCACCGCCGCAGCAACAGTCGAAATTAGGGCCTGTTTAGACGCGAGACGCAGCGTGTAAACTTAATTTTTGCCAATAATTAACGTTAAGCGAAAGGTGTTCTCAGACCTGCAATCTTCGGCATGACTCCCCGTGGGTGCCCGCTGCGCCGGGTCGGCACACCGGCGGCGGGGGCCCGGCTGCGCGGCCTACGAAGCGGCCGGAACGGGCAGGGGATCGGGCGAGGGCCGCCGGTCGAGCCGGCGCCGCAGGGCCGCGATCACCGGCGTCTCGACATACCGGAACAGCAACTCGCCGGCGGCGACCGCCGCCGGGAACGCGATCGCGAAGATCAGGGCGGCGCGCGCGAAGCCGGGCGCGACGACGAGCGCCGCGATCTTGGCGGCGCTGTGCAGCAGCAGGTTGTGGACCAGGTAGAAGGAATAGCTGGCATTGCCCTGCGACAGCAGCCAGCGCGACTTCAGGGCGATGCCGCCCCGCTCCAGCAGCAGCATCGCACCGACGATCAGGACGGCCGCTGACCCCCAGATCAGCGGGCGCGCGAAGCCGGACAGCTCGGGGCTGACGCCGAGCGCGTCGGTCACGATCTGGCCGCCGAGGATGAGCAGAAGAGCGGCCGCGACGGCCGCGCACGCCACGCGCCGGACCGGGAAGCCCGCGGCCGGCGCCCGGAGCCGCAGGTAGGCGTATCCCAGCCCGATGCCGGCGGCGAACTCGATCAGGATCGGCTTCGTGTAGTACGCCCAGTAGAGATTCGACGCGGGCAGCAATCCGAGCAGGATCAGCGCCAGGAAGATCGCGGCCGCACCGAACGCCCGGAAGGCGGGTCTCGGCACCATGAGCAGCGCCGCGAAGACCACGTAGAAGAACATCTCGTAATTGAGTGTCCAGCCCACGGAGTTGAGCGGCTCGACGAAGCCGCCGCGGGAGAACGGCAGGAACAGCAGGGACTGGACGACGTAATCTGGCCGGATCTCCACGATCCCGATGGGCTTCAGGCCCGTCAGCGCGATCAGCGCCAGGGCGAGCGTGACGAGCCAGTAGACCGGGACAACGCGCGACGCGCGGCGGAGCAGGAACTCGCCCGGGCTCTCGCGGCGCCCGCTCGTGCTCACAAACATGATGAACCCGGAGAGCACGAAGAACACGTCGACCCCGCTCGCGCCGAAGGCGAACAGATCCGGCCTCGGCAGCACGGGGCCGATGTAGAGGCCGAAATGCGTGAGGAAGACGAGGTACGAGGCGACGGCACGCAGGATTTGAAGGTTGTAGATCATCGCGCGCCGGCTGATCGCTGGGCCCGCCCGGGACGGGCGACGTCGCGCCCTTATGGCCGAGATGGCCCCGCCGCGTCACGACGAGTCCGGAAACGTCCTAAATGGCCCGCGTCTCGAATTTAAGATCAGGCGGGGCATTTACACGCATGAGTTGCTAAATCCGCGAAATCTCTGGACGGACGATCACGAAAGCAAGAGCTGGAAAGTGATCGTAAAGGTGGTGTCGCCGAATGTAGGCCGCCGGCCACATCCGGTTCCTGTTTGCACGGTGCGCAACCCTGTGTCGCCCTCTACGGACCGCTATTTACTATTAATCAATAGATAATTTGACGCCGATCCGATCCGTTCAATAGCGTCGTGACAACTGGAATAAGGAGTTCCGCCTTGAATATCGCTCAAGACATCCGTGAGATTCTCGGGGCGAACGAAGCCTTCGCCGGGAAGGCCGACCAGCTCTCCGAGGATGACAGCCTGTTCGATCTCGGGCTGGACTCGTTCGGTTCCGTCCAGCTGATGCTGGGCCTCGAGGAGCGTTTCAGCATCGAGTTCCCCGACGAGCTCCTGAACCGCAAGTCGTTCTCGTCGATCCGCGCGATCCGCGAGGCCGTCTCCACCCTGATCCAGCAGGAAGCCGCATGAGCACGCTCGCCGCGCGCGCCGAGCGGGCCGCGGCGGTGGCGGCGCACCACGCCGACGCCGTCGACCGCGAAGGCCGCTTTCCCGCGGAGGCCGTGGCCGCGATGAGGGCCGAGCGGCTGCTCGGCCTCCAGATCCCGGGCCAGTTCGGCGGGGAGGGGGCGGGGCTGACGCAGATCGCCGAGCTGTGCAGCACGCTCGGGCAGGCCTGCAGCGCGGCCGCGATGGTCTTCGCGATGCACCACATCAAGGTCTCCAGCCTCGTGACCCACGGCCTCGACAGCCCGTGGCACGGGCGCCTGATGGAGCGCATCGCGCGCGAGCAGCTGCTGGTCGCCTCCTCGACCACGGAGGCGGGCATCGGCGGGGACCTGCGCAACAGCCTCTGCGCCGTGGAGACGACCGGCGAGGTCTTCGCCCTCGGCAAGGACGCGTCGGTGATCTCCTACGGCGCCAACGCCGACCTGATCCTCGCCACGGCCCGGCGCCATCCGGACGCCGCGACGTCCGATCAGGTCCTCGTCGCGCTGATGGCCGACCAGATCTCCCTCGCGCGAACGGGCGACTGGGACACGCTCGGGATGCGCGGGACCTGCAGCGACGGCTTCCGCCTGGAGGCGCGGAACGTCCCGGTCGAGCAGATCCTGCCGAAGCCGTTCGCGGAGATCGCCGCCCAGTCGATGCTGGCCTCCTCGCACCTGCTGTGGAGCAGCGTCTGGTACGGGATCGCGACCTACGCGGTCGACCGCGCCCGCGCCTTCGTGCAGGCCGAGGCGCGGCGCCGGCCCGGGCAGGTGCCGCCGACCGCGACGCGCCTCGCCGAGGTCTCCAGCGCGCATCAGGCCATGCGCGGCACCATCGTGTCGGCCCTGCGCCGCTTCGAGGACGCGCACGGGGACGCCGACACGATCGGCTCGGTCGGCTTCTGCGTGATGCTCAACAACCTGAAGATCACCGTCTCCGACATGGCGGTCGACATCGTCCGGCGGGCACTCGCGATCGTCGGCCTCGCCGGCTACCGCAACGACACGCCCTTCAGCCTGGGGCGGCCGCTGCGCGATGTCCTCTCCGCGCCGCTGATGATCGGCAACGACCGCATCCTCGCCAACACCGCCAAGCTCCTGCTCGTGCAGAAGGGCAGCGGCCAGCTCATGAGTGCGTGATGGAATCGATCTCCTCTGCCCCCGTCGACGTGCTGCTCGAGGACGAGCCGGCCGGCGGTCCCACCTTCCTCGACCGCCTGTTCGATCACGGCCTGCTAGTCCGGACCGGCATCGACGGCCTCTACGGCCGCAGCGGCGGCTTCGAGAGCGTCGTCGACGCCCTCGACCGGATGATCACGCGACTCGGGGCCACCCAGGAGGCCGAGGTGCTGCGCTTCCCGCCGGCGATGAGCCGCCCGGCCTTCGAGCGCAGCGGCTACCTGAAGGGCTTCCCGAACCTCGCCGGCACCGTACACAGCTTCTGCGGCGACGCGCGCGGCCACGCCGAGATCCTCGCCTGCCTCGAGGCCGGGACCGACTGGACCGGGCAGCAGGAGGCCACCGACATCGTGCTGACGCCCGCGGCCTGCTACCCGGTCTACCCGGTCGCCGCCGCGCGGGGCGCGCTGCCGGCCGAGGGCCGCCTGTTCGACCTGCAATCCTACTGCTTCCGGCGCGAGCCCTCGCTCGAGCCGACCCGGATGCAGCTGTTCCGGATGCGCGAGTACGTGCGCATGGGCAGCCCCGAGCAGGTCCTGGCCTTCCGCGAAGCCTGGCTCGAGCGCGGCACGGCCATGATCCGCGCCCTCGGTCTCCCGCTCGCGATCGACGCGGCCAACGACCCGTTCTTCGGCCGCGCCGGCCGGATGCTCGCCAACAACCAGCGGGCGCAGGGGCTGAAATTCGAGCTGAACGTCCCGGTCAACAGCGTCGACAAGCCGACGGCCTGCCTCAGCTTCAACTATCACCAGGACCATTTCGGCAGCACCTGGGAGCTGCGCCAGGCCGACGGCGAGGTCGCCCACACGGCCTGCGTCGGCTTCGGCCTGGAGCGGATCACGCTGGCGCTCCTGCGCCACCACGGGCTCGATCTCGCCGCGTGGCCGGCCGCCGCGCGCGCCGAGCTGTGGGGCTGAGGCGGTGACCGCCGCGCTGCGCCTGCCGGAGGGTCTCGGAGCCGCGGGACCCTACGTCCCGCACCCGCTCCACGATTCCGGCCGCGACTGGCCGGAGACGAACTGCTACGTCGACCTCTGGATCGAGCTCCTGCACGGACGCGGCCTCGTGCCGGAGGCGATGCTGGGCTTCACCGTGAGGCAGGATTTCGAGGGCGACCAGTTCACCTTCTTCAAACCGCCGACCGGCGATATCGAGCGCCTCTACGGTCTGGAGGTGCTGGAACTCGCGGTCTACGACGGCCTCGAGAAGCACGCCGTGATCCAGGCCGCGGCCGGCCGGCCGGTGCTGGTCGAGGTCGACGCGATCTACCTGCCGGACACCCAGGGGACCACCTACGGACGCGAGCACGGCAAGACCACGATCGGGATCTTGGCCCTCGATCCGGCCGCGCAGGAGCTCGATTACCTGCACAATGCGGGTCGCTTCCGCCTCGCCGGGAAGGATTACACCGGGATCTTCGGGCCGGCGACGCTGCCGCCCTACGCCGAGTTCGTGAAGACCGTCGCACCGTCGCTCGGCCCGGCGGATCTGCCGGCGGTTGCGCGCGAACTGCTCGTCCGGCATCGCGCCCGGGCGCCCCGGCGCAACCCCGTCCTGGCGTTCCGCGATACCCTCGCGGCGACGGCCGCGGAGCTGGTCGTCCGGCCGCTCAGCGTGTTCCACGCCTACGCCTTCAACACCACGCGCCAGCTCGGCGGTAATTTCGAGATGCTCGCCAGTCATCTCACGTGGCTCGAGGCCCGGGAGGCCGGCGGATTCGGGCCAGCCGCCTCGGCCGCCGCGGACCTGAGCCGCGAGGCCAAGGCCTTCCAGTTCCAGCTCGCCCGCGCGTTCCATCGCCGCTCGGCCGAGGGCCTGGCGCCGCGCCTCGACCGCCTCGCGGCGACATACGACCGCGTCTTCGCGGATCTCGACCGCGCGTTGGACCGCTGAGAGGCGTCATGGCCCGCATCCGCAGCGTCGACGACCGCGCGCCGGAGGTCCGCTTCGGGCCCTGGCGGCTCGCCGCGACGCCGGCGGGCGCCTGCGCGGGTCCCGGCGATCTGGACGGGGTCACCGACTGGATCGTCGCCGAGGTTCCGGGCACCGCCGCCGGCGCCCTTCGAGCCGCCGGACGCTGGAGCGAGGCGGCGCCGGAGCCGATCCACGACCGCGACGTCTGGTATCGGACACGCATTACCGGTTCCGGGCCTGCCCGGCTGCGCTTCGGGGGCCTCGCCACCCTCGCCGAGGTCTGGCTCGACGGCGTCCCGGTCCTGTGCGCCCGCGCGATGTTCGAGGAGCACGTCGTCGACGTGGACCTTGGCGGCACCTCCGACCTCGCGCTGTGCTTCCGCGCGCTTCGGGCGGAACTCGAACGCCCGGCCAAGCGCGGGCGCTGGCGTCCGCGGATGATCACGCCCGGGTCGCTGCGCCACGTGCGTACCAGCGTCCTCGGCTTCATGCCGGGCTGGTGTCCCGAGATCGACCTCGTCGGGCCCTACCGCCCGATAACCGTCGAGCCGGTCCGCCCCCGCGCGAGCGCCGCGGATGTGCGTACGACCCTCGACGGCGACGTCGGCCGGGTGGCCGTGCGCCTGCGGGTCGACGGTCCGGTCGGCACCGTCCTCCTCCGGTGCGGCGGCGGCGAAGCCCCACTCGCGGAGGTCGAGCCGGGCCTGTTCGCGGGCGCGCTGGCGCTGCCCGGCATCGCGCCCTGGTGGCCGCATACCCACGGCGCACCGAACCTCCACCCGGTCGAAGTCCGCGTCGACGGGGCGCAAATCGACCTGGGCCGCGTCGGCTTCCGGACCCTGTCGCTCACGCGGTTGTTCGCGGAGGGGCTCGCGCTGGCCGTGAACGGCGCGCCGCTCTTCTGCCGGGGCGCCGTCTGGACGCCGCCGGACCTCGTCGGGCTGGGCTCGGACGGCACCCGCGCATTGCTTGAGCTGGCGCGCGAGGCCGGCATGAACATGCTGCGCGTGCCCGGGACGACGCTCTATCCGGCCCCGGACTTCTACGATCTCTGCGACGAGTTCGGCATCCTGGTCTGGCAGGACCTGATGCTCGCCAACTTCGACTACCCGCACGCCGAACCGGCTTTCGCGGCCGCGCTCGACCGCGAGCTGAGCGGATTCCTCGACCGCACGCAGACCGCGCCGTCGCTCTCCGTCGTCTGCGGCGGCAGCGAGGTCTGGCAGCAGGCGGCGATGCTCGGGGCGCCGCGCGCCGTCTGGGCCGACGCCTACTGCGCGGACACGCTGGCGGAGCGGGTGGCAGCGTGGCGGCCCGATCTCGTCGTCGTGCCGAACTCGCCCTCCGGCGGCGACCTGCCGTTCTCGCCGCGCAGGGGTTGCACGCACTATTTCGGCGTCGGCGCATATCGACGGCCCCTGGAAGATGCCCGCCGGGCCGAGGTCGGCTTCGCCAGCGAGTGCCTCGCCTTCGCCAACCCGCCCGAAGCCGGCACGCTGGGCCCGACCGGACCGGCCGACCCGCTCTGGCAGTCCGGCATCCCGCAGGACCGCGGCGCCGATTGGGACTTCGAGACGGTGCGCGACCACTACGTCGGCGCGCTCTACGGCGTCGATCCGGCGACCCTGCGCGCCGAGGACCCGGACCGCTACCTCGAGCTCGGCCGCGCCGCGGTGGCCGAGGTCATGGAGGCGACTTTCTCCAAGTGGCGCCGGCCGCGCTCGCCGACGGCCGGCGGCCTCGTCCTGATGCTGCGCGACCTCGCGCCCGGAGCCGGCTGGGGCGTGATCGACTGGACGCAGCGCCCGAAATCGGCCTGGTACGCGCTGAGGCGCGCCTTCCGCCCGGTCCAAGTCCTCCTCACCGATGAGGGCCTCGACGGCCTCCATGTCCACGTCCTCAACGAGAGGGCGACGGCCCGGGCGCTGACGCTGTCGCTGACCTTCTGCGATGTCGCGGGCCGCGTCGCGGCCCGCGCCGAGCGCGCTCTCGAGGCCGGCCCGCGGGCGGCGCTCACGTTCACCTCCGCAGCCCTTCTCGGGCGCTTCTTCGACTCCACCGACAGCTACCGGTTCGGGCCCCGGATCCACGATCTCGCGCACGCGCGGCTGACCGACGCTGACGGGCGCGTGATCGCCGAGTGCTTCCACGTCCTGGGCGCGGGGCCGCTCGACCGGTCGGCCGTCGGCCTCCGGGCCGAGCCGATCGCGACCGAGGCGGGGCCGGGTCTGCGGATCAGCACCGAGCGCTTCGCCCGCGGCATCCAGGTGCTGGCCCCGTGGGCACGGCCGACCGACAGCGGCTTCCATCTCGCCCCGGGGTCGAGCCGGATCATCACCTTCGCGGAGGCCGCCCGGCTCCCGCGCGGGCGCGTGCGGGCCATCAACAGCGACGAGATCGTGGAATTCGGTCATGACGGGTGAAGTCGGGTCCGAGGCCGCGGTGTCGGTGCCGGTGACCTTCGACGGGCTGTTCGGGTGGCTTCATCCGGCGGCCGGGACGCGGGGCGTCGTCCTCTGTGGGGCCTACGGCTTCGAGCAGATGGCCGCGCATCGGCCCTGGCGCTCCCTGGCCGAGGGCCTCGCCGCGGCGGGCTGCCCGACGCTGCGCTTCGACTATCCGGGCGAGGGCGACTCGGCCGATCTGGACGAGGCGCGGGTCGCTGGCTGCGTCGCTGCGGTGCGTGGGGCCATCGCGTACCTGCGCGCGACGACCGGCGTCGCGGAGATCGTCGTCGCCGGCCTGCGGCTCGGCGCGACCTTCGCGGCTCTGGCCGGCGAGGCGGAGGCCGTCGACCGCCTCGTCCTGCTGGCGCCGGTCACGACCGGGCGCGCGTATCTGCGCGAGATGCGGCTGCGGGCGCAGACGATCGGCCGCCTGCCGGACGGGTCCGCTCCGGCGCAGGACCCGGACAGCCTCACCGTGGGCGGCTTCCGGATGGAGGCGGCGTTCCTCACCGATCTCGCCGAGCTGAACCTCGCGCGGCTCGCGCGGGCGCCGGCCCGCCACGCGCTGCTCCTCGCACCCGAGACCAAGGCGCTGGCCGCGCACCTCGGCGCTCTCGGCTGCGACGTGGCGACGGGAGCGTTCCCGGGTCTCGCGGCGCTCGTCGCCGATCCGATCTTCTCGGATGTCCCGACCGCGGATTTCGCCCGCGTCATCGGCTTCGCGACCGACGGGATGGCGGCCGCCGGGCCGCGACCCGGCGGCATCGCCATCGACGGGCGCCGGAACGGGCTGACCGGACCGGGCTGGGCGGAGGCGCCGGTCCGCTTCGGGCGCGGCCTGATCGGCATCCGCTGCCGGCCCGACCGGGCGGAGAGCGCGGCGCCGACGATCCTGTTCGTCTCGACGGGCATGAGCGTGCATTCCGGATGGGGGCGCCAGACCACGGATCTCGCCCGGCGCCTCGCCGCGGAGGGGATCGCGTCGGTCCGGTTCGACCTGCGCGGCATCGGCGACAGCGACGAGCGGCCGGACGGCCGCAAGCCCCTCTTCGCCGCGGACGGCTTCGCCGACGTCACGGCGGCGGTCGACCTGATCGCCGGCGCGGGCGGCCCGATCCTGCTGGTGGGCGGGTGCAGCGGCGCCTACGCGGCCTTCCACGCGTTCTGCCGGGACCGCCGGATCGACGGCGCGCTCCTGCTCAACCTCTACTGCTTCGACTGGGACCCGGATCAGGACCTCGACCAGGTCATCCGGCAGACCTTCGGGAGCGCGTCCACCTACGCGGCCCTGCTCAAGCGGGGCGCGACCTGGCGCCGGCTGATCCGCGGCGAGATCCGGATCGCCGCCATCGCCTCGGTCCTCGCCCGGCGCGGCATCGAGGCCGGGATCCGCCGCCTGCGCCGGGCTCTCCGCCCCGGTCCGCTCGGGGGCTCGCCCGCCCGGCGGGTCGCGGCCCTCCGTCGGCGGGGCGCGGAGATCCGCCTGCTCTACAGCGCGGGCGATCCGGGCCTCGCGGCCGTCCGCCGCCATCTGGGACGCTCGCCCGGACCGGCCGACCGCCGTGTCGGAGCGCCCGTGACGGTGGTACCGGGCGTGGACCACAATTTCGGTTCCCGCGCGGCCCAGGCCCGGGTCGCGGAGGTGCTGCAGGACCTCCTGCGCGCCGTCCGCCGCGCCCACGCGACTCGCACCGGCGTGGCGAAGGCCGCCGCGCCGGGAAGCGGTCTCACCCTGGCGGGCCGGACGTGACCCGTCTCACGCGCCGGTCCGCCCTCGCCCTGGCAGCGGGCGCGCTCGCGGCCGGGCGGGCCGCCGCGGCCGAGCCGCTGCACCGCTGCGAGGCGCTGATCGACTCGATCGGCGTCAACGTGCATCTCGGCCATCGCGGCACCCCCTACGTCGACCGCTTCGCCGCCTGCGCCCAGGCGCTCGACGAACTCGGGATCCGGCACCTGCGCGACGACATCGTGCTCGTCGGCGACGAGCCGGCCGGGCAGTTCGAGCGCATCGCCGATATGGCCGACCGGGGCTACCGTTTCAGCCTGATCTTCTACGACGGGCTCACGCCGGGGCCGCGGGTGCCGCCGGAGCGCTTCGCCGAGATCGCCGGCTGGGCCGGCGACGGGCTCATCGTGGCGGAGGGCGGCAACGAGCCGCCGGTCGCGGCGCGGCCGGGCCTCGCGCGGCTCTCGGCCGATCATCAGGCGGCCCTGTTCCGCGCGGTGCGGGCGGACACGCGGGCCGAGGCCGTGCGTGTGGCCGGACCGAGCTACATCCAGGGTAACGTCGCGGCGGCGCAGAACCTCGCGGCGGTCGTCGACCTCGCCAACATCCACGCCTATCCCGGGGCCGAGCACCCGGAAACCGACGGCGGCGGCAGCCTCGCGCGCTTCGTCGCGGCCGCGCGCCCGGTCTTCGGCGACGCGCCCGTGATCGCGACCGAGAACGGCTACCACACGGCGCTCGCCACCGGCAGCGCCCACCTGCCGATCTCGCCGGGACTGCGCGCCCGCTACCTCCCGCGGATGCTGCTCTGGAGCTACCTCCAGGGCGTGCGGCGGACCTACCTGTACGAGCTGATCTCCAGCTTCGACCGCGGCGACGCCGATCCCGAGAGCCGCTTCGGCCTTCTCGCCCACGACGGTCGCCCCACACCCGCCTTCGCGGCGGTGCGCAACCTCGTCCGGCTGTTCGGCGCCCCAATTGGCGAGATCGCCGCCGTTCCGGCCGACCGCGACGTCACGCTCGGCAACCCCATTCCCGATCTCGTCACCGCGCGGTTCGCGCGGCGGGACGGGGCGACCCTCGTCCCGATCTGGCTCGGCCTCGATGGCTGGGACCGGCGCAGCCGGGCCGCCCGGCCGGATCTGCCGGCGCGGACCGCCGAGCTCCGCCTGTCACGGCAGCCCCGACGGGTGAGGCTCCACCGCTTCGACGACGACGGTGCGGTGAGCGTGATGGATCTCCCCGCGGACAGGCGGGTGCCGGTCCCGGTGACGGACCGCCTCAGCGTCGTCGAGCTCACCTAGGGCGGCCGCCGACGCGGTCCGTTCCGAACCGCGCCCGAACGCCGACCCTCTCGGAGGCCTGAGACATGCTGAGCTACCTGGGTGACACGATCGTCGGCCTGACCCTCGCGGTCCTGAACGCGCTGGCGCCGCTCGAAGTCCACGTGGACAAGGGCGTCCCCTATGCCGACGGGAGCGCGCACCGCGCCGACATCTACCGGCCAGCCGCCGGGAAGCCGCGTCCGGTCGCCGTGTTCCTGTACGGCGGCGGGTGGCGGACCGGATCGAAGGACGAGGTTGCCTACGTGGGCGCGGCGTTCGCGCGGCGGGGCGTCGTCGCGGTCATCCCCGAGTACCGCCACGTGCCGGCGGCGAGCCTCCAGGACATCCTCGCGGACAACGCCGCCGCCGTCGCCTGGACCCTCGCGCACGCGGCCGAGTACGGCGGCGATCCCGCCCGCGTCACCGTCGTGGGGCATTCCTCGGGGGCCTGGGCCGCCGCGATGCTGGGCCTCGACGCGACTTGGCTCCAGCGGGCCGGCTCCAGTCCCGCCAAGCTCGCCGGGATCGTCGGGCTGGCCGGACCCTACGCGACTTCGGCGCTGACCGATCCGCTGGATCGCCAGGTGTTCGCGGACAGCGATCCGGCCCTGCAGCCGATCAACCACGCCGCGGATCCGCATCCGGCGATGCTGCTGGCCACCGGCGCGGCGGATCTCGACGTCAACCCCGCCGGAACCCTGTCGCTCGACCGGGCGCTGCGCGGCTTCGACGGCAGGGAGACGATGAAGATCTACCCGGGTCTCGGGCACGGGCAGATCGTCCACGCGATGAGCTTCCCGTTCAGTCTCCGGTACTCGGTCGCGGACGACGTCGCACGTTTCGTCAAGGGCGCCCGTGCCGGCCGGTGAGGCCGAGCACGAGAGGGCAGGGACCGGCGCGGCGCGCCGATCCCTGCGTCCCCATTCGACGGGCGGCGGGTCTCAGTGATAGCCCGGCGCGCCCGCCGCGACCTTGCCGCGGAACAGCCAGTAGACGTAGCCGGTGTAAGCCAGGATCATCGGGACCAGGATCACCGCGCCGGCCAGAAGGAACGCCTGGCTGCTCGGGTGGGTCGCCGCGTCCCAGATCGTGACCACCGGCGGGACGATCATCGGCCACAGACTGATGCCGAGCCCGACATACGACATGAGGAACAGGCCCAGGGCGCAGAGGAACGGCGTCACTTCGGCCCGCCGATCGAGCGCGACGAAGAAGCGCCACGCCAGCAGCGCGACGAGCGCCGGCACCGGCGCGGCCAAGGCGAGATTCGGCCAGGACAACCACCGCGCGCGGAACGCGTCGCTGAGGATCGGCATCGCCGCCGAGATGATCACGATGGCCGCCAGCGTGACGAGGCCGAGCCGGCGCGCGAGCCGGTAGGCTCGGAGCTGGAGCTCGCCCTCCGTCTTCCAGATCAGCCAGCAGGCGCCGAGCAGACCGTAGCCGGCGACCAGGGCGGCCCCGGTCAGCACCGAGAACGGCGTCAGCCAGTCCCACCAGCCGCCCGCGTAGGCGCGGCCCTCGACCCGGATGCCCTGGACCAGGGCCCCGAGGCAGATGCCCTGGCAGAAGGTCGCAACGTAGCTGCCCCACGAGAAGGACCGGTCCCAGGTCCGCTGGCTCGCGGGCGAGGCCGCGCGGAACCGCATCTCGAAGGCGACGCCGCGGAAGACCAGCGCGAGGAGCATCAGGATCAGCGGCATGTAGAGCGCCGGCAGGATCGTGGCGTAGGCCAGCGGGAACACCGCGAACAGCCCGCCGCCGCCGAGGATGAGCCAGGTCTCGTTCCCATCCCAGACTGGCGCCACGGTGTTGACCATGACGTCCCGGTCCGCCTTGCCGCGCACCGCCGGGAACAGGATGCCGACCCCGAGGTCGAAGCCGTCCATCACCACGTAGAGGAAGACCGCCGTGGCGATGAGGAGCGCCCAGATGAGCGTAAGATCGAGGGGCATTGGGCTACTCCGCGGGCTGCGCGAGGGGGCGGCCGGCAGTCGGAGCGCCGGCGACGAGGGCGGGGGCGGGCGTGATGCCGGCGGTGCGGATCGGCTGTCCGGGCGGCGGGCCGGGCTCGTGGGCGTGCGGCGCCTGATTGAACAGGTGCAGGAGGTACCAGATGCCCGCGCCGAACACCGCGAGGTAGACCGCCGCGAAGGCCGCCAGCGAGGCGGCGACGGCCGGGGCCGCCACCGGTGACACGCTGTCGACGGTGCGCAGCGCGCCGTAGACGGTGAAGGGCTGACGCCCCGCCTCGGTCACCGTCCAGCCGGCCGTGACCGCGATCAGGCCGGACGGCCCCATGCCGACCGCGAAGCGGTGCAGCCAGGGCGTGTCGTAGAGCCGCCCGCGGTGGCGCAGCCAGAGCGCGGCGAGACCGAGGGCGATCATCAGCAGGCCGAGGCCGACCATGATCCGGAACGACCAGAACACCAGGGGGAGGTTGGTCGGCCAGACGTCGCGCGGCATGTCGTTGAGCCCGCGGACCTCACCGTCGAGATCGTGGGTCAGGTAGAGGCTGGCGAGGCCGGGAATCTCGATCCGGCCCCGCACCGCGCCCGCCTCCGCGTCCGGCCACCCGAACAGGATCGCGGGGGCCCGGCGCTCCGTCCGGAAATGACCCTCCATGGCGGCGACCTTGGCGGGCTGGTGCGCGTAGGAATTGCCGCCGTGCAGGTCGCCGATCACCAGCTGGGCCGGAGCCACAGCGGCGGCCATCCACATGGCCATCGAGAACATCAGCCGGGCCCGGTGATTGGCCCGGTCCCGCAGCAGGTGCCACGCGCCCACGGCGCCGACGATCATCGCGGTGGTGAGGTAGGCGCCGGTGACCGTGTGGGCGAAGCGGTAGGGGAAGGACGGGTTGAAGACGATCGCCCACCAGTCGGCCGGGTTGAAGCGGCCGTCCGGCGCGACGACGTGGCCGGTGGGTGTCTGCATCCAGGAATTGGCCGAGAGGATCCAGAACGCGGAGGTCAGGGTGCCGACGGCGACAAGGCAGGTCGCCAGGAAGTGAAGCCCCTTGCCGACCCGCTCGAGGCCGAACAGCATGACGCCGAGGAAGCCCGCCTCCAGGAAGAAGGCCGTGAGCACCTCGTAGCCGAGAAGCGGCCCGAGCACCGGCGCCGTCCGGTCGGCGAAGACCGACCAGTTCGTGCCGAACTGGTAGCTCATGACCAGGCCGGACACGACGCCCATCGCGAAGGCGACCGCGAAGATGCGGAGCCAGTAGCGGTAGGTGTCCAGATAGACGGCCTTCCCGGTGCGCAGCCAGAAGCCTTCGAGCACGGCGAGGTAGCTCGCGAGCCCGATGGTGAAGGCCGGGAACAGGAAGTGCCAGACGACGGTGAGCGCGAATTGGGCTCGCGCGAGATTGACTGCACTCGGCAGTTCGAGGGCGGACATCGCGGTCTCCAGGGGACGAACGCGGCAGCTCTGCCGTGGCCCGGATCGCGACGCGTTGATTCAGCTCAAGGCCGGTGCCGTGAACCTGAGGGCGTCGGCGCGATTGCGCTGGATCAAGGCCCTCGCCCGCGCCACCCGCGACATCCTGCAGGCGAGCACCCTCTGCTGCCTCATGGCGCACTGACGGGCCGAACCGGCGCCGGGACGACTGGCGTTTGCCCGCCGGCGCGGTCTAGCGCGAGAAGTGCGTGGTCGACATGCGGTCCGTGATCAGCTCGGACGGGACCCAGTCGCTGGGCGGAACCGGCTCGCGACGGATCAGCGCCAGGGCGTCGTCGACCGCGCGCCGGCACTGGACGCCCGCGTCCTGGAAGACCGTCACGGCGAGGCGCAGGTCCTGCATCGCCTGCATGCCCTCGGCGGTGGCATCCACCCCGCCGATGCGGATCCGGCCCGCCGGAATCCCGGCAGCCTCGACCGCCTCGGCGGCGCCGAGCGCCATCTCGTCGCTGGTCGCGGCGATCGCGTCGATGCCGACGCCTCGGGCGAGCCACCCGGCGACGGTGGCCCGCGCCGTCGTGCGGCTCGCATCCGTCGCGGCCTCCGCGACCAGGCGGAGGCGCGGGCTCTCCGCCAGCACCTCCCTGGCACCCCTGCTGCGGAGCGCCGAGACGGGATCGGTGGCGCTGCCCGCGAGGATCGCGACGCGTCCGGCCCCACCCGACATCTGGGCGAGCTTGCGCATCTGCAGCCGCCCGGCGACGAGATCGCTCGGCACGACCTGGGTGACGCGCCCGGCAAACCAGTCGGTCCGTGCGCCGTGGCCGATGAGGACGAGCGGTACGTCGGCTTCCAGGGCCAGCCGGGTGATCTCCTCGCGCGCCGCGGAGTCGACCGGCACGACCACGAGGGCGTCGGCTCTCTCGGCGATCAGCCGCCGCGCCTGCGCGATCTGCTCGTCGCCCGCGCCGTCGGGCGCGTAGGCGAAGCGAGTCGCGACGCCCCGCGCGCGCGCCTGCTCGTCGAGGCCGTCGTGCAGGCGCCGGGCGACGCCTGCCGGTGTCAGGAACGCGATGGTGGTGGCCGAGGCCGGCAGCGCCCAAGCCGCGAGAGCGAGGACGAGGGATCCCCTCCGGAGCGACCCGCCGATCGAGCGGCCGCGTGCCCACTCAATCCAGTTCATGCGGCCAGTTCCGTCCCGCTCTCAGCGGGCCCCGCCTCACGCCGCACGGAGGCTCTCCAGGAGGCCAGCGAGCGCCTCGCCGAGACGGGCGGCGTCCTGGGTCAGGCCGTCGGCCGCGGTCAACACGGCCGTCGTCGTCGGCTCGGCCCCCTCGGGAATCTCGGTGACGCCCGCGCCCTCCGCGTCGAACCCCTCGGTGCCGTCGGTCGCCTCCGCGATGGCCGTCACGATCTCCCGCGCGGTCGCACCCTGCCGCTCCGCGGACTCGACGATAACGTTCGCCGCGCGGCTCATGTCCTCGACCCGCGCCGTGATGCCCGCGATCGCCGACACCGCCGCGTCGGTCGAGCCTCGGATCTCGGAGACGTGCTGGCCGATGATCTCGGTGGCCTCCCTGGTCTGCTCGGCCAGGGCCTTCACTTCGGAGGCGACCACCGCGAAGCCGCGGCCCGCGTCGCCGGCCCGGGCGGCCTCGATCGTGGCGTTGAGGGCCAGCAGGTTCGTCTGTGCGGCGATCTTGGCGATGAGGCGGACCGCGTCGCCGATCCGGTCGACGCCGCTGCTCAGCGCCTGAACGCGGGCGGTCGTCCGGGCCGCGTCCGCCGCGGCGCTTCCGGCCAGGGTCGCGGTGGCCTCGGCCTGCGCCCCGACCTCTTCGACCGCCGCGCCGAACGTCTCGGCAGAGACGGTGATCTGCCGGACCTTCGATCGCGTCTGCGCGAGCGCGGCGCCCAACCTGGTCGATCGAACCGCCCCATCGCGGATCGCTTGGCCCACGTCGTCGGCGGTGACGCGCAGTGCCGCGGCGGTCGAAGACACAGCCTCGACCATGCCGCCGATCGTGGTCTCGACCCGCTCGGTCGCGTGCTCGATCACGGCGCGGCGCTGCTCGCTCTGAGCGCGCGACCGATCGGCCTCGGCGTCCCGCAACACGGCCTGCCGCAGCGTTTCCTGAACAGCTCTCGTCGCGGCCGCCATGACGCCGAGTTCGGTGCAGCCCGCTGCTGCCGAGACCGCGACGGTGAGATCGTGGTCGGCCAGTCGCTGCATGGCGCAGGCGAGCGCTGTCATCGGCTGCGCGACGCTGCGCAGGATGGCCTGCACCAGGACCAGGGCAGCCAGCGCAGCGGCGGACAAGCCGGCCACGAGGCTCGGGCGCAAGGTCGAGCCGGCGGCGTCGACAGCTCCGAGTTGCTCGGCGACCGCGGCGTCGCGGTCGGTCAGCAGCGCGTCGACATCCCGTGCGACGGCTGCCGCGTCGGCCTGAAGCGCCGTCGCCCGCACCCTGTCGGCGAGATCGCGTTCCCCAGCCCTGTCGAGAGCGGCCGCTTCCGCCTCCACGGCGAGGAAATGCTGCCACGCGTCCCACAGACCGCGAGCGCGCTCCCGCTCGTCCGCCGTCCTGATCGTCGACACATAGGTGGTCCAGGCCTTGAGGAATGCCTCGTGCGGCTCAATTGTCCGGTCGATGTCCTCCCGAGGGTCGGCCTCGGTCGCTACGGCGCGCGCAGGACATTCCAACGCACCGAGCTCCTGTGTCCGCTGCTTCATGGTGCCGAGAGCCCGGACAGCCCCGATCTCCTGAACCAGAGTGCGGCTGGCAGCGTCGATCGCGCCGACCTGCAATAGCAGGACGTAGACAATTCCAAATGTGAGCGAGGTCATCGATCCTGCGAAGACGATCACGATCGTTCTGAAACGCAGGGTGCGGCGATGGGTTGTTCGGATAATGAATGGCACCACAATCCTGACCCTAGGAAGGATCACCATGGCGCGTCTATGTTACGGACCAAGAAAAATCAATTGCCTTCAATGGGCCAACAAATGCATCAAAATTTTTGAAACTTTGCTTTGACCCTAGGTTAAGCTGGATCATAGGCTTATATCGGCAGACTTATAATTTACACAATCAAACTATATAAGACAAATATCGGAATGGCGAGCGAGAGGGCGATGCATTATTGTAGGGGAAGCTGCTAGGCGTCCGATTCTGTCGCTGCCGGAGAGTCGCGCGGCCGAGCTCGTCAGTGAGCTTCAGGACCGGCTCGATACAGGCCGACGCGCGGGCCATGGCGTGCCTCCGGGCGGGCTGCTCGGAGGGCATATCGCAGCCGAGACGATCGCCGGGCGACGCGGCGACGGAGCCTCGGTCAGAGCGGCTTGGCCTGTTGTGCCCGCATCCACAGCAGGCCGGCGATGCCCATCCAGGGACAGACGAAGACGATGAAGGCGACCAGCCCCATGACGACCTCCCGACAGCGTGCAGCGGACCTCAGGAAACGCTCGTGGTTTTTGCCGGATCCCTCTGATCGGACATGGCCCGGGCTTGGCGCGCCATGGCGATCAGCTCGGAGGCCGTGAGACCGCGCGGCGGCGGCGGTTCAGGCAGGTCGGCCAGTCCCGGCGAACGCGGTGCCGGCGGTAGGGCAGCCGCGCGCCCGGGCCAGAGCCGCTTCAGCCGTCCTGCCTTCCGCAAGCTTTGTCCCGCCACGCATCCGTCTCCCACACATCGAAGTGCGGCCACGGGTAGGCGACCGGGGCAGCGATGGTTAGCCGAACCGAAACAAGGGTCGGACTCCGGCCCGGCGTGGGGCGTATGCGAGGCCCCCTGGGCGGGCGCGTCCGCCGCCCTACCGCTGGCGTTTTCCGGATCGCCGGCGGATGGTGCAGGTCGAACCGGGTCCGACGATGACGCTCGGATCATGCCGAAACCGCCATCCGGCATTCGGCCGGCTCGGGATGATCGCGACCGTCGACGCGGCCGGATTGTCGCTCGGGGTGATCAAGGCCGAAGCTTTGCGTTCGGCTCGGAGGTGCTTCGTCGAAGATCGGCCTCTGGTCAGAACGTAGCCTGAAACCTGGAGGAATGATCGCCGGTATTGGCTGACAGCATCTCGGAGCTCGATGATCGCTCCGCGGTGGGGCGTGTTCAGGTCAGACGGGCACGAGCCGGCATTTCCCGCCCGGTTCAGCGAAAATCTCCGGTCTGTGATGCTGGTGCAGGTCCGAGCTACGTTATGTGAGCTGAACGGAACCTCCCGGCTTTCGGCGCTGAGAGAGCGAACATGGCAGAGCCTCAAGCAATGGCCGCGCGCGTCGCGCACCTCGAAGCGGACAATGCCCGTCTTCGCCGCCTCCTGGACGAGTCCGGGACACCGGACGGTCTGCGTCACGGCTTGCGCGACACGTTGGCGATGCTGCGGGCGGTCCTGCGTCTCTCGGCCGAGACCGCCGAGACCGTTGACGGCTACGCGACTCATCTCGAAGGTCGGCTGGACGCCATCGCGCGCGTGCGGGTCGCGGCCGACACGTTCGGCGAGGTGAGCCTGCACACGCTCATCTCCGACGAGTTGATGATCCACCTGATCCGCGAAGGCGAACAGGCGACGCTGGCGGGGCCGACCGTGCGCCTCCGGCCGAAGGCCGCGCAGCTGATGGCCCTCGCGGTCCACGAACTCTGCAGCAACGCGATCGAGCACGGCGCCTTCGGTCTCTCGAAGGGCGGTGTCGACGTCACCTGGGTCGTCGCCGGCGCCGGGGCGAGCCCGCCCGGCGACCTGACGCTCGTCTGGAAGGAATCGGGGGGTGCGGGCGTCGCGCAACCGAGCCGGCGCGGCTTCGGCATGCAGGTGCTCACCGAGATGCTGAGCTACGAGCTGCGGGCAACCGTCGCGCTCGCCTTCGAGCCCGACGGCCTGCGCTGCACGGTCACCTGCCCGCTGATCCCCCGGATCGGGCGCTTGGTCGAGGACGAGCGCGCGGACGAAGGCGGCGATCCGGGCTGACCCGGCGGCGACCGCCCGGATCGCATCAGCCGAAAGCCCGCGCGGTCTCCCGGACCTGCCGCGTCGCGCGGTCGGCACGGCCGCTCGCCCGCGCGATCGTGGTCATCCCGCCGGAGATCGCGGAGACGTCCTGTGCGGCGGTCTGCATGGTGCCCGACATCTCGCGCATCACCGCGGATTGCTCCTCGACGGCTGCCGCGATGGTCGACGAGGCCGCGTCCAGGGTCCGGATCGTGCCCTGGATCATGTCGATGGCGTCGACGGCCTCCCGGGTCGCCGCCTGCGTCGAGGCGATCTGCTGGCGGATCTGTTCCGTCGCGCGCCCCGTCTGCGCGGCCAGGGTCTTCACCTCCGACGCCACCACCGCGAAGCCGCGACCGGCCTCGCCGGCACGGGCCGCCTCGATGGTGGCGTTGAGCGCGAGGAGATTGGTCTGGGCGGCGATGCCGGAGATGAGGCTCAGCACCGCGCCGATCTGCGCGGCCTGGTCGCTGAGGCCGGTCACGATCCGGCCGGTGCGCTGCGCCTGCTCCACGGCCTGCCCGGCCATCTCGGCGGCGTGGCTCACCTGCTGGCTGATCTCGTCCACCGAGGCCGACAGCTGCTCCGCGCCGGTGGCCACCGAGCGGATGTCGCCAGATACGCGGTCCACGCGCGTGACCGCCGCGTCGGCCTGGCGCGTCACATCCGCCACGGCGTCGCCGATGGCGTCCAGCTCGGCGCCGATGGCGCTCTGCGCGGCGGCGCGCTGCTGCCGCTCGTGGACCTCGGCGGTGATGTCGGTGGCGAACTTGACGACCCGGACGGGCCGCCCATCCGCGTCCGTGATCGGATTGTAGGTCGCCTGGATCCAGACTTCCCGCCCGCCCTTGCCGGCGCGGCTGAACACGCCGGACTGATACTCCCCGCGCGCCAGGGCGGCCCAGAATCGCCGGTAAGCCTCGCTGGCGCGCTCCGCCTCGCCGACGAACAGGCTGTGATGCCGCCCCACGATCTCGTCGAGCCGATAGCCCACCGCGTCGAGGAAGTTCGCGTTGGCGGTTAGGATCGTGCCGTCGAGTGCGAAGGCGATCACCGCCTGCGAGCGGTGCAGCGCGCTGATCTGCCCTTCCAGATCGAGGGCGCGGAGCTTCTGGGCGGTGATGTCGGTGGCGAACTTGACGATCTTGACCGGTCCGCCGCGCGCGTCGAGCACCGGGTTGTAGGAGGCCTGGATCCAGACCTCCCGCCCGCCCTTGGCGAGCCGCTTGTACTCGGCGCTGGCGAAGGTGCCGCGCCGCAGCTTGTCCCAGAATTCCCGATAGGCCTCGCTCTCCCGCTCGACCGGCGGGACGAACAGGCTGTGATGCCGGCCGCGGATCTCCTCGAGCGCGTAGCCCATGGCTTCCAGGAAGTTCGGATTGGCGTCGAGGATCGTGCCGTCCAGCGCGAACTCGATGGTGGCGAGGGACCGGCTCAACGCCGCGAGTTTGGCCGCGTGATCCCTCCCAGCCAGAACGCCCTCGAACATCGATGTCTCCGCATCCTGAGATGAGGGTGCGGCCGAAGCGCGCACCGAGCCGGTCGGATCAAGAATTTCTTGATCGAGATCAATTTTTATTGCGCCGGGCGACATCATAAATCTGTCGATGCCCGGCTATAGCGAGGGCTTCGATAATGGGATGCCGTTGCGCGGCGGTTAAAATGGTTCGCTTTGCTCAAGAAAATCGCGGTGAACCGCCTACTGCGCAGTCCCACTTAATGAAAAGCCATGGGACAGCATAGATCAAGGGCGAGACTATCTTGCGTTGTGCGTCGCCGGCGTTCGCCCGCCGCTCGCCAGCCTGCGGTTGTAGGATTGCACCGCTGATCCACCGCCCACCGATCGACGCGGCGCGCCTTGACGCATGGGGAATCTGGGAAGGGCGTCGCGGCGTGGACTGATCAACCTGTCCGGCCGATGGTCGCCTCGATCCGGCCGTAGGGCTCGTCGGTCGGCAGGAAGACAACGCCCGGGTTGTCGAGGCCGAACGGTGTCAGGTCGATCGGCAGGTAGTGCTTGTTGGGCATGACGAAGCCGATCTCGGCCAGTTCCGGGACGGCGGCCAGGGCGGCCTCGCCCATCCGGTACATGCTGTCCTGGATCCCGCGGCTGTAGGTGGTGCCGAAAACGGTCAACAGTGTCGCGAGGATGCGGGCATTGGTGGCACCGTGATCGTGCGGCGCGGAGGCCCAGGTCCAGGTCGCGTCCATGCTGGTCGCGGCGATGCGGTCGGTCGTGTCGGGCAGGGTCCGGTACTGGTCCGCCACGAACCCCGTCCAGCCCGATTGCGTGGTCTTCATGAAGGTGTAGCCGCGCAATCCGGAGCGCAGGGTCGACCCAGTCCGGTCGGCGGTGAGCCCCACGAAGCCGGCGCCGTTCCCGTCGCGCGTGAAGGTGTGGCCGTGCGGCGCGTCGGCGATCGCGTGGCGGAGCCAGCGAACTTCCTCCGCGTCGATCGTGACGGTCTCGACCTGCGGGTAGGTCTCGAGCAGCACCCGCGCGACCGCGGCGACGAACCCCTCGGCGTCGAGCCCGAGATGCCGCGCCGCCGTCACGTTGACGATGTTCCGGATGCTGTCGGTGGCGATGGAGGCGCGGTTGTCACCCTCTGTCCAGGCCGCCTCGAAGCGCCCGGTCAACATGACCGACAGCGTCAGTTCGCGCGGCGTGTGGTGGTCGCCGTCGCGGGCGAGGCGCAGCACGCGAACCCGTTCCTTGCCGTACCGCGATGCCGTCAGGGCCATGGGGATCTCCGATCCGGACCGCCGCCGGCCATCTCACGCAAATCTGATTCATCCTAGGCCGACGTGCGTGGGGGCGCCAAGGTTCGAAGCTGCCGGCGCGGCTTGACCGGAGCCCGATTAAAACCGGCATAGTGTCGGGCCGGGCCGAACCGGCCTCGGACCGGCGAGCGGGCATGGACCTCAACACGATCGAGACCGTCGTCCGGCCGCGGAGTCGGACCGAGCTTCCCGCCTGGGCGGACGGCGATGCCTGCCTGGGAGGCGGGACGTGGCTGTTCTCCGAGCCGCAGGTCGGGATGCGGCGCCTCGTCGACCTCGCGGCGCTCGGATGGCCACCGCACGCGGTCGACGCGGAGGGCCTGACCCTCGCGGCGACCTGCACCATCGCCCAGCTCGACCGGCTGGAACTGCCGCCGGGCTGGAACGCGGCGCCGCTGGTGGGCCAGTGCTGCCGCGCGCTGCTCGGCTCCTTCAAGATCTGGAACGTGGCCACGGTCGGCGGCAACGTCTGCCTCGCCCTCCCGGCCGGGCCGATGATCGCCCTCGCGACGGCCCTCGACGCGACCTGCACGATCTGGTCCGCCGACGGGGCCGAGCGGGAACTCCCGATCCTCGACTTCGTCCTCGCGCCGCAGCGGAACGCCCTGGCGCCGGGCGAGCTCCTGAGGAGCCTGTCGATGCCGGCCACGGCGCTCGCGCGCCGCACGGCCTTCCGCCGCATCAGCCTCAGCCCGAACGGGCGCTCCGGCGCGCTGCTGATCGGGACGCGCGGCCCGGACGGCGCCTTCGCGCTCACGGTCACGGCCTCCGTCAAACGCCCGCTGCGCCTCGCCTTCGACGGTCTGCCGGATCCGGCCGCGCTGATGCGGGCGCTGGACGAGGCGATCCCGGACGCGCTCTACCACGACGATGTCCACGGGCGGCCCGACTGGCGCCGCCACATGACCCGGCACTTCGCCGAGGAGATCCGCGGGTCGCTCGACGCGGCGCCGTCGCCGGGAGCCGCGTCATGAAGCTCACGATCAACGGTGCCGCGCACGAGGGCGCGCCGAGAGCCGGGCAGTGCCTCCGGACCTATCTCCGCGAGGCCGGCTGGTTCGGCGTGAAGAAGGGCTGCGACGCCGGCGATTGCGGCGCCTGCACGGTCCATCTCGACGGCGAGCCCGTGCACAGCTGCCTGGTACCGGCCTTCCGCGCCGAGGGACGGAGCGTGACCACGATCGAAGGGCTGGCCGGTCCCTGCCGCGCCGACGCGGCCGAGCCGGCGGCGTTCCACCCGATGCAGGAAGCCTTCCTGGCAGCCCAGGGCTTCCAGTGCGGCTTCTGCACGCCCGGCATGATCATGACCGCGGCGCGCCTCGACCAGGGTCAGAAGCAGGATCTCGGCACCGCCCTCAAGGGCAATCTCTGCCGCTGCACCGGTTACCGCGCCGTGCGCGAGGCCATCGCCGGCAGCGCGCGCTCGGTCGAGAGCGGCGGCTGCGGCGATCCCGTGGGCCGCAACCTCGCGGCACCGGCCGCGCCGCTGGTCGTGTCCGGACGCGCCCGCTTCACGATGGACGCACCACTCGGCGACACGCTCCACCTCAAGGTGCTGCGCTCGCCGCACGCCCATGCCCGGATCGTCGCGATCGACGCGACGGCCGCCCGCGCCGTCCCGGGCGTCGTGGCCGTGCTGACCCACGCCGACGCGCCGACGCGCCGCTTCTCGACCGCCCGCCACGAGGATCCGCGCGACGACGCCTCCGACACGCGGGTCCTCGACTCGATCCTGCGGTTCGTCGGGCAGCGCGTCGCCGCCGTGGTGGCGGAGACGGCAGCCGCCGCCGAGGCCGGCTGCCGCGCCCTGCGGGTGACCTACGAGGTGCGCCCGGCGCTCCTCGATCCGGAGCGCGCCCTCGACTCCGACGCTTCCCGCGTCCACGATCCCCGCGATTGCCCGGGCGAGGACGCACCGCCCCTGGAGAGCCATCCCAACCTCGCCGGCGAGGTGCACGGCGCGGTCGGCGATGCGGCGGCGGGCCTCGCCGAGGCCGATTTCGTCTACGCCGGGACGTTCCGGTCGCAGCGCGTCCAGCACGCCGCCATGGAGACCCACGGCTGCATCGGCTGGCGCGCCGAGGACGGCCGCCTGACGCTGCGCACCAGCACTCAGGTGCCGTTCCTGACCCGGGACGCGCTGGCGGACCTGTTCGGCCTGGAGAAGGACGCGGTGCACGTGGTCTGCGCGCGGGTCGGGGGCGGCTTCGGCGGCAAGCAGGAGATGCTGACCGAGGACCTCGTCGCCCTGGCGGTCCTGCACACGGGGCGGCCGGTGCGCTGGGAGCTGACCCGCCGGGAGCAGTTCGTCGGGACGACGACGCGCCACCCGATGCGGGTGGACGTGAAGGTCGGCGCCCGCCGCGACGGCACCCTCACGGCGCTGAGCCTCGACGTCCTGTCCGACACCGGCGCCTACGGGAACCACGCGGGCGGCGTGATCCACCACGCCTGCCACGAGGTGCTGGCCGCCTATGTCTGCCCGAACAAGCAGGTGAGCGGCCGCGCCGTCTACACCCACACGGTGCCGGCGGGGGCCTTCCGCGGCTACGGGTTGAGCCAGACGATCTTCGCGCTGGAATCCGCCCTGGACGAGGTCGCCCGCGAACTCGGCATTGACCCGTTCGCCCTGAGGCGGCGCAACGCCGTCAAGCCGGGCGACGCCATGGTGTCGAACAGCCTGGAACCGCACGACGTGATCTTCGGCAGCTACGGGCTCGACCAGTGCCTCACCCTGGTCGAGGACGCGCTGCGGTCCGATCCGGGGCCCGAGCCCGAGCCCGGCTGGCGCGCCGGGACCGGCATGGCGATGGCGATGATCGACACGATCCCGCCGCGCGGCCACCACGCCGACGCGCGGGTCAGCCTGGACGCCGACGGGCAATTCACCGTGCGCGTCGGGACGGCCGAGTTCGGCAACGGCACCAGCACGGTGCATCGGCAGATCGCGGCCTCGGCGCTCGGCGCCGCGCCGGAGCGTGTCCGCGTCGCGGGCGCGGACACGGATATCGTCGGGCACGACACCGGCGCCTACGGGAGCACCGGCACGGTGGTGGCGGGCCTGGCGACGATGCGCGCCGCCGAGGCGCTCGCGCTCCGGATCCGCGCGCGGGCCGCCGAGATCGCGGGCGCGACCCCGGAATCCTGCCGCCTCGACGGGGAGCAGGTCGAGACGCCGGCCGGACCGGTCACGCTGGCGGCGATCGGTCCCCTGGACGCGACCGGCCGGGCCGACGGCAGCCCGCGCTCGGTGGCGTTCAACGTCCACGCCTTCCGGGTGGCGGTCGACCCGGTGAGCGGCGCGGTGCGGATCCTCAGGAGCGTCCACGCCGCCGATGCCGGGCGGGTGATCAACCCGATGCAGTGCCGCGGTCAGGTCGAGGGCGGTATCGCGCAGGCGCTCGGCGCGGCGCTCTACGAGGACGTCCAAGTCGCCGCGGACGGGAGCCTCGTCACGCAGACGTTCCGCGACTACCACATCCCCGCCTGCGCCGACGTGCCCGACACCGAGGTCCTGTTCGCCGACACGCACGACAGCGTCGGCCCGCTCGGCGCCAAGTCGATGAGCGAGTCGCCGTTCAACCCGGTGGCGGCGGCGCTCGGCAACGCCATCCGGGACGCGACCGGGGCTCGCCTGACCGCGACCCCCTTCGCGCCGGACAGGATCTACCGGGCCGTGGCGGCCGGCCGGGCGGGGCTCGCGTGATGGATCGCGCGCGGGACGCGGTGCCGGCGGCGAGGCCCGGCCTCCTGGAACGCACCTTCCGCCTCGCCGAGCACGGCACCAGCGTACGCACGGAGGTGCTCGCGGGGCTGACCACCTTCCTGACGATGGCCTACATCGTCTTCATCAACCCGAGCATCCTCGGGGATGCCGGCATGCCCCGGGGCGCGGTTTTCGTGGCGACCTGCCTCGTGGCGGCGCTCGGCTCGATGATCATGGCGCTCTGGGCCAATTACCCGATCGCCCTCGCGCCCGGCATGGGGCTCAACGCCTACTTCACCTACGTGGTGGTCCAGCAGCTCGGCTTCAGCTGGCAGGCCGCCCTCGGCGCGGTGTTCATCTCGGGCGTGTGCTTCCTGATCGTCACGCTGACAGGCCTGCGCGCGCTGATCGTCGAGGGGATCCCGCGCTCCATGCGGATCGCCATCACGGTCGGGATCGGCCTGTTCCTGGCGATCATCGCGCTCAAGAACGCCGGCCTCGTCGCGGCGAGCCCGGCGACCTTCGTCACCCTCGGCGACCTGCACAAGCCGGAGGCGATCCTGGCGGTGCTGGGCTTCCTGATGGTGGCCGTCCTCTCCGCCCGTAAGGTGCGGGCGGCGCTGCTGTCGAGCATCCTCACCGTCACGGCGCTGAGCTTCGTCTTCGCGGGCAACACTTTCCAGGGAATCGTCTCCCTGCCGCCGTCGATCGCCCCGACCCTGTTCGCCCTCGACATCCCGGGTGCCCTCTCGGCGGGCCTGCTCCACGTCATCTTGGTCCTGTTCCTGGTGGAGCTGTTCGACGCCACGGGCACGCTGATGGGCGTGGCGAGCCGGGCCGGGCTCCTGACCGACGGGAAGATGCG
This sequence comes from Methylobacterium sp. D53M, assembly GCF_053345625.1. NCBI lineage: Bacteria > Pseudomonadati > Pseudomonadota > Alphaproteobacteria > Hyphomicrobiales > Methylobacteriaceae > Methylobacterium > Methylobacterium sp. D53M. The sequence goes on from NZ_JBKFAL010000001.1 coordinate 351,746, forward strand.
CCGCCTCGACCGGGCGCTGATGGCCGATTCCGTCTCGGTCTTCGCGGGCTCGCTCCTCGGCACGTCGAGCACGACGGCGTACCTGGAGAGCGCCTCCGGCGTCGAGGAGGGCGGCCGCACCGGGCTCACGGCCGCCACCGTGGCGGTGCTGTTCCTCGCCTGCCTGTTCTTCGCGCCGCTGGCGGGCGCGGTACCCGCCTACGCCACGGCGCCGGCGCTGTTCTACGTCGCCTGCCTGATGCTGCGCGAGCTGGTCGAGCTCGACTGGGACGATATCACCGAGGTCGTGCCGGCCTGCGTCACGGCCCTGCTGATGCCGTTCACCTACTCGATCGCCACCGGCGTCTCCTGCGGGTTCATCACCTACGCGGCGCTGAAGCTGCTGGCGGGCCGCGCCCGGGAGGTGAAGCCGATCGTCTGGGTGATCGCGGCGGTCTTCCTGTTCAAGTTCGTCGAGACCGGCGGCGCGCACTGACGGCCGCGCGGCACCCTTACCGGCCCGTCGCGGCCGCGTAGAGCGCCGCCGCGTCCCGCGCGGCGCGCATCGTCGCGGCGGCCCCGGGGTCGCGCAGGCGCCGCGCCACGCAGGCCAGCGCGTTCAGCGTCTCGCCCTCGGCGACGGCCGGGAGCAGCAGCAGGACGACGAGGTCCACCGGCCGATCGTCGACCGCGTCGAAATCGATCGGGTCGCGGAGCCGGGCCAGGATCCCGTAGGGGCGCGCGATGCCCTCGAGGCGCGCGTGCGGCAGGGCGATGCCGTCGCCGACCCCGGTCGAACCCAGGGATTCGCGCCGGATCAGCGCCGGGAGGATCGTCTCCGCGGCGAGGCCGAGGGCGTTGGCGGCGCGGCGCGCCAGCTCCTCGAGCAGCGCCCCCTTGCCGGCAGCGCGCAGGCCGACGAGCGCGTCGGAGGGCGCGAGGATCCGGTCCACACTCATCGCGCGGGATCGCGGGCGCTAGGAAACATCGGCTCGTCCTCGGGATCAGTGGGCGGTCGCGCCGCCGGCGCCGCGGTGCGGCGGGGCCGGCTCGTCGTCGGGCGCGCGCAGGCGGTAGCCGACACCGGTCTCGGTCAGCAAGATCCGCGGGCGCTCGGGATCCGCCTCCAGCTTCTGGCGGAGCTGGCGCACGTAGACGCGCAGGTATTGCGGATCGGACGAGGAGGGCACCGAGCGCATCAGCTGCGCGTGGGTGAGCACCTTGCCGGCATGCAGGACCAGGACGCGCAGGAAATCGTACTCGCGCGGCGTCAGCTTCACCTCGGCCTCGTCGACCTTCACGATCCGGCGGACCAGATCGACCGACAGGGTGTCGACGCGGAAGATCGGCCGCTCGCCCCGCGCGGCGAGCTGGTGGCGCATGGCGGCCCGCAGGCGCGCCAGCAGCTCCGCCATGCCGAACGGCTTGGTCACGTAGTCGTTGGCGCCGAGATCGAGCGCCTCGACCTTGCCGCTCTCGTCGTCGCGGCTCGACAGGACGACGACCGGGAGGTCGGGATGGCTCGATCGAACCGACCGCAGCAGGTCGTGGCCGCGCATGTCGGGCAGGCCGAGATCGAGGATCACGAGATCGACGCCCTCCCGGCCGAGCAGCGCCAGGGCGGTCCGGGCATCGGGCGCCTCCAGGATCGCGTAGCCCTGCGTGGCCAGGCCCATGCGGAGGAGCTTGCGGATCGGCGGCTCGTCGTCGACGACCAGGATCGTGGGGCTCATGCGGCGATGTCCCTGGGCGCGCTCCGGGCCGGAACCGGCAGGCTGACGGTGAAGCAGGCGCCGCCGCGGTCGGGGCGGTTCTCGGCCGTGACGGTGCCGCCCATCGCCTCGACGAAGCCCCGGGAGATGGCGAGGCCCAGCCCGGTGCCGGCCCGGACCCGGTCGCCCTTCCGGACGCGGTAGAACTTGTCGAAGACCCGCTCGACATCCGCCTCGGGCAGGCCGTCGCCCTCGTCCAGCACGGCGATGCGGACGCGGTCGTCCGCGCGGCGCGCGCGCACCGTCACGGTCGAGCCCTCGGGCGCGTACTTGGCGGCGTTGTCGAGGAGGTTGACCAGGACCTGCTCGAACAGGACCGGATCGAGCGCCAGCGGCGGCAGGTCGGCCTCGACGTCCACGGCGACGCGGTGTTCGGCAAGGATCTTCTGGGTGCGGCGCAGGGCGGTGTCGACCGTCTCGGCCACGTCCTGCGCGGAGAGGTTCGGCGCCACCGCGCCGGCCTCCAGCCGGGTCATGTCGAGGAGGTTCGCGATGAAGCGGTTGAGCCGCTCCGATTCCTCGATGATCGTCGCCAGCAACTCCGCCTTGGCGTCCGCGGGCAGCGCCGCCTCGAGGTCGCGCAGCGTGCTGGCCGCGCCCAGCACCGAGGCGAGCGGTGTGCGCAGGTCGTGGCTGATCGAGGTGAGCAGCGCCTGGCGCAGGCGGTCGGTCTCGGCCGCGCGCTCGGCCCGGTCGAGATCCTCCACGAGCCGGACCCGCTCGATGGCCAGGGCGCCCATGTCGGCCAGGGCGTCGAGGAGGCGGCGGCCCTCCGGCGACAGGATCGGCCCGGTGCCGTCGGAATCGAGGCCGATCACCCCGATCGTCCCGCGCCCGGTCCGCATCGGCAGGAACAGGCGCTTGGCGCCCGGCAGCGTGTCGGCGCCCCGGCCCGCGGGCCGGTCGTTGTCGAAGGCCCACTGCGCGGCCGCGAGATCGGCCTCGTCCAGCATGTCCTCGGGCGGGTAGCCCGCCCGCACCGTGACGGCCGGGCCGTCCGGCAGCAGGAGGACGACGCGCACCTTCAGCATCGCGGCGACCTGGGCGCAGGTGGCCCAGAGCACGTCGTCGAGGGTGCCGCAGGCGGCGAGCTTCCGCGAGAAGCCGAACAGCCGCTCGGTGGCCCGCGCCCGGCCCTGGCTGACCACCGCGACGCGACGTGCGCGGGAGGCGAGGTTCGAGACGAGGACGGCCACCAGGGTGAAGAGCAGGAACGCCGCGACGTTGGTCGGATCGGCGATGGTGAGCGTGTAGACCGGCGGCAGGAAGAAGAAATTGTAGGCGAGCGAGGCCGCCACCACCGAGACGAGGGACGGCCCGAGGCCCCAGCGCACCGCCACGGCCACGACCGCGGTCAGCAGGAACAGGTCGGCGTTCTCGACGCCCGCGTAGGGTTCCGCGACGATGGCCGCGCCGAGGCCCGCTGCGATCGCCGCCAGCGCGATCGCGTAGGGCCGCGCGTCGCGCCCCGGACGCGGCGCGGTCACCGCCACGGCGCGGCGCGCCGGCTTCTCGTCCGGGACGGCCTCGCCGGGAACGACGTGCACGCTGATGGCGCCGCTGTGCCGCACGAGGTCGTACACCACCGAGCCGTTGACCAGCTCGAAGAGCCACGAGCGGTTCGCCTTGCCGACGACGATGTGGTTCACGTTGGCCGAGCGCGCGTAGTCGAGCACGTCGTCGGCGATCCGGCGCCCGCCCGGCAGGGTGACGGCGTCGCCGCCGAGGCGGTCGGCGAGCCGCAGGGCCTCGGCGATGCGGTCGCGCTCGACCTCGCTCAGGGCCGCCGCCCGCGCGCCCTCGATGGAGAGCGCCGTCCAGGGGGCGTGCAGGCGGTCGGCGAGGCGCTTGGCGTGGCGCACGAGGCCGGCGGAGCGGGGATCCTCGTTCACGCAGACCAGCACGCGCTCGCCCGCCGCCCAGGGACCGGCGATCGCGTTGGCCCGCATGTGGCCGAGCAGCTCGTCGTCGACCCGGTCGGCGGTGCGCCGGAGCGCCAGCTCGCGGAGCGCCGTGAGGTTGCCGCGCGAGAAATAGTGCTTGAGCGCGCGCTCGGCGTGCGTCGGGACGTAGACCTTGCCGTCCTTCAGGCGCTGGATCAGGTCGTCGGGGTTGAGGTCCACGACCTCGATGTCGTCCGCCCGGTCGAGGACGCCGTCCGGCACCGTCTCGCGCACCCGGATGCGGGTGATCGACGCCACCACGTCGTTGAGGCTCTCGACGTGCTGGATGTTGAGCGTCGTCAGGACGTCGATACCGGCGTCGAGCAGTTCCTCGACATCCTGGTAGCGCTTCGGGTGGCGCGAGCCCGGGGCGTTGGTGTGGGCGAGCTCGTCGACCAGCGCCAGGGCCGGCCGGCGCGCCAGCAGGGCGTCGAGGTCCATCTCCTGCAGGACGGTGCCGTGATACGGAACGGAACGGCGGGGGATCGTCTCGAACCCGTCGAGCAGGGCCTCGGTCTCGGCGCGGCCGTGCGTCTCGACGACGCCGACCACGACGTCGAGGCCTGCCTTCAGCCGCGCCCGCCCGACGGTCAGCATCTCGTAGGTCTTGCCGACCCCGGGGGCGGCGCCGAGGAACACCTTGAGCCGGCCGCGCGTCCGCTCCTCCCGGCGCGCCGCTTCGAGCAGGGCGTCGGGGGAGGGGCGGGTCGGGTCGCGGCCGGTCTCGGGCATGATCGCCATCTTAGCAAAACCCCGCGGACAACGTGGGATCGTCGCGTCATCGCGAGCGGAGCGAAGCAACCCAGGGCAGCTGACGCCGGTGAGCGTGGCGCGGCTGGATTGCTTCGCTTCGCTCGCGAAGACGAAGCGGGATCCGCAGCGCAGCTTCGGGGTCCCCCCTGCTGCCGGGCGCGCCTCAGCGACGGGCGAGATCGTCGACCGCGAGGTTAAGCGCCAGCACGTTGACGCGCGGCTCACCCAGGATGCCAAGGGTGCGCGCCTCGATGCGGGACGACACCAGCGCGCGGAGCTTGTCCGCCGGGATGTTGCGGGCCCTGGCGACGCGCGGGACCTGGAAGTAGGCGGCCTCGGGCGAGATGTCCGGGTCGAGGCCCGAGCCGCTGGTCGTGACGAGGTCGACCGGAACGGGCGCATCCGGGTTCTCGGCCCTGAGCGCGTCGAGATCGGCCTTCACCCGCTCGGCGAGGGCGGCGCTGGTCGGCCCGAGATTCGAGCCCGAGGAGTTCGCCGCGTTGTAGGGCGCCGGCACCGTCTTCGCGGCGTCGGACGGGTCCGGCGCCGTCGTCGCCGAGGGCCGGCCGTGGAAGTAGCCGGCACCCGTGAAGTTCTGGCCGATCAGGCTGGAGCCGACGACCGTGCCGTCGCGCGCGATCAGGCTGCCGGCGGCCTTGGCGGGGAAGATGGCGCCGGCGAGGCCCGTCATCGCGAGGGGGTAGGCGAGGCCCGTGATCGCCGTCAGGGCGGTGAGCAGGACCAGGGCGGGGCGAAGCTGGTTGAGCATGGCGGGTCTCCGGGGACCGGTTCAGGCGAGGTGGAGGGCGCTGACGGCGAGGTCGATGGCCTTGATGCCGACGAAGGGCACCAGGACGCCGCCGAGGCCGTAGATCAGGAGGTTCCGGCGCAGCAGCGCGGCCGCGCCGACGGCCCGGTAGGTGACGCCGCGCAGCGCCAGCGGAATCAGCGCCACGATGATCAGGGCGTTGAAGATGATCGCCGACAGGATCGCGCTCTGCGGCGAGGCCAGGCCCATGACGTTCAGCGCCTGGAGCTGCGGGTAGAGCGTCAGGAACATCGCCGGGATGATGGCGAAGTACTTGGCCACGTCGTTGGCGATCGAGAAGGTCGTCAGCGCGCCGCGGGTCATCAGCAGCTGCTTGCCGATGCCGACAATCTCGATGAGCTTCGTCGGGTCACTGTCGAGGTCGACCATGTTGCCGGCCTCGCGGGCCGCGACGGTGCCGGTGTTCATGGCGACGCCGACATCGGCCTGGGCCAGCGCCGGGGCGTCGTTGGTGCCGTCGCCGCACATGGCGACGAGCTTGCCGTCCGCCTGCTCCTTGCGGATCAGCGCGAGCTTGTCCTCCGGAGTCGCCTGGGCGAGGAAGTCGTCGACGCCGGCCTCAGCGGCGATCGCCGCCGCGGTCATCGGGTTGTCGCCGGTGATCATCACCGTGCGGATGCCCATCTGGCGCAGCTCGGCGAAGCGCTCGCGGATGCCGCCCTTCACGATGTCCTTGAGGTAGACCACGCCCAGCAGGCGGCCGTCCTTGGCCACGGCGAGCGGGGTGCCGCCGGCCTTGGCGATCTCCTCCGCGATGGCGCGGATCTCGGTCACGACGCCGGTCTCGGCCTCGGGGCGGACGGCCTGGGCGACGTTGGAGCCGCGCGAGGCGATGGGCTGGCCCGAGACCGAGGCGATGACGGCATCGACGGCGCCCTTGCGGATCGACGTGCCCTGCAGATCCACCCCCGACATCCGCGACTGCGCGGTGAACGGCACGAAGGTGGCGTTGAGGCCGCCCATGTCCCGGGCGCGGATGCCGTACTTCTCCTTGGCCAGTACCACGATCGAGCGGCCCTCCGGCGTCTCGTCGGCGAGCGAGGCGAGCTGCGCCGCGTCGGCGAGATCCTGCGCGGTGACGCCGCGGACGGGGCGGAACTCGGTCGCCTGACGGTTGCCGAGGGTGATCGTGCCGGTCTTGTCGAGGAGCAGCGTGTCGACGTCGCCCGCCGCCTCCACGGCGCGGCCCGACATGGCGAGCACGTTGAAGCGGACCAGCCGGTCCATCCCGGCGATGCCGATCGCCGAGAGCAGCGCGCCGATCGTCGTCGGGATCAGCGTGACGAACAGGGCGACCAGAACGATCACGGGGATCGACCCGCCCGCGTAGCTCGCGAAGCTCGGGATCGAGGCCACCGCGAAGACGAACACGATGGTGAGGCCGGCGAGCAGGATGTTCAGGGCGATCTCGTTCGGCGTCTTCTGCCGCGAGGCGCCCTCCACGAGGGCGATCATCCGGTCGACGAAGGTCGAGCCGGCCGCGGCGGTGATGCGGACCTTGATCTCGTCCGAGAGGACCTGCGTGCCGCCGGTCACCGCCGAGCGGTCGCCGCCGGATTCGCGGATCACCGGGGCGGATTCGCCCGTGATGGCCGCCTCGTTCACGGAGGCGACCCCCTCGATCACCTCGCCGTCCGACGGGATCAGGTCTCCGGCCTCGACCAGGACGACGTCGCCGACCTTGAGCGAGGTGCCCGGCACCGTCTCGAAGGCCCGGCCCTGGCCGGTCAGGCGCTTGGCGGTCATCTCGGTGCGGGTGCGCCGCAGGCTGTCGGCCTGGGCCTTGCCGCGCCCCTCCGCGAGGGCCTCGGCAAAGTTGGCGAAGATCAGGGTGAACCACAGCCAGAGGATGATCTGGCCCGAGAAGAGCAGGTCGCTGCCGCCGGTGACGAGGTCGCGGACGAACAGCACGGTGGTGAGGAGCGCCACGACCTCGACCACGAACATGACCGGGTTTCGGATCATGGCCCGCGGATCGAGTTTTCGTACCGAGCCGAGGAGGGCCGGCCCGATCAGGGCGGCGCTGAACAGGGATGACGTCTGACGCGACATGGGAGATGTCCGGAGGAGAGATTGGAGTGAGGCTGCCGTCCTTGCGAGCGGAGCGAAGCAACCCAGGGCCGCGCTTCGCTGCGCGCGCGATCACCGTTGCGGAGGCTCAGCCCCCGGCGCCGAGGGTGAGCGCGTAGGCGGCCAGCAGGGCGAAGCCGCCGAGCATCACGACGCCGAGGAGCGCCAGGATGAGGTCGGAGGTCCGCAGGGGCTGAGCGCCGCCGCGGTCGTGCCGCAGTGGAGAGCGGTGCAGCGCGAGGTGGTGGCGCGGGACGCGCCGGGCGGGGAAAGCGCGCGGCATCTCAGCCCCCCGTCGCGAAGGTCTGGCCGGCCGCGCCCGCGAAGTGCTCCACGATCGGGCCGAGCGCGAGCGACGGGAAGAAGGTCAGGCCGCCCATGATCAGCACGACGCCGACCAGCAGCCCGACGAACAGACCACCGTGGGTGGGGAACGTGCCCGCGGAGGCCGGGACCGTCTTCTTGGCCGCGAGCGAGCCCGCGATGGCGAGCACCGGGATCTTCACGAAGAACCGGCCGACCAGCATGCCGACGGCGAGCGTGCTGTTGTAGAACAGCGTGTTGGCCGTCAGCCCGCCGAAGGCCGAGCCGTTGTTGGCCGCCGCCGACGTGTAGGCGTAGAGGATCTCCGAGAAGCCGTGCGGGCCGGCATTGGCCGGGCCGGCGAGGCCCGCCGGCACCACCGTCGCCAGGGCGGTGAAGCCCAGCATCATCAGCGGCAGGCAGAGGATGCCGAGCATGGCCATCTTCACCTCCTTCGCCTCGATCTTCTTGCCGAGGTATTCGGGGGTGCGGCCGACCATCAGGCCCGCCACGAAGATCGCCACGATGACGAAGATCAGCATGCCGTAGAGGCCGGCGCCGACGCCGCCGATGATGACCTCGCCGAGCTGCATGTTGAGCAGCGGGATCAGGCCGCCAAGCGCCGTGAACGAGTCGTGCATCGCGTTCACCGCGCCGCAGGAGGCCGCGGTGGTGATCACCGCGAACAGCGCCGAGGCGCTGATCCCGAAGCGGACCTCCTTGCCCTCCATGTTGCCGCCGGTGAGCCCGAAGCTGCTGAGCACCGAGCTGCCGTTGGCCTCGGCCCAGTAGGTGACGGCGACGCCGGCCAGGAACAGGATTCCCATGGCGCCGAGGATCGCCCAGCCCTGACGCTCGTCACCGACCATGCGGCCGAAGACGTTGGTCAGCGCGGCGCCGATCGCGAAGATCGAGACCATCTGGACGAAGTTCGACAGGGCGGTGGGGTTCTCGAAGGGGTGCGCGGCGTTGGCGTTGAAGAAGCCGCCGCCGTTGGTGCCGAGCATCTTGATCGCCACCTGGCTCGCGACCGGGCCCAGCGCGATGGTCTGCTTGGCGCCCTCCAGCGTCGTGGCGTCCGCGTAGGCGCTGAGCGTCTGCGGCATGCCCTGCCAGACCAGGAACAGCGTGTAGGGGATGCAGATCGGCAGCAGCACGTAGAGGGTCGCGCGGGTCACATCGACCCAGAACGAGCCGATCGTGCCGCTGGAGGCGCGGGCGAACCCGCGGATCAGCGCCACCGCGACCGCGATGCCGGTCGCCGCCGACAGGAAGTTCTGGTGCGTCAGGCCCAGCATCTGGGACAGGTACGACAGCGTAGTCTCGCCGCCGTAGGACTGCCAGTTAGTGTTGGTGATGAAGCTGGTCGACGTGTTGAACGCGAGATCCGGCGCCACCGCGCTCTGATCGGCCGGATTCAGCGGCAGTACCGCCTGCAGGCGCAGGATCGCGTAGAGCACCGCGAAGCCCAGCACATGGAACAGGATGACCGCGCCCGTATAGGCCAGCCAGTGCTGCTCCTGGCGGTCATCGATGCCGGACACGCGGTAGAGCCCGCGCTCGATCGGTCCTAGAACGGGCGAGAGGAGGGTGCGCTCTCCAGTGAAGACGCGGGTCATGTACGACCCGAGGGGCTTCACGAGCGCCAGAACGATCGCGCCGTACAGCGCGATCTGGATCCAGCCGTTGAGGGTCATGGGGGGAGATCCGTCAGGGCCGCTCAGAACCGCTCGGGGCGGACGAGGGCGTAGGTGAGGTAGACGAGGAGGCCGGCGGTCACGCAGGCGCCGAGGGCGAGGTCGAGGGTCATGGCGGCCTCTCTCAGAGCCGGTCGCAGGCGGCCGCATAGCCGGCCGCCGCGGCGAAGAAGGCGAGGCCCCCGGCGAGGAAGACGATGTCGAGCATGGTGGTCGGGTCCGGTTCGGCGGACCGGCCGCGGAGGCTCCGCGGCCGGCCTTGACCGACCAGCAGTGTCGCCGGGAACCGCGTTAGGGTTCGAGCGAGGACCGGGCGGGAGTTTATAAAGGCCGCGTTAGGATCCGGCGTCCCCGCCGAAGCTGGCCCGGAGACCCGCGCAGGCGGCCGGCACGGTCAGCCACGCCGCGCCCGGGCAGAGACGGCGCCACCGGGCGCGATCGAGCCGGATCACCCCCGCCTCGCGGCCGAGGATGCCGCCGTAGGCGAGCCCGCAGACGCGGCAGCGGCCCGCCAGCGGCTGGATGGATAACCCCGGGGGTGCCGTGCCGGACGGCGACGCGGCGTCGCCGCGACAGGGCGGCGCGGCTCCGGCGCTCACTGGACCCGCAGGGGTTCGAAGACGTTCAGCGCGAGCAGCGCGAGGGACACGGCGGACCACCCGCCGAGCGCGACGACCATCAGCGCGAAGACGCGGTCGGCCCTGCACTCGGCGAGGATGTAACGGACGATCGGCATGCGGAGGCTCCATCCGGGCTGATGCCCGATGGCGCGACCACGTCCGCATCGGCCGTGAGGGACCAAGACGCGTGCGGGGCGTCCGGCATAGGGATGTCATGAGGATGGGCGGCCGGCGCGCCCGTCAGCGCCAGAAAGGGCGGATCGAGAGCGTGCAGGACGCGGGGCGGTGAGTCTTGGGAGCCGGATCCCGGTTCGGCGCGGCCCACCGAGGCCGGGACGGGCTCGGGCGCACGGACGGGATCTGGTGGCACGACGCAGCCCCTCCGGGAGCGTCCGGTCCGCGGCCGGGCGACGCCCTAGACCGTCGCGGCCTCGGGCTGCTCGGTCGAGTTGAACACGACCTCGCCGGTCCGCTCGCAGACCACGGTGACAGAGGTCGCCCCGTTCTCTCGCTGCTGCAGGGGGAGCTGCGCGAGCGCGTAGGCCGTGGCCGCCTCGAGGTCGCACGGCCACAGCTTGGTGAAGCTCTCGCGTTTTCCGCGGCGAAAAGTGATCTTGTAAGCCATCGTTTCCTCCGTTTTCACGGAAGATACACTTTCTCGGCGTGCCGCCACGCCGCGCCGAGACATGGCACCGATGCGTTCCGGACGGGATTGGAAGCGAGAAGCCGGCAGACGGGCGACGAACTGCGCGACGAACGGCGAGCCCGTGACTGGGGCGGGACAGCGATTCCCGTACAGCTTGATCCGCAAAATAGACCATGCGACGGTGCCGAATAATGAATTGCGCGCCCTCGGGCATCGCGCAGATCAGGTTTGGCAGGGCAAGGCGTCACCCCTGGCGCGTCGGTGTCGGAGTGGTTCGAGGTATGTCCCACGCGCCGGCCGGATCACCCAGCGAGACAGGTCGGGCCGCCGACGCCGGCCCTAGCCGGAGCGCCGGGCCTCTCGACGAGGCCGGGGTCGCCAAGCAGAAGCTCGTCGAGGCGATCGAGAGCAGCTCGGAGGGCTTCGCGCTGTTCGACCCGGACGATCGCCTCGTCCTGTGCAACGAGCACTTCCAGGATTTCCATCCCGGCCTGTCGGCCATCATCGTGCCCGGCGTGACCTTCGAGGCCATCGCCAACGCCGTCGCGGAGACCTGCGTCGTACGGCCGGACGGGATGAGCGTCGAGGCCTGGGTCGCCGAGCGCATCGCCCATTACCGCGCGCCGCGCGGTCCGCTTCTCCAGCAGCGCGTCGACGGCCGCTGGGTCCAGGTCAACGAGCGCAAGACCAACGACGGCGGCGTCGTCGCGGTCTACACCGACGTGACCGAGATCAAGCGCGCCGAGCAGGTGCTCCAGGCGACGCAGGGGCGGCTGACCTACCTGCTCACCGCGTCCCCGTCGATGATCTGCAGCTTCGAGGTGGGGGGCCGCAACGCGCCGACCTTCATCAGCGAGAATGTGCGCGATCTCCTCGGCTACGAGCCCGGCGATTACCTGGCGGGCCCGGAATTCTGGCTGGAGCGGCTTCACCCGGACGACCGGGACCGGGTGCTCGCCGAGTTCCCGCACCTGCTCGCGGACGGGCACAACGTCATCGAGTACCGGTTCCTGCACGCGAACGGCACCTATCGCTGGGTCCGGGACGAGCAGCGCCTCCTGCGGGACGCGACGGGCCAGCCCGTCGAGGTGGTCGAGTCCTGGAGCGACATCACCGAGCGCAAGGAGGCCGAGCTGGCGCTGCAGAAGCAGACCGCCTTCGTCGAGCTGCTCCAGGCCGCCGCCGCGGCCGCCAACGAGGCCCCGACGGTCGAGGACGCCCTGCGCTTCTGCCTCGAGCGCGTCGCGCAGCACGCCGGCTGGCCCGTCGGTCACGCCCATATCCTGGCCCGGGACGGAACGCGGACGCTGCTCCCGACCGGAATCTGGCACTGCGACCCCGGCGCGGATGTCGCGCGATTCCAGGCTGCCACGGCCGCCACGTCGCTGGCTGCCGGATCGGGCCTGGCCGGCCGCGTTCTGGTCTCGGGCGCGCCGGAATGGAGCGTCGGGGACCCGACGCTGGCCGCGGACCCGCGCGCGCCGGCGGCGGTCGAGCACGGCATCCGGGCGGGGTTCGGCTTTCCGGTGACGGTCGGGCGCGACGTCGTCGCGGTGCTGGAGTTCTTCGCCCGTGACGCGTCCCCGCCGGACGCCTCGCTGCTCCGGGTCATGAGCAATATCGGCGCGCAGCTCGGCCGCGTGATCGAGCGCAAGCAGGCCGAGGAGAGCCTGCGTCAGGCGAAGGAGGCGGCCGAGGAGGCGAGCCGCGCCAAGAGCAGCTTCCTCGCCAACATGAGCCACGAATTGCGGACCCCGCTCAACGCGATCATCGGCTTCACCCGGCTGGTGATGCGGCGGACGAAGGATGTCCTGCCGGTCAAGCAGTTCGAGAATCTCGAGAAGATCCTGGCGAGTTCCGAGCACCTGCTCTCGCTGATCAACAGCATCCTCGACCTCGCCAAGGTCGAGGCGGGGCGCATGGAGGTGAAACCCTCGGACTTCGCCCTGGAGCCGGTCCTCGACCTGTGCCTCCGCACCGTCGAGCCCCTCGTCAAGAACGAGGGCGTGCGCCTCGTCCGGGACGTCCGGGACCCGCCCCCGATGCTGCGCACGGACGAGGAGAAGCTGCGGCAGATCCTGATCAACCTGCTCAGCAACGCCATCAAGTTCACCGAGGCCGGATCGGTCACGCTCCGCGTCCGCTCGGTCGATGAGGGCATCGAGTTCGCCGTGATGGATACCGGCATCGGCATCCCGGCGGGCGCCCTGAGCGCGATCTTCGAGGAGTTCCATCAGGTCGACAACAGCGCGACCCGGTCCCACAGCGGCACCGGGCTCGGGCTCGCGATCAGCCACCGGCTCGCGCGCCTGCTCGGCGGCCGGATCGGCGTCGAGAGCCGCGAGGGCGAGGGATCGACCTTCACGCTCACCATCCCGCCGCGGATCGCCGGCGGCGCCGAGGTGCCGCCGCCCCCGAAGCCGGCACCCGCCGCCGTCACCGCGCCGCGCTCGGGCGCCAAGGTCGTGCTCGCGATCGACGACGATCCCAACGTCGTCTACCTGCTGAAGGAGAACCTCGCCGATGCCGGCTACACGGTGGTCGGGGCGGCGAGCGGCCAGGAAGGGCTGGTCAAGGCCCGGGAGCTGCAGCCGCGGGCGATCACCCTCGACATCATGATGCCCGGCACCGACGGCTGGCAGGTGCTGCACGCGCTGAAGACCGATCCGCTGACCCGGGACATCCCGGTCGTCTTGATCTCCATCGTCGACCAGAAGGAGCTCGGCTTCCGGCTCGGCGCCACCGACTACATCGTGAAGCCGTTCGAGCGGGAGGCCCTGATCGGCGCCCTCGCGCGGATCGCCCCCGACAACGAGCGCGTCCTCGTGATCGACGACGATCCCAACGTGCCGGACCTCGTGCGGCAGCTGCTCGACTCGGAGCACTGCACCGTCGACTGGGTGGCCGACGGCGCGGCCGGCCTGGAGCGCATCGCGCAGGCCCGCCCGAGCGTCATCCTCCTCGACCTGCTCATGCCGCGGATGGACGGCCTCGCCTTCCTGGACGCCCTGCAGGCGGATCCCGCCGCCCGGTCGATCCCCGTCGTGGTCCTGACCGCCGCGTCCCTAGATCCCGCCGAGCGCGGCATGCTCCGGGAACGGGTGCTCGGACTGATCGACAAGGGCGGGCTCGATCGCGCCGCCCTGGTCCGGGAGGTCCGCCGCGTGCTCCCGGTCCTGGAGACCGAGACCGCCGACGGTGACCGATGAGGTCTGAGACGCCACGTTCGCGGCGGCCCGCTTCGTCCGGGATCCGCCCATGAAGCGGATTCTCATCGTCGAGGACGTCGCGCTCAACCGCGATCTGCTGACCCAGCTGCTCGAGGACGAGTACGAGATCCTGATCGCCGTCGACGGGGCCGCCGGCGTGGACATGGCGATCGCGCACCGGCCGGATCTCATCCTCATGGACCTGTCGCTGCCGCTCGTCGACGGCTGGGAGGCGACGCGCCGGATCAAGGCCGACGCGACGACCGCCGCCATCCCGGTGATGGCGATCACCGCCAACGCGATGACCGGCGACGAGGACCGCGCGCGGGCCGCCGGCTGCGACGACTTCATGACGAAGCCCGTCGACGAGGACCTGCTCTTCGCCAAGCTGCAGCACTGGCTCGGCTAAGCGCGGCCGTCTCACGCCAGGAAGGGAGGACCCGTGGAGCCAGCCCGCATCCTCATCGTCGACGATGAGCCCTTCAACCTCGACCTGCTGGAGCAGGAGCTGGAGCTCCTCGGCCACGCCAGCGTGCGGGCGGCGAACGGGCGGGCGGCCCTCGACCGGCTGAGCGAGGAGCCGTTCGACCTCGTGCTCCTCGACGTGATGATGCCGGCCCTGGACGGCTACGCCGTGCTCGAGCGGATGAAGGCCCACGAGGCGTGGCGCCACACGCCCGTCGTGATGATCTCCGCCCTCATGGAGATCGGCAGCATCGTCCGGTGCATCGAGCTCGGCGCCTTCGACTACCTGCCGAAGCCCTTCGAGCCCGTGATCCTGGAGGCGCGCATCCGGTCCTGCCTGGAGCGGAAGCGGGCGCACGACCGCGAGGTGGCGCATCTGCGGACCATCGAGCGCGAGCGCAAGCGCGCCGACGAGCTCCTGCACGCCATCCTGCCGGTCTCGGCGGTGGCGGAGCTGATGGAGACCGGGCAGGTCAAGCCGCGGCTGTTCGGCGACGTCGCCGTCCTGTTCATCGACCTCGTCGGCTTCACCACGTGGTGCCACGACCAGAGCCCGGACGTCGTCGTCGCGGAGATCCAGCGCCTCGCGGAGGCCTTCGAGGTGGTCGCGCAGGCGCGCGGCCTGGAGAACATCAAGACGATCGGCGACGCGTTCATGGCCACGGCCAACCTGCTGCGGCCGCACGACGACCCGGTCTCCGCCGCCATCCGCTGCGCCGCCGACATGGTGGCGATCGCGGCCGAGGGCGAGCCGGGCTGGCGGATCCGCGGCGGCATCCATATCGGGCCGGTCGTCGGCGGCATCGTCGGCCGGACGAAGTTCACCTTCGACCTGTGGGGCGACACCGTGAACGTCGCCGCCCGGCTCGCGGGCCTCGGCGACGGGTGCGCGCTGCACCTGTCGCGCGAGGCCTTCGCGCGCCTGCCGGACCCGCGCGACGTCCGGCCGATCGGCCCGGTGACGCTGAAGGGCAAGGGCGCGGTCGACGTGTACTGCCACGCCCTCGCGGCCGGCGACGCGACCCCGGCCTGAGACGCCCGCGGCGGCCGCGGAGCGTTCCGGATTGCGCAGCAAGAAGCGGGATGCGGCGCGCCGGGACGGAGCTTAGGGCCCGTCCCGGAGGTGCACCATGACCCGTTATCGCTGCGTTCCGATCCCGACGGAGACCGCCGATCGCTTCCGTACCACCGGCCTGGACGACCGGGACAACCCGGTCCGTCGGGTCGTCGCGACGGCGGATGGCGGCTTTCCCTGCCGACACTGCCTGCAGCTCGGCCGGCCCGGCGAGACCATGCTGCTCGGATCCTACGATCTGCCCGAGCCGCGCGGGATCTACTGGACACCCAGTCCGATCTTCCTGCACGCGGACGAGTGCCCGCGCGCCGAGGCGGCCGACGGCCTCGCGCCGATCGTCCGCGCGAACACGCTGGTCTCGGTCCGTGCCTACGACGCGGACCATCTCTGCCTCTACGATCTCGGGCAGGTTTGTCCCGGGAGCGAGGCCGAGGTTCCGCTCCGCCGCGCCCTCGACGATCCGCGCACCCGCTTCGTCAACATCCACACGGCGCGGCCCGGGTGCCTCCTGTCCCGCGTGGAGCGCGTCGCCGACTGAGCGCGAGCCGCCGAGCCGCCCAACGGGCCGTTGCGCGGCCCGCTCAGGCCGCGACGTGGATATGCTCCTGCGCATTGATGAAGGCCGCCACGCCAGCCGCCGGGATCGGCCTGCTCAGCAGGTAGCCCTGGACCTCCGAGAATCCGCTCGCCCGCAGCCGGGCCAGTTGCTCCGGGGTCTCGACGCCCTCGGCGGTCGTCGTGATCTTCAGGCTGCGGCCGAGTTCGGCGACGACGTGGACGATCGCCGCCGCCTCGTCCTTTTCCAGAAGGTTCCGGACGAAGGACTGGTCCAGCTTGATCTTGTCGAATCGGAAGGTGTTCAGGGAGGAGAGGGACGAGTAGCCGGTCCCGAAATCGTCCATCGAGAACCGCACGCCTAAGGAGCGCAGGCGGCTCAGCATCTCGAAGCTCGCCTGATCCTGGCTCAGAATGACCGACTCGGTGATCTCCAGCTCGAGACGGTGGCTCGGCAGCTCGGTCTTCCGCAAGACCTCCTCGACGAACCGGTCGAGATTGCCTTCGCGGAACTGGATCGGCGAGATGTTGACGGCGACCCGCAGGGAGCCAGGCCACGTCATGGCATCGGCGCAGGCCCGTTCGAGCACGTAGGCGCCGAGGGCGTCGATCAGCCCCGTCGCCTCGGCGACCGGGATGAACTCGCCGGGTGAGATCATCCCGCGTTCCGGGTGGTGCCACCGCGCGAGGGCCTCGAAGCTCGTCACCGCGTTCGTCGCCAGGTCGAACAGCGGCTGATAGTGCAGCTCGATCTGCGCGGTGCCGATCGCCAGCCGCAGCTCGCGTTCCAGCCAGCGCCGCTGGTTCTGACGCTCCTCCATCTCCTGCTCGAAGACGCGGACGCGCCGACCGCCGTCGGCCTTCGCGGCGTAGAGGGCGACGTCGGCGCGGCGCAGGAGATCGTCGCCGTCGGCATCCTCCGCGCCGGAGACGGCGATGCCGAGACTCCCATCGACGGACACGAACTGGCCGGCCAGGAAGAACGGCCGCCTGAGCTGGATCAGGATCTGCTCCGCCAGGGCGAGGACGCCGTCCGGCAGGTCTGCCTCGAAGAGGACCATCGCGAACTCGTCGCCGCCGAGGCGCGCCACCGTGCCGCCGGACGGGCACAGTCCGGTGAGGCGGCGGCCGACCTGTCGGAGGAGTTCGTCGCCGGCCGGATGTCCGAGGGTGTCGTTGATGCCCTTGAAGTCGTCGAGGTCGAGACAGATGACGGTCACCGCCCGGCCGCCGACCGCATGGTCCGCGAAGGCGGCGGCCAGACGGTCGGCCAGGAGCGCTCGATTCGAGAGGCCGGTCAGCGCGTCGTGGGTCGCGAGATGCGCGATCCGCGCCTGCGCGGTGACGCTCGCGGTGACGTCCTCGTGGGTCTCCACCCAGCCGCCATCGGCCATCGGCTCGACCGTGATCTCGATGCAGCGGCCGTCGGCGAGCGTCCGGGTGAGGGTCCGGCGGATCGGCCCGCTCTCCGCGGCCGACCAGTCCGTGAGACCGGCGAGCCGGTGAACCTCATTCTGTGTCGGGTCGAGATCCAGCGCGCCCGGAGCGATCCCGTAGATCCGGCAGAACTGGGAATTGTAGACCTTGAGCCGGCCGTGGACGCCGAACATGCACAGGCCCTGGGACATGTTGTTCAGGGCGGCGTCGAAGCGCTCGTTCTGCTCCTGCAGCTGCCGCTCGCGCTCCGTCAGGACCGTGTTCTGCCGGAACACGTCGTCGCGCAGCTGATCGCGTTCCGAGAGGGAATGCTCGAGCACGACGACGGCCCGCGCGATATCGCCGACCTCGTCGGCACGGTCGATATCGGGCACGCTGACGTGCCAGTTGCCGCGCGCGACCTCGGAGACCGTCTGGGTGATGCGCACCAGGGGACGGGTGATCCGGCTCGACAGGAAGAGCATGACGACGGCGACGAGGCACAGCGTGAGACCGGCGACGACGCTGAGCGTCCGCAGCAGCGCGCGCGAGCTCTCCTCGCCGATGCCCACGACCTTGCCGGTGAGTTGCTGCAGCTCCCGCAGCGGCGCCGCGACGCAGAGGCGTATGTCGGGCGGCTGCGGGATGCAGCGCGCGACCTTCTCGGCGCCGAGCACGGCGTGCAGCTCAGCGCCCGACGCGGGTCCGAGCTGGGCGTTGGAGACCTCCGAGCCCGCCGAGGAGAGGAGGTTCTGGTCGGCGAGGATCAGGACGTCGCGGTTGCTGAGGGACGCGAACGCCGTCAGGGTCGGCTCGTGCGCGCGCAGGACCCGGTACCCGACGAGGCCGCCGATCACCTCGCCGAAATCGTCGAACAGCGGCTCGCCGAAGATGTCGGCGACCGTGCCGCTCTCGGTGGCGGCGAGCGCCCGCGCGAGCGCGTCGTCCCAGCGCAGCGACAGCACGAACCCGTCCGCGTGCTCCCGATCGTTGCGGGCGAGCACGGCCCGCAGGGACGCCGCGACGGGCGACGTCCGGAACGCCGCGTTGGCGGCGAGGAGGTCCGCCTCGACGCGGTCGGCGGTCAGGGCGCGGAGATTGAGGTCGAAGGCGATGGCGCCGTCGAGATCGGCGAGGGCGAGAGCCGGCCGCAGAAGCTCCGAGGCCGCCACCGTGTTGCCGGAGAAGACCGCCTTCGCGACGTCCCAGCGCTTGGCCATGGTGGCGAAGCGCCGCTCGACGTCCTCGCGCTGCATCTGGAGCCGCGCCGCGGCGAGCTTGGCATCGCTGAGCAGGCGGTCGGAGAGCTGGGCCTCGGACCAGGTCGAGACCTCCTGCGCCTGCTCGCGGAGCGTCTGGCCGGAGCGCAGAACCACCAGGAAAACCAACGCCGCCAGCGCGATCGCGGCCGTCGAGAGCGTGGCGCCGACGAGGCGCGCGCGCAGGGAACGCGAGAAGACGGTGCCCGTCACGGCCTGAGCGGGGCGCCGCCCCGCTCCGCCATGACCTGTCCCGCGCGGTCGGAGGTCGCGAAGGCGAGGAACGCCGACGCCGCGGCGTCGCGCGTGGCGGCCTTGTAGATCAGCGCGAGGGTCACGGCGCTCGGATAGGACGGATCGCGCGGGGCCCGGCCGTCGATCGTCAGGACCGCGAGTTCGTTCGCGAGTGCCGGCGAGTACGGTCCGAAGCCGATCGCGCCGGGCGTCTCCCGCACCGTGGCGATCGCGTCCTGGGTCGTGGTCGCGGTCTTCGAGCGGCTGGTCAGGACGAGGTCGCGCCAGCCCGGCATGGTGGCCCGCAGGACCGTGAGCGTGCTGTCCGTGTCCTCGCGCCGGACGACGCGGATCTTCAGATCGGGGCCGCCGAGGGCGCTCCAATTGTCGACCGTGCCGGCGAAGATCGCGGCGGTCTGCGCGCTGGTCAGGTTGGTGACGCCGACGCCCTGATGGACGAAGATCGCCGAGGGGATGCGGGCGAGCGGCACCTCCACGAGTCCCTGGGCCTTCTCGGCCTCGGTCAGCGGGCGCGCGACCCGCCCGAGCCTCTGGCGCTCGCCGCCCACGGCCGCGACAGCGCCGCCGGAACCGATGCTCGGCGGCACCGACACGCGCGCGTCGCCGCTCTCGGCATTGTAGGCGGCCGCCACGGCCTGGAGCATCTCGATCCCGTCGCCCGTGCCGACGACCGCGAGGTCGTCCGCGCGCGCGGCGGCCGGCAGGGCCAGGAGGATGATTCCGCCCGCGATGATGCGCCGAAGAGACGTGAATAACAGTGCCATAACCCGAGAATGCGCCTCGAGTGTTTAACCCGAGGTCACCGGATACCGTACACCGAAGGTGTGGTTGACGATCTGCTAGGCGACAGGCTCCGTTTTAGCGGTCCGATGACCCGCGACGCGCTGGAGGAAGCGCTGCAGGAAGTTCGTGTCGGACGGCGGTTTCCCGTCCGCGCCGCGCGCGGCCGCGTAGAAGGGATCGGCGTAGCAGGTCGCCCCGGTCGCCGCGGCGAGGAACTGGACAGCCGCGACCATCTCGGGGGCGCCGGCCGCGAGAACGGTGTCGTCGCGCGTGAGCATCGGCATGTGGAGCGTCGGCCGCCCGGGCCGGGCATCCGGAGGCGGGTTGCCGCCACTGCAGGTCAGGACCGTCGTCGCCCCCCGCTCGCGCAGCCAGTCAAGCGCCGGGCGCATGTAGAGATTCTGCGGGTGCCGCGCGCCGGCCACGACGAGCAGGTCGCGCTCCGGCTCACGCATCCGGCTCGCGCGGGCGACTGCCCAGGCGGGCGCCCAGCCGACGCCCGATGAGACGATCACGAGACGGCCGCGCCCGAGCCGGTGGAAGGCGGTCCCGAACGGGCCCTCGACCTTCACGGCGGTTCCCGGTCCGATCCTGCCGCCGAGCAGCGGCGAGACCGCGCCGTCGGGCTGGCGGCGGATCTGGAAGATCAATTCGTTCAGTTCGCCCGATCCGTCCGCGCGCAGGGTCGGGCTGTAGTCCCGCGCGGGCAGCCCGGCGAAGGAGACCCGGACATACTGGCCGGGCAGGTAGGTCAGCCGCTTGCGCAGCGCGACCGTCACCTCGACGATCTCGGCGGTGAGATCGACGACGCGGTCCACGGTGCCGGCCCGCCGGACGGTTTCCGGAACCTCGTCGAACTCGATGACCGCGTCGGTGGTCAGGCGGGCCCGGCAGGCCTGCACGGTCTCGCCGATGCGCGTCCCCGCATCGTCGACCGCGCCCGCATGGATCCGGACGCGGCAGGTGTCGCACTGCCCGGTGGCGCAGTCGTGCGGGATCGCCTGGCCGGCCGCCAGACCCGCGTCGAGCAGGGTCTGGCCGGCGCTGGCGCTGACCCGCCTTCCGTTGATGACGAGGCTGACGCGATCGGCCACGGCGCGCTCCCGGCTCAGCGCAGAAGGACTTCGACCGGCCGCATGTGCCGCGTGTGCCGCGTCTGCGTGTGATCGAAGGCCGAGACGTACAGGTAGAAGGTGTTGCCGGGCAGGAAATCGACGTCGTACTTGCTGCCGGTCGCGATCTTGCGCGCGGCGACGAGGGTCCAGTGGTCGTCGGCCCAGTCGGCGGCCGCCGAGATCCCGGCGCGGTCCCCCGTGTAGCCGTCGGTCATGAGCACGCCCGGCATCACGGTGCCGACCGGGATCTCCGCGTCGGCGGCAGCCGAGTACGGCACCGTCTCGGTCTTCTCGACCATCCACCACGCCGAGCCCGGCGACGTGCTGGCATCGAAGTCCAGATCCACGGTGCCGAGCTTGGCCACCGTCGCCTGCCAGTCCTTGGGAAGCCGCAGCGGCTCGACCGCGCCCGCGTAGCCGCCGGGCCCCTCGAACTTGAAGTTGTAGCGGTACGCGCTGGTGCCGGGATCGCCCCAGTAGCCGGCCTGGTAGCGGCCCTTCACGGCCCGCTCGGCGTCGGTGGGGTCTGTGGGCGGGCCGATATGCATGTCCTCGACGACGCCGAGCATGCCGCCGCGGGCCGCCTTCCACTGCCACATATCGATGTAGCTGCCGTCGGTGGTGTAGTGGTAGCCGCGGCCGTTGAGCGGGGCGGGGGCGTCGGGCAGCGGCCGGGCGCCGAGATGGGTCGACCCGCCGCTGCCGAACGCGTCGGACCGCGAGAAGATCACCGCCAGCTTGTCCTCGTAGTAGGCGGTCACGTCCGCGCGCGCCGCGTCCGCGTCGAGGAGGTGCCAGCCGTCCGCCTTCTTGATCATCGGGACGCGCTTCAGCGAGCGCGACGGGTCCCACCAGCGGAAGGCGAAATACACGTTCGTCGCGTCGCGCACGGCGCGGATCTCGACGGTGGTCTCACCGGTCCCGCCGAAATTGGCCCCCTGCATCGTCCGGACCGAGACCGGGCGCGCGGTGCGCCAGACCGGGTCTTCGAGGAGCTTCGACAGGTCGGGCCCGGCCGACACCTTGTCGATCACCAGCGTGGACCGGCCCTTCACGTCCGCGAAGGCGAGGCCGCCGACGACGGGGAGGCCGATGACGGCGGCGGCCAGAAGTGGGCGTCGCCGCCGCGCCGCACCGTCCGCCAGGGCCGCCGGGCGGAACAACCGCAGGAGCTGCCACAAGCCGCCGTACATGAAGTGCGCGAGGATATGGACCGCGATGTAGGCCAGGGCGACCAGCGCGCAGGTGGCGTGCAGCCAGACCACCCAGCCGCCATAGCCGAGGTAGAGCGCGACCCCGGTGCCTGTCAGGACGAGCGTGACGGCGTAGATCAGCCAGTGCAGCGCGACGTTGATGCCGCCCCACCGTGCCTTCCGGGCGGCCTTGCTTCGCCCGCTGACACGGAGGGCGCGGAGCCGCGACAGGCCGTTGCGATCCGTGAGACGCCCGCGCACGAGGTAGACCAGATAGGCGGTGATTCCGAAGAACAGGGTCAGGCCGGCCACGAAGTGGACGGTCCAGACTTCACCTTGCGGAAGCAGGGGCGCCAGGAACTTCGCGGTCCGCGCCACGGGTGCGTCGGCCGAGATGCGCAGGCCCGTCAGCAGGCTCGCCACCATGGCGATGGCGACCACCCAGTGAATCACGATGGTCCCGACATCGGAGCGGGGATGCCGGTCGACCTGCGCGGCGGCTGTACTACGCCACCCGGGGGCGGTCTCGGCTCCGCCGGGCTGATGCGGCGCGAGGGTCAGCGGTTCCGACATTCGATCCTCCGCACCGTCGCCGCAAATTGGACGCGCTACGTTAGAACTTTGTAAATCATGATGCCGGCCCCGGGATATAGCCGTGCTTTGCAATCTATAACTCTTGAAAGATATGCTTAACGGCGGTCTCGGCCCGGTCGATCAGCAGGCCATGCCGTGGCTCCGCCCCGCCGCGGCGCAAACCGGTTCGGGTCGCGCGTCGACGAGAGGCGGACGCGGCCGATAGGGCACGGCCTCAGAGCGGCACCTCAAGCACCTGTCACGACAGAGCGCTCAGTCAGGAATGCTCGGAGACAGGATCTCCTAGCGACGGCACGGGATCTGTCGTTGGATCTCGGGGAGCAGGCCTGATAGGGCGGCAGATGCCTCTTCATCGCTGCTAGCGACATCCACGGCGCAGAACTCAAGGTCTCGGTCGGCGGAGTCCACGCGATGGACCGCGCCATCAACCAGCCTCGCTGAGCCGACGCGGCCGCGATCCGCAGCTCGCCTCGCCCGCGCACTCTCATTTCCGTGATCAATTTGGATAAAAAAACAAATTTCAGGAAGTCAATTCCGGTTGAAAAACGCAATCGCAATTTATTTGTAAAATCAAATCTTGACGGATACGGTCAAGCTGCCGAGCGATAGAGCGGCCAATTCTCGAAAAATACTGCGACGCCGCACCGTGTCGGGACCCGTACACGTGCGTGAACGCGGATCATTGGGTTGACGCTGGCAGTGGCACGACCACGGCGTCGGATGCGGGGATATGATGACCAGAATCAAGGCGCTGTTACTGGGCTCCTCGGCCCTGATGATCCCGATCGGCGGTGCGTACGCTGCCGATCTCCCGACGTTCAAGGCTGCGCCGGTCGAGTTCGTACGCGTTTGCAACGCCTACGGCGCCGGCTTCTTCTACATCCCCGGGACCGATACCTGCATTCGTCTGTCCGGACGGGCGCGGTATGACTTCCTGTATCAGACCAGCAAGGTTCGCACGGGCGGCGGCGGCGACCTCACCGGCTATCTCGGCCTGATGCGTCTGAACCTCGATTCGCGGACCCAGACCGATTACGGAACCCTGCGCGCCTTCCTGCGCATCGATGTCGCCAACCGCAGCGGCCCGTTCCTGACCTCGGGATCCCGGCAGCGCGAGAGCTTGGCCATCGCGGGCCTCGGCGCCGACGCCTTCGGGCGCACGCAGACCTACGTCAACGCCGATAAGGCCTTCATTCAGTTCGCCGGGCTCACCGCGGGCCGCGCGTCCTCCTTCTTCGACTTCTACGCGCACGACTTCGAGTTGATCGGCGGCACGGCCGGCTCCGATACGTTCAGCACGAACCTGCTCGCCTACTCGGCGATCCTCGGGAACGGCATCACGCTGACCGCCTCGATGGAGGATCCGACCTACCGGCGCTTCCCGATCTTCGGCACCGGCTCGGCCGTCGGGGCCTTCACGGCCGGTGGCGGCTTCGCGGGCTACAGCAACGCCTTCAACCCGTTCACCCCCTCGACCTGGCTGGCGCCGATCGTCGTCGGTCCCGGCAATGTCGCCTTCGTCGACGTCACCCAGAAGAGCCGCATGCCGGACTTCGTCGGCGCGGCCCGCATCGACCAGGCCTGGGGCTCGGCGCAGCTCTCGGCCGCCGTCCACGAGATCAATGCCGGCGTCGCCGGCAGCACGGTCGCGGGCATCACCACCGCCACGACCGGCCTGGGCATCTCGCCGACGGGACGCGCCTCGAACGCCTACGGCTGGGCGGTCCAGGGTGGCCTGAAGGTCAACCTGCCGTTCATCGCGACGGGCGACACGCTCTACCTCCAGGGCGCCTACGGGCAGGGTGCCATCGCCTATACGGGCATCTCCAACTACACGGCGCCGTACGACGCCCTCGGCGCGGCGCCGGTCGGCGGCGGCTCGTTCGCGCAATACTACGCCGACGCGGTGCTCAACCCCGCGACCGGCCGCCTCGAACTGTCGACCTCGTTCTCCGCTGTCGCCTCCCTGCTCCATTACTGGTCGCCGGCCTGGCGCTCGGCCTTCTTCGGCAGCTACGCGCAGATCGACTACAACTCCAAGGGGCGCAACGCTCTGGGCCTCCTCGGCTTCGGCTTCGCCCCGGCCGGCGCCAGTGCGTCGAATGCCCTGGCCTTCGCCACGAGTCCCATCCTGCGGGGCAACAACCAGATGATCACCGGCGCCAGCCTGATCTGGACCCCCGTGAAGGATCTCGATATCGGCGTCGAGGGCGAGTACATCCGCACGGCGCTCAACAGCGGCGTCACGCCGGACATCTCGAAGAACGCGCTGCGCTACGTCAATTCGCAGGATGCGGCCCAATTCCGGTTCCGCGTGCAGCGGGATTTCTGAACCGATCCGACGCGCCTTCGCGGGCGCAAAGTCCAGTCTCGAGCCCGGCCGCAAGGCCGGGCTTCTCTATTTGGAACGCCAAGTAAGTTATCTCGTAAATTGGGCCGTATTTAACAAATAAAAGATCTTTTGCTTGCGATCGACGCAAAATTATCTACAAGAGAGTCAGCTCTTCAGCGGCTTGCTTCGCCGCCGACCGAGCGGATGCTATGGTTTCAGAGCGGCTGGCCCGGGTACCAGGGCAGGGCCGGTCTGACCCAGAGCTTCAGACCCATACGACTTCGCCGACCGGGCAACCGGTCGGCTTTTTCGTGCTCGCTGCCGGCGCAAGCCGGGCAGGATTGTCCGTCAGGCCCGGGCGACACAAGCCCCGATCCCGGTGACCGGGATGTGGCCGACCTGAGGCCATCCTCCACGAGAAATTCAAAAATCGTTTCAAGATTGAAGCCCGTCCAAAGAGCAAAAGAATTATTCCGCAATAAAATATAGAGTTTAAATGGGTATTGCAGCATATTACTACCACGTCGCCGGTGAGCGACAGCTTGTGTAACGGGAGATCATCATGAAGAACATCGTCCTGGCCTGCTCGATGGGCGCGATGCTGATCGCGGGACCTGCTCTCGCTCAGGACGGTGGCGCGACCATCGATCCCAGCCTCATCGTCCGGACCAACGGCAGCGGCCTCGACGCGTGGTCCGCCTCCGAGGGCAACGACAAGGCGGGCGGCATGTGGGAGGGGGCGACCGGCTACAGCGCCGCGATCCAGCGGCCCAGCGCGGTCGAGACCGTCCCGGCCAATCGCCAGTGGAGCCATCTCAACAGCCGCGAGCGCCGCCGCGGCCAGCCCGCCTATTGAGCGCCCACCCGGTACGGCCCCGCGCCCGGCACGCCCCGCGATGCGGGACCGGCCGGGCGCGACGGCGTGACGACGGCGTCAGAGGGATGCGGCCGGCAGGAGGTCGATCGACGGGTGCCCCGCGACGCTGTGGGTCCAGCTGAGGGTCACGCGGCAGCCGCTCCCGTCGGAGACGATGTCGAAGGTGGCGCTGTGCAGCCGCGCGATGGAATCGACGAGGCTCAGGCCGATCCCGAAGCCGCTCTTGTCGGTCTTCAGCGCGCCGCGGCGGTACCGGGCGCGCACGGCGCTCAGCTCCTCCGCGGGGATGCCGCAGCCCGTATCGGTGACCTGGATCCCCGTCGGATTCCGGAGCAGCGCGACCGTCACCTGCCCGGCGGCCGGCGTGAACTTCAGGGCGTTGTCGATCAGGTTGCTCACCGCCTCGAAGATCAGGCTGCGGTCGCCCTCTATCGCGCACGGGCCGTCCGGCCGCTCCCAGAGAAGTCGGATGTCGCGCTCGATTGCCAGGGGCTCGTAGTACTCCACCGCATCCTCGAGCAGCCGGCCGAGATCGACCTGGGTGAAGCCTGATCGGCGCAGGCGGTCCTCCATCTCGGAGATGCGCAGCAGGGCCGAGAACCGGACGACGATGCTCTTGACCTCGGCCAGGACGTCCTCGTTGAAGGCGCGGAAGGCCGCGACGCTGTCGGCCTTGCGCAGCGACCGCTCCAGCGTGCCGACCACCCGGGTCAGCGGGGTGCGCAGGTCGTGGGCGATGTTCTCGTTGACGCCCTTGATCTCCAGCATCAGCCGCTCGAGCTGGTCGAGCATGTCGTTCACGACGCGCGTGAGGTGAGCGAGGTCGGCCGAGACGCCGCGCGTCGGCAGGCGCTCGCTCAGGTCGCCGCGCATGATGCGCTCGACCGCCTTGGTGATCGCATCGTTCTGCCGCAGCGAGCCGGCGCCGAACACGACGGCACCGATCAGGCCGATCACGATGGTGGCGGCCATGCCCCAGACAAAGGTCTCGACCAGCGCCTTCTCGAGGGACTGGAGATCCTGGGCCGAGCGGCTGACCAGCACGTACTCGCCGCTCGGAAGCTCGGTGAGCTGGCTGAAGAGCGTGCGGCTGCGGTGATCCAGCGGCTGCGCCAGGATGAACGGCTTCCCGATCGGCGCCCTGTCGGGGAAGGCGATCGGCGCGCCGGCCCGGCGCACGTGGTCGGGCCCGAACAGGACGAGCGGGCGGCCGCCCTCGGCGAAATCCTCGGACGCGTCGATCCGCTCGCGCAGCGCACGCGGCGACAGGTTCAGGAGGTGCTTCGATTCCCACTCGACCCATTCGAACGCGGCCTTGCGGCCGTAGCTGCGCGTGTCGACGTAGAGGAAGCCCGAGAGCGCCAGCGAGGCGGTCCCGAAGGTCGCGAAGAACAGGCACGCGACCCGGAAGCCGCTGGTGCGCCGGACCTCAAGAAGGCGCACGGAGGATGAAGCCCGTGTTGCGCACCGTGTGGATCCGCGGGTTCAGCCCGTCGGGATCGAGCTTCTTGCGGATCTTGCCGATGTGGACGTCGATGACGCTGGACTGGTGATTGAAGCTGTAGCCCCAGACGGATTCGAAGATCATCTTCCGGCTCACCAGCGTGCCGGCGTTCTGCATCAGGAACTCGATGATCGCGAATTCCTTGGGCAGGAGCTCAATTTCCCGGTTCCCGCAGTGGAGGACGCGCTCGATCAGGTCGAGGCGCAGGTCGCCGACGACGAGCTCGTTCACCGCCTCGGCCGCCATCTTGCGCCGCGCCAGCGCGTCGACGCGGGCGGTCAGCTCGATGAACTCGAACGGCTTGGCGAGGTAGTCGTCGCCGCCGGCGCGCAGCCCGTCGACGCGCTCGTTGACGGCCGACAGGGCGCTGAGGATCAGGACCGGCGTCGAGACCTTCGCGGCGCGCAGCTCGGTCAGCAGCGACAGGCCGTCGATCTCCGGGAGCATCCGGTCGAGCACGATCACGTCAAAGTTACCGTCCAGGGCCTTGCGTAGTCCGATGCTGCCACTGGGGGCTTCGTCGACCTGAAATCCGTATTCCGCGAGGGCCGAACCGATCTCCGCGGCGACCCGCCGGTCGTCCTCGACTACCAATACGCTGGCCATTCGTTTTTCCTTCTTATTTTGTATTCGCCGGCCCTGTCTGGTCTCCTGCGGCTCGGAGGGAGAGGTGGAATTATCCTCTTCGGAGCCGGAGTCAAATGCGGTTCGGTCGCGGCGGCCGACCTGCGTCATCCCGCCGGCGAAGCTTACAAGGGAGCGAGGGATCTGGACCATGCGCCTCACTCCGCGCTCGCCTGCTCGGAGAGCTTGGCTGTCGGGACCTGGGAGGCGACGGAGCCGCGGGGGACGACGCGGCTGCCGTCCTGAAGGCCGGCGGGCGGGTTGAGGACGACGGTCTCGCCGCTGTCGAGGCCGCTGCGCAGCTCGAGGCGCGTGCCGAGATCGCGCGCGATCGTGATCGGCCGGAGCCGGACGGTGTCGTCCGCCCCGACCACGGCCACGCGCGTCCCCTCCGCGTCGAAGATGAGCGCCTCGGACGGCACGATCACCCGCGGATGCGTGCGCGGCACCGCGAAAGTGACGGCGACGTAGAGGCCCGGCCGCAGGATTCCGTCGGGATTGGCGACGTCGACCTCCGTGTCCAGCGTCCGCACCGAGGATTGGAGAGCCACCGAGCTGCGCGAGACCGTGCCGTCGAAGGTCCGGTCCGCGATCTGCGCGACCTGGACCCGCGCCTTCACCCCGTCGCGGATACCCACGGCGGCCGATTGCGGCACCTGCACCGCGACCCGCAGGACATCGGTGCTGTCGACCGTGAAGAGCGGCGTCCCGGAGCCGGCATCGCCGTGGACGAGGTCGCCGACATCGACCTTGCGGGCGGTCACGATGCCGTCGAACGGCGCGACGACGTTCTCGAAGGTGGTCAGCGTCCGGAGCCGGTCGACGGTCGCCTGCTGGGCGGTGATGTTGGCTTCCGCGACCTTCACCTTCGCCTGCGCGGCGGCGAGGGTCGCGGTGGCGGTCAGCATCCCCGCCCGGGTCTGGTCGGCGTTCTGCTTCGAGGCCCAGCCTTGTCCGGCCAGCGTCGCGGTGCGGGCGTCGGTCACGTTCGCGAGCGTCACGCTGGCCTTGGCCTGCTCCACATCCGCCTGCGCGACGGCGAGCTGCGCCTTGAACTGGCCGAGCTGAGCCTCGGCCTGCCGGGCCTGCTGGTCGAGGTCGGGCGCGGCGATCCGGACCAGCAGGTCGCCCTTCTTGACCCGCGACCCGATGTCGACCCGGCGCTCGGCGATGTAGCCGGTGGCGCGGGCGAAGATGTCGGCATGGTCGAAGGCTTCGGTCTGGCCCGGCAGGGTCAGCGTCATGGGCCCGTCATCCACCTGCGCCGGCCCGGTGCGGACCGTCGGAACGAAGTTCACGGCCTCGGCCTGGGTCTCCAGGGAGGCCTGGTAGGTTTCCCAATGGTGCCAGGCGCCGAGGCCGAGGGCGCTGCCGAGCGCGAGGAACGCCACGAGGAACGGGCGCTTGCGCGGCGGCGGCGGCACCGCGTGGACGAGGGCCTCGCCGGCCCCGTCCTGCCGCAGCGGGTCGATCTCGACCGCGTGCTGGTGCGCCCGCGCGGCAGCCTCGGCGCCGCTCCCGGGGGCGTCGTTGAAACGGGTCATCAATAATCCTCGAGGGGCTTGATCGGGTTGCGGCGGAGCAGGGTGTAGAGAAGGGGGACGAAGAGCAGGGTCGAGACGGTGCCCATCCCGATCCCGCCCATCACCGCGCGGGCGAGGGCGGCATTCTGCTCGGCGCCTTCGCCGGACCCGATCGCCATCGGGATCAGGCCCAGGAACATCGCGGAGGCGGTCATGAGCACCGGCCGGAGGCGGGTATGGCCGGCCATCAGGGCGGCCTCGCGGGCAGAGCAGCCGGTGGCCTCGCGGTGCTCCTTGGCGAAGGTGACGAGCAGGATCGAGTTCGCGCTCGCCACGCCGACCGACATGATCGCGCCGAACAGGGCGGGGATCGAGAACGCCGTGCTGGTGATGAACAGGCTCATCACGATGCCGCAGAAGGCCAGCGGCAGGGCGGCGATGACCACGAAGGGGTCGACCCACGTCTGGTAGTTCAGGACGAGCAGCAGGTAGACCGCCACCAGCGCGATCCCGAGCCCGAGCTCGATGCGCGAGAACGCGCTCTCCATGCTCTCGATCTGGCCGCGGACGAGGATCTTGTCCGGGGCCGGGAGCTTGACCTGCTCCTCGGCGACGATCCGGTCCACCGCGTTTCGGACGCTGCCGAGATCCGCGTTCTGGACGTTGGCGAGGATGTCGAAGGTCGGCTGCTGGTTGACGTGGTTGATCACGGTCTGCTCAGGCTGCCGCTGCATCGTGGCGATGTTCGACAGCAGGATCGGGATGCCGGGCCTGTCACCCGCGTCCGTGTGCACCGAGACCGGCGTGTTCATCAGCTGCGTGATGTCGGCGTTGCGCCACTCCGGCGTCTGGACCCAGAGCTGGTACGGCATGCCGGACTTGGGATCGGCCCAGAAGTTCGGGCTGACCTGGAAGGAGCCGGAGAGCGAGACGTTCAGGTTCTGCGCGATGGACTGCTCGCTGACGCCCATCTCGGAGGCCAGCCTGCGGTCGACGTTCACGTACATCTGCGGGGCGTCGACGATCTGGTGCAGGTGGACGTCGACGGCGCCGCGGACCGCCGCGATGCGGCGGACGAGGTCCTGCGCCACGGCGAGGTCCTCGGCATCGTGCCGCCCGGAGACCTGCACGTCGATCTGCGCGACGGTCCCGAAATTCAGGATCTGCGTGATGATGTCGGACGGCTGGAAGTAGAAGGTGTCGTCGGGGAAGGCCTGGTGCAGGACCTGGCGCAGCCGCTTCTCGTAGAAGGAGATCGGCTTATGCTCACCCTTCAGATTGATGAGCATCTGCCCGTCATTGTAGGCGACGAACGACGCATCCATGAAGGCGAAATTGTAGTTCGAGGCGGGGAGGCCGATATTGTCCAGGATGAGCCCCAGCTCGTCCTTCGGGACGACCTGCCGGACGACGTCCTCGACCTGCGCGAAGGTCTTCTCCGCCTGCTCGATCCGCTCGCCCGGCCGGGTGCGGATATGCAGGGTCATCTGGCTGGATTCGATCTGCGGGAAGTAGTCCTGGCCGACGAAGGGGAAGATCGCGGCCGTCACCGCGAAGACGGCGAGCGCGCCGGACAGCGCGCGGGCCGGATGGCCGAGCACCGCGGACAGGAGGCCGACATAGCCCGCGTGGAAGCGCGCGAACCCGCGCTCGAACGCGTTGCGGAAGGCGAGGGCGCCGCGCAGCGGATATTGAAGCAGCCAGGCGAGGGGCCGTGTGGGCGCGCGGAGAATCCGGCCGAGGACGGAGCGGCGGCGGGGTGGTGACGCCCCATCGACCTCGGCGGCCGGGCCGTGATGCCGGGCGTATTCCGGGGCGACCAGGACGTCGATGAGGATCGCCACCAGCGTCCGCGACAGGAGGTAGGAGGTCAGCATCGCGAAGACCACCGCCTCGGCCTGCGGGACGAAGAGGTAGCGGGGCGCGTCCGTGAGGAAGAAGACCGCCGAGAAGGCCGAGCAGATCGCCAGCGTGGAGATCAGGGCCGGCTTGGCGATGCCGGCCACGCCCTCGACCACCGAGCGCCGGAAGGAGAAGCCTTCCTCGAACATCCGGTAGGTGTTCTCGATCGCGACCGTCGCGTCGTCCACGAGGATTCCGACGGCCAGGGCGAGGCCGCCCAGGGTCATCACGTTGATGGTCTGGCCCAGAGCAACCAGGATCGACAGGGAGGTCAGGATGCAGAGCGGGATGGAGACCAGCACCACGATGGTCGAGCGCCAGGAGCCGAGGAACAGCAGGATGGCGAGACCGGTGAGCCCCGCCGCGATCACCGCCTCGCGCACCACGTCGGAGATGGCGTCCGAGACGAAGACCGACTGATCGAACAGCGGCGTGATGGTCATGCCCTTCGGCGCGGCCGCGTGGATGTCAGGCAGCGCGGCCTTGACGGCGTTCACGACGTCCAGGGTCGAGGCCGCGCCGTTCTTGAGGACCTGCAACAGGACGGAGTGGTGGCCGTCGGCGCGGACGATGTTGATCTGCGGGGGCGAGCCGTCCCGGACATGGGCGACGTCGCGCAGCAGGACCGGCTGGTTGTTCTCGACCTTGATCGGAATGCGGTTGAGCTGATCGACCAGCTGCGGGCTCGAGTTCAGCCGCACCGTGTATTGCTGCGTCCCGATCTTCGCGAGGCCCGAGGGCACGACGAGGTTCTGCTTGAGGACCGCGTTCAGGACATCGAGCGGCGTCATGCCGATCGCGCGCAGCTTGCCGGGGTCGAGATCGACCATGACCTGACGCGGCGCGCCGCCGTAGGGGGAGGGCAGGGTCGAGCCCGGCACCTCGGCGAGCCGGCGGCGGGTCCGGTACTGCGCGTAGTCGAAGACCTTGGTGAGCGGCAGCTTCGAGGACGACAGCGCCATCTGAATGACGGGCACCGACGAGGCGGAGAAGCGCATGATGACGGGGGGCTGCACGCCCGGCGGCATGCGCGAGCGGATCGCGTTCATCGCCGAGTCGACCTGGGTCATCGCCAGATCGATGCTGACCGCGGAATCGAAGTAGATCCGCTCGGTCACCGTGCCCTGGATCGACGTCGACTCGATCCGGCGGATGTTGTTCACGTTGCTCGACAGCGAGAACTCGCTGTAGTTCGTGATGCGCTGGACCATGTCGGTCGCGTCGAGACCATTATAGGTCCACACCACCACCACCACCGGGATATCGACGGCGGGCAGCACGTCCTTGGGCGCGACGGTGATCGAGCCGAGCCCCGCGAGGAACATGAGGACGGCAAGAACATAGAAGCTCTTGCGAAACTTCAGAGCGAACCGGACGAGTTCCATGTGATCAGTCGGGTGTCCCGCCGTGACCCGGCTCCCATTCCCGCGGGGTGCCCGCGTGGACTGGCAGCCGATCAAGCCTCGTGTGCGAAGAGAAGGCAGGGCGAATGCCCGGCAGGCCGAAGTTATAGTCCTGGCAAAGACACTCTTCGAATGAATTCGGCACGACAAAATAAAGCGCGTTTAAGAAACTTAAAGCGGCAGCGGATCTCTAAAGTGCGTCGCGAATCCGATGCTTGCACTGTCTCCGTCCTAGGCCGCGGCCGGACGGGCGCGCATCGAATTTTAAAGAAAATTTCTCAAATCAATTCCGTTTTCACTGCTGAAAAGCCTATTTGATTGCAGTGCGCGGTCGGCTTGCGCCATCTTCCGAATGTCGAGATGGGCTGACCCGCCAACGTCGCTGAAGGCAGTGCGTCGCGGCCACGCGGTGATCCCGTCGGGCGGCTGTTCCGAAGCGCGCAGGCGTTGTGGCGGGCCTGCTCGCAGAGACCGGCCGCTGACCCCCGCGGCGGTCCCGTCGAACACATCCAGGACATCCGGAGCGCGGCGTCCGCGCTGCCGATCTCGTGCGCGCGAGGAGGCGCGGGCCTATGACCAGACGATGTCTGCTGCTCCTGGTCTCGGTGCTCTCACTGGCGCTGCAGACCGGCGTGGCGCTGTCCGAGAGCGAGATGCCGGCAGGAGGCGCCTTCATGAGCAGTTACACTTCGGATCCTTACTTCGACCCGCGGTCACGGTACTCGCAGGCTCACGCCACCGGAGACATCCGCGGACAGCCGATGCTCGTCGAACCGGGCGACGCCCCGCCGCCCTGCAAGCTCTTCGACACGGCCTGCGCGGCCGCCTTCGAGCGCTCACGCCCCCACGCGTATCGCTAGGGCCGGCGCCGACCGGGCGAGAGCGGAGCGCTCGCCCTTCTCGGTCCGAAAACGCGCCCTCTGCCGCGCGGAGATGGGGCATGTCAGTCCGGCGTCGGATCGTCCGCGATCCTGCGCCGCAAGTGCACCAACCTCCAGCCCGAGACCGCGCCGACATACCGCCACCGGCGGCTCGCGCCGGTGGGGCTGCAGTCGACGATACCTGTGAATTCTTGAGCCAGGTTATATCGCAAGGCGTTTGCACGCCCTATCCCGTTGAAAATTGCACGTTGACCGCGTGCGGGATGAGCAATGATTGAACAGGGCCCACGGATTGCGCGCGAATTCCATGTCGGCGTCGGCGGCGACCGCTGGTCCCTGATGCGCGACCTCCAGACCGGACAGCCCTACGTCTCTCACTCCCCGGGCGATGACGCGCCCGAGGTCCAACTGGATCTCGGTTCGTTCCTCGTGCTGTTCACCGGAGAGGAGCGGGAGAAGCTGCTCCGCCTGATCGGGTCGCTGCTGCCGGACGAGGACGCGCGTGCGGATGCCGACGGCCGGGCCGGCACGTCGCGGCCGCTGACCTTCGTCTCCCGGTGGCTTCCCAACCGGTAGGTCGAGACGTCGGTATTAGCCACCTCGACGCGAATTTTAGGCGCAATTGAGTTCAGTTCGTAAACCGGCCCTTGATCGGTTGCCGCTTATGCTCCGGCGCTCTAGCGCGGAGTACTTATGGACAACCAGCGCAACGCCCGACGCGTCTCCGTCAACCTGAGCGGATGCATCTCGGTAGCCGGCCATCCCGCCATCCCCTGCGTGGTGCACGACATGTCGCGGTGGGGTGTTCGCCTCCGGCTCGTCGGGACCGAGCGGGTACCCCCCGCGTTCACGCTGACGATCGACGCCACCGACACGGTGATCGGCTGCGAGACGGTCTGGAAGAACGCCGACGAGATCGGAGCCCTGACCGACCTGATGGAGTGACCGAAAGCCGAATCTGGTCCTCACTCCAGATCGGCCCCGGATCGCTTGGCGAACCGGCGCGATCGTGGAGCCGCGGCCGCGCGGTTTCAGATCCCGAGCCCGCGTCCAGCGCCTTAACCGCGGGCGAGGGCCGCCTCGAATTCCTCGGCCGGGAGGTGCGCGCCGCCGGTCGTCCAGATCACGTGGGTGGCCGCGGCGCCGACCGCCGCGGGCAGCGTGGCGGCGAAGCGCCCGGCCGCCGCGAACCCCGCCGCCGCGGAGGGCTCCAGGCGCAGGCCCGCCTCGGTCCACATCACCCTGAGCCAGCGGTACAGCGCGTCGTCGGGCACCGTGACCACGGCGGCCACCAGCTTCTCGAGCGTCCGGGCCACCAGCATCGACGCGGAGGCGCAGGCCAACCCGTCCGCCGCGGTGCGGTTGTCGAGGCCGACATCGTAGACGCTGACCGGGCGCTCGAGACCGGCCGCGAGCTGGACCAGCATGCACGGGGACGCGACCGGCTCGACGAAGACCGGGTGCACGGCGTCACCGAACAAGAGCTTCAGACCGAAGGCGACGCCGCCCGGCGCACCGCCCACGCCGCAGGGCAGATAGACGAACAGGGGATGCGCCGGCCCCACCGCGATCCCGGCCTCCGCGAGCTGGCGCTGAAGGTCGAGGGCCGCGGCCGCGTAGCCGAGAAACAGGTCGACGGAATCCTCGTCGTCGACGAAACGGGCGTCCGCGCGGCCGGCGAACGCGCCGCGGGCCGCCGCGACCGCCGCCCCGTAATCGCCGCGATGCTCGACGACGCGGGCGCCGAGTTCGCGCAGGCGCTGCTTCTTCCACGCCTTGGCGTCGTGGGACATGTGGACCTCGACCGCGAAGCCGAGCGAGCGCCCCATCAGGCCGACGCTGAAGCCGAGATTGCCGGTGCTGCCGACCGCGATCACGTGGCGGGCGAACAGGGCGCGGAATTCCGGGTCGGCGAAGGCCGCGTAGGATCGCCCCTCGGTGAGCAGCCCGGCCCGCGCGGCCAGGTCCTCGGCATAGGCCAGGACCTCGTAGACGCCGCCGCGCGCCTTGATGCAGCCGGTCACCGGCAGCGCGTGGTCGGCCTTCACCAGCACGCGCCCGTCGGCACCGTCCAGGATGTCACGGGACAGGCGCTCTTCCAGCGGGACGAGCGGCGAGTCGATCCGGCCGGCGCCCTCTTCGGGGAAGAGGCGCGCCAGGAGCGGCGCGAACCGCTGCCAGCGCGCCACGGCCGCGTCCACGTCGGCACGGCCGGTCGCGAGTCCGGGCAGGACGGACGCGGTGGCGTCCAGCGCCGGGTTCATCCAGACCGTGGGGCTGGCGCGCCTGACCGCCTCCGGAATCCGGTCGCCCGATAGTCGAGTCTCCATCCCGTCGACGGCTGCCATGGCGCTCCCGATCCTGCCCGGTTTGTCCGCGCCGACCCTGCGCGAGCGGCGCTCATGCGGCCAATTATATTCTCTGGTGCGGTCTATTAGGCCCGCTTATGATCGGGCATGCCCGTGAGGCTCGACGCGCGCCTGGCCGGCGACCTGTTCTTCTTCCGCGTCCTGGTCGAGGCGGGCGGCTTCGCCCGTGCGGGCGACCGCCTCGCCGTCACGCAGAGCGCGGTCACGCAGCGGATCCAGCGGCTGGAGCGGCGCCTCGGTTACCCGCTGCTCGAGCGGGGCGCCCGCGAGATCCGGCTGACCGCCGCGGGTCACGACCTGTTCGCCGCGGCGCGGAGCGGCTTCGACGGGATGGGCGAGGCCCTGCTCCGGGGGGAACGGCGCGAGGGCCGGGCGACGCTGCGGATCAGCTGCGTCCCCTCCCTGGCCTCGGAATGGCTCGCGCCAAGGTTGAAAGCCTTCAGCGACACGCATCCCGACATCGACGTCGCCGTCTTCGGGGAGACCCACGACCTGGATCCGGGACGCATGGCGCAGTCCGGTATCGACGTCGCGATCCGCTACGGCCCGGCGCCGCCTCCCGGTGCGACGGTCGTCTTCGACCATCCCGAGCCGGTCTACCCGGTCTGCGCCCCGGCCTACCGGGATGCGGCGGATCCCGGCGGGGCCGTCGTGCTGCTCCACGACGCGACGCCGTGGGAGGCGGCCGCGAGCGTCTCGGAGGAGTGGGATCGCTGGATACGCGTCCACGGGGCGCCCTGGGGCGGCCGCGTCCAGAATCTCTACTTCAACCTCGCGCAACTGGCGCTGCGCGCCTCGCTCGGCGGCTCGGGCATCGCCCTGGGGCGATCGCTGATCGTCGCGCCCTATCGCGCCGACGGGCGTCTCGTGCCCGCCTGCGACGCGGCCCTCATGAACGGGCTCCGGTACTTCGTTCTCGTGCGTGCCCTGCCACCCGCGGGGCCGGCGGCGGCCTTCGTGGACTGGCTCGGCCGGACGATGGCGGGTCCGCCGGGCTCGCCCGAGGCGCCGCGTCGGGACGGTGCGGCGGAATGCGGATAGGGCACCGTCCCGCGCGCGCCGCGCTCGGCGCCCTTCAGGTTCGAACGCTCGATCTAACGCCCGGCGGGTCGATCCGTCGACAGCGCGGCTGCCAGATGTGCGACGAAGGCGTTCACCTTGGGACTGACCAAGCGCCGGGACGTGTGGAGCGCCCACAGCTCCGTCGGCGGCCCCTCCAGCCAGCCCCAGCAGGCCAGCCGCCCGGCCGCCACGTCGCCCCCGACCAGCGAGCGCGGGAGCAGCGCCGCGCCGGCGCCCGCCACCACGGCGTCGCGCAGCATCGGCAGCGAGGACAGGCGCAGGACCGGCACGGGCGCGTAGGACCGGCGCGTCCGGCCATCATGGACCTGCCACGTCTCGTCCTGACGCGGCGTCCAGCGCACCGCCGCCGGCACGGTCGCCGCGTCGCTCCCGGCCGACGGTTCGGGACGCGGGACCTCGGGCGCCGCCACCAGCCAGAGCTCGTCCCGCAGGACACAGCGCCCGACGAGGCGCTCGTCCGGCTTCGGATTGACCCGGATGATCACGTCGAAACCCTCCTCGATCGGGTCGACGAACCGGTCTTCGGCGGAGATCTCCAGCTCGACCTCGGGATAGGCGCGGGCGAAGTCCGCGGCGACGCGGCCGAGCTGCGTGTCGGACAGGAGCAGCGGCGCACTCACCCGGAGCCGCCCACGGGGTCGGTCGAGGCCGCCACCGACGACGGCGCCGGCCTCCGCGATCTCGCTGAGCAGCGGCCCCGTCCGGGCGTGGAGGAGCGCCCCCGCCTCTGTCAGGCGGAGGCTGCGCTCGCCCCGCTCGATCAGCCGCGTCCCGAGGCTCGCCTCAAGCTCGGCGACGCGCCGCGACAGCGTCGCCTTCGGCCGCCCGCTCGCCCGGGCGGCGCGGCCGAAGCCGCCGTGGCCGGCGACGAGATTGAAGTCGGCGAGCGCCGCGAGGTCCATGTGCTGTTCCAGATCCGGGACACCCAGTCCCGATCTTGCCGACTATGGCTCAGAAAAGGAACGGCACATCTTCGGGTCATCGGCGGCCCGCTCGGGGCCGCCCCGCATCCAGGAGATCCGCCATGACCATCCTCGTCACCGGTTCCACGGGCCGCATCGGCTCCGCCGTCATCGATCATCTCGTCGCCGAGGGGGCCGCCGTGCGCGCTCTGACCCGCTCGCCCGAGAAGGCGCGATTCCCCTCGGGCGTCGAGGCCGTCCGCGGTGATCCCGCCGACATCGACGCGATGCGCGCGGCGCTGGTCGGGGTCGACACCCTGTTCCTGCTCGTCGCCAACGCGCCGGACGAGCTGACCCAGGCGATCACGACGCTCAGCCTCGCCCGCGACGCGGGCGTGCGCGGCATCGTCTATCTCTCGGTCTTCAAGAGCGAGGCCTTCGTCGATGCCCCGCACTTCACCGGCAAGCACGCCGTCGAGCGGATGATCGCGGCCCTCGACCTGCCCGCCACGGTGCTGCGGCCCTCCTACTTCATGCAGAACGACCTCGCCCAGAAGGAGCCGCTTCTCGGGGCCGGCCTGTATGCCGTGCCCCTCGGCCAGGCCGGCGTCTCGATGGTCGACGTGCGCGATATCGCCGAGGCGGCGGCCAACGCGCTGCTGCGCCGCGAGCGTGCGGCCGACCGTCTTCCGGCCGAGACCTACGACGTCGTCGGCCCGGACGCCCTGACGGGCGACGCCCTGGCGGAGATCTGGTCCGAGGCCCTCGGGCGCGCGGTCCGCTACGGAGGCGACGATCTCGACGCGCTGGAGCAGCGGCTCCGGAGCTTCGCTCCCGCCTGGCTCGCCTATGACCTGCGGGTGATGATGCGCCGCTACCAGGAGGACGGCGCCGTCGCGACCGAGGCCGAGGTTGCGGACTTCGCGAGGCTCCTCGGCCGCAGGCCGCGCAGCTACCGCGACTTCGCGGGCGAGGTCGCCCGCGACTGGCGGGGCGCCTGAGCGGGGAGGCCCCGCGGGCACGGTCTCACGGGCCGGGAGGCGGCGGCGCCTCCCGCCACCGCAGCGCGTCGATCAGGCTGCGCAGGGCGGGCGTGACCTGCCGGTCGGGGTAGTAGAGGTGGCAGCCGGGAAACGACGGACACCACGCGTCCAGCGCCTGGACGAGACGGCCCGCGGCCAGGTCGTCGGCCGCCTCGTCTTCCAGCATGTAGCCGAGCCCGGCACCGGCCCGGATCGCGGCGGCCGCGAGCCGGCCATCGTTCACGACGAGCTGGCCGGCCGCGCGCACCCGGATCTCGCGGCCGTCGCGGGCGAACTCCCAGGGCAGCAACCCGCCGCCGCCGACGAGCCGGTAGTTCACGCAGCGATGCGCTTCCAGGTCAGCCGGGCTCTCCGGGCGCGGGTGACGGGCGAAGTAGTCCGGGGTCGCGACGACCACCGTGCGCAGGTCGGGTCCGACCCGGACCGCCACCATGTCGCGCTCGACCGTCTCGCCGAAGCGGATCCCGGCGTCGAAGCCGGCGGCGACGATGTCGGTCAGGGGGTCGTCCACGATCACCTCAACCGAGACGGCTGGGTAATCGATCAGGAAGGCGGGCAGTCTGGGCTCGAGGATCGCCCGCGCGGCGTACGCGAAGGTCGTCAGCCGCAGCCGCCCCGACGGCGCGCCGCGCCACTCGGCCAGCGCGTCGAGCCCGCGCGCGACGTCCTCGAGCGCGGGGCCGACCGACCGCAGCAGCCGCTCGCCGGCCGGAGTGAGCGCGACGCTGCGGGTGGTGCGGGCCAGCAGGCGCACGCCGTGACGCGCCTCCAGAGCCCGCATCGTGTGGCTGAGCGCGGAGGGCGACAGCCCCATCTCCGCGGCCGCCCGCGTGAAGCTGCGATGGCGCGCCACCGCCGCGAAAGCCGCCAGATCGTCGAGGGTGCCGCGCCGCATTCCTGAACTCTGCTCACAGACGCATGCGGAATACCACGGCTAATCCCGATACCGACGCCGGACTACGTCCAAGCCCTCAACAGTGAGGTGCGGCGATGGATCTGAGGCACTATCGAACCCTGGGACGCTCGGGTCTGGCCGTGAGCCCCCTTGCGCTCGGGACCATGACCTTCGGCGCCGCCCGCTGGGGCAGCGACGCGACGGTCTCGGCGGCCATCTTCGACCGTTACGTCGAAGCGGGCGGCAACTTCCTCGATACGGCCGACGTCTACGCGGGCGGCGCGAGCGAGACGATGCTCGGCGACCTGATCGCGGCGCGCGGTCTGCGCGACCGTCTGGTCGTCGCGACGAAGTCGGGCTTCCCGCGCGCGCAGGGCACGCCGCTCGCCGGAGGCAACAGCGCGCGGAACATCCGCTCCGGTCTCGAGAGCTCCCTGCGCCGTCTCAGGACCGGCTGGATCGACCTGTACTGGACCCATGTCTGGGACCGGACCACGCCGCCGGAGGAAGTCCTCCGGGCGCTGACCGATGCCGTCGCGCGCGGCGACATCCTGTATTACGGATTCTCGAACGCGCCCGCCTGGTACGCCGCGCAGATCGCCACCTTGGCCCGCGCCCACGGCCTTCCGGAACCCATCGGCCTGCAATACGCCTACTCGCTGCTCGACCGGGGCGTGGAACTCGATGTGCTGCCCGCGGGCCGCGCCCTCGGGCTCGGGCTGGTGCCCTGGAGCCCGCTGGCGGCCGGCCTGCTGACCGGCAAGTACGGGCGCGAGAAGCTCGCTCAGGCCGGGCCGGCAGGCTCGCTCCCGGACCGGGCCGGCGACGCGGCCGAGGGCGGCAGCGACGGCCGGCTCAACGGCGACAACCCCTTCGGCGGCATGCTGTTCACCGAGGCGAACTTCGCGGTGGTGGACGTGCTGCGGGCGGTCGCCGCGGACGTCGGCCGACCGATGGCGCAGGTGGCGCTGGCCTGGGTCGCGCGGCGCCCCGGCATCGCCTCGGTCCTGGTCGGGGCGAGCCGCCCGGAGCAGCTGGCGCAGAACATCGCCGCCCTCGAGGTCGTCCTGACGCCCGAGCAGCAGTCCCGCCTGGATGAGGCCGGGGCTCCGCCGCAACTCAATCCCTACTTCATCTTCGAGCTGCCGACGTCGCGCATCTTCGGCGGTGAACGGGTCGAGGCGTGGTAGGCCCGCGTCCGGGGTCGGCTCGGGGGATCGAGACCGGGCTTGCCGGTGATTCCCGTCACTCCGAACGCGCCACCTGGGTGCGGAACAGCGTCGCGAGGGTCCGCAACGTCCTGTTGTGCGGCTCGGCGAGGGACACCGTGTAGGCACCCGGATCGATGTTCGGGACGGAGGCGGTGATGCGCACCGTCCGCTCGTCGACCTTGAGGACGGGCGCCCGCCACGTCTGACCGTTCGTGCCGCGGAACACCGCCAGCGTGTCCTTGCCGAGCCGGGGCGCGGTCCCGGGGAACGCGACTTCCGCGGCCCAGAGCTGCCCCGGCGACACGCGGAGCGCGTCGCCGGCATCCGGCAGGCTGTGGTGTAGATCCGGGACGTGCGGCGGGCCGCTGACGAGATGGCGCGGCTCCGGAACGAAGCGCGCCGGCGGCTCGGTGTCGGGGGCGATGAAGATCGAAGCGACGTCTTCGAGGATGCGCAGGCTACCGTCGGCGATCTGGACGATCGCGAGCGCGTAGCGTCCGAAGGACATCCCCGCGACGTCGATCTGGCCGGTGAAGCCGGACGTCGCGGCGGCGGGTTCACCGTACCACTTGGCCACGTCCGGACGGAGATCGCTCTGCAGGGCGACCCACGATGTCCCGGTGCGACCCGTCAGCCGCAGGTAGATCGCCTTCGGCGCCGGCCCCGAGACGTGCAGCCAGCCGCGCAGGAACACGGAGGCCCGTGCGACGACCGACGAGAGATCCAGGCTCCGGTTCAGGCGCTCGTCCGTGCGCAGCACGTCGAGGCTCCAGCCGCACTCGCTGCGCCGGACCGGCCTCAGCGTCAGACGCCGGAACGCGTCGGGCAGCTCCGGAACCGGGCGCGCGCGCGCCGCCGCCATCACGGCGGGCGACGCCTCCGGCGCGCGGGCCGCCTCGTCCCACGCGATCGCCGCGCTGGTCCAGGAGGCGGCGTTCGTCCGGTATCCCAGGGTCTCGAGCCGCAGGTCGAAACCGTGCCGCAGGTGGCTGGGAACCCGTCCGTGGCGCAGCGGCCGCGTCCCGATCAGGCGCTCGTAGAGGGCGCGGACCGACCCGAGGTGACCGTCGGTGTCGGGGAAGGATTTCCGGCCAACGGAGGCCTGCATCCGGGCGAGGCGGGCGCGATCGTAGTGCAGCGCGATGAGGCGCGCGCGGACGGCGCCGGCATCGTCCGGCGGGACCTTGAACCCGTCGATCCCGTCCTCGACGCGCTCGGCCAGGGCCCCGATATCGGCGACGACCGGAACCAGGCCCGCCTGCCACGCCTCCGTCAGCGCGATGACGAACGTCTCGGGCCAGGTCGAGAGGTGCAGCGAGACATCGCAGCCGGCCAGCAGGCCGCCGATCGCGTGCTGCTCGTAGGGGCCCGTCACGGTGACCTGATCCGGTCCGAAGCCCGCGACCGCCTCGCGGTACGGGTCGTCGATGCGGCCGATCACCTTGAAATGGATGGGATAGGCCTCGCAGCTCCGGATCAGGTTGATCGCCTGCTGGCCGCCCTTGTGGGCCGCGAGATTGCCCAGGATCGCCACGGTCAGCCGATCGCCGTCGCGCCTGCGCCTGGACACCGGCCGCGCCCCGGCCGGCGTGGTATTCGGCGCCACCATCGGGATCTCGACGATCCGGTCGGCGGGGATGCCGGGGAAGTAGCGCCGGAGGTACCCCGCCGTGGCGGGCGTGCTCGTGACGAAGGCGTCGATCGCGTCGGTCACCAGGGTCATCATGCCGTCGCGGCGCGCCTTGGAGCCGGGCGGATACTGGTTTCCCGAGACCAGGCAGGCGTCGCACTGGTCCGCCCCGCGATTGACGACGTCGCAGAACCGGCCGGTGTGATCGAGCAGCAGCCAGCGCTCGCAAATCAGGAAATGGTCGTGCAGGTGGTAGACGGTGGGTATGCCGCAGGCCCGCGCGATCAGCGGCAGCGACAGCGGGACGTGCATCAGGTGATGGATGTGGACGAGGTCGACCTGATGCTCGAACAGCAGCCTCTGGAAGATCCCCTCCACGAACGGGTCCGTCGAGAGCGGCGGCGTGACGGGACCGCAGGCGAAGCTCTCCGCGATCCCCGGGCCCTCGAGCCGGAGCGACCAGCGCCCGTCGCCGAAGACGGAGAAGAGGAACAGGACGCGGTACGGCTCGCCGAGCTCGGTCAGCAGTTCCTGATAGACCTCGACCCCGCCGCCGGGACGATGCCCCATCCGGTTGTGGGTGAGCATCAGGACCGTGCGGGGCGCTGACGGTTCGAGGGGCGGCCGGCGCGTCTGCGTCCGGCGCCGGTCGATCACCGCATCCAGGATCGTCGCCACGCGATGGTCGTAGAGGTGTTCGGCGCGGGTCCGCGCCTGCGCGGCGCGTGCGCGCGCGATGCGGGCCTCCGGCTCGGTCA
Organism: Methylobacterium sp. D53M; assembly: GCF_053345625.1. NCBI lineage: Bacteria > Pseudomonadati > Pseudomonadota > Alphaproteobacteria > Hyphomicrobiales > Methylobacteriaceae > Methylobacterium > Methylobacterium sp. D53M. The sequence continues at coordinate 395,214 of NZ_JBKFAL010000001.1, forward strand.
GGGCCGTCAGGATCGCCTCGACTGCACCGGCCTCGTCGTCGCAGAGCGCGATCTCGGCGTCCGGCGTGTAGTAGGCGGCCGTCTCCGGCTCGGGCGACACCACGACCTGGAAGCCGCCGGCCAGCGCCGTCTCGAACAGCCGCGGCGGCGGCGTCGAACCGGTCGCCTGATCGGCGCGCGCCGCCGAGAAGATCCTGGGCAGGGTGAGCACGACGCGACTGCGGTTCGCCAGGAGGGCGAAGTCGCGGTTGCCGCAGCGCCAGTCTGTGACGAGCGCCTCGTCCTCCAGCTCCGGCGGACCGATATGCGCGTTCCACGGCAGCGCCAGCTTGAACTTCACGTCCCGCGGCAGCTTGGCCGAGAGCGCGTTCAGGGTCGCGACCCTGTTCGGCCACGCCGTTCCGATGAAGAGGAGATCGTAGCGGTAGCGCGCGTCGTCCTCGAGAACCGGGAGATCGTGGAAGAGCGAGGAGGCGCCGAGGGCGAGGTGGTGCGCCCGGCCTCCGTAGGCCGGGACCGTGGCAAGGTCGTTCGTGAAGACCAGATCGAAGACCCCCGACCCGCGCACGTTCGCCTCGCGCTCGTACGGATCCTCCGTGGTCCAGAGCACGCTGGTCCGGGCGAGCCCCGCGAGCCGACCGACCAGGGGCGCGTGCGCCCGCGCGCCGCCGAAAGCGATCAGCGTGTCGAGACCCTGCTCGACGAAGGCGGCCAGGGCATCGCCGTGCCCGCCGACATGGACCCGGCCGACCGCGGGATGGCGGCGCAGCGCGTCCGCGATGGCGAGCACGAGGTAGCGGTTGTGGGTCTGCGGCTCGGTGTCGAGCAGCAGGATCGACAGGTCGGACATGCGCGGTCTCGTCCGTCTCAGCGGCGGCGTGATCAGGCCGGGACCGTCAGGCGGCTCAGGTCGAGCAGGCGCGCCGCGCGATGCCGGTAGGTGTGCTCGCGGAGCGCCCGCGCCTGCGCCCGGCGCGCGATCGCCTCGATCGCGCCGGGCTCGTCGAGCGACCGCTCGATGGCGCGCGCGATATCGGCCGCGCCGTCCACCAGCAGGATCTCCGTGTCCGGCTCGAAATGCGCGCAGATTTCCAGGCCGGTGACGAAGAACAGCTGCGCCGAGCCCGACAGGGCGACCTCGAAGGTGCGCGGTCCCGGCGTCGCCTGCGGGAGCGACAGCCGGCGATTGGCCACGTCAAGGTCGCGGCCGATGTTGAGCGTCAGCCGCGCCGCCGCGGCGTAGTCGGCCATCTGCGCCGGCGTGAGGCGGCGGTTCACCGCGCATCGGAGCGTGTCCGGCCACTCGGCGCCCAGGATCTCCACGACGTGCCGGCACAGGAGATCGTCGATCCGGCGCATCAGGGCGACGCGGTTCGGGTAGGCGACGCCGCAGAAGAACAGGACTGTCTCCCGCTCCGCCACCGGGGCGATCGGCCGGAAATGCCGGTCGGGCGCCGCGGCCAGCGGCAGGTGGTGGACGTCGGGGTGCCGGTAGTGCTGCGCCGCCCAGGAATCGTTGCTCACGACGATGTCGGCGTAGAGTTCCGCCTTGAAGGCGTAGTCGAACTCGTACGGGTCGTCCGTCAGCCAGAAGATCAGGACGGCACCCACGGCGTCCGCGGCCCGCCGAAGCGCGCGCAGATCCGCCAGGTCAGGCACGAGACTTCCGACCGCGATCACGACATCCGGCCGGGTCGCCCGAACCGCCGCGACCGCCAGTTCCAGAGGGGTGTGTCTGACGCGCTCGGCGCCGAGCAGTTCGGCGAAGCCCTCTGCCAGATCGCTCCGGATCCCGGGATTCCTGTTGAGCGCATCGGGGAAGGTGCTCGTGACCAGGACGTGCGGCCCGGCCAACGAGATCGCGCTGACGAAATTCATCCCTCGTGACCTCGGCGAGACGGGCCAGTTTTAATTGCAGGTTAATGCCAATTGTAAGTAGACACGCAACTGTCGCATGTCCATTTCGTCGATTAATTTCCCCCAACCACTTGGCGATTGGGTAATTTCGGGCAATTTAATGTTGGCAATCAGGAAGTATGGCACGGGATGAAGTGGCAATAGGCGCGCCGCACCCGCCGCGCGAGCCCTGCGCCGAGGCGTTGCGCCCCTTCCTGCCGTGGTTGACCGGCACGCTCCTGCTGCTGGGCCCGAAGCCCGACGCGGGGAGCCGCGCGCGCTGGGCTTCCGACGCCACCCTCGTCACCACGGCGGATGGCGCCGACCTGCCGGCTTCCACCCTCTTCGATGGCGTCGTGCTGACGGGGCTGCTGTCGTGTCGCGACGACGGGGGCCGGGACGCGCTCGACGCGACGATCGCCTGGGCCCAGGAACGGCTGCGGCCCGGCGGGCGGCTGATCCTCGTCATCGACAACGCCCTCTCGCTCCACGGACTCGCTGCGGGCTCCGAGACAGCGGGGCAGCGCGGCTTCCCGAGCCTCGAGGGACGCCTCAGGTCGGACGGCCTCCGGCTGCCCACGCGGGCAGGCCTGAAACGGTCCCTGCAGGCCCGCGGCCTGGCCTATCAGGAATGGTGGTTCCCGTTCCCGGGGCGGGAGGAGCCCGTGAGCTTCATCGCCGAGCGGGGCCTCGCGCGGCCGGGCGGGTTCGATCCCGGACTGCTCGCGATCGGCGCGGCCGGGCCGGATCCGGCAGCCCGCGCGGGCGCGCTGTTCTCGCCGCGGCGCGCCTGGGCCACGGTGGCGGAGCAGGGGCTCATCGGCGATCTGGCGCCCGCCTTCGTGATCGCGGCATCGGCGGAGCCGCTGCCGCCGGACGACCGGCTGGCGATCCACGCGGGTTTGCGCCGCCGGCCGGAATTCGAGCGGCTGGTGACCTTCGCGGAGGCCGGGTCGCAGATCGCGGTGCTACGCGCGCGCGCGTATCCCGACCTTCCCGCCGCGGTTCGAGGCGTCACGAACCTGTTGCCGTCGGAGACCTACGTGTCGGGCTCCCTCTGGTCTGAAGTTCTCGAGGCGCGGCTGGCGCGGGAAGGCTGGTGCCCGGACGCCGTCGCCGCCTGGGCCGGAACATGGCTTCAAGCCGTCGCGCGCCGCTTCGCGGCGGGAGCGCCGCTCGAGACCCAGACGATCCTCCCGGGACCGGCCCTCGACGCCATCCCGAAGAATCTCGTCTCGGCCGCCGACGGCACGTTCATAGACCTGGAATGGGAGCTCGGGGTCCCGCTGGACGCTGGCCACCTCGCCGTGCGGGGCCTGGTCAACGCGCTGACCGATGCGCGAGACTGGCGTCCCGGCAGGCCGTCCACGCTGACCCTTCTGGACGCCCTGCGCGCCCTGCTGCCGCGGCTCGGGCTGGCTCTGGACGATGCGCAGCTCGCCGACCGGCTGGCCCGGGAAAGCCGTTTCCAGACGATCGTCAGCGACTGGGTGACGGAGCGCGGCCTGGACTGGGCGGCGGCGACGCGCCTGCCGGTCGGCGAAGAGACCCGGATCGACGCGGATCCGCGCGCGGCGCTCGCGGAGGCCTCCGCGGAGATCGCGCGGCTGCTCGAGGAGAACGCGGCCCTGCGCGCCGCGCGCGCCGCCGACGCCGCCGCGCACGAGGCCGCCGCGCGCGAGAGCGTCCGCCGCACCGACCGCGTGATCGCCTACGCGGCCGAGATGCACCGCGCGCGCGACCACCTCCAGGACACCCTCGACGCCCACCGCGCTTCGGCCGGCGACGGCAGCCGCCTGTCCCTTCGCCTCCTGCGTCTCATCAGAGGAACCCCGTGATGCGGCTGCTCGTCGCCTGTGACCACTTGGCGCTGACGGGCGGCCTGCTCCGGTTCGAGCGGGTCGGGCGGGTGCTCGCGCGTCGCGGTCACGCGTTCGCGTACCTGACTCTGGGCACCGGCGAGGACGGGTTCGAGACGCGGCTGCCCGTCCTGCACCGCGAGGACGCCGCGCGCGCGAGCTGGGACGCCGTCATGGTGCCCGGCGGCGGCTTCCCGGATGCCACGATCGAGGGCTTCGCGGACCTCCGGGCCCCGAACTTCGGCGCCCGGATCCAGCACCTCCTCAACGCGCCGGTGCGGCGCGACGCCTACGCGCGCGTCACGCGGACCCTCGCGCCCGACCTCGTCGTGGCGAACAACGACCACTGGGACGACGCCGCCCTCCAGGCCCTCGGCCTGCCGTGGCGGCGCCTCGTCGGTGCGGTCGATACCGGGCTGTTCGCGCCGCCCGTCTCGCCGCCCGCGCGCGGCGCGCGGCGCCGGCTCGGCGGCATCGCCAACAAGCGCCCCGCCGCGCAGCTCGCGGCGCTCGACAGGCTCGGTGACGCGTGGGCCCTGCACTGGTTCGGACGGCCGGACTGGGGGCTGGTGGGCGCGCGCGCCGATCTGGTGGCGTCGGGCCGCCTCGTCGTGCACGGGCCGCTGCCCGAGTCCGACCTGCCCGCGTGGTATCACGGGCTCGACGCGTTCTGCAGCGCGGAGGCGCATGCCGGCTGGTGCAACCCGGCCGCGGAAGCGATGGCCTGCGGCACGCCGCTCGTCGCGACCGTGCACGGCACGCTGGCTTTCGCCGAGGACGGCGTCACGGCCCTGGTGGTGCCGGACGGTCCGGACGCGGCGCTGGGCGCGGCCATCGCGGAGGCCGTGGACAGGATCGCGACCGATCCTGCCGGCGCCGCGTCCCGGGCCGAGGCGGGACGGGCGCGGATCCGGGCGCTCGACTGGGACACCTACGCGGACGGCCTGCTCGCCGTCGTCGCGGAGGCGATCGCGCTGCGGGCGGGCCGGACCGATGCGGCGCGCCCGTCCGGCCCGCCGCGCGAGACCGCGCTGCGCCTCGCCGACCTCGCGAGCCGGGACGGGCCCCTGCCGGAGGATTTCGACGCCCTCGGCTATATCCGGCTGCACGCCGACCTCGCGGCGCTGTTCGAGCACGCGTGGCAGGGGCAGCTGCACTACCTCGAGCACGGCCGGCGCGAGGGCCGCATCTACCCCTCGAACCTGACGCGGGCCCAGCAGAAGGCCGCCCAGGCCTCGCGGATCGCGCTCGCGGTCGACGGGCTCGACGGCTCCGGCAAGTCGAGTATCGCGCGGCACGTCGCCGAGGCGCTCGGCGCGACGGTGCTCAACCCGTTCAGCGGTCCGGTCGGCGCGATCCTGGTCCACCTCGCCCGGACGGGGCAGCACGTGCTGGCCGACGACCTGGCGCACGCGGCCGTGGCGGCGGCGATCGCCAACGCCCCGCCGGGACCGGTCGTGTTCGACCGGCACTGGTTCACCGCCTCGCAGCTCCTCTCGCCGGCCTTCCGTCCGGGCTGGGAGCCGCGCCCGTTCACCGTCATGTGCTGGGCCGACCGTCCCACCACCATCGCCCGCATGGTCGCGCGCGGCGTCCCGAACCCGTCGGAGCACATGACCGAAGCCCGGATCGCCGGCTATCGGACGCTCGCGGAGGAGCTGCGGGTGCCGCTCCTCGACACGTCCCGCATCGCGCCGGAGGAGGGGGCCGCGCAGGTGCTGGCGATGCTGGGCGAGAGCGGCGACACGGCGCGGCGCGCGTGATCGCCGCCTCGCGGCGCGGCCTGTATGGTCGCGTCTCGGAATCGGGTGGCCACACCGGCCATCGGCGTCGCGGGAGGGCGGGCGTTCGTGTTGAAACTCGCGCGCGGCGACCGTGGCCGGACCGTCCTGCTGCTCGGCATCAGCCTCCTCTTCGTCGCCGCCGGCCTCGGGATGATCGCCACCGGCGCGGATGGCGGCGTCACGACGACGGTGTTCTTCGGCGTGTGCGCGGCCGTCGCCGTGTGGCAGCTGCGGCCGGACCTGCTCGAATCCGAGAGCCGGTCGGCGGGGTCGCTGGCGGCGCAGTTCCCCGGCCCCGTGATCCTGCGCGCCTCGGTGCGGAAACTCCTGTTCCTGGCTCTGATGGCCGCCGGCTTCGGCGGCGTCACGCTCTGGATGGTGCTGCACGAGGCGCCCTCCACGGCGATGCAACTGCTGCTCTGGCCGGGCGTCGCGCTCTTCCTCGGAGGTGTCCCGTTCCTCATCCTGACGGCGATCCGCGGCTCGGCGCTGCACCTCGACGAGACGGGCTTCACCGTCGTGCAGCTGGGCCGCGCGCGGCGCGTCCGGTGGCGTGACGTGGGCGTGTTCGAGCCGGTCTCCATGCCCGGTTCGGGACAACGCCTCGTCACGTTCGACGACGCGAGCGCCGGCGCGACGCGCCTCGGGGCGATGAACCGGCATCTGATCGGGCGCAACGCGGGTCTGCCGGACAGCTATGGGCTGGATCCCGACGCGCTCGCCAGCCTGCTCACGGCCTGGCGCAAGCGGGCCCTGCAGCGGGAGGACGATGGCGTCTGAGGCGCTGCGGTGCCGTCGCGGCGGTGTTAGCGGCGCCCGGACGAGGGGCGGGGAGGTGGCTGTCGGACGGCGCTGCCTCAGCGCGTGACGATGCCGGGCTCCTGCCGACCGGGACGGGGCTGCACCACGAGGAGTCCCGCCGAGTAGATCAGCGAGACGAGGAGCGCGACCGTCAGCGCGAGCGCGGCACCGTAGGGCTGGATCATCAGGTGGAGTGTCAGCAGGGTCAGGCCGAAGCCGAACACCCCGCGGATCGCGACGCTCGCCAGCCGCGCCATCGCCGCCCCGCCGATGCGGCGATGGAGGATGACGAAGGCGCTCGTCATCGTGACCGGGAAGGCGGCGATGACCCCGGTCCTGGCCGGGCCCAGCGCCGTACTCAGCGCCAGGAGGGCCGCGACGAACAGCGCGACGGCGCTCGCCCGGATCAGCAGGTCCAGCGGGCGCGGCCGCGCGACGACGGCGCTCCGCACGAGGGTCGCGCGCACGACGTGCCGGGTCGAGAGCGCGCCGGCCCCGTAGACCAGGGCGTTCAGCAGGAAGGCCGTCGTCGGCGTCCACGTGAGTGCCGAGACCGGCAGGGCCGCCGCGAGCCACGCGAGGATCGCCGGCCCGAGGGTGGCGGTCATGTCCCGGCCGGCCGCCCGGTGGGCGTAGACGATCAGGAACAGGCCCGTCGCGGCGTTCGCCGCGAAGCCGTTCAGGGCCGCCCCGGCCACGAAGGCGGCGTCGTGCTCCATCGCCATGAACACGTAGGCCGGCCCCGCGGAGACCGGCAGGCTGACGACGAGCGCGCCCCAGACCGGTCCCAGCCACTCGGCCAGGACGGAGGCGAGCACCACCACGGTCCCTGAGGTCAGCGCCCGGATCAGGGCCGTCAGCCAAATCGCCGCCAAGGTCGTTTCCCGCGCGTCGCGCCGCCGACCCGGGCCGGCATCGGAGCCGCGCCCTCGCTATCATGGGCGGCCTGTCCGGGCCAAAGCACCCGGCTGGCGATTCCGCCCGTCTGAAACCGGTCGCGGCGACCCGCGAGCGGCGGTGCGCCCCCGGAACCGGGGCGGGCGACCTCAGCCGACGGCGCGCGCGGCTTCCCGGACCTGGCGGGTGGCCGCGTCGACCTGCTCGTTGGCCCGCGCGATCGCCGCCATGCCGCCCGCGATGGTCCCGACCCCGCGGGAGGCCGTGTGCATGCTGCCGGAGATCTCCTGGGTCACCGCCGACTGCTCCTCGACGGCGGCCGCGATCGCCGCCGAGATCTCGTCGAGCGCCCGGATCGTGCCCTGGATCGACCCGATCGCCGCCACGGCCTCGCGCGTGGTGGCCTGCGTCGTGGTGATCTGGTCGCGGATCTGGTCCGTGGCCCTGGCGGTCTGCTCGGCGAGCGCCTTCACCTCCGACGCCACGACCGCGAAGCCCTTGCCGGCGAGGCCCGCCCGGGCCGCCTCGATCGTGGCGTTGAGCGCGAGCAGGTTGGTCTGGGCCGCGATGCCCTGGATCATGGTCACGACGTCGCCGATCTGCGCCGCCTGCCCGCTCAGGCCCTCGACGATGGTGCTGGTGTGCCGGGCCTGCTCGACGGCCTCGCCGGCCATCCGCGCCGCGTGGCTGACCTGCTGGCTGATCTCCCCGACCGAGGCCGACAGTTCCTCGGCGCCCGAGGCCACGCTCTGGATGTCGCCGGACACCCGCCCGGCGAGTTCGACGGCCTCCGCGGTCCGTCGGCCGGTACCCTCGACCGCCGTGCCGATCGCGTCGAGGTCGGCGCCGATCGCCCGCTGCGCCGCGACGCGCCGGTGGCGCTCCTGGACCTGCGCGGTGATGTCGGCGGCGAACTTGACCACCTTCAGGACGCAACCGCTGGCGTCGAGGATCGGGTTGTAGGTCGCCTGGATCCAGACGTCACGGCCGCCCTTCGCGATGCGGCGGAACTCGCCGCCCGCGAACTCACCCCGGCCAAGGCCCTCCCAGAACGCGCGGTAGCCGGCACTCGACCGCTCGGCCGGGTCGACGAACAGGCCGTGGTGCTGGCCCCGGATCTCCTCCAGGCGATAGCCCATCGTCTCGAGGAAGTTGCCGTTGGCGTCCAGGATCGTGCCGGCCGGATCGAAGGCGATCACGGCCTGCGACCGGTGCAGCGCCGCGATCTGACCGGCGTAGTCGAGCATCAGCAGCTTCTGCGCCGTGATGTCCGAGGCGAACTTGACGACCTTCACGACGCGGCCCGCGCGGTCGAGCACGGGGTTGTAGCTCGCCTGCACCCAGACGTGGCGGCCGCCCTGGGCGATCCGCTTGAACTCGGCCACTTGGCAGGTGCCCTGCCGCAGGGCGTCCCAGAAGGCGTGATACGCCGGGCTGTCCCGGTGCGCCGCCTCCACGAACAGGGCGTGGCGCTGGCCCCGGATGTCGGGCAGGGCGTAGCCCATCATCGTCAGGAAGTTGGCGTTGGCCGTGATGATGGTGCCGTCCGGCTCGAACTCGATGACGGCCTGTGAGCGGTCGAGGGCATCGAATTTCGCCGCCAGACCTTCACGACCGCGCAGGGCGCCGAGCATGATCCCATCCCTTCTTGTCATTGCCGGGATCCCGAGTGCGAACACGCGGTTCTTCTTGAGATCTGCCGCTGATTTACTGTTACGGCATGACGGCCTCGCATAATGATTGCGCACAATCGTGAACGATGACTTAAATCTGAACGGCACAATAGTTCGAGATTGAGAAGGTCTGGGACAGGTCAAAACTACCAGAGGAGTACATTTTTTACGCAATCTTCGATCTCAGTGCCGGTGAACCATACAATCGAGGGTACGGATTTCGACGCCGAGATCCGGTGCCGTCATGCTCTCAGGTTGCACGGAAGTTCATATGCTGACGTAGAATAGGATTTCTGGTCTTCGCTGCCGGATCGGCGCACCGCGACGCGATGCGGCTGGATGCCACGCGCCGGCACGATTCGACCGACCTGCCGCCCGCGGTCGAAGGGACGCGGCCGGCTCCGTCAGATGTAGGTCGAAGCCAGCGCCGGCGAGCCCTCCAGGGCGTGGGCCAGCCTCTCCAGCCCGTGGGCGATCTGCTGCCGGGTCGAAGGGCCGCCGAGGCAGAGGCGGACGGCCTCGGGCGGCGTCCCCGCGACGCAGAAGGGGTCGCTGCCGACCACCCCGAGACCGGCCGCGCGGCCCTGGCTGGCGAAGGCCGAGCGCGTCCATCCCGCCGGCAGGGTGATCCAGACATGGAAGGCGTGCGGGTCCGCGACGTAGGCCTCGGCGGGCAGCAGCGCGGCCGCGAGGCTCTGGCGCGCGGCCGACTCGGCGCGGACGAAATCCACGATGGCGTCCGCCGTCCCGTCCGTGATCCAGCGTGTCGTCAGCGCGGTCGAGATCGGCGACGCCATCACGGTGGCGGCGCGCAGGGCGTCGCCGAGGGGCAGGGCGGCCCGCGCGTTCGGGGCGATCAGGAAGGCGAGGCGAAGGCCGGCGCCCAGGCACTTCGCGACGCCCGCCACGTAGTAGGTGATCTCGGGCGCCAGTTCGGCGAAGCTCGGCGGCGGTGCCGGGCAGATGCGCGCGTAGGCGTCGTCCTCGATGATGGTGACCGCGTAGCGGCGGGCCGTCGCGATGACGGCCTCGCGCCGGGCGCGGGACAGGGTCGCGGTGGTCGGGTTCTGCAGCAGGGGATTGAGGTAGAGCGCCTTCGGCGCCCCCCGCGTGCAGGCGGCCGCGAAGGCGTCGGGGTCGAGCCCGTGGCGGTCCATCGGCAGGCCGACGAGGCGCAGGCCCCGGTGCGCCGCGAGGGTCCGGATACCCGGATAGGTGATGCGCTCGGCGCAGATCGTGTCGCCCGCCTGCGCGACCTGTCCCAGGATGCTGGACAGGGCGCTGTGCGCGCCGGGGCAGATCAGCAGGCGCTCGCGCGCCGCCGCGATCCCGCGACCCGCGAGCCAGCGCAGCGCGGCCTCCTTGTCCGCCTCCGTCCCGCCGAAGCCCTGGTAGCGCAGGAGGTCGGCGAGATCGCCCGAGAGTTCCGCGAAGGACGACCGCATGCGGGCCCGCAGGCCGGGCAGGTCGGGTTCCGGGGGCAGGTTCATGGTGAAGTCGACCGGTCCCGGCCGCCGGGGAAGGGCCGGCCCAGCGGTGCGGGCGGCGTCCGCCGGGTCGACCACGAAGGTGCCCCGGCCGACCCGGCCCTCGATCAGGCCGCGCCTGTGAGCCTCGACGTAGCCGCGGGACACGGTCGTGAAGTTGAGGTCGAGCGTGGCGGCGAGCGCGCGCTGGGTCGGCAGGCGCGTGCCCGGAAGCAGGTGGCCGGTCCGGATGTCGTCCGCCAGCGCGTCCGCGATGGCCAGGTAATGGGGCTTGCCCCAGCGCCTGAGGTCCGGCGTCCAGATACCGGCCGCGTCGCCCCGGTCGACCGACCGTCCTCCCCGCCCGCCAGCCTTCATCCGTCCAGCACCCGCGACCTGAAAACCGATCAATGATCGATTGTATGGCTTGCAAGCGCCGTACCGGGCGCGTGACGGCCTATCACGGCGCGACCGATGCGTGCAATGCGTACAATATTCGTCGCCGAAGCGCGCGCCATCTGGCGACGACGTGCGCAAATCCTGATGATGAATTGTGCGTCGTCGAGTAGACCTGGGCGGATCGAATTCACTCTATTGATCGCATCATTGTATGCATCGCAGGGCGCGTTATTGAATGCATTCCTGACGGCTTCGATCTGGCACATGGCTTGCCATCCGACTGTCTGAACGTGCGCAGCACCCCCTGCCGCGGGTCAGACCATCGAGGAGCGTGAGCAATGCCTGCCGTGAACCGCGAGCCGCACAAGAAGGGCGACGTCCTGGTCGACTACGAGGAGAAGGTCTTCGAGGACGTGAAGGCCGAACCGGGCCAGAAGGCCCTCGTCACCTTCCACACCGTGGCGTTCGAAGGCTCGATCGGCCTCGTCAACCTGCTCCAGGCCACCCGCCTGCAGCGCAAGGGCTTCGAGACCTCGATCCTGCTCTACGGCCCGGGCATCACCCTCGGGGTCCAGCGCGGGTTCCCCCGGCTCGGCGACGAGGCGTTCCCGGGCCATCTCAACTTCAACAACCAGCTCGAGAAGTTCATGGCCGAGGGCGGCAAGGTCTACGCCTGCCGCTTCTCGACACAGGCCCTGTACGGACACAGCGAGGCGGCCTTCATCGAGGGTATTCGCATGATCAACCCCCTCGACGTGCTCGACTGCATCCTCCTGCACAAGCGCGACAACGCGGTGATCATCGACACCTGGACCGTCTGACGACCGCGCCAACGCCCCCGGCGGCCGCGCGCGACGCGCGCAGCCGCTGGCTCAGCCGGAGGACCACCCATGTCAGAGACCCGGATCGTGCGGGCTGCCGCGATCCAGATCGCGCCGGACCTCGACCGCCCGGACGGCACCCTGGAGCGCGTGCTCAACGCCGTCGACGAGGCCGCCGCCAAGGGCGCGCGCTTCATGGTCTTCCCCGAGACCTTCGTGCCCTACTATCCCTACTTCTCATTCGTTCTCCCGCCCGCGCTCCAGGGGCCCGAGCACCTGCGCCTCTACGAGCGTGCGGTCGCCGTGCCGGGTCCGGTGACGCAGGCGATCTCCGCGGCCGCACGGCGCCACGGGGCCGTGATCGTGGTCGGGGTCAACGAGCGCGATCACGGATCGCTCTACAACGCGCAGCTGATCTTCGACGCGGACGGCGCCCTGAAGCTCAAGCGCCGGAAGATCACACCGACCTACCACGAGCGCATGATCTGGGGGCAGGGCGACGGCGCCGGCCTCGCCGTGGTGGAGACGGCGGTCGGCCGCGTTGGGGCGCTCGCCTGCTGGGAGCACTACAACCCGCTCGCCCGCTACGCCCTGATGGCGCGCCACGAGGAGATCCACGCCGCGCAGTTCCCGGGCTCTCTCGTCGGCCAGATCTTCGCCGACCAGATGGAGGTGACGATCCGCCACCACGCCCTGGAAGCGGCCTGCTTCGTGGTCAACGCCACCGGCTGGCTCACCGACGCGCAGGTCGCGCAGGTCTGCCCGGACGAGCGCCTGCGCGGCGCCTGCCGCGGCGGGAACTGCACCGCCATCGTGTCGCCCGAGGGCAAGCACCTCGCCGATCCCCTGGGACCGGGCGAGGGCATCCTGATCGCCGACATGGATCTCGCGCTGGTGACCAAGCGCAAGCGGATGATGGACTCGGTCGGCCACTACGCGCGGCCGGAGCTCCTCAGCCTGCTCCACGACGACCGTCCGGCCGCCTTCGTGCAGCGGCCGGCCCGTTCGCAGACCGCCCCCCGGAGCCCCGACCATGAGCAGCAGCCCGCTTCCGACGCGCCGTCCCACGTCACCGCCGGCCCCGCCGGCCCCGATCGGGATGCCGACGGAGCGCCTGATCAACGCGTTGCAATCCTGCGGCGTTAGGCTCGCCGACAGCCGCGCCGGCGCGCCGAGCCGCCGCGGCGGCGCCGGCCCCTCGGACCACAAGGCGATGACCATCGCGGGCCGCACCGTGATGGTGCCGGTCCACACCGAGGCCGCCTTCGACTCGCCCTTCCTCGTGCGCCCGCCGGACGCGGACGGGATCGCGGTGATCGAGCACGCGGGCGTCGTGGTCGGCCACGTCACCTTCCCGGGCCGCCCGCGCTTCTACGCCCTCTCCACCTTCGACGGTGTGCCCTACGCGAAAATCGCCGTCCTGCACGGGCGCGACGTGCTGGCCACCACGGTGCTGCAAACCTGCATCCGCTACCAGAGCCGCGCGAAGACCTGCCAGTTCTGCTCGATCGGCCAGTCGCTGGCGGCCGGCCGCACGGTGGCCCGCAAGACACCCGAGCAGCTCGCCGAGGTCGCCCGCGCCGCCGTGCTGCTCGACGGCGTGAAGCACATGGTCATGACCACCGGCACGCCGAACGCCACCGACCGCGGCGCCGCGATCCTGTGCGAGAGCGCCTTCGCGGTGAAGGCGGCCGTCGACCTGCCGATCCAGGCCCAGTGCGAGCCGCCCGACGACGACCGCTGGTTCGAGCGGATGAAGGCCTCGGGCATCGACGCGCTGGGCATGCATCTGGAGGCCGTCACGCCCGAGGTGCGGGCGCGGATCATGCCCGGCAAGGCGGGCGTGCCGCTGGAGCGGTACTACGACGCCTTCGCGGCCGCTGTCCCGGTCTTCGGGCGCGGCCAGGTCTCCACCTACATCCTCGCCGGCCTCGGCGACGCGCCGGAAGCGATCCTCGCGATGGCCGACCGGCTGATCGGGATGGGCGTCTACCCGTTCGTGGTGCCCTTCGTGCCGATCTCCGGCACGCCGCTGGAGAGCCATCCGGCCCCCGGGCCCGACTTCATGCACGCCGTCCTGAAGCCGCTCGCGGAGATGCTGGGGCGGGCGAACCTGCGCTCCACCGACATCAAGGCCGGCTGCGGCCGGTGCGGTGCCTGCTCGGCGCTCTCCACCTACGAGCGCGCCGGGGAGGCGGCCTGATGTTCGACCCCGTTCCGCCGTACCGGCCCAGCCACTTCCGGGTGAAGTTCGCGGTCGCGCCGTCGGAGCGGCGCGCCTGCGCCGCCCTGCGGCGGCAGGTCTTCTGCGCGGAGCAGGGGATCTTCGCCGAGGACGACCGCGACGCGATCGACGCGCACGCCGTCCCGATCTGCGCCCTCTCGACGCTCGGCGGCGACGCGGACGCCGTCGTCGGCACCGTGCGGATCCACGAAGACGGCGCGCGCCCGGGAACGTGGTGGGGCTCGCGCCTCGCCGTCGCCAAGCCTTACCGCAGCGCCGCCGCCCTCGGCACCGGCCTCATCCGGGTCGCGGTGTCCTCGGCCCACGCGCGGGGCTGCACCCGCTTCCTCGCGCATGTCCAAGAGGGCAACGTCGCGCTGTTCGAGGCCCTGCACTGGGAGAGCCTCGACGCGCTGGACCTGCACGGGCGGCCCCACCGCCTGATGGAGGCGGACCTCGCGGCCTACCCCCCGATGCACGATCCCGAGCACGGCCTCCTCACCTTCCGCAGGGCCGCGTGACCGCCGGGATCGACGTCCGGGCGCTGGCCCGCCAGATCCGCGAGGCCCGCGGGGTCGGCCACAAGCGCGACATTGACGCCGTGGTGCGGCGGCTCCGGCTCGGGAGCCGGCACGCGGCCGTGCCGGTCGGTGACGATTGCGCGGCGATCCCTGACGGCGACGGGCACCTGCTGCTGGCCATCGAGGGCTTCCTCGACAGCTTCGTGGCCGACGATCCGTACTTCGCGGGCTATTGCGGGATCATGGTCAACCTGAGCGACGTCGCCGCCATGGGCGGGCGCCCGCTCGCCGTCGTCGATGCCCTCTGGGCTCGGGAGGCCGGGGCCGCCGACCCGATCCTGGCCGGCCTGTCCGACGCCGCCGCGCTCTACGGCGTCCCGGTGGTCGGCGGCCACACCAACACCCGCGCGGCCGCCGGCAACCTCGCGGTCGCGGTGCTCGGCCGGGCGGGACCGCGCCTGCTGACGAGCTTCGACGCCGCGCCCGGCGACGACCTCGTCGCCGCCATCGACCTGCGCGGGCGCTTCCGCGACCCGCACCCCTACTGGGACGCCTCCACCGGCGCGCCGGGCGCGCGGCTGCGCGGCGACCTCGCCCTGCTGCCGGGCCTCGCCGAGGACGGCCTGGCCGGCGCCGCCAAGGACATCAGCATGGCGGGCATCGTCGGCACGGCGCTGATGCTGCTCGAATGCTCCGCCGTCGGCGGCGTCATCGACCTCGACGCGATCCCGCGGCCCGACCACGTCCCGCTCGCGCGCTGGCTGACGGCGTTCCCGAGCTTCGGCTACCTCGTGAGCGTCCGCCCCGACCGCACGGCGGCCGTCACCGCGCGCTTCGCCGAGCGCGGCATCGCGGCGGCCCGGATCGGGGGCCTCGACGCCGGCCGGGCCGTCCGGGTGCGGGACGCCTCGGGCACCGAGGCCGTCGTGTGGGACTTCGCCGCCGGCCCGCTGATCGGCTGCGGCAGGGACGGCCCGGGGGCGACGCCGTGAAGGCGCTGCGCGTCGCCCTCCTGACCCACTCCACCAACCCGCGGGGCGGGGTCGCCCACTGCCTCGCCCTCGCCGAGGCGCTGTGCGAACTCGGTCACGCGGCGGTGGTCCACGCGCCCGACCCGTCCGGCCGCGGGTTCTTCCGGGACGCGTCCTGCGCGACCGTGGCGGTCGCCGCCGAGCCGGTCGCGGGCGGGACGGTCGACCTCGTGCGGGCCCGCATCCACGACTACCTGCGCCACTTCGCGAGCCCGGCGGCCCGCGACTTCGACGTGTTCCACGCCCATGACGGCATCGGCGGCAACGCCCTCGCGACCCTGAAGCACCGGCGCCTGATCCCGGGCTTCGTCCGGACCGTCCACCACGTCGACAGCTTCGCCGACCCCGTGCTCGCGGGCTGGCAGGACCGCGCGATCCGCGAGGCCGGCCGGCTGCTCTGCGTCAGCCGCCTGTGGGCCGACTGGATCCGGGACGCGATCGGCGCCGAGGCCGGGATCGTCGGCAACGGGGTCGACCTGTCGGTCTATCGCCCCGCGGCCGCGGAGGGCGACGCGGCTCTGCGGGCGCGCTGGGGGCTCGGCGCGGGGCCGATCGTCCTCAGCGTCGGCGGCCTCGAGGAGCGCAAGAACAGCCTCGGCATCATCGCGGGGTTCGCGCGCCTGCGGACGCGCCACCCGCACGCCCAGCTCGTCGTCGCGGGCGGAGCCTCGCTCCTCGACCACGCCGGCTACCGCGAACGCTGCCGCGCGGCCCTCGTCGCCGCGGGTCTGGACGAGGGCCGCGGCGCGGCCGTCATCGTGACGGGGCCCGTCGCGCAGGCCGACATGCCGGCGCTCTACCGGGCCGCGGACCTGCTGGCCTTCCCGTCCTGGACCGAGGGGTTCGGCCTCTGCGTTCTGGAGGCCATGGCCTGCGGAACGCCGGCAATCGTCTCCGACCGACCGCCCTTCACCGAGTACCTGACGCCGGCCGACGCGCTGTTCGTCGATCCCGCCGACCCCGACAGCATCGCAGCCGCCATGGCGGCAGCGCTGGAACCGCGGACCCGCGCCCGCCTGCGGGCGACGGGGCTGGAGCGCGCGGCCGCCCATTCCTGGCGCGCCTGCGCGACGCGCCACCGCGACGCCTACGCCGCCTGCGCCCGCGGCGCGTCAGCCTTCACGGAGTTGCAGCCATGACGACAACGACCCGTCACGTCCCCGTCGCCGTCGTCGGCGGCGGCCAGGCCGGCCTCTCGGTCAGCTACCACCTGAAGCAGCGCGGCATCGCGCACCTCGTCTTCGAGAAGCACACGGCCGCGCACACCTGGGCAACGCAGCGCTGGGACACGTTCTGCCTCGTCACCCCGAACTGGCAGTGCGACCTGCCGGGCCACCCCTACGACGGGCCGGACCCGGACGGGTTCATGAGGAAGGACGAGATCGTCGCCTACCTGAAGGCCTTCGTCGCCAAGGTGCGGCCGCCGCTCCGCGAGGGCGTGGCGGTCACGCGCGTGGCGCGGCGCGACGACGGCGTGTTCGCGGTCCGGACCTCGGAGGGCGACTACACCGCCGACGAGATCGTGGTGGCCTCCGGCGGCTACCACACGCCGATCGTCCCGCGCATGGCCGAGAAGCTGCCGCCCGCGATCACCCAGATCCACTCGAATCAGTACCGGAACCCGGCGCAGCTGCCCGACGGCGCGGTCCTGGTCGTCGGCTCGGGGCAGTCCGGCGCGCAGATCGCCGAGGACCTGCATCTCGCCGGACGGCAGGTACATCTCGCCGTGGGCGACGCACCCCGCTGCGCCCGCTTCTACCGCGGCCGCGACGTCGTCGCGTGGCTCGCCGACATGGGCTACTACGAGAAGACCGTCGACGATCACCCGCTGCGCGACGGCGTCCGGGACAACACCAACCACTACGTGACCGGCCGCGACGGCGGCCGGGACGTCGACCTGCGCCGCTTCGCCCTGGAGGGCATGGCGCTCTACGGCGTCCTCGAGGACTACGCCGGGGGCGCCCTCCGCTTCCGCGACAACCTCCGGCCCGCGCTCGACCAGGCCGACCGGACCTACAACGGCATCAACGCGGCCATCGACGCCCATATCGACGCGGCCGGCATCGCGGCGCCGGTCCAGGCGCCCTACGCGCCGGTCTGGGAGCCGGGCGAGCCGGTCACCGCGCTCCCCCTCGAGGGGTCCGGCATCGCCAGCGTGGTCTGGTGCATCGGCTTCGCGCCGGATTTCCGGTGGCTCGACGCGTCCGTGTTCAACGGCGCCGGCCAGCCGAAGCACAGGCGCGGCGTCACGGCCGAGGCGGGCATCTCCTTCATCGGCCTGCCCTGGCTGAACACCTGGGGCTCGGGCCGCTTCGGCGCGGTCGGCCGCGACGCCGAGTACATCGTGCAGGTGATCGAGGCGCGTCTCGGCGCCGGTGCGGTCGGCCTGAAGCGGGCGGTGTGAGCCGGATCATCATCCGGTCGAACCCGGGCGAAACCTCCCCTCAGTCATCCCGACATTCGGACCGCTCACGCCGGGTATCCGCGGCCGAAGTGCCGATCCCCTCCAGTGTTCCGGAGCGAACGCTGGTCCAGGATCGACTTGTTCGCCTGTATCGCATCGGTTAGCCACGCCCCGTTGCGGCGCCTGAGTCGCGTCAGATCCAGGGATCATCCATGCGAGCACGTACCGTCGGTATCGGGATTGCGGCGATTCTGTCCGCGATGACCAGTGTGGCCTCCGCCGAGACGTTGCCGGCACGCAAGGCCGGCCTGTGGGAGAGCAAGACCACGTCGCCCGACGGCAACACGACCGCGCGTCAATGCATCGACGAGAAGACCGATCAGATCGCGCAGGCCGCGTTCGGGGGCGGCCAGAACTGCGCGAAGCGCACCATCATCAAGACGAGCACCGGCTACAAGGGCGAGACCGAGTGCAAGCTCGGCCCGATCTCGGCCGCGGGCACGACCGAGATCAGCGGCGACTTCAACAGCAAGATCCACATGGAGGTGGATACGACGCTGACCGGCATGCCGAACGCCAAGGAGCCCGTGCGACGCCAGATGGTGATCGACGCCACCTACATCGGTCCCTGCGCGGCCGGACAGAGCCCGGGCGACATCATCCTGCCCGACGGCAGGATCGTGAAGATGCCCCAACCGGCGGCCCGATAGGCACACCGGCAGGCGCCTCGAGCGCGGGCGAGCCCGTCGGGTGCCGCCCCGCGTCCGCGCGGGCGCCGTCGCGGAGATCCAAGCCGCGTAACCGGCATCCCTCCGTGAGACGGCGAGCGACAGCTCGCGAGTCAGGGGAAGGTCTGATTAGCGGATATTAAATACATTTCGCTAATCGTGCGCCGTGCAGCCGCCGAATTGTTCTATTCGGCTCCGTCGAGGCCGCCGTGTCGCTACAGAGTGTCTCCATTCGTACAAAGCTGGTCGTGGCCTTCTCGGTCCTGACCGTTTTCGTGATCGGGCTCGGCGTGCTCGGGCTCGTGAGTACGCGCAAATTGCGCGAGCAGGCGGTCGAGATCGATACGAACTGGCTGCCGAGCATCCGGGCGCTGGGCGAGATCGACACGCTGACCGCCCGCAGCAGCGGCCTTCTCCTGCGGCACACGCAGGCGACCGATCCGGCGCTGCTCGCCAGCATTGAGAAGGATATGGACAGCTTCGACCGGAAGCTGGCCGACCGGGTCGCGGTCTACAAGGGCCTGCTCAGCTCGCCCGAAGAGCGGTCGCTTTTCGACGCGTTCAACCAGGAATCTCAGACCTTCAAGGCGGTGCGCAACGACGTCGTCGATCTGTCGCGGGCCGGGAAGAAGACCGAGGCCTATCAGCTCTACGAGACGAAGGGCCTCATCCCGCGCCGCGCCGCCTCCAAGGCTCTCGAGAAGCTGATCGCCATCAACAACGCCGGCGCCGATGCCGCGCAGGCCCAGGGCACCGCCGTCTTCAACGAGACCTGGACGGTGAGCCTCGTCGCGATCGCTCTCGCCGTGGCGGTCTCCGCTCTGTCGGGCGTGATCATCGTCCTCGGCGTCACCCGCGGCATCGCCGCGGTGGTGCGGCCGATGCAGGCGCTGATCGCCGGCGACCTGTCGGCCGAGATCCCGCATCAGGGCGAGAAGACCGAGATCGGCATCATCGCGTCGGCCGTCGCGGTGTTCAAGCAGGGCCTTATCCAGATGAAGGCGCTGGAGGCCGAGACCGCGCAGGCGCGCCTCGCCGCCGAGGAGCAGCGCCGGATCGGCATGCGCCAGATGGCCGACAGCTTCGAGGCGGCGGTCGGCGGCATCGTCGGGCAGGTCTCGGCCTCCGCGACCGAGCTGCAGGCCACCGCCGGCTCCATGTCGGCCATGGCAGGCCAGACCTCGGCGCAGTCGGGGGCGGTCGCGGCCGCCGCCGAGGAGGCTGCCTCGAACGTCAGCACCGTCGCGGCCGCCGCCGAGGAACTCGGCGCCTCCGTCCAGGAGATCGGGCGCCAGGTCCAGGGTTCGGCCGAGCTGGCCCGCTCCGCCGCCGGCGAGGCGGACGAGACCGGCGCCCTCGTCCAGGAACTCAGCGGCGCCGTCGCCAAGATCGGCGACGTGGTGGGCCTGATCTCCTCGATCGCCGGTCAGACCAACCTCCTGGCGCTGAACGCCACGATCGAGGCCGCCCGCGCGGGCGCGGCGGGCCGCGGCTTCGCGGTCGTCGCCTCCGAGGTGAAGGCGCTGGCGGAACAGACCGCCCGCGCGACCGGGGAGATCTCCAGTCAGATCGGCCGGATCCAGGGCGTGACCGGTCAGGCGGTCTCCGCCATCGGGACGATCACCGGGCGCATCCGCGAGATCAACAGCGTCGCCACCTCGATCGCGGCCGCCGTCGAGGAGCAGGGCGCGGCGACGCAGGAGATCGTCCGCAACGTCACCCAGGCCGCGCAGGGCACCGGCGAGGTGACCAGCAACATCGCCGGCGTGGCCGGCGCCGCGGAGGAGACCGGCGCGGCGGCGAGCCAGGTTCTCGGCGCGGCCTCGGAGCTGTCGCGCCAGTCCGAGCACCTGTCCGCCGAGGTCGGACGGTTCCTCGCGACCGTGCGCGCCGCCTGAAGCGCCGACTGAGGAGCCCGGCGATATAGGCCTCGCGGTCCAGTTCACTGCCGGGGTGTGCCGCAGCACCTCGGCGGGGAAAGCTTGAGCTTACATCAGGGTCACACCGCGAACACAGTCGCGGACCTGATGGAGACTTCGATGACCCTCGTTGCCCGCTTCGCCCTCGCCACGGCCGTCGCCGCCGCCACCGTCGCGGTTCTCGCCGGGACCTACGTCGAGATCCTGGATCGCGCCCTCCCGATGCACTTCGTCTGAGACGGCGGGTGCGAACCGGTTGAAGACCGCATCCCGGGTCGCCGCCGTCCGGCGGCGGCGACCCGGGATGCGGGAGGGAGGTGCCGATGACTCGAATCCTGACATCCGTCCTCGACGGCGCCGTGTGGGTCGCGGACGCGCTCGACGATATCCTCGTCGAGGCCGCTCTCGGCTTCGGCGCCGCCGTACCGCTGATCGCCGACCCGTCCGGCGATCCGCCGACCGGCGCAACCACCGGCCAATCCGAGACAAGTCCCTCGCCGATCCGGACTTGACCGCCCGGGATGCTCGGCCGTCACCGGTGCCGACCCCGGAGGTGTCGCGACGGTCCGGATGATCGGGTTCCCCGGTCGGACCGCAGAGACGTGTGGCCTCCGCCACAGAGGGAACGGACCAGCGCCACGAACAGCGGCGGCTCGGCGAGCGTCCCCGTCCGCACCTGCCCCGTTCGGGAACGGCTCTAGCGCTTCTGCGTGTTCGGCGCCGATTGGTCGGTCTGCGGCTCCATCTTGGTGGAGTCGGGTTTCGTCGGCGTGTTGTTCTGCGCCTGCTTGTCGTCGCAGGCGGCGAGGCCGAGCAGCAGAAGAGCGGCGAGTGCGATGCGGGTGCGTGCCGGCACGGATCCTCCCTGTAGCGTGTGAGGGCGCGGAGATCCTGTTTGGCGATATCGCCAAACAGGATCTCCGCGCCGCTCGCTGCGCGACGCGGTCCCGTCAGCGGCCGCCGGCCGGCGGCTTGGAGCCGGATCCGGCATCGTTCGGGCCGGTGCTGTTCGTCGTGCCGGAGCGGCTCATCGAGCCGGTCGACGGGCCGCTGCCGGCGGCGCCGGGTGTCGAGCCGGACCCCGCGTCGCTCGGGCCGGTGCTGTTGGACGTGCCCGACCGGCTGGTCGCGCTGCCGGCATTCTCGGCGGCCGTGGCGGGGATCGCGGCCGCGAGGAGGGCGGCGATGGCGAGACTCGTGACCTTCATGGCGGATCTCCCTCTCGGTCCGGCCATCGCGCTCGCGGAGCCGTGACCGGTCGTGCGGGCAACCCCATGCCACGGCCGCTGTTCCGACCGCGTCGCCGACCGGCCGGCACGGGTCCCGGATCACGATGCTTCCGGTGGCGCGTCCTCCCGGACCGCAGCCGGGGTCGCGGCGCGCGCCTGCTCGTCGGGCATCCGGTAGCCGCGATCCCAGGTGGCCCAGGACTCCGAATCCGCCGGATAGGGGTTGGCGGTGATCGGATCGCCGCGGTCACGGGCGTGGCGCCCCTCGTCGCTGATCGCGGCGGGCGAACGGGTCGACGGTGTCATCGGCGCTTCTCCGGCACTCACATCCCCGGGTCCGGAACCTCAGCGGTCAGCCCGGGCGTTGCAGGATCTACCGGACGCTCGCGCGAATGTTCCCCGCCTGGGTTGGTGCTCAGCGGCCCGTGTACCCGCGCGTCGCCGCCGCCGCCTTCAGGCGCTCGAACGCCGTCGCGTAGCGCTCGCGCAGGAACGCGGCGTTGGGCGGGATCCGGGTCGGACAGAGGTTGTCCTCGGTATCGGACATCTTGATCAGCAGCGCGGCGAGGTTGCCGGCCGCGATCAGGGTGGTGATCCGCTCGGAATACGCGATCCGACTCCGCGGCTTCGTGAGAAGCGTCACCGTCTCGACGATGTCGGCCTCGAAGCCGGCGGCGCGGAGGTCCGCCGCCGTGCGCGGCGTGTCCTCCAGCACATCGTGCAGGAGCGCCGCCTGCATGACTCGCATCGGGTCGATGTCGAGCCCGTCGATGAGTCGGGCGTGACCGGCCCGGGTCTGGGCGGCGTTCGCGACGCGTTCCAGGTGCCGCATGCACGGCTCGCCGCCC
Source organism: Methylobacterium sp. D53M (assembly GCF_053345625.1). Lineage (NCBI taxonomy): Bacteria > Pseudomonadati > Pseudomonadota > Alphaproteobacteria > Hyphomicrobiales > Methylobacteriaceae > Methylobacterium > Methylobacterium sp. D53M. Next base: position 417,714 of record NZ_JBKFAL010000001.1, read on the forward strand.
TTGTCGAGCTGACCCGCATGCGCCGTGAGGGCGAAGGTATGGGCATCGAAAATCGTCGGCACGCGACCGGCTCTCCAGATCGACCGGCCCGGATCGGCGCCGCACCGGCTTCCCGTTGCGGGAAGTCGGGTCCCCGCCGCGGCGTTCCCGCAGGATCGCCCGCCGCGCGGTGCCCCGTCGCCCGGTGCCGTCCCGGGGCGGGACTACCTCATTTCGTGGATGCGCAGTCTTCGCGCTCGATTCAAAAGTTCACGTTGGCAACACTATTGCTCAGCTCCCGTGGAATCGCCATCTGTTGTTCCATAATCGGACAAGCGGCGAGTCGCGCTTCAGGATCGAGACCATGACGTCCGGAACACTCGAGAAGCCGCTGGATGTCGGCGGGCCGCTGAGCCGCAGGGCGGCGGCGCTGGCCAACGTCCGCTGGTTCCGCGCGCTGGCGTGGCGCGCCCTGCGCGACGGCGGCCCGCGGGCCGAGCTGCGCGCGTCCAACGCGCGGGCCGCGGCGCGGATCGTGCTGCGCCAAGCCAAGCGGGAGGCGCTCGTCGCCCGCCTGGCGCGACAGGCCCTCGACGCCTCCGTCTGAGTGCGGGGCGCCGGATCGGCCGGGCGCTGGGCCCGGCCGCGGCGGTGCGCCTCAGCGCTTGAACTTGCCCTCGTACTTGAACTCCGGCGCCGCCTTCAGCTGGTCCTTGCTGGCGCCGATGATGGCCTTCCACTTCTTCGCGTCGGCGTCGTAGCCGAGCGCGATCGAGCTCGGCGAGACCGCGACGTAGCGCTCGCCCAGGCCGAGGAAGCCGCCCACCGAGACGATGTAGCCGGCCAGCTTCCCGTGATCGATCACGAGGTCCTTGATCTCGCCGACCGTGTTGTTCTGCGCGTCGGTCACGTTGAGACCGATGAGGTTGTAGCTGAGCACCGCGTCCTGCGGCACGGTCTCGAATTTGGGCGCGACCGTCTGCGGCGCCTCGTTGGCGGCGAGCGCGGGCCCGGCGAGGGCGGCGGCGGCGAAGGCGGCGATGACGAGGCGGCGCATGGTGTACTCCAGTGGCCCGGTATGGGTGGTCTGAAATGGCCGCCTCGGGCGCATCGTTCCGCGACTGCACGGAAATGTTAATGCGCGGAACATGGAACCTTCGGCCGGCGCGCGACCCGCGCGGCGAGGCCCCTCACGAGGCTCCGGCGCGGTGAACGGGGTGGCCAACTGTATCGAAGATCGACCGGGACAGATTGCCCGGCGGCGCCCCGACCGTTCCTGGCCGACCGCGCCCCGGCACGGCATGCCGGGAGCCGCACGTATCGGGAGGGGACATCCGTGGCGGGGGGAGTGATCGAGACGACGCGCGGACCGGCGACCGGCGCCTGGGTGGACGGCCTCATCGGCGTCGCGATCTTCAGCGCGTCGCTGGTCGCGACGCGCCTCGCGCTGACCGGCATGGACGCCCTGTTCCTCAGCGCGGCCCGGGCGGCGCTCGCCGGCCTCGCCGGCGCGGCCACCCTGCTGGCGCTCCGGCAGGCACGTCCGCGCCGGACCGATCTCCTGGCGCTCGCCATCGTGGCCGCGGGCGTCGTGGTCGGCTTCCCGCTCCTCACCGCGCTGGCCCTGCGCACGGTCGGCGCCGCGCACGGCACCGTCTTCGTCGGCCTGCTGCCCCTCGCCACCGCCCTGTTCGGCGCGCTGCGCTCCGGCGAGCGACCGTCACCGGTCTTCTGGCTGCTCTCGATCACCGGCGCGCTGGTCACAGTCGGCTTCGCCGCGCGGGGGCTCGACGGTCCGCCGGGTCCCGGCGACGCCTTCATGCTGGCCGCGATCCTGCTCTGCGGGCTCGGCTACGCCGAGGGCGGCGTCCTGGCCCGCCGGTTGGGCGGCTGGCAGGTGATCGCCTGGGCCACCGTCCTGTCGCTGCCCGTGAGCCTGCCCCTCGCGCTGCTGCTCCGGCCGGCCGAGCTGGCGGCGATCCCGCTGCCGGCCTGGGCGGGCCTCGGCTACGTCGCGCTGTTCAGCATGCTCATCGGCTTCGTGTTCTGGTACCGCGCCCTGGCGCGCGGCGGCATCGCGTCGGTCGGCCAGCTGCAGCTGCTGCAGCCGTTCCTGGGCCTCGGCGTGGCCGCGCTGGTCCTCGGCGAGCGGATCGAGCCGGCGATGATCGCCGCCGCGCTGGCCGTCGCCGCCTGCGTGGCGCTGGCGCGGCGCTTCGCCTGAGAACGGCGCGGAGCCGTCGGCCCGGGAGCGTCAGCCGGACTTCGCCACGACCTCGATGTCGCGGTCGAGCCCGCTCTCGACCTTGAACTCCCGGGTGTAGACCTGCCCGTCGTGGCGGGCGATCAGCACGTAGTCGCCCTCCGCCAGGGTGACCTGCGGGAAGGCGCCGATCGCCTCGCGGATCGTGTCGCCGCCGGGGGTGAGGACCGAGAAGGCGGTGCCCGCGAAGGCCTCGGCGCCGGGGGCGGCGACGAGCTTCAGGGTCACCGTCGCGGCGCGGTGGTTGAGTGTCGCCTCCGTGACCTTGCCGTTCTCGACGCGCAGGTCCGCGCGCTGGATCGCGTTCGATTCTCCGTAGGTCGAGACGACGTGGTACGTGCCCTCCGGCAGGCGCAGCAGCTCGCCGGTCTTGATGCCGGCGCGCACCAGCCGGCCCTCGGAATTGGTCCCCACCGGGACGAAGACCGAGAACATCACCTGACCGGGCGGGATCTTCTGATCGCCCACGGCGCCCGCGAGCTTCAGGGCGCCGGCGGCCACCCGCAGCGTGTCGGTCGTCGGCTGCCCGCCCATCACGATCCGCTTCGAGGCGCTGGCGAAGCCGTACGTCACGGTCGCCACGTAGGCGCCCGGCGCGAGGGTGAAATGCGGCTCGGCCTCGGTCGAGCGGGCGACGATCGACGGCCGCGTGCCGTCGCCGCGATCCTCGTAGATCCGCCACGCGAGCCCCTGGCGCAGGGCCGTGCCCGGTCCCGACAGGAGCGCCGACAGGGACAGCTGCGCGTCCGGCTCGGCCGGGGGCAGGGACGGCGGCAGGTTCGGGGTCGTGATCGACGGCGAGGGCAGGGCGCCGCCGAGCCGGTTCTGGAACGGGTCCTGCTGCGCGAGCGCGGCCGGCGGGCCGGCGGCGAGCATCGCCAGCGCGGTCGCTGCAAGCCTCATGCGCATCGGTCGGCCCTTCTCTGCTCGTCTCGCCGGTCGCGACACCGGATCGTCCAGGCCTGCCTCTGACTCCCGACCGTGGCGGCGGCAAGGCCGCTCTTCCACCGGCGGCCCGCGCATGCCACATCCCGGTCGGGACGCGATACCGGGACGGAGCGCATGACCGCCACCCTCGATCTCCTGAAGACCCGACGCTCGGTGCCGCCGGCGCTGCTGGACGAGCCCGGGCCCGACAGGGCGCAGCTGGACACCATCCTGACGGCCGCCTCGCGGGTGCCCGACCACGGCAAGCTCGCGCCCTGGCGCTTCATCGTCATCGCCGGCGAGGCCCGGGCGAAGGTGGGCGAGGTCATCGCGGCGACCTTCGCGGCCGACAATCCCGACGCGACGCCCGAGCGGCTCGCGCAGGAACGCGCCCGCCTGACCCACGCGCCGGTCGTCGTCGCGGTGGTCTCGCGGGCGGGTCCGCACGTGAAGATCCCGGACTGGGAGCAGGTGCTCTCCGCCGGTGCCGCCACCATGAATCTCGTGATCGCCGCGAACGCCGCCGGCTTCGCCACGTCGTGGCTGACCGAGTGGTTCGCCTACGACCGCCGCGTGCTCGACGCCCTCGGCCTCGCGCCCACCGAGAAGCTCGCCGGCTTCGTCCATATCGGCCGGGCGCGCGAGGTGCCCTCCGACCGGCCGCGGCCGGCCCTCGACGAGATCGTCACCTACCTGTGAAGGGACCGGCCGTGCACTACGACCTCGACCTGCCGCGCGAGTCGCGCGCCCTCCCGCACAACCCGCTGAAGGCCATCGTCGCGCCGCGACCGATCGGCTGGATCAGCGCCATGAACCGCGCGGGCGCGCTCAACCTCGCGCCCTACTCGTTCTTCAACGCCGTGGCCGACAACATGGTCGCGTTCTCCTCCTCGGGCCGGAAGGACGCGATGACCTTCGCCGAGGAGGGCCGGGAGTTCGTCTGCAGTCTCGCCACCTGGGACCTGCGCGACGGGATGAACGATTCCTCGGCGCCGCTCCCGCGCGGAACGAGCGAGTTCGCCTTCGCCAACCTGGAGACCGCGCCCTCGCAGAAGGTGCGGCCGCCGCGCGTGGCCGCCTCGCCGGCGGCCCTGGAGTGCCGGTGGCTCCAGACCGTGCCGCTGGTGCCCCTCTCGGGCGGGGAGGCGGAGAACTTCCTGGTGATCGGGCAGGTGGTATCGATCTACGTCGACGAGCGGTACGTCGCGGACGGAATGGTCGATACGGCGGCGATGCACCCGATCATGCGCGGCGGGTACTTCGACTACTTCCACGCTACCGCCGACACGCGCTTCCAGATGCGCCGGCCGAAGGGCGCGGGGGAGTTCACCGGGTCCTGAAACAGGAACCGGTCGCGCGCGGCCGATTGAGGACTTGTTTACCATAGCGGGCGCAGGTTCGGGCGGTCTCCAGCACCGTGCCCGCCCGGATGTTCCTGTTCACCACGCCGTCGAGCCCACCGGAGAACCCGCCGCCCCAGGCGCGGGCGCTGCCGGGCACGCCCGCCTCCGGGCCGGTGGTCCAGGCCATCCGCGACGGAGCGACGGCGAGCGGCGTCGGCTTCGACTATCTCCTGGCGACGGCGCGGCGCGAATCCGCCCTCGATCCCGCCGCCAAGGCCGGCACCTCCTCGGCCACCGGCCTGTTCCAGTTCATCGAGCAGACCTGGCTCGGCGTGATGAAGAATGCCGGGCCGCGGCTCGGCCTGCAGGCGCAGGCCGACGCGATCACCCGGCAGTCGGACGGCACCTACACGGTTCCCGACGCCAGCCAGCGGCAGGCGATCCTCGACCTGCGCCGCGATCCCAAGATCTCCGCGACGCTGGCCGGCGCGCTGACCCAGCAGAACGCCGACGCCCTCACGGGCGCCCTCGGTCGCGAGCCGACCGCGGGCGATCTCTACGCGGCCCACGTGCTGGGCGCGAAGGGCGCGGCCGCCCTGATCTCGACCGCCCGCGCCTTCCCCGAGCGCGCCGCCGCCCTCGACCTGCCGGAGGCGGCCGGTGCCAACCGGGCGCTGTTCTACGACCGCGCCGGCCGGCCGCGGAGTGCTGCCGAACTCTATGCCAGCCTCTCGGCGGCGGCCCAGGGCGCCGCGGCCACCGACCTCACCGGCCTGCGCCAGGACGGCGCCGCGGCGCCGCAGGCCGTCTCGGCCTACGCCAGCGCGGCGACCGCGTTCGGCGGGACCTCGGACCTGCGCAGCCTGTTCCAGACGGACCAGCGCGGCGCGGCCTCCGACGCCGCGGCCCGTCTCTGGCAGGCGCGCAACAGCGCCGCGCCGGTGCAGCACGCGGCGCCGACCTATTTCCCGCGCTCCGACGCCGAGCCGCCACCGCGCGTCGCCGTCGCGGAGCCCGCCGTCACGGGTGCTATCACGGGTGCCGTCACGGGTGCCGTCACGGGCGCAGCGGCCGGACCGGCGGCGACGCCGCCGGGCGCCGCCCTCCTCAATCCGCCGCTGCCGCCCCGCCGACCCGCGGACCTCGCGGCCGCAGCGTCCATGTCCGGCAGCAGGACCAGCCTGTTCGCCCCCCGGAGCGGTCGATGATCATCCGCGACTTTCTGGCCTGGACGCAGGACGCCTCGGCCGAGCGCCGGGCCGAAGCGACCGCGACGCTGGCCCGGACCTACCTCTACGGCGACCTGGGCGCCGACGCGGCCTGGGAGGCCAAGACCGCGCTGCTCGCGCTCCTCGACGACCCGTCGCCGCTCGTGCGCCGGGCGCTCGCCGAGACCTGCGCGGCCTCGGCGCGGGCGCCGCGCCCGCTGGTCGTCGCTCTGTCCTCCGACGTTCCCGAGGTGGCGCGGCCGGTGCTCGCCCGCTCGCCGGTCCTCACCGACGCCGACCTCGTGGACGCGGCCGCCCTCGGCGACGAGGCTACCCGCGCGGTGATCGCCGCCCGGCACCACCTCTCGCACGCGGTCGCGGGCGCCCTGGCGGAGATCGGCGAGACCGACACGCTGGTCGTACTCGCGGCCAATCCGACGGCGAAGATCACCGCGGGCCGGATGCTGCGCATGATCGAGCGCCGCGGCGACGAGGCCGCCCTGCGCGAGGCGCTCCTCGCCCGCGCCGACCTGCCGCCGGAGGTGCGCCATGCCCTCGGGATCGCGGTGGCGCGGGCGCTCGCCGACTTCGTCACCGACCGCGCTTGGCTCGGCGCCGAGCGCTTGGACCGGATGAGCCGCGAGGCCGGCGAGCGCGTCGCGCTCGAGGCTTGCGAGGGCTTCGGCGCGGCCGCCGTGACGCGGCTGGTGACCCATCTGCGCGCAAGCCGGCAGCTGACCGCGGGCCTGATCCTGCGCGCCGTGCTCTCGGGCCGGACGGACTTCGCGCTCGCCGCCCTGGCCGACCTGTCGGGGCAGGATCATGCCGGGGTCGCCCGGGCCATGCGCGACCCGCGCCTGTTCGCGGACCTGCACGACCGCGCCGGGCTGCCCGAAGCGCTCCTGCCGGCGATGCGGGCGGCGCTCGCCGCCTGGCAGGAACTCGCCCGCGCGGCGGCCCCGGTCCGGGGCACCGGCCTGTCGCGGCGCCTCATCGAATCCGCCATCGGAGCCTGCGGCGACCTGTCGGATCCGGAGATGCACCCGGTCATCACGCTGCTCAACCGCTACGAGGCCGAGGCGGCCCGCGACGAGGCGCGCGAGGTGGCCCGCGCCATCGCCGCCCAGGCGCTGGCGCGCGAGACCGCCCGCCGTGAGGCCGAGGCCGCCGACGCCGCGTGGCGCGCCGCCCTGGAGAGCCAGCGCCGGACCGCCTTCGCGGAGGAGACCGATACGGCGACCCCGGTCGTCGTGGCGATCGCCGACGCCGCGGACGGGCCTGCCGAGGCCGAGCCGGTCAACCCGGTGGGCGCGATCCTCGACGCGCTGCCCGAGCAGATCCTGGCCTGGTACCGGCCCGAGGAGGTCGACCCGGAGGTCCAGGCCGCGACCGACCTCGTGCTCGACGGACTGGGCGACAGCATCCTCGATCATTTCCGCGCCAGCCGGGACCCCGCCGGGCCGGAGCCGGCCGCGAGCGAGGATAAGCCGGAGCGGATCGCCGCCTGATCGCCGCCTGAATCCGCCAAGGCTCGCCGCTCGGGGGAGCGATGGCACCGGACATCTCCCGATATCGCCGGCTGTCGGGGGAGGAGCCGCGCTACGTCCTGGCGGAGGCGCGGACGCTGATCGCGGAGCGCGCCTACCTGTTCAGCCTCTACGCGGTCGACGTGGTCGCCTCCGACGGGCTGACCGGCCGACACGTTCTCGCCGTGCCGGTCTCGATCAGCGCGGTCTCGATCACGGTGGGCCTCGTCCTGACCGAAGCGGATTCCCGCAGGGCCGAGGCGGGCGATCTCGCGGGCGTCGCGTCCCTCGCCCAGGCCGTACAGGGCGGATACCGGCGCTTCCGAACCTTCCCGGCGAACGAGCTCGGGCGTTTCGTGCTCTGACGGCTCAGATCCGAGGCGGGCGCCCGGACCTGAACTCAGTTCGGCGGCCGATAGGCCTCCGGCGGCAGGTCGCGGAAGAAGGTCTCACCGGGGGCCTGCCCCGGCGCCGGCTTCGGTGCGATCCCGCTGCCGCTCCCCTCGGTGATGTAGCGCTGGCCGCCCGGCTCCGGCAGCACCGGTGCGGGGGTCTGGGGGGTCGGCGACACGATGTAGCGCTTCTGATCCGGCGCCCCGGCGCTCGGGGACGGTGCCGGCGGCGCGACGGGCGGCGCCGCGGGTGGCGCGACGGGCGACGCCACGGGCACCTGCGGCGGTGACGCGGCCGGCGTCCGCGCCGGCGGAACCTCGTCTCGGCGTGCCTCGGCCGCGGCCGGCCGGCTCGGGCGGCGGACGGCGGCCCGCGGCGCGACCCGTCGCGGCGGGACGCGCGCGACAACCGGCTGGGGGCGGGTGCCGGGCAGGGCGATCCTGAGGCCCTCCACCGCCCGCACGAGGTCGCCGAGGCTGGCCTCGGCGGTGCGGCACAGCCGGATCCGCAGGGAGATCGCGCGGCGCGCGAGCGGCTCCGCCTGGAACAGAGCGGGCGGCTGCCCGCCGGCGGACGCGGCGCCGCGTCCGCCCTCGATCCACTGCCACGCGTAGAGGCAGTCGGCGCCGAGCGCGATGCCCACCGGGCCGTAGGCGTTCCGCAGCGGCGGCCGCACCGTCATCGCCTGCCCGGGAAACCGGACGGCGATCTCCCCCGCGATCCCAAATTCGCTGGGCTTGGCCAGCCGCGGCGGGAAGGCGAGGAGTAGGTCGGCGGTCTCCCGGCGCAGGGCGATCTCGGCGTGGTTGCGACCGTCGCCGCCGGCATAGCGCAGCCGCTGGTCGAACCCATCGCGCTCGCGCGTCTCGATCACCGCGGTCAGCGTCCCGGCGCCGGGCAGGGTCAGGACCGGAGCCGTCTGCGCCCGCGCGACGGCGGGCAGCAGGAGACACACCAGGGCGCAGAGCCGGGCCGTACGGATCGCCGCGCGCCTCACGGGGTGGTCCGCTCGGTCGTGGCGGAGGTGTCGTAGGCCGAGCGCGCGGGCAGCTGGAACCGCTTCGCCTCGGAATTCTCGGGTCGCCCGCGCTCGGCCTGCTGGTCCTGCCACAGGGTGCCGGCGGCGGGCGGCGACAGGAATTCGGGCTTGTCGACGCCGCGATAGTCCGGGAGCAGGGCGTAGCCGAACCGCTCGTACGGCATCGGACCCGCGCCGGGCACGCGCCGGGCCACCAGGGGCGGCGCCGGGGTCGCGGGCTCGCGGGCGTAGGTCCCCGCGGGAACGGGCTCGGCCAGGACCCGCACGAGCCCCGGCGGCGGGTAGCGGAGCGCGTTCTCCATGGAGACCGCCAGGGGGAACTCGTTGCGCTGCACGGCGAGGGGCTTGGCGTCCGCGCCGGCCGGCGGCAGGTCCGGCCGCGGCACCCGGTTGATCGGCGGCGTCTCGACCCGCGCCGCGGGCGCGGCGTGCCGCCCGGGTGCGGGCCCGGCGGCGGCGGGCACGGGGTCGCAGGGCAGCGGCGACCCGCCGGCATTCTCGCGGAACAGCAGGTCGACCACCTTCGCGAAGAGGCCGTCGTAGCGGTTCACGACCTCGAGGTACGGACGCTGCCGCTTCAGGCGCTGCAGGGTGAGGGCGTAGCCGAAAACGGTCCCCTCGCTCGGCATCCAGGCGACGGCCCGCTGGAACCACTCCAGCGCCGTGTCGAACTGGCAGGAATTGTAGGCGTACCACGCCAGCCCCTGGGCGCCTTCGCCCGAGGTGGAGGCCGTCACGACCTGGGCGTAGCGGGCGATGCGCGCGGGCTCGATCGCGAGCGGGCGGGGCAGCGTCAGCTTCTGCTCCAGGATGTCGATGTAGAGCAACTCGTTGCCCACGAACTTGTCGCGCCACGCGTAGGCGACCTCCTCGGCCTCGCGCGCCATGTCGAGCTGGCGCAGGGTCAGGGCGAGTCCGTGGGCGACCATCGCGTCGCCGCCCCGGGCGATCGCCTGCTTGAACCATTCGAGCGCCTCCCGGAACTGGCGGCGCTTGTAGGCGTACCAGCCGAGGAGGCTCGTCTGGGTGGGATCGCCGCTCTTGCGGGCGACGGCCTGGAAGGCCGCGAGATCGGCGGGGGTCGGGGTCTCGGCGCTCTCCTCGTGCAGGAAGGCCGCGATCCGGGCACGGGTGATGTCGAGGCGGATCGCGTCGAATTCCGAGGCCCCGTTCGCGCCCCGATGCCCCATCTCGATCAGGCGCTCCGCCTGCGCCATGCGCAGATGCGCCATCGCCTTCTGGATGGTGGCGAGGCGCACGCCGGAATCGGCGTTGCCGTCGAGGATCGACTTGTAGAGCTCGAAGGCCTCGTCGCCCGAGCCGGTATCGCCCAGGGCGTCGGCGACCATCCAGATGCTCTGGACGTCGAGCGGATCGAGGGCGCCGGAATCGGCGCGGTAGAGGTCGATGATCGCGTCGGCGTCCTTGCCGGTGAGCGCCGTGATCCGGGACCGGAACTCGGCCCGGCGGAGCTTGCGCGCGAGCTCCTCGGAGGGCTGCCACGCGGGGTCGATCGACCTGCGCGCGACGATCGCCGCGCGGAGGTCGTCGAACCGCCCCGCGGTGAAGAGGTCCCACAGGGGCGCCTCTTCGGGCGGGCTCGGCTGCAGTGCGTTGAGGTCCGGCGGCTCGTTCCAGCCGGGATAGAGCCGCTTCAGGCGGGCGATCTCGGCCTTCATCCGAGCCGTCTGCTTCTGGGCCGCGTAGTAGCGCAGCGCGCTCTCGTCGACCATGTCGGTCGTGCGGGACGTGGCCGGGTCGGCCAGGATCGCCGGGGCGCGCGGGCCGTCGCCGTAGACGATGCGGGGCTCGGACCGTGTCGGCGCGGCGGGAGACTGCGGCGCGGGACCGGGTCGCGCGTCGACCTGCGCGGCGGCCGGCGCGGTGGACAGCGCCAGCATCAGGAGGCAGGGCGCGGCCGGTCGGAGGCGTGCCGGCGGACGACCGGTCAGGACTTCAGGCATGACGGGTAACGCATGCGGGCCGCGGTCAGGGCGAGGAGGCTCAGAGTGGCCGGGTAGTAGTTCTGGTTGCCGATGTCGCCGCGCGCATCCTCGGGGAAGGGCGTCCCGTCGAGGGCGCAGGCCACCAGGGCCGGGAGCCCCATGTAGCCGGCCTCGGTGAGCCACTCGACCTTCCGCCCGTCGCCGGTGTCGACGATCGGCAGCCGTTCCCGATCGGCGCCCGACCACAGGGCCTGGAACGGCGCGAGGTCGTCGGGCCGCACCAGCCCCGCCCAGACGAGGTAGAGCGGGATCCGGATGGCGTTGTAGGAGAACAGCGGCGGGAAGCCGTTCGCGGGACGCGGCGCCTCCTTGGCGGAGATCCACTCGGTGGGCAGGTTGCTCGGACCGAAGCGCGACTGCCGCAGCAGGGCGAGGCCGCTGCGCGTCAGGGCCGCCCAGTCGTATTCCGGCGCGACGAGGGCGAGGCGCGGGAACGCGGGGAAGATCCAGTAGGAGAGGTTGATCAGCGGACCGTCCGGGCGCTCCCGGGCCGAGAAGCCCGAGACCGCGGGGAGCAGCAGCGCCCCGTGCGCGTCCCGGAACAGGATGGTCTTGCGCCCGAACTCGATGGCGATCCGGCGCGCGGCGGTCCGGTAGCTCGGCTCGTTCCAGGCCTCGGCCGCCTCGGTGAGCGCCCAGGCGATCAGGATGTCGCCGTCGGTGGCGTTGTTCATGTCGCTCACCGCCGGACGCTTGTCGGGTGACCAGCGCCACGCCAGCAACTCGTCGCCGCGGACCATCAGGTTGGCCCGGGTCCAGCCCCAGATCCGCTCGAAGCTGACCCGATCACCGGCCGCCACGGCGAGCAGCATGCCGTAGCCCTGGCCCTCGCTGTGGCTGATCTGACCGTTCGCGGTGTCGACCACGCGCCCCTGGTCGGTGATGAACCGCGCGCGGTAGGCCCGCCACGCGGCGTCGTTGCCGAGCTTGCCGGCGAGCCCCTGGGTCGCGGTCCGGGGCGCCTGCGCGGGCTGCGTGCCCGGCTGCGCGGTACTCGGAGGCACGGCGGGCTCGTCCTGGGGCGAGGCGGCCGCCGCGGGCAGGATCGCCGCGGCGAGGAAAGCTGCGGCGAGGGGGGTGCGGGCGCGGCGGCTCATGGATTCTTCCTGCCGACGTTGCGCACGAGACTCGTGGTGGCCAGGCCGAGGCAGAGAGCCATCGCGAGGGTCATGCCCACGTAGTATTCCGTGTTGATCGACAGCCAAGCCGCGGACACGAGGCGCAGGTTCGGCAGAGATCGCGGCTGCGTCTCGACGATCTCGATCCGCTCGGGCCGGGACGTCACCAGCGTGCCGTTCGACGCGTCGAGGAAGGCGGCGCTGCCGCCGAGCCTCGCCCAGACCACCGGGTCGACGAGGCAGGAGACGGACGCCTTCAGCAGCGACGCGTTCGGCGCGGTCACGATCACGGTGTTGCTCGCCTGGACCGGGGGTCCCTCGGCGATGAGCAGCGAGGCCGTCGCCGGAACCTCGACCGTCTCGTCCGGCTTCACCTGCGCCGTGATCGTCTGGCGCAGGGAGCGCACCGTGCCGGTGATCTCGTTCCAGACGCTGTCCAGGGCCGCCCAGATCTGGCGCGAGCCGCGTGTCGACGCCTCCCAGCGGTCGATGAGTTCACGGTCCGACGCGGAGCCCGGCGAGGGGGCCGGGGCCGTGGTCGGGGAGGGCCCGGCGCTCGTCGGGCCCTGGGATTGCGGCGCCTGCTGGGCCGGGGCGGGCTGCGCCGGGCGCACCTGCGGGATCAGCGTCGGCAGGGCGCAGCGCATCGGCAGGTTGCGGCGCAGGCGATCGAGGGTAAGCACGCCCTCGGGACCGAACTGACCCGGGGTGGCCACCATGTCGGCGCGGCCTTCCCAGACCCGCTGGACCTGCTGCGGATCGAAACCGACCGATTCCAGGAGCGCCGGGTCGAGGGCGCGGGCGGGCGCGACCACGAGCTGGCTCGTGTCGGACACGACCTGCTGCTGGGTCACGACCTCGAAATCGATGACGCGCTCGGCCGCCATCGCCAGTCGGGCGGCGAGGGTCGCGGCCGCGTCGGCGCTGTCGCGGTCGGGCGTCGGCAGCACGAGGCGCGCGCGCTGCCCCGGGACGACGAACGGTACGGCGCCCCCCTTGATCGCCGCGAGGTCGGGGCTGCGCGCCGCCCGGGCGAAATGCGGGATCTCGATCCGCGATCGGTCGAGGAACAGGAAGCGCGCCTGCTTGGCCGCCGGGCTGAGGGTGTCACAGACTTGGTCGGCGGCGTTCGGCAACTGCGCCGAGATCTCGACGTGGTTCACCCCCGGGCGCCAGAGGCTGAAGGGCAGGGGGATCGCGCTGTCGTCGAACACCTCGCCGCGCCCGTCGGGCAGCGGGACGCTGGCCGCGTTGCGCCCGTTGATGTCGATGACGATGCGGGCCTCCGAGGAGAGCCCGGCCACGTAGGCCCCGGCCAGGTGGAGCATCACCTTGCCGTAATCGGCCGGGACGAAATCCCCGGGAAAGCGGAGGGCGAAGCCGACATGGAGCAGGCGCCCCGAGAACTCGCGGGACGTCACGCCGAGGCGGTCGAGCGTCAGGTTCTCGCCGCCGTGCACCATGTAGCCGCGGAACAGCTGGACCGCCTTGAGCCCGCTCGGCGTCCCGTTGTCGGGTGGGACGGCGAGGTTGGTGATGGCCTGACGGACGTCCTCATCGCGGGCCCCGGTGACGACCAGGGTCGGCGGTGTGTTCGGCCGCGTCGGCAGGATGGCGAGGCGGGGCCCGCTGATCGGGCCGAGTTCGGGAACGCCCTCGACGCCGGTGATCTCGGAGGCTGTACCGACGACGAGGTTGATGCCGTTTCGGCCCTGCAGTGGAGGGCCGAAGGTCACGGTCGGACGGGCGACCCGCCCCACGAGGGCGAGGGCCTGCACCGCCTCCATCATCCGCTCCAGGCGGGCCAGGTTCGGACGCTCGTTCAGGATGACCTGGATCGGCAGGGCGCCGCTCTCATCCGGCTCCGCCGCGGCGAGGGATCGGACGTCCATGTCGGTCGCCGTCGGGACCACGAGGCCGGATCGCGACGGATCGATCTGCGTCCACAATTCGTAGGTCGCGCCGACCGAGCAGTCGACGCGGTGGCGCTGGCTGGCGGTGAAGGTGACGGCGTTGTAGCCGGGCTTCAGCACGCCGTCGCCGATGGCGAACTCCACCACCTTCACGGCACCGGGCGCCTGGATGCGGGTCCAGCCGACCTTCGTCCCGTTGACGAAGGCAGCGAGTTCGGAACTCTCCGGCGCCACCGAGATCGCCGACAGGTAGGAGAGGCGCAGCCGTGCCGGTCCCCGCGTCTGCGCCTCGGTGAGGTAGACGGGGTAGCGCAGGGAATCCTCTTCCCCGGTCAGGCGGAAGCCGCGCGGGCCGGACGGAAGCCGGCGCGCCGGCGCGATGGTCGCCTGGATCGCCGCGCGCGGCACCGTCTGAGGCGCGGCGGTCCGGGGCGGCTCGGACGGGCGCGCGGTCGGCTTCGTCTCCGTCGCCGACGCGTCCGGCCGGCGCGCGGGGCCCGACCCGTCCTCGGACGGCGCGCGCAGGGCGTTGCCGCTCGGCGGGACCGTCAGCCGTTCCGCCGGCCCCGAGCCCAGGAAGCTCTGGGCCAGGGCAGGAACGCTCGCGAGACCGAGCAGCAGTCCCAGCACGGGGAGGCAGAGCCGAGCACCCATCGCCGTCACGCCGCGCTCGTGCGCCGGCCGCGAAGCTCGGCCAGGGTGCGCTCGTTCTCGTAATCCATCATCAAGCGGACCCAGTCGTCCCCGCTCTCGATGTCGGTGGGTTTAGCGGTCGCGGGCAGCGACGGCGCCGCAACGGGGGCCGCCGGTGCCGGGACGGACGGCACCGGAGCCGGCACCGGCGCCGCGGCGTCGTGCGGTGCGTCGTAGATCGGCGCCTCCTCGATCTCGACGGGCCTGGGGCGTCGGCTCGCGAGAAGATAGCGGAGCGCGCGGAACGGCTCGACCAAGCCCCACCACGCGAATTGCAGCGTGCCGGTCGGAATGTCCTTGTGCCGCCGCCGCCGCAGCTGAAAGCGCCGCATCGCCTCGGCGTCCCCGTACATGAGTCCCGCGAGCGCGGGGTAGTCGCGGATGGCCAGCGTGCCGAAGTTCACCCGCATGACGAGCTCCTGTCCGTCGCGCGTCGCCTGGTCCAGGTGGACCGGAAGCGATGCGGTCCGGCGCGCGCCGGCCGTCGGCTCGACGCTGAGCGTCCCCCGCAGCGGCGGGCGCGTGAGCCCCGGATCGAGGGCGCCGCCGAGGAGGCGCAGGGTGCAGGCTTCGGCGGAGACGCGCTCGATCGAGACGTCGACGCTGTGTCCGGCGACCGTGAGGACGCCGCGGCGATCGATCGCCAGGGAGGGCGTGCGCTCCAGCTGGCGCCGCTCGGCGCAGACCCCGAGGGACGCGCCCGCGGTGAGCAGGTTGAAGAAGTTCCACAGCCCGACCACCAGCATGAGGTTGGTCACGCCGGGCTCGTACAGGTAGCGCCACGCCGCGACGGCGCAGCCGAGCATCAGGAGCAGGTAGATCAGGAAGAACGGAAGGGCGAGCGACGAGATGTGGTCGTGGTCGAGGGTCGCCCCCTTGTTGGTGACGTTGAAGGTCGGCTTGCGGGGCGACGCGATGACCGAGACGATCGCCTTGGCCAGGTAGACGCCCTGGATGTACTCGTAGAGCTCCGACACGAACGGCCAGCGGAATTTGCCGTAGATGTAGTTCTGGATCATCAAGTTGATGATGATGTAGGTCAGCGTATAGGCGATCGACTCGTCCACGCTGGCCACGAAGATCTTCAGGTCGAAGAAGATGTGCAGCAGCGGCGCGAACATGAAGATCAGCCGCGGGATCGGGAAGAACCAGAAGGTCATGCTGGAGAGGTAGGCGATCTTCTGAATGGGCTTGAGGCCCTTCTGGAAGGCCGGGTTCTTCAGCAGCAGGATCTGGAACATCCCCTGGCACCAGCGGGAGCGCTGGCCGATGAAGTCCGCCAGTGTGTCGGGCTGCAGGCCGGCGATCAGCGGCTTGTCGACGTAGGCGCTGTTCCAGTTGCGCGAGTGCAGCTCGAAGGCGGTCTCGCAATCCTCCGTGATGGTGATGCCCGAGAAGCCGCCGGCCTCGTCGAGGGCGGTGCGACGCAGAAGGGCCGCCGAGCCGCAGAAGAAGGAGCCGTTCCACTTGTCGAGGCCGCGCTGCGTGACCGCGTAGAACATCTCGTTCTCCGAGGGCATGCGCTCGAAGGTCCGCAGATTGCGCTCGACCGGGTCGGGGTTGAGGAACGCGTGCGGCGTCTGCACGAGGAACAGGCGCGGATCCTGCGCGAAATAGCCGACGGTCTCGGTCAGGAACGAGCGGAACGGGACGTGGTCGGCGTCCAGCACCGCCACGAGGTCCCCCCGGGCATGGGCGAGACCGTTGTTAAGGTTGCCCGCCTTCGCGTGCTCGTTCCGGGCGCGGGTGAGGTAGCGGGCGCCGAGCTCGTCGCAGAGCGCTTGCAGCTCGCCCCGACGGGCGCGCGCCGCCGCGGCCTTGGCCGGGTCGGCATCGCTGCACTTCTGGTCGGTGCCGCCGTCGTCGAGCAACCACACCGTGAGCTTCTCGGGCGGGAAGTTCAGCTGTCGCGCCGCCGCCAGGGTCATGGCAAGGATCGCGGCGTCCTCGTTGTAGCTCGGGACGAACACGTCGACCGTGGGCAGGTCGGCGGCCGGGGCAGCCGGCGGCGGGTCGCGCCGCAGCGGGTCCGCGTTGATGATCAGGCTGACGAACAGAATGAAGACGCAGTAGAGCTCGGCCACCAGCAGGATCAGGCCGAAGCCGAAGCTGACCGGGTCGCCCGGCGAGGGCAGCGTGTTGGTGAGCCGCCATAGGATGTAGCGCAGCACCACGAGGCTGCCGAGCGCCATGAAGACGAACCGCGTGCGCGGCCCGTCGAGCACGGCCCACAGCACGATCATCACCGCCATGGCGGCGAGGCTCATGGCGAGCTGGGCCTGCGTCCCGACCGGCTGGCTGAGCAGGGCGAGGCTGGCGACTGTCGCCCCAACCCAGGCCAGCCAACGCAACGCCTGCCTCACGCTACAGCCTCCCGGGCCAAAAATCCCTCGGATCGAGGTGCAACGGCTCTACCGCCGGGTTTGTACAGCGACGATGGTCAATGAACAAACCCATTCGTAATATCCAGCCCACTCCACTTGGCCGGAAATTACGGTTAACTTAGGAATGTGGGCAACCCAGATGATGCCCGGCGTGGCGAAGTCGATCGGGCTGCGAGAACGAGACCGGGACGCGCCGTTGCGCCGAATACATTAATATTCCGTTCTAAAGCTTCGCTATAAACGGCTTCGGCGCGGCGCAGGCGACGTAGAGCGCCATGGATAATCGGAACGACCCGCCCGGCGGAACGCGCCCGCGTCGGGGGGCACGGCCGGGTTGCGCCGCGGGCCTTAATCGACCCTTAACGAAAATCGCGCCTCGCTCGGGACCGACCCCCGGGCGTACGGATGACCGCGAAGCCGCTGCAGATCTCCCTCGGATTGCTCAACGCTCTGCAGGTGGCGATCGCCGCGGCGGCGGGGTTCGCGGCCGCCGTCCTGATCGTCGTCCCGGCCGCGCGGCCCGGACCCGCGGCGTCTCCGCAGGAGATGGTCGGTTCGGCCTCGCGCGCCTACGTCGCCGCCCTCGCGGCGCGGCTGCGGCAGACCGTCGTCGACGCGCGCAACGCCGCCCTGATGCTCCGCGACGACGAGGGCCTGCTCTCCGCCGACCAGCGCGCCGCGCGCCTGCGCGGGTGGCTCGACCTCAACCCGGTCTACCGGGACGCCGTCCTCGTCGCGCCCGACGGTACCGTGCTGGCGGCCCGGGACGAGCGCCGCGTCGGCAGCAGCGTCGCGCGGCAGACGTGGTTCCTGCGCGGCCGCGCGGCCGGGGTCATCGTGGTCAGCGACGGGGCGGAGGCCGACTCGCCGTTCGGGACCGCCGTCGCGCTGGGCGAGCGCGGTCAGGACGGCCTGCTGCGCCTCGACGCCGACCCGAGCTATCTCACCAAGGTCGAGGAGGAGGTGCGGCGCGCCGCGGCGCTGCCCGAGACCCTCGGCTTCCTCGTCGCCACCCCGGACAGCCGGGTCCTGTCGGGGGCCACGAGCCCATTCCGGACGACGGCCGTCTCGGCCACGACGCCGATGCGTGTCGCGGCCGAGATCGGTTCGCCGGGATGGCTGGTGACGGCGCAGTCCGTGCCCTCCGGCGCGGCGCTCGCCGCGTCGCCGGACTGGCGGATGCTCGGCGTCGGGCTCGCCCTGATCCTCTGCGCGGCGGCGCTCGGCTTCGTCGCGGGAGAGCGGCTGACGCGACCGCTGCGCCGCCTCCTGACGGGCCAGGGCGAGACCGCCGGCGAGACCGAAGCGCCCCGCACGTGGATCGGCGAGTTCGCGGCGCTCTCGGACGTCTTCGCGGGTCATCGCCGCAGCGCCGGGTTGCAGATGGCCGGCGCCGGTTCCGAGGTCGCGCGCCTCAAGGCGCGGCTGACCACCTTCGAGGCGGTCTCCGGCTGGGCCTGCTGCGAGATCGATCCGGACACCGGCCGGACCCTCTTGGATTCGCGGAGCGCGGCCGGCGAAGACGGGGCCCCCGTCGCCGCCCCGTTCGCCGCCTGCTTCGTCGCCGAGGACCGGCCCGTGCTCGACCGGGCGCGCGACGCCGCCCTCGCGGCCGACGGCCCGCACGACGTGACCCTGCACCTCCGCGACTGGCCGGAGCAGCAGGTCCAGGTGAGGCTGCTGTGCCTCGCCGACGCCAGGGGCGACCGGCGGCTCTTCGCCCTGATGCGGAAGCTGCCGGGCGGCGAGGGGGCGACCCTGCCGCAGCCCGTCGAGCCGCGTCGCAACCTCGTCCTGCGGCGGGTGACCGACGGCATCGTCCACGAGTTCAACGACGTCCTGACCGTCGTCCTGACGAATCTCACGCTGCTGGCGCGGCGCCACACCCTCGGGGACGACCAGGAACGGCTGGTCGGGCGGGCGACGGCCGGCGCGCGCCGGGGCGCGGCGCTCACCCGCCGGATGCTGCACCTCGTGCGCGGCGATGAGACCGGCATCACCCTCGCCGAGACCGACCTCGCCACCACCTTCGAGGGCTACCTGCCGTTCCTGGCCGCGAACGCCCTCGGCGAGATGCCGGTCCTCAACCGGATCCCCGCCGGGTTGCCGCCCGTCCTGTGCAGCGAGCGCGTGCTGGAGCTGCTGCTCCTCAACCTGGCCTTCCATATCCGCGACGCCGGCCTCGCCGGCTTCGCCATCGCGGCCGTCGAGGGCACCCCCGAGGACATGGGCGCCGCGGCGGAAGTTGCGGCCTACGTGCGCGTGCTCGTCAGCAGCGGACGCCGACTCGAGGCCGCGCCGCTGCCGACGGCAGCAGGCCCGACCCTCGCGGCGGCCGCGGCGCTCGTGACCGAGACCGGCGGCCACTGGCGCCTGATCCGCGACGGGACCGGCGCCGAGCCGTTCCTGGCCGAGTTCTGGCTGCCCGCCGCGCCCCCGGCCGTCGCCACGCTCCCTCCGATCCGCGCGGCGGGGCTGAAGATCCTGCTCGTGGAGAGCGACGGCCTCGTGCGGGCCAGCGTCGCAGAGGTGCTCGCCGATCTCGGCCACGCGGTGGTCCAGGCCGCCTCCGGGGCGCACGCCCTCGAGATCCTCGCCCGCGACGCCGCCTTCGACGCGATGATCGTCGATCAATCGATGCCGGTGATGGCGGGCCTCCAGCTCGCCGCCACCGTGGTCGAGCGCTACCCGCAGATCCGGGTCATCCTCGCCAGCCCACACGGCCAGCTGCCGCGCTCCGCCGACGCCTTCCTGCGGATCGACAAGCCTTTCCGCAACGAGGACCTGCAGGTCGTCCTCGACGCCGCGGTCCGCGCGCGCGCGGCCTGATCGCCGCGCGTCCCGCCCGACGCATCGACCGGGCGGTTCTCGCGCTCGCTCTCGGCGCGGACGCCTTGCTCGAAACTCAGTCCTTCCAAAAGTGGATGTTAACTATTGTCGACGAGTGTTGGTTAAAGCGTAAATCGTACCTTAACGGAGCCTTTGAATATGGGCGGGACTGCGGAATCAGCTGCCCGACGTCCTCGCACTCCGTACACGACCGTTCTGGCCCTCTCGTGCGCCTGCGCGGCGGCCTCCGTCACGCAGGCCGCCGCCGCCGACCTCCCGGCGCGCAGCGCCGGCGCCGACTGGTACACGGGCGCCTCGCAGCAGGCGGTCGACGACAGCTGGGCCGTCGCGGTCGACGGATCCACCAGCGTCACATCGAACAGCTCGGCCTTCGGCTCCGTGACGGTGACCGCCGCACCGAACGGCTCACCCACCCGGGACGGCCTGCGGGTCCGCGTGGACGCCATCGGTGGCACCTACTCGTATCCCGGCCGGTCCGTCGCGACGCGGGTCACCGGCTACCAGCAGGAAGGCGCCCTGCAGGCGGGTTACGAGTGGGTCTGGAAGGACGCGGCCCTCGCAGGGTTCATCGGCTTCAACGTCCGCAGCAACCAGCTGTCGATTCCCGATCCGGGCAACCCGGTCGTCGGTACGGGCGTCGGGCTGAAGGTCGCTGGCAATTTCTACGCGACGCCGACCGACCGGACCATGGTCTCTGCCTACGGCTCGTACTCAACGAAGTTCAACGCCTACTACTCGCGCCTGCGCGTCGGCTACATGCTCGCCGACGGCGTCTATATCGGACCCGAGGCGCTGTTCCTCGGCGACGACTTCTTCCGCCAGTATCGGATCGGCGCCCACCTGACCGGCGTCCGCTTCGGACCCGTCCAGATGTCGGTGGCCGCCGGCTACGTCCGGGATCGGGTACAGGGCTCCGGGTACTATTCCAGCATCGAGGCGCGCTCGACCTTCTAGGGTACGGCGCGGGCTGTCTGACGGGACCCGCGGCCCGCGGCGGAGGCCGCGCGGACCGGAGACGCTACCGGGACGTCGTCAGCAGCCGGCCGGGCCGCAGCGGGTCCCAGACGCCTTCGAAGACGGGCTGCATCGCATCGTTGAGCGACTGCGCCTGGGACACCGGCGACGGGGCCACCTTGGGTTGGATGCCGACGAGCGTGGCCGACGCGCCGAGGAGACCGATCAGGCAGAGGCCGGCGATCGCCCAGTGCGGCGCACCCCAGGTGTGGAGCACGCCGGCCAGCGTGACGAAGATGGCAAATAGGCCGATGAACTGATGCATTAGACACCTCTCAGCGGTGTCTAGAGCGAGAATAGAGCCAAGGACTCTGTTCCATAACGGAACACAAGTTACTAACGGCGTGGATAATGGAGGCTCATTCCCGGGCTCGGGCGTGGACCCTCGCAGGTCGCCGACACCCTCTGTGCCGCCAGGATCGGCCAGGCAGCGCCGATGGGCTTCCGACGGGCGTGGCGGCTGCGTGCGCATGTGCCTGAACCCGCTCGGGTCGCTTTCGACCGATGTGCGATGGTTCGATTAGGACGGCGGTTCCCGGTCGAGAACCGGTGCCATCCCCCTCCCGCGCGGGAGAGGGGGCCCGCGCCTCTCGCGGCACGGGCTCGGCCCTGGCCTCCGTGCCGACTTAATCGCGCACGGCGCTCGCGGCCCCGCGATCCCGTCGACGTGAGGCCGACGGCGGCACGCGGCGATCCGTGTCAGAGACGGCTGACGAGGAAACCGAGCCCGAAGCCGACGAGACCGGCCACGATCAGGGAGGCGTGCGGCCACTCGACGGATTTCTGATGACCTTCCCAGGCGACGTGGCGGCTCCGGTCGTAGGCCTCGGCGGCGTGGTCCGAGACCTCGTCGGCCGCGTGCCGCACGGCGTCCTTGGCTTGGCCGTAGAGATTCTCGGCGGTCCCCTGCGCCTCTCGGAGACGCCCCTCGAGCGCTTGACGGTCCGAGCCGACGGCGTCGCCGACCGCGCCCTGCACCTTCCCGCCGAACGCGCGCGCGGCGCCCGTGACCCTGTCCGTGTCGACCATGACCATGTTCTCCGAATGTGTCGCGGCAAGGTGCCGAAGTCGCGGCGGTCGGACCCCGATCCCTCTGTGGCGACTGGGGCAACAGCGATCTGCGCCGGGCGTTCCCCGGCTCCGTGGCGGAGTCCGGTCGAAACGATCGTGGGCGGTCGACGAATGCCCCGTCCTGCCCGCCGGTACCGCGTTCGACACGTGCGCTCCTTGAGCGGACGAGCGTCGCGCCAGGCGCAAGTCGCAGCCTCATTCAGGCCGCACTCACCGCCGAAGCGGCGAGCTTGAGCGTGAGGGGACCGGATGAACGAGGGCGGACGAGCACCGCGCGGCGGGCTGCCCATTCTGCACAGGTCCCTGTCGCGCACCCCGGTCGCGGCCCCGACCCACGAAGTGACGACGCCGCTCGACCGGCGACGGCTGAACCTGCGCTGGCTCTGCGCCAGCTGCCTGATCGCCACCTGCGGCGCGGCCCTCATGGGGGCGGCGCTCCGCATGTCCGTCGACACCGATCTCGCACCGGCCAAGCCGACATTCCGCCAGGGGCCCGCCCAGGTCGCGGAGGGGCAAGGGGTGGTCGGACAGCGCGGCGACCGCCTCGTGCGGCGCCAACTCGTCGCCTCGGACCGGGAGGAGTTCTCAGCGCCGGTGACCCACCAGGTCGGCGCGCGCGAGATTATCCGGACCCAGCCCTTCGTGCGACTGGTCACGAGCCTGTCCTCCGGCGACGCGGTCGACGGGCAGATCCCACCCTTCGATCCGACGCGCCAGCTCGCCGCGGACGGAGAGGTCGCCCCTGTCGCAGACGAGCCGGTGGACGATCCGTCCGGGACCACGGTCACGATCACGCGCTCCGCGCTCGCGGGCACGCCGGTTCCCGACGACGCGCCCGGCCTGAGCGACGAGGACGTCACGGCCCTCGTGGAGAGGCAGTCGGATGAGGCGCGCGAGACGGGGCCGCGGATCGCCGTGCCGCTCGCGCCGCAGCGGCTGCTCTCGCAGATCCTGGTCGCCGCGCCGGCCGACGCCGCCGCGACCGCCGCCGGCGCCGATACGGGCCGCGACCCGTTCCACGCGATCGAGGTGCGGGTCGTCCCGGAGAACATCACCGACCTCGCCGAGACCCAGCCCGCCTCCGGCCTGAGCCTGACTGAGACGCGCGACGTCGTGCTCAAGCGCGGCGAGACTCTGGCCGACGCGCTGGCGGCGAACGGAGCCGAGCCGGCGCGCGTGACCGCCATCCTGGCCGCCTTCAGCGAGCATGCCTGCACCGGGCTGGCCGAGGGGCAGCACGTTGACCTGCTCCTCGTCCGGTCGCGCGCCGGCGAGGCCGCGCGCCGGATCGCCCGGGTGACGCTCTACGGCGCGGGCGGCGTCGAGGAGATCGTCGCGGAACGGGATTCCGGCGGCTTCGTCACGGTGGCGCCGCCGTCGGCCCAGGTCGCGGCGTCGCGTTCCGGTGACGACGGCGACGGAGAGGGCTCGGGCGCCAGCCTTTACAGGAGCATCTACGAGGCGGTCCTGCGTAACGGCCTGCCCGACATCCTGGCCGAGCGCATCGTCGGCATCTTCGCGTTCGGCCTGGACATGCAGCGCCGGATCGCCCCGTCCGACCGGCTGGAGGTGCTGTTCAGCCCGAGCGAGAAGGCGGGCGGCCCGCCGGAGGTGCGCTACGTCGCCCTGACGCTCGGCGGGGTGAAGCACCGCGCCTACCGCTTCGAGGTGCCCGAGGCCGGGACGGCGAGCTACTTCAGCGAGACAGGCAACTCGCTCCGCAAGTTCCTGATGCGCATGCCGATCGCCGACGGGCGGATCACCTCCCCGTTCGGTACGCGCGTCCATCCGATCCTCCACTACGCCCGCTTCCACAACGGCGTCGATTGGGCCAACAAGGCCGGCACGCCGATCATGGCGACGGGCGACGGGACCGTGGCGTATGCGGGCCCGCGCGGCGGCTACGGCAATCGCGTCGAGATCCACCACGCCAACGGCTACGTGACGGCCTACAATCACCTGCAGCGGCTCGCGCACGGCGTTCAGGTCGGCGCGACCGTCCATCAGGGGCAGGTCATCGCCTACATGGGCTCGACCGGCCTCTCGACGGGCCCCCACGTCCACTACGAGGTGAGCGTCAACGGGCGCTTCCTCGACCCGATGACGATCCGCCTGCCCGACAGCCAGGGCGTTTCGCCCAGGCTGATGACGGCTTTCGAGCGGCAGGTGGCGGCCACGAACGCGCTCCGCCACCACGGCGCCCTGGCGATGTCCGCCCTGCCGCTCTGACGCGGTCGCCCGGACCTCAGCCGGCCGCGGAGGGCCGCGTGCCGTCATCCGAGGGGGTGCCCGCCCCGGTCATCCGGCGGTCGACGGCGGCGAGCGTGTCGAGCAGGCGCTTCCGGAGACGCGCCGCGCCCTCCATCTCCAGGGCGTCGACGTCGACGTAGAAGTCGATCCCCCGGGCGTGTTCGGAGAAGATCGTCTCCGGGGCCTCGGCGGTGAGGTCGCCCTCGATGGCGTAGGGGACGATCTCGCGGCTGATGCCCTTCATGCGGATCGGCTCCTGCGGGCTCGCCTGGACGATGTCGCTCACCAGCGCGTAGGTCTCGTAGCTCAGGGTGATGCCGCCCGGGACAGCGGCCGCCTGCAGGCGGGCGGCGAGGTTCGCTTCCGCGCCGATGATCGTGTAGTCCATCCGCTCGTCGCTGCCGAAATTGCCGACGTTGCAGTAGCCCGTGTTGATGCCGATGCGGGCCTGGAACGGGCGCTCGATGCCGGATCGCCGCCAGCGGGCGTTGAGCTGGCCCAGGCGCTTCTGCATCTCGATCGCCATTCGGACGCAGGCCTGCGCGTCTTCGCGGACGCCCCGGCTCTCCGGGTCGCCGAAGAAGACCAGCATCGCGTCGCCGATATACTTGTCCACCGTGCCGCCGTGCTTGACCGCGATGGCGGTCATCTCGGTCAGGTACTCGTTCAGCAGCGCGGTCAGCTCCTCGGGCTGCAGGCGCTCGGTGGTCGCGGTGAAGTCCTTGATGTCGGAGAAGAAGATCGTCAGCTTCTTGCGCTCGGTCGCCACCGACACGTCCCGCTCGCCGCTGAAGATGCTCTTGTAGACCTGGGGCGAGATGTACTTGGCGATCTGCACCGAGACCGCCGCCAGGAACCCGTTCGACTCGGTCAGCTCCCTGTTCATCCGGTCGATGAGGCGGGACTGGCGCGCCTGCAGCAGCAGGAAAGTGGTGCCGGCGAGCGCCGCCAGGATGAAGTAGCCGAGCAGATACTTGAAGGCGAAGACGTTGGCGGCGATCGGCTGGTGCAGGACGATCTCCTGGATGCCTCGGACGTCGCCGACCTTCCAGTCGGTCTTCGGGCTCAGGGGATGGGCGTTGTGGCAGCGCACGCAGGCGGATTCCATGCGGATCGGCGCCGCGATGCGCACCTGCCGGTCGAAGATGGACCCCGTCGTTTCGCTGACGAAGCCGGTCTTGGGGTGCGCCCGGAGGTCCGCCAGGGCCTGGGTCTCGAAGCTGTCGAGATCGTGCGGCTTGCGGTCCTTGAACGGGAGATCGGAGACAAAGCGGTACTTCACCGCGCCGTCGCCGCCGCTGATCCGCTCGCCGAGTTCCAGGGAGAGAGTCGCGGGAATCGGGATCGCGTTCGGCACCCCCTTGTAATCGTGGCGCGTCTCGACCCGGCCGGTCGCGGCGTTGACCGCCTGGACAACGTCGCTGGCGTAGAAGCTGCGCATCTGGTCGATGATCCGGCCGGTCTCGATCGCCTGCGTGGCGAGCATGCGCTCGGACAGGCCGCGCAGGTCGAGCCAGACCGCGACCGGCAGCCCGGCCAGGCCGAACAGGATCGCCGCCACCAGGAGTGGTCCCATGAACCGCTGCTGGCGCGCGACCGACTCGTCGAAAGTCGACATCTCTCGCGACCTCGGGGCGCCAGGACACGGCCCCCATACTGGTCAGCTCCATATACAATGATGTCTTTCCCGAGAAGCATTGACTTTTCGGTCGCACCCCAAATCGCGGCATCAATGCAATGTCTGCGCGAAACACCGTCGACGAAATCAATCGACTTGGGGAGGTCGTGGCGCGCCCTCCGCCGTCGGTTCTCCGGGACGCGCGCTGAGCCGCTGTCGCGGGATCGGCGCATCGGCGTCGGTCGGGAGCGGCGCATCCCGAGCCGTGCCTGC
This sequence comes from Methylobacterium sp. D53M, assembly GCF_053345625.1. Taxonomy (NCBI): domain Bacteria; kingdom Pseudomonadati; phylum Pseudomonadota; class Alphaproteobacteria; order Hyphomicrobiales; family Methylobacteriaceae; genus Methylobacterium; species Methylobacterium sp. D53M. Next base: position 443,582 of record NZ_JBKFAL010000001.1, read on the forward strand.
GGCGGATCCTTCGAACGAAATCTATAGTCCGCGCGTCGACGGCGTGATTCCGGCCAAGCCATTTCAGATAGGTGCGGGCGCTGGGACGATTCGGGATCGGTCCGGGGAGGGTGCGATGGCGGATGTACTGATCGTGGGAGCCGGTCCGGTCGGTCTGACGCTCGCCTGCGAACTCGCCCGGCACGGGGCGCGCTGCCGGGTCGTCGACGCTGCGGCGCGGCCGTCGCCCTATTGCCGCGCGATCGGGGTTACCCCGCGCACGCTGGAAGTCTGGGAGGACATGGGCCTCGCCCGCGAGATGATCGACGCGGGTCTCTGGCTCACGGGTCTGCGCACGATCCTGCACGGCCAGCCGCCAATCGACGCGGTCAGTCCACCGCTCGATCTGCCCTACGCGTCGCTCGGTCTGCCCCAATTCGAGACCGAGCGCGTCCTGAACCGTCAGTTGGAGCGCTTCGGAGCCCGGGTCGAGCGCGGCCTGCGCCTGACGACCCTGGAGCAGGACGCCGCCGGAATTTGCGCGCACCTGCAGGAGGCGGACGGTGCGGTCGCGGAGGCGCACTTCCGCTACGTCGTCGGCTGCGACGGTGCCCACAGCACGGTCCGGCGCCAGCTCGGCATCGCGTTCGAGGGCGAGGCCTATCCCTGGCCGTTCATGCTCGGTGACGTGCTCATCGCCTGGGATGTACCCTACGGACTCGCGGTCCGGGCGCTGCGACTGAACGAGGACGCCCCGCCCGACATGTTCATCGCCATCCCGCTCCCCGAGCCGGGCCGCTACCGCGTCTCGATGCTCGCGCCGCAGCATCTGGTGCCGGCGGGCGGGTCGGACCACGGGATCCAGGCCGAGCTTCAAGGCCCGTCGCTGGCCGACCTGCAGGCCGTGGCCGACGATCTCCTGCCGGACGGCTCGCGCCTGTCGGACCTGCGCTGGTCGTCGGTGTACCGCATCAGCATGCGCCTCGCCGCCGCCTATCGGCGCGGCCGCTGCTTCCTGGCGGGCGATGCCGCCCACATCCACCCGCCGACCGGCGGGCAGGGGATGAACACCGGGATCCAGGACGCCTACAATCTGGCCTGGAAGCTCGCCCTGGTTCTTCGGGGCGCCAGCCCCGAGGCTCTCCTCGACAGCTACGAGGGGGAGCGGCGCCCGGTGGGCGCGGACGTGATCGCGCGGACCCGGACGGCGAGCGAGGGATACGGTCGGGAGCGCGGCGGCGCGCCGGACCGCCTCGCCGACACGCAGGTCCTCGTCAGCTACCGGAACACGGCCTGGATCGCCGACGACGCGACGGAGCCGACGGAGGCCGGCACGAGGGCCGGCGACCGGGCGCCCGACGTCAACGGGCTGGTCCGCGACGGACTCGGCTTCCCGACGCGGCTCTTCGACGAACTCAGAGGCACCGAGCACGTCCTCCTCATCCATGCAGCCGGGATGTCGGACGGTGTGGCCGGCCCCGATCTGCCGATCTGGGCCCGCCAGCACCGACCCCGCGTCCGGGTCGTCGTCATCGGCAGCGAGGTGCCCATCCCGGGCGTGACGACGCTCGCGGATCCGACAGGGTCCTTCGGTAAGGCTTACGGCGCGGGAACCATGGCCTGCCTGATCCGGCCGGACGGGCACCTCGCCTGGCGCGGCCGGACGTGGCGCGAGCCCGGCCTGCACGCACATCTCCGGCGCCTGTTCCCGTCGGCCTTCCCGCAATGAGCGCGTGCCGTGGCCGGTGTCCGACCGGCAGCCCGGCCCCTCGTCCGAGGCCCATCCGCATCGACGCGCTCGCGTTCAGGCGCCCGGCCCGCCATCCCGTCCGGTGACGCGCTTCGACCAGTCCTCGACCGCGCCGGTCCGCAAGCGTCGGCGCAGGAGCAGGCGCCAGCTCTCCGCCAGTTCCGGGAGCGCGCTCGCGGCCTGCAGCTCGGACCGGTTGTGCGTGTCGACGTAGAGGAGGTGGATCAGGCGCGCGAGCGACCAGTCCGGCCGCGGACGGGCGCGGAGCTCGATCCTGTCGCCCGGCTCGGCGACGCCGTCCTTGAGGACCCGCCAGTACCAGCCCGTCCGCCCCGTTCTCTGCACGGCGAGCGCCATCCCGGATCGTCCGAAGCGTCGGTCGAGCTTGAAGCAGGGCTGGCGCCCCTGGCTGACCTGTAGCAGCGCCGAGCCGAAGCGGGCGACGTCGCCGACGCAGACGTCGCGCTCCGTCCAGCCCGTCGTCGCGAGATTCTCACCGAAGGCGCCCGGTGCGGAGAGCACCGGATGATCGCCGATCTCGGTGGCCCAGGCGGCGTAATGGTCCTGCGGATACTGGTGGAGCGCCTTCTCCGGGCCGCCGTGGTACCGGAGATCGGCCTGGGCATCGCCCACGAGACCGGTCGCCGTGATCCGCCACGGCGCGGGAACGGGGTTCTTGACGATGCCGCTCGGCGGACCGTCCGGTCCCAGCGGCGCGACCGGGCCGGCGAGGACGAGCGGGAGGACGGGTGGGAGAATAGGCGCCGTCATGGCCGCGTTTCCTCCGTGAGCCGGCAGCCGGCTTCGTCGCACCCGTCCGGTGCCAACTTCCCGCGCATCGATCCCGTGCCCGGTGCCGCGATCAGCGAGCCCACGACGATCCCGAGCGCGAGGTCGTCGACCTGCCCGAAGGCGTGTTCCCGGACGCGTCCGTCGCGGTCGATGACGATCGTGGTCGGCGTTCCGCGCATACCGTAGCGCCGCATCGTCTGCGGGATCGGACCGTCGTCCTCGAGGAGGTCGACGGCGATCGGCAGGGTCAGACGGTACTCGTGGATGAAGGCTTCGAGGGCGACTTCGGTCATGGCGGCATGATGCTCGAACACCGCGTGCAGGCCGATCACCGCGACCGCGCCGTTGCCGGCAAACATCCGGTGCAGCTTCTCGGCCTGCGGCGTGCCGTGCGCCACGCAGCCGGGGCACAGCATCTGGAACGCGTGCAGCACGACGACCGTGCCGCGCAGCGCGGCGAGGGAGAGCGGCGCGGGCGTGTTGAACCAGCGACCGGTCACGAGTTCGGAGGCCAGGATGGTCATGCCGCTTCTCCGGAGCTCCAGTCGTCGATGACGGGCGTCCGTCTGGTCGCATCGGCCGCTGGCCGCGCGGCGCCCTGTCGAGGCGCGGCCAGCGGGTGTGGCGGCCGGGCGGTGGCAGCCGCCGGGCCGCGGAGGCTCACTGGGAGCGCAGGCCGAACGAGATCCCGTAGGCGGTGCGGCGCGCCGCGAAGATCTCGTCCTTCGGCGCGTCGATGCCGTCCGCCAGCTGTCCCGGGTCGAAGGTGCCCTGGTCGCAGGTCTCGTTCGGCTCGATGCCGGTCACCGCGATCGTGCCGAGGGTGACCGCCTTCCGGTCGTCCTCGTTGGGCCACCGCTGGGTGATGTCGCTGCCGAGATCGTCGTTGGGCCCGGCGAGCAGGGCCACGACGTCGAACACCGCCGGGCCCTTCGACAGCTCTTCCCGCAGCGCGTCGGCCAGAAAGTGTGCAGGCTTGCCCTTCGCCTCCTCGTCGCTGAGGGTGATCTCGCCGGCTCGGGGCACGATCTTGAACTTGAAGGGCACGGCACGGCCGTCCGCGTTGAGCCCCGTGAACGTGTGCACGCCCCAATAGACGAGGCCGGCATAGCTGCCCGGGACAGGCTTGCCGGCGACGAAGGCCGCCTGGCGCGTCGTCTCCGGATTGGCCTTCGCGAAGGCCGCGATGGCCTCCGGATTCGGCTTGCCGTCGGGGCCGGGAACGCGGACCTGCAGGAACGCGAGCATCTGGTCGACGGTCCGCGCGAAGTGGACCGGCGCGTTCTCGAACAGCAGATGGGTCTCGCCACCGTCCGACAGGAGCTTGATCGAGAAGCCGCGCAGAACGGTCCTGGTCGCGTCCGGCACCGACGGGTTGCCGCCGCCGACCGAGAACCGCCCGACGAGTGGGCACGGCCGCGTGAAACTGATCGACCGCGTCACCTGTCCCACTTCGGCCGCAGGGGTGTAGGTGCCGCGGACGCACTGCCCTTTGGCGAAGGTCGGGCGCACGCCGGGCCGACTGCCGGCGACTGTGCGCAGAGCCTCCACCAGGTCCTGGGCATCGGCGGCGATCGCCCCTGTCGGCGGCGCGAGGAGCGCGAGAAGGATCCCGCCGAGGCGTGCCAGCGCCGCGATCCTCGGCGTGGTCGGCGCCCTCACGGGTCGGCGATCGATCACGTCTACGCGCGGCGAGGGCCCGGCCGCGGCCGGGGGTGGATCGTCGAGGCGGGCATATGCCATGGTGACTCGTCCTTCTCTGATGCTCGGAGGGGGATCTTCCGGCGGTTCGGCGATGGCAGTCGCCGAACCGCTTCCTGTCGCGCGTCCTACTTCTGAGGGGTCACCTTGCCCGGCAGCGACAGGTTGCCCGAGGCGACCTTGAAGACGTCGCTGACGCAGAGCAGCGGCGCGTGCAGGTTGCCGTTGACCTTGAGGCCGGACGTCACCCCGTCGAACGAGGCACCCTTGATGCCGGTGATGAGCGAGACCGGGATCTCAACCTGAACCGTGTCGCCCCGGAAGGTGGTCGGGTAGTCCGGGCTGTCGATCAGGAGCGGGACCTTCGGCCAGGTCGGCGGAACCTTCGGCTTCGCGCCGTCCGGGATATCGACGACCTTCAGGCCGCCGCCGCAGGCCGCGTCCTTGGCGAGCACCACCCAGTGCGGGTGCCAGACATGGCGGTTCCTGGCACCGTAGGCCGCGTCGTCGAAATCGGGGTGGAAGGTGACGGCGAGCGCCACGATACCCTGAGCCTTGTCGAAGCCGATCGCGTCGCTGTCGAGGGTCGTCGGCCAGACGTAGGCGTAGACGCTCGAGCCCTCGAACTTGCCGGTGGCATCCGGCTTGTCCTTGCCCGCCTCGCCCCGGACCCGGGTGGTGAAGACGGCGGTGTCGCCCTTGGTCGCGATCGTCGTCTCGACGATGTCGAACGACGCCAGGACAGCGGGACTCGGCTGCGCCCGGATGGGCCCGGCCGAGGCGCCGGTGGAGAGCGCGCACAGAGCCGCCGCCACGAGGCCGACGCCCCGTGCCTTGATCCTCGTCATGACGATGTGTCCTTTCAGGTCTCTCGTGGTGCTCGGAGGGGCGGCGATCCATTCGCGAAGGACGTCCAGGTGGCAGCCTGGACGTCGGGATCGGCCGCTTCATGCTCGCCGCAATCGAGCCGGAGATCCCGGGTCCCGATCGCGGCGTTCACGAAGGCACAATGGTGGGGCTGGGCCTCGGCCGGATGGGCGTTCGGCCTGAAATGGCGGCAGCTGACGCACATCCGCTGCACGGGGATGGCGCCCGCCTGCTGCAGGGTCCGGATGAGCTTAATCTGGGTCAGGAGGAGATCCGCCTGCTCAGGCGGCGTCAGCCGCGCCAGAGCCGACATCACCTGTGACGTGGCCGCGGCGAGGGCGCGCCCGAGCGCGCGGCCTTCGTCGGTCAGGCGCACGATCACCGCGCGGGCATCCGTGGGATCGGGCGCGCGCGTCAGCAGGGCCTTGCGGGCGAGCGCGGCGAGCGTGTCGGCCATGCTCGGTGCCGAGACGGCCAGCTGCGCGGCGATCTCCTTCGCCCTCAGGCCGGCCGGGCGTCCCGCGAGCAGCGCCAGCACCTGCGCCTGTGTCGGATTCAGGCCCGCGTCGCCCGCGGCCGCCCACAGATCGGCCCGCAGCACGAGGGCGACGCGCTCGAAGCCCTCGCGCAGGCGGATCAGGACGGGATCTGGGTCGGCCGCGTGGTCCATGGATCGATAATTAGGAGTCCTAAGTATTGGAGTCAAGCGATGTGGCAACCGCCGCTCCGCACGCGCACCGCAGCTCTGGAACGGGCCACTGCTTCCGGAGGACGACCTCCGACGGCGACGGCTCCGTCCGGCACGATCGTCGGTCGCGGAGCCACAGGATCGGCGCCGACATCAGGACGAAGCGACGCGCGCGAAACAGTCGGATCTCCGCGGCGACGAACAAGGGGGCGCCGACCCCTTTTCCGACGTCCGGAACGGTCGTGACGCAGGTGCATTCTCTTCCGGATCGAAGAGGAGCATCAGCATGCGCATCGTGGGACAAGCATCCGCCATCGCTCTCGTGACACTCATGAGCGTCGGTGCGGCTGAGGCGAAGGGCTGTATCAAGGGCGCGATCATCGGCGGTCTGGCGGGCCATTACCTCGCCGAGCGCGGCGTCGTCGGCGCCGTCGCAGGCTGCCTGGGCGGCCGCTACCTCGCCAACCGGCAGGCGCGGCGCAAGGAGATCGAGTACGGGTCGCGGGTCCAGCCGCGCGACACCGGCTACGGCGCGCCCCAGGCCTACCCGCGCCGGTCCTACAGCTACTGAACACCGGCGGGGGCGGCTCGGGCCGCCCCCGCGTCTACGGTCTTCGATCCGATGTATTGCCTGTGCGGTCAGACCCGCGCGGGACCGATGGCGAGGCTGATCGCGTCCGATCTTGGGAGACGACAGCCGGGTTGGATCAGCCCTTCTTGCCCTGCTTGTAGCTCTGGATGGCGCCCTGGCAGCCCGGCGACAGCTTGGCCATATTCTTCTCGAAACAGGCTTGAGTCTCGGGCCCATCGTCGGGCGGCATGCCACCGCAGAAGGTCGTGAAATCGCCCATGCATTGCTGCTGGAGCGCCGCCTTGTCGTCGGCCGACATGGGCGCGGCGAGCGCGGCCGTGGCCCCCGCGGACAGAAGCAGAGCAGTCGTGATCAGACGTACCGGCATAGCGATGCTGTTCCTCGTGTCGATGAACCGCTCAGAAAGCCGGACGGGCGCCAAACCGTTGCATGCGGTGCGCCGATGATCGGAAATAAAAAAAGAGGCGCCCGGTCGGGCGCCTCTCTACTCCGCATCAATCCGGGTCGGATCAATCGTCCCAATCGTCCTCGTGGTAACGATGACCGTACCCGCGACGCTCGATTACGCGAACATCCGGACGATCCCAGTCTCGGTGGCCGAAGCGAACGCCGCGATAGCCGTCGCCGTAGCCTTCGCGCACGATCACGCGAGAATGGCCGTGACCCGGACCGTAGCCGTAGCCATAGCCGCCACCCCACTCATGGGCCTGAGCGGCAGAGGCTGCACCCAGCAGCGCGGTGCCGGCGACCAGGGTCGTGATAAGCTTCTTCATACTCCAACCTCGTTCATCGAACTGAAGCGAGAAATGCAGTCGCCAATCATCGCGTTCCACGGCTCACGAAATTAATCAATCTTGCCGTTCATCGACAATTCATCTTCGGCGATCCGCGCCTCATGAGCTCGAACCGAGCCCGGACCCTTGTTGATCAGCACTGCTCGACTTGCGGCCGGTTCGTCCCGTCGGGCAAAATAGCCGGACGGGACGACGGTCGTGTCAGCGACGGGTGCCGGTCGAGCTGGTGCCGGTGGTGCCCGTCGTGCTTCCGCCGCTTCGCGACGTCGAACCGGTCGAGTCCGTCCCGCCGGACTTCATCTCGTGGCCCGGCGCGTAACCGGACGCGCCCGGGCTCCCGGCCCGGCTCCCGCGATCCTGCATCTCGTGGCCCGGAGTCTTGGACGAGGCCCCCTGCTCGGCGGCGACGGCGCTGCCCCCGAGTGCGAGGGTGGCGAGGACGATAATCGGCAAGCGTGTCATGGAGCGTCTCCTGTTTTGGAGCCCCTAAACGGCAGGATCTCCGGGACCGTTCCGACAATTCGTGCCGCTATCGACGTCGTGACGGCGCACGATCACGCTGTGAACGCCTGTTTGACCGGAACCTGTGCCGTTCCATCGCCACCAGTGCTTATTCTCGGACCAGCGCGATCCTGAAGACCGCGCGGTTATTCGGAGAGGCTCCGAGCTGACCGGCCTCGTGCCTTCGCGACGGCGGGGAACGGTTTGCCGCGGAGCACCGTAACTGGGGCGACGCGGGACGCCCCCGCTGTGAGGAAGGCATCCATGATCCGCACGCCAACGCTGATCCTGCTCGGCACACTGACACTGGCCGGAGGCATCCTCGGATCGACCTCGGCCGCCTTCGCCGATCCGCCCTGGGCCCGCGGAGAGCGGGGCTTCCGTCACGGCGGCCCGCCACCCTGGGCGCCCGCGCACGGCTATCGCCGCCACCGTGAGTTCGGTGGCTACGGACGCAGGGACGCGCGCTTCTACGAAGGGCGACGTTACGGTGGCTACCGCTACGATCGCTACTGACGGTCGCGATATCGCTGCGAACTCGCGCGGTCGACGGCTACCGCCGCGCGAGACGACGCGCCCGCGATTCTCGCAGGCATATGCGCCGATTGGATATGCGCCAATTGATGGTCCGGCGACGCGCTCACGCCCCTCCGACCGGCGCCCGCGCCGGCAAGCGGGTGGCCAGGACCTTGTCGATGCGACGGCCGTCCATGTCGACCACCTCGAGACGCCACCCCTCCGCCACGAACGCGTCCCCCGCCGCCGGAATGCGGCCGAGCTGGAAGATCACGTAGCCGGCCAAAGTCGTGTAGTCGTCCGTGCCCGGCGGATCGTTGAAGGCGAGACGCTCGAACGCGTCCTCGGCCGGCATCATGCCGTCGATGAGCAACGAGCCGTCCTCGCGCTCGACGACCGCCGGGTCCTCACCGACCTCGGGTATGTCGCCCGCAATGGCCTCGAGGAGATCCGTCTGCGTGACGATGCCTTCCAGGCTGCCGTACTCGTCGACGATCACCGCCAGCTGCACGGGGTTGCGCTGGAAGCTCTCCAGTGCCGTGAGCACCGTCATGCCCTCGTGGACGACGTTCGGGGGCCGCATGGCGGTGGCGATATCGAGGGGTCGCCCGTCGAGGATCTGATCGAGCAGGTCCTGCTTGCGCAGCACGCCGACGACCTCGTCGATGCCGCCGCGGCTCACGACGACATGGGCGTGGCTGCAGGCGCGGACCGCCCGCGTGATCTCCTCGGGCGATCCGTCGAGGTCGACCCACTCGACCTCGTGACGCGGCGTCATGATCTCGCGGACCCGGCGGTCCCCCAGCCGGAAGATGCGCTCGACCGCTTCCTGCTGGGCCTCGCGGATGAGGCCTGCCTCGCGGCTCGCCTCGACCAGGAGGTTGAGCTCGGCCGTCGAGTGGTGGCCGCCCTCGCCGTGGCCGGGCTGCAATCCGCACAGGCGCAGGACGCCGTTGCCGAGCCCGTTGAGGAACAGGATGGCCGGGCGGAACACGAACAGGAACACGCTGAGCGGACGGATCACCGCCAGGGCCGTGCGCTCGCTGCGCTGGAGCGCGAGGCTCTTCGGCGCCAACTCGCCCAGCACGATGTGCAGCGCCGTCATGATGACGAACGAGATCACCACGGCGACCGTGTGGGCGGCCGCCGTCGAGAGCATGTCCGGCAGCCACGTCAGTGTGGGCAAGATCAGGTGGGCCAGCGCCGGCTCGCCGACCCAGCCGAGCGCCAGGGACGAGATCGTGATGCCGAGCTGCGTCGCCGCGAGGTGGGCGTCGAGGTGGTCCGTGGCCCAGAGCAGCGCCTTCGCGTTCACGCGCCGCTCGGCGACGAGTTCGGCGACGCGACTCCTGCGCACCGCGACCAGGGCGAACTCCGCTGCGACGAAGAAGCCGTTCGCCAGAACCAGGGCGAGGACGGCAAACAACCCTAAGGCAGTCGCCCAACCGTCGTCCAAAATCGACACCTCCCGTGTGGCCGTCGCGCCGGCCGCGTCCCGACGGTCTCTACAGGAGAGCGGCGGCGCGGCCTACGGGCATCAGAGCCCGACCGGCCTCAGCGTTGTCCCCGGCGAACCTCAGCAAACACCGGGCCGCCCGCGCCCGGCGTCGGACAATCCTGTAGGGCGTCCGCGAGCGCGGGCGCTTGTCCGCGAGGGTGATGCGCCGACTGTCAGGCACTCGCGAGCCGCGCCGACGACGGTGCGCCGGGCGTGATCCGCCGGCCCCGGCGAGACAGGGTCATGCCGGGCGCCGGGACTGGGGGACATCCCGGGCCACGCGCGGCACCGATCCGCGGTCGGATGTCAGTGGCTGCCGCCGAGATACGCCGCCCGCACGGCCGGATCGTTGCGCATCTGCTGCGCCGGGCCCTGGAAGCGGATCCGGCCGTTCTCCAGCACGTAGGCGTGGTCGGCGACGCCGAGCGCCGCCATGGCGAACTGCTCGACGAGCAGCATCGTCACCTGCTCGGCCTTGAGCAGCCGGATGATCCGGAAGACCTCCTCCACCAACTTGGGAGCGAGGCCCATCGAGGGCTCGTCGAGCAGGAGGATCTCGGGCCGCAGCATCAGCGCCCGACCCATGGCGAGCATCTGCTGCTCGCCGCCCGAGAGCGTGCCGGCGAGCTGCGCGCGCCGCTCCTTGAGCCGCGGGAACATCTCGAAGGCCCGCTCGCGGTCGGCCGCGACGTCGCCCTTCGGGCGCGAGCCGGTCAGCCGCGGGAAGGCGCCGAGGGTGAGGTTGTCCTCGACCGACAGGGTCGGGAAGACGCGCCGGCCCTCCGGCGAGTGCGCGAGGCCGAACCGGGCGACGTCGTGGCTGTCGAGGCCGCCGATCTCCTGTCCGTTGAGGCGGATCGAGCCGGCCCGCGGCCGGATCATGCCCGACAGGGCGCGCATCGTGGTGGTCTTGCCGGCCCCGTTGGAGCCGATCAGCGCCACGACCTGGCCCTTGGGGACCTGGAAATCGAGGCCGTGCAGAACCTCCACCTGGCCGTAGCCGGCCGACAGACCCGTGACCTCAAGCATGGGTCATCTCCTCGTCGGCGACGGGGCTGCCGAGATAGGCCTCGACGACCTTCGGATCGGCCTGCACTTCGCGGGCGCTGCCCTCGGCGATCTTGTGGCCGAAATCGAGGACGCTGACGCGGTCGCACAGGCCCATGACCACGTCCATGTGGTGCTCGATCAGGATCACCGTGATGCCGGCATCGCGGATCTTGCGGATGATCGCCGTCAGCTCGGCGATGTCGGGGGCGGTGAGGCCCGCGGCCGGCTCGTCGAGGAGCAGCAGGACCGGGTCGAGGGCGAGCGCGCGACCGATCTCGAGGAGCCGCTGCTTGCCGTAGGGCAGGTTGCGTGCCTCGACCTGCGCCAGGGCGCCGAGGCCGACGAAGTCGAGGATCGCCATGGCGCGGGCGCGCTGCTCGCGCTCCTCCCGGCGGCGCCGCGGCGTGCCGAGGATCGCGTCGAACAGGGTGCCGCGGAAGCTGTGGTGGAGCCCGACCAGCACGTTCTCCAGCGCGGTCATCTCCCGGAAGAGCTGCACGTTCTGGAAGGTGCGTGCCACGCCGGCAGCGGCGATCTCCGACGGGGTGCGCCCGTCGAGGCGCTTCGTCCCCTGGCCGCGCGCCAGGGTCACGCTGCCGCCGGTCGGTTTGTAGATGCCGGTGAGCACGTTCATCATCGTGCTCTTGCCGGATCCGTTGGGACCGATCAGCCCGTGGATCGTGCCTGGCCGCACCGTGAGATCGACGCCGGCCAGCGCCTTGAGGCCGCCGAACTGCATCAGCGCCTGATCGACGGAGAGGAGCGGGTCGGCGCCCCGGTCGCCGCTCTGCACGCTGAGGGCCGCGCCCTCGGCGTGGAGGCTCTTGCCCTCGGCCGTGTGGGTCGGGCGCAGGGCGGGGATCTTCTCGCGGAGGAAGCCCACGATCCCGTCCGGCAGGTAATACACCACGAACAGGATCATCAGGCCGAACACGGTCAGCCGGAAGTCGGTGACCGATTCGAGCGCGAGCGTGGCCGGGAAGAAGGCGAGGCAGAGCGCGACCGGCACCAGCAGGGCGAACCGGTTCTCCCGGCGGCGCAGGAAGGCGAGAGCGCCCACGACCAGTGCCGCGGCGGCGATGATCCCCGCCATGATCCGCACCAGGCCGATATCGGCGAGCACGTTCGGCATCATCACGATGATCGCCGAGCCGATGATCGGCCCCGCCCGCGACTTGCGGCCGCCCATCGTGACGGCGAGGAGGAACAGCACGGTGAGCTCGAACCCGTAGGAGTTCGGCGCCACGTAGCGCTCCGACCAGGCGAACAGCGCGCCGGCGAGGCCGGCCAAAGCCGCCGAGATCACGAAGGCGTAGACCTTGTAGCGGTAGACGCTGACGCCCATGCAATCGCAGGCGATCGGCGAGTCGCGCAGCGCCTCGAAGGCGCGGCCGTAGGGCGAGCGCACCACTCGGTTGACGACCAGGATCGTGGCCAGGAGCGCCAGACAGACCAGGTAGTAGAACTCGAGCTTGCGGCCGGCCACGCCCCAGGGGGCCTGGAGGCCCAGCAGCGAGAAGTCGAGGACACGGGCCGGCGGCAGGGTGATGCCGAGGGGACCGTTGGTCAGCGGCGTCAGCTCGTTGATGAAGATCTGGACGATGGTGCCGAAGGCCAGCGTCACCATGGCGAGGTAGGGGCCGGTCACCCGCAGGGCCGGCACGGCGAGCAGCACGCCGAAGGCGGAGGTCACCCCGATCCCGGCCAGGATGCCCCACCAGATCCCGAGCTTGAAGTGCAGGAACAGCACCGCCGCCGAGTAGGCGCCGACGCCGAACAGGCCGGCATGGCCGAGGCTCACCTGCCCGGTATAGCCGACCACGATGTCGAGCCCGAGGATCAGGATCGCGTAGATCGCGATCACGATCATCAGGTGGATGTAGTACGAGCTCGTGACCACGTGCGGGAAGACCGCGAGGCCGACGACCAGCAGCACGGCGCCGAGGATGCCGACGTGGCGCGACAGGCTGGGGGCGGCCGCCGGGGCGGGCGCTTCGGTGGGGGCGAGGGTCTGCGCCATGGCTCAGGATGCCGTGAGAATTGCGCGGGAGGTCACGCTCAGACCTTCTTGATGACGGCCTTGCCGAACAGGCCGACCGGGCGGATGGAGAGGACGACGAGGAGCAGGATCAGGCCCGGCACATCCTTGTAGCCGGTCGAGATGTAGAAGCCGGTCAGCGTCTCCGCGACGCCGAGGATCAGGCCGCCGACGATGACGCCGAGGCCGGATTCGAGGCCGCCGATGATCGCCACCGCGAAGGCCTTGAGCGCCAGCACGGAGCCCATCGTCGCCCCGGTCAGGGTGACGGGCGCCACCAGGACGCCCGCGAAGGCCGCCGTCATGGCGCTGATCGAGTAGGACAGGGTGATGACCTTCTGGGTGTTGATGCCCATCAGCCCGGCGGCGTCGATGTCGTTGGAGGTGGCGACGACCGCCTTCCCCCAGATCGACTTGCGATTGAAGATCTCCACCGTCAGCATCATCAGCAGCGCGCCCGCGACGATCAGCAGTTCCATCGGCAGGACGCGCACGCCGCCGACCTGGAGCGCCGTCTCGGGCAGCGGGGAGGGGAATTTGAGGTCGTCACGTCCCCAGACGTTCTCGGCGACGTTCTTGAAGATGATGCCGAGCGCGATGGTGGCCATGATCCACCCGTACTCGGACTTGATCTTCACGGCCGGGCGCACGCCGAGGCGCTCGACCACGGCTCCGAGGGCGAAGCCGAAGACCAGGACCAGCGGGATCATCAGCCAGTAGCCGACGAACGGCACCAGGGTCAGGCCGAACAGGGCCCCGAGGGCCAGCGCCTCGCCCTGGCCGAAATTGAGGGTCTTCGAGGTCGCGAAGGTCAGCTGATAGCCGAACGCGATGGCGGCGTAGATCATGCCGACCGCGACGCCGGACGCGATGAGCTGGAGCAGGATTTCCATGGGATCGCTGTCGCCGGAGGGACGTCCGGTCGCGCGGCGGGCGCCGCGGGACCGCTGTGCTGAGCGCCGGCGGGCTGTGACGCCGCCGGCCCCGAGGGAGACGCCGCGCCCGTCGCGGGCGCAGCGTCCGGATCCTCAGTTCGAGGACTTCTCCTTCAGACGAACCACGCCGGCGTTCTTGGCGTCCTCGTCCTTGGCGTAGACGATCTTGCCGTCCTGCACCTTCCCGAACACCACCATGTTGCGCGAGATGGCGTTGTGGTCCTTCGCCGTGAAGGGCTTGTCGTAGGTCGTGACCACGCCCTCGACCTTCTCGTTCAGGTTCTCCAGGGCGGCGCGGATCTTGGCGCCGTCGGTGCCGCCGGCCTGCTTGATCGCCGCGGCGAGGAGGTAGATCGAGTCGTAGCCCTGGGCGCCGGCCACGGGGGTCGGGATCTTCGTGACGCCGTAGGTCTTGTAGTAGTTCTCAAGGAACGCCTTGCGCTTCGGCAGGGTCTGATCCTCGATGAAGGTCTGGGGCATGATCACGCCGTTGCCGTTCGTGCCGGCGATGTCGATGAAGCTCTGCATCGAGGACGGCCAGCTCGTGATCATCGGGACCTTCCAGCCGAGCTTGGCCATGCCGTTGGCGATCTGGGCCAGTTCCGGCCCGATGCCGTAGGCCAGGATCACCTCGGCGCCGGCCTGCTGCGCCTTCAGCAGCTGGGCCGTCATGTCGACGTCCTTGATGTTGAACTTCTCGACCGCGACGGGCTTCACGTTCTTCGTCGCGAGATACTTCTCGATGTCCTCGCGCCCGAGCTGCCCGTAATTGGTCGAGTCCGCCAGGACCGCGATCTTCTTGTGACCCTGGGCGAGGGCCTCGTCGACCATCAGGCCGGCCTGGAGCACGTCGTAGGCGGAGTTCCGGAAGACGTAGTTGGCGTCGTAGTCCGGCTCCTTGAACTGGTTGGTGATGATCGTCCCGGTCGCGACGTTGTTGAAGACCGGGATCTCGGCCTCTTGGTAGAAGCGCTGGGCGGCCAGAGCCACGCCGGTATTGATGAAGCCGACGCTCGCGACGACTTTCTCCTTGTTGATCAGCTCCTGCGCGACCTGCGCGCCGACCTCGTTCTTGGCCTCGTCGTCGCGCTCGATCAGCTGGATCGGCCGGCCGAGAACGCCGCCGGCCTTGTTGATCTCGGCGGCGGCGAGCTTGGCGCCGTCCCGCATCGAGACACCCATCGAAGACGAGCCGCCCGTATAGGGCCCGCTCAGCCCGATCTTGATCGGGTCCGCGGCCCGCGCCGGGGCCGACACCATCGTCAATAACAGCACCGCGGCTGCAGCGCGACCTGCGAAGACCATCGTTTCCTCTCCAAGATTCCGCGTGCGCGGTGTGCCCTTCACCGTGGCACTCTGGGAGGGAGATCTCCCGAGACGGGTCGAGCCGTCAAGCTGAGATTTTGGGCGATCCCAGACGATTAATACAGATTGTCCGTTCCACATGTCGTAAAAGCTGCAGGCACCACAATTTCACGTCGCTGGTGCCGGCAGTCGGATTAAGCGCCGGGCGCGTTCGTGATAGGCCGGCGGCGCCGGTCGGCCGACACATGATCCGGCGCCCCCACCTGCGGAACGCTGCGAGCTATGCGCGGCGGCGCCCGCGCTCCGCCTGAGTTAGGCCGTCGTAACCCCAGCTGTCCTTCGGCACCTCGTGGATGACGATGTAGGACACCTCCGCCAGTTCGGCCCCGAGGACGGTCTTCAGGAGCTGGTTTACTTCAGCGATGAAGCGCGATTTCTCATCGGGCGTATTCGTGTCCGCGCTGATGATGGCGTCCACTTGCGCGGCGCGGGCGATCGGCTCGGCACCGACACTCCATCCCGCGGCAGGCACCGCCTCGACCAGTACGCCGACCAGAGGCGCGACCTTGTGCAGGACGGTGGCCATCAGCCGGGTGATGCCCGCCTGGATCGCCGTGATCTGCTCGGGTGCGAGGGGCGTGCCCGCGACTTTAACATTGATGAAGGGCATGGTCGTCGGTCCGTGGCTTCGCGACCGCCGCGGCGGCCAACGGACGAAGGATTACGTGACCTTGAGAGTTCGGATAATTTGAAAGTTCGCTACCCTGTGTTCGGCAAAACCGAATGATGCGGCCTCATCTCCGCTGGCGCGAGCCACGTCACCCTCGGCTCCGCCGCCCCGTGATCGAGCCTCGCGACGCGGACAGGGCAAGGTCCGAACAGCGGTCGGGTGCCTCTCGCGGTCTCTCCTCGAGAAGTCCTGGCCAGTGCGATCGATCACCGTTCGTACTCGGGCAGAGACCGAGAGGACTGATGTTCGATGACCGGGGTGTCTGCGGCGCGCCGAGAGCCCGTCACTGGTCATCGTGCCTTTACGCGACATGCTCCCTTATGGTCTCGAGAAGAATATCGGTGAGCCGCGCGACGGCCGGCGCCAATTCGGCTTCGGCCTGGTGGAGTGTCAGTGACGCGCTCGGAAGAGGCGGCAGGCCGGTCGCGGCCGGATCGAGAACGCTCAGCGTTTTCGGCAGGCCGACGGCGGTGCGCGCGGTGACACCCAAGCCACCTTCGGCGGCGGCCCAGAGTCCCGAGAGGCTGGGGCTGGTGAAGACGAGCCGCCAGGGCAAGCCGCGACCGTCCAAGGCCGACACGGCCGCGGACCGGAACGTGCACGGCGGCGTGAAGGCCGCGAACGGGACGGGTTCCCGGACCGGGTCCGCGAGACCCGGCCAGTCCGGAGATCCGATCCAGTGGATCGGCACTTCGGCGACCCGGTGCGCGTGAGGGGCACCGCTGCCGTCCCCCCAGACCAGCGCGACGTCGAGCTCGCCCTTCAGGGTCTTCTCGACGAGCTGCGCGCCGAGCCCGACCTGAACCTCGATACGCACACGCGGATAGGCCCGCGAGAACCGCTTGAGCACCGCCGGCAGCCAGCCCTCGGCGAAATCCTGCGCGAGGCCCAGCCGCGCCCAGCCCTCGAGCTCGGGTCCGCGCAGCCGGTCGACCGCCTCGTCGTTGAGTTCCAAGAGCCGCTTCGCGTAGCCGAGCATGCTCTCACCGGCGGCGGTCAGCGCGAGACCGCGTCCCGCCTTCTGCACGAGCGGCTGACCGACCTGTTCCTCCAGCTTCCGGAGCTGCGTGCTGACAGCCGATTGCGACCGCCCCAGCCGCTCGGCCGCGCGGGCGAAACTGCCGAGTTCGAACCCGGTCACGAAGGTGCGGAGCACGTCCATGTCGAGGTTGGTGCGCGTCGCCATGCTTCGATTTCCGGAAAGTCTTTATTCAGGTGTTTCAAATTTTCCGGACGATCCTGGGGGCGTAAACGGGGAGCGTCAAGGCAGTCAGCCGCTCGACGTCGCAGGAGACCGCAAGCCATGCCCCTCGTTCGGATCTCGCTCCTCAAGGGCAAGTCACCGGCCCATATCAGAGCCATCTCGGACGGCATCCATCGCGGCCTGCGCGACGCCTACGGCGTGCCCGCAGACGACCGCTTTCACCTCATCCATCAGCACGCGCCGGACGAACTGATCTACGATTCCGACTATCTCGGGCTTCACCGCACCGACGACGTGGTGATCATCAACATCGTCGCGGGCAATTGGCGGGACACGGCGAAGAAGAAGGCGCTCTACAGAGCGATCACCGACAACCTCGTCGCCGATCCCGGTCTTCGTCCGGAAGACGTGCTCATCGTCCTGTCGCCGAACGCGCGCGACGAATGGTCCTTCGGCAACGGCCTGGCGTCCTACGTCCAGGACGACGCGGACTGATCCGACCGGGGGAACGCGATCTGCCTAGCGGGACCGCCGCCTCGCGCTGACCGGTTCCGAGCCCTAGGCCGGGACGCGCGCGCCGTCCCAGGCGAAGACGCCTCCGGTGTCCGTCACGTCGAGCTCGCCGAGCACGCGCAGAAGATGAGCTGCGCTCTCGTCGGGTCGAAAGACGCCGGGGGCACCCGGATCTGGGCGGAAGGGCCGCGACAGGTTGGAAGCGACCGTGCCCGGATGGAGGCCGACGACGATCGCGTCCGGGCGGCTGCGGGCCACCTCGATCGATAGGGTTCGCAGGATCTGGTTCAGAGCTGCCTTCGAGGCACGGTAGGCGTACCATCCGCCCGAGCGATTATCCTCGATCGATCCGACCCGTGCCGACAACGCTGCGAACACGCAACGTCCCTCTCGTGCCAGCAGCGGGACGAAATGCTTGGCGACGAGGGCGGGGCCGATCGTGTTGATGCTGAACACGGCGGCCATCGCGCCGGGATCGAGCGCCTTCAGCGCCTTCTCGGGCGCGACGCCGTCCTGATGGAGGATGCCGGTCGCGACGATGACCAGACCGACCGGTCCGGCCTCCGCGACCGCGGCCGCGGCCGCAGCGATCGACGCCTCGTCGGTGAGGTCGATCGCGTGGCTGCGGATGCCGTGCGGGAACGATGGCTGCGAGCGCGAGAGGGCGAAGATCGGAGCGTAGGCTCCGCTCGCGGCCAGTCCGGAGACAAGGGCTCGGCCAATGCCGCCGGAAGCGCCGATCACGACCGCGCTGGTCGAAGTCGATGAGATCATGGCGACGTCGTCTCAGCGGGCGCGGATCGGCTACCTTCAGTGGAGACCAGCCCGGGTCGATGGCTGGCGTTGGCTCGCCCGATACATAGGCGCCCTCTGGCCGCTTGGCAGCCGCGATGACCGCGTCGTCGCGCGCGCCCTTCCAACCTCCGGTCAGCGCAAAAGCCTGATCCGCGCCATCGCAGGCGCTACACGCTCTTCGCGAACAGATCTCGATCTCGTCGCACGCGCAGGGCGGAGACCATCGGTCCGTCTAAGCGCAGCTTCCCCCGAACATGCTCGACATCTTCGGGGAATCACTGACCGGTACAGCGAGCGCGGATATCGTCCGCTGATCGGCGCCCCTCTCGGACGCACCCGGTCGAATGCCGCTCTGAGATATATCTCGCTGAAACCTCAGCAAGTTTAACTCAGAGCGGCAAGCAACTTAGGCCTTCTTTATCGTACGAGCCGTCGGCGTTTCAGGAGCACCCGGTCGTCGAACCGCAGGTATCGCACTTGAGGCAGGTGCCGTTGCGGACCAGCGTGAAGTTCGCGCATTCCGGGCAGGCCTCGCCGACGTAGCCCTTCATCTTCGCCTCGGCCCGCCGGTCGGCGACGCTCCTCTCCGCCTTGGCGAAGGGGAGGGTGTCGGCGATCGTCTCGGCCTGACCGGCCACCGCAGGCTCCGCCTTCAGCGCCGTGCTGCCGCGGAGCGCGTGGACCGTGCCGCCGGCCGGGGCCGACTGGCCAGCGCTCGCCGCACCGACCCCGAGGCTGGCACCGGCCGGGCCGCCCTGGATCAGGGTGAGCCGGTCGGCCGAGCCGCGCAGCAGGCCGCGGGACACGACCGAGGAGGCCGGCGCGGGCTTCGGGCCCTCGCGGGTCGTGTCGCCGCTCTCACCGCCGCCGATCACCGTGCCGCCGATCTCGGCGGGGCTGACATGGGCGAGGTCGGCGCGGCCGAGATACGAGACCGCCAGCTCGCGGAACACGTAGTCGAGGAGCGAGGTCGCGTTCTTGATCGCGTCGTTGCCCTGCACGAAGCCGGCCGGCTCGAACCGCGTGAAGGTGAAAGCCTCCACGTATTCCTCGAGCGGCACGCCGTACTGGAGGCCGAGCGAGATCGCGATGGCGAAGTTGTTCATCAGGCTCCGGAAGGTCGCGCCCTCCTTGTGCATGTCGATGAAGATCTCGCCGAGGCGGCCGTCGTCGTACTCGCCGGTGCGCAGGTAGACCTTGTGGCCGCCCACCACCGCCTTCTGGGTGTAGCCCTTCCGACGGGCCGGCAGCTTCTCGCGGGAGCGGATCCGCTCGACGCGCTCGATCACGCGCTCGACGATCTTCTCCGCGGCGGCGGCGGCCTTGGCGGCGGCCGGCGCCTGGATCAGGGCGTCGATCCCCTCATCGGCCTCGTCTTCGTCATCCGAGATGAGCGCCGAGTTGAGCGGCTGCGACAGCTTCGAGCCGTCGCGATAGAGAGCGTTCGCCTTGAGGGCGAGGCGCCAGGACAGCAGGTAGGCCGCCTTGCAATCCTCGACCGTGGCGTCGTTCGGCATGTTGATGGTCTTGGAGATCGCCCCCGAGATGAAGGGCTGCGCCGCCGCCATCATGCGGATGTGGCTCTCGACCGAGAGGTAGCGCTTGCCGATCCGGCCGCACGGGTTGGCGCAGTCGAAGACCGGGTAATGCTCGAGCTTCAGGCCCGGCGCGCCCTCCAGGGTCATCGCCCCGCAGATGTGGGTGTTGGCGGCCTCGATCTCCTTCTTGGTGAAGCCGAGGAACGGCAGCAGCTCGAAGGTCGGGTCCGACAGCTTCTCCGCGGGCACCTTCAGGGCCTGGGTGAGGAAGTCGTCGCCGAGCGTCCAGCGGTTGAACACGAACTTTATGTCGAAGGCCGACTTCAGGCCTTTCTCCACCGCCGCGATCTTCTCGTCGGTGAAGCCCTTGGCGCGGAGCGTCGTCGGGTTGATGCCCGGCGCCTGGCCCATCGAGCCGTGGCCGACCGCGTAGGCCTCGATCTCGGCGATCTCGGATTCGCGGTAGCCCAGAGCCCGCAGGGCGTCCGGAGCGGCCTGGTTGATGATCTTGAAGTAGCCGCCGCCGGCGAGCTTCTTGAACTTCACCAGGGCGAAGTCGGGCTCGATGCCGGTCGTGTCGCAATCCATCACGAGGCCGATCGTGCCGGTCGGCGCGATCACGGTGGCCTGGGCGTTGCGGTAGCCGTGCTCCTCGCCGAGCTTCAGCGCCCGGTCCCAGGCGGCGCGGGCATGGTCGCCCAGATCCGCCTGCGGGATGTTCGCGTGGTCGAGGGCGACCGGCGCGACGTTCAGGAACTCGTAGCCACCGGCCTCGCCGTGGGCGGCCCGGCGATGGTTGCGGATGACCCGCAGCATCGCGTCGGCATTCTCGTCGTAGGCCGGGAAGGTGCCGAGTTCCGCGGCCATCTCGGCCGAGGTGGCGTAGGCGACGCCGGTCATGATGGCGGTGAGGGCACCGGCGAGCGCCCGGCCCGCGTCGGAATCGTAAGGAAGGCCCATGGTCATCAGCAGGCCGCCGATATTGGCGTAGCCGAGACCCAGCGTCCGGTAGCGGTAGGAGAGTTCCGCGATCTCCTTGGACGGGAACTGCGCCATCATCACGGAGATCTCGAGCACCACCGTCCAGAGGCGGTTGAGGTGCTCGAAGGCCTCCACGTCGAAGCGCTTGGTATCCCGGTCATACATCGTCAGCAGGTTCGCCGAGGCGAGATTGCAGGCGGTGTCGTCGAGGAACATGTACTCGGAGCACGGGTTCGAGGCCCGGATCCGCCCGCCCGCCGGGCAGGTGTGCCAGTCGTTCATCGTGGTGTTGAAGTGCAGGCCCGGGTCCGCAGAGGCCCAGGCGGCCTCGCCGATCCGCTCCCACAGGTCGCGGGCCTTCAGGGTCTTGGTGACCTTGCCGGTGGTGCGGGCGGTCAGCTGCCAGTCGGCATCCGCCTCGACGGCGCGCAGGAAGTCGTCGGTCAGCGAGACCGAGTTGTTGGAGTTCTGGCCGGCGACCGTGAGGTAGGCCTCCGAATCCCAGTCGGTGTCGTAGACGGGGAACTCGATCTTGGTGAAGCCCTGGCGGGCGAACTGCACGACGCGCTTGATGTAGGAATCCGGCACGGAAGCGCGGCGGGCGGCCTTGATCTCGCGCTTGAGCGCCGGGTTGCGCTCCGGATCGAAGCAGGCATCGCCCTCGGCCTCGCACTGCGTGCAGGCCTTCATCACCAGGGTCAGGTGCTTGGAGACGACCTTCGAGCCCGTCACCAGGGCGGCGACCTTCTGCTCCTCCTTCACCTTCCAGTCGATGAAGGCCTCGATATCCGGGTGGTCGATGTCGACGATCACCATCTTGGCGGCGCGCCGCGTGGTGCCGCCCGACTTGATCGCGCCGGCCGCGCGGTCGCCGATCTTCAGGAAGCTCATCAGGCCCGAGGACTTGCCGCCGCCGCCGAGCTTCTCGTTCTCCGAGCGCAGCATCGAGAAGTTCGAGCCGGTGCCGGAGCCGTACTTGAACAGGCGCGCCTCACGCACCCACAGGTCCATGATGCCGCCGTCGTTGACGAGGTCGTCCTGGACCGACTGGATGAAGCAGGCGTGCGGCTGCGGGTGCTCGTAGGCCGAGGCCGACTTGGTCAGCACGCCGGTCTGCGGGTCGCAATAGTAGTGGCCCTGGCTCGGGCCATCGATGCCATAGGCCCAGTGCAGGCCGGTGTTGAACCATTGCGGCGAGTTCGGCGCCACCATCTGGCGGGCCAGCATGAAGCGCAGCTCGTCCATGAAGGCCGAGGCGTCCTCCTCCGACGAGAAGTAGCCGCCCTTCCAGCCCCAGTAGGTCCAGCAGCCGGCGAGCCGGTCGAAGACCTGCGTGGCGGAGGCTTCGGAGACGAAGCGCTCGTCCTCGGGGATCTCGGCCAGGGCCGCGTCGTCCGGCACCGAGCGCCAGAGGAACGAGGGGACCGCGTTCTCCTCGACCTTGCGCAGCCGCGCCGGAACGCCCGCCTTGCGGAAGTATTTCTGCGCGAGAACGTCGCTCGCGACCTGGCTCCAGCTCTCCGGCACGTCGATGCCGTCGAGGCGGAACACGACCGAGCCGTCCGGGTTGCGGATCTCGCTCAAGGCCTTGCGGAAGGGGATCCCGGCGTAGGGCGATTGTCCGGCCGTGGTGTAGCGACGCTCGAACCGCATGAAACACACCTCTCCCGTCGGGACACGAGGGTCCCGGCCCCGCGCGACGCGGGGTCTAGCCCGATAGTGGGATTCGCGGCCGACCAAGCCCGGCTGAGAGACGTGCCTCGGTCCCGCGAACGAAAATTAGGAACGGCCGCCCCTGCCCAACGCACCACTTCCGCGGGGCGCGACCGATGCAGGGAGATTACCGCCGCCTTCACTCTCACGTCAACAAGTGGTGTTCGACGGCCTTGTTCCCCGCTAGATGTTGTGCCGGCTCGCAAAAGCCTGTGGATATCGTCCCGGGCCGGGATAAGTGTCCTTCCGGCTTTCGGGAATCGGATCGGGAAAATTTTAGATTCACAACCCTAGGGAGCGGAACCGGCGGATGGCCGGAACCGGAGGCCGAAAGCGCGGGCCGAGCGTTGCCGCGGGGCGACACTTCCGTCATGCGGCTGGACTCACACGCGCGCGGTCACCATAACGGCGCCGACGAGCGCCCTCGCGGCGCGCCACGATTCCGGGACCGGCGATGGCGCTGAAGGACACTTTGCTGCGCATCTTCACGTGGTGGAACGGTCAGACCGTCTCCGTCGCGCTCCAGACCGCGCGCACCGGCATCTTCGTCGGCGAGGACGAGTTCGGGAACAAGTACTACAAGGCGGAAGGCGCGCTGATCGACCGCTCGGTGGGCTCGGAGCGTCGCTGGGTCGTCTACAACGGCTACGCCGACGCCTCGAAGGTGCCCCCCGGCTGGCGCGGCTGGCTGTGCCACAACGTCGACGTCGCGCCGAGCGAGGAGACCTATCAGCCGAAGGCGTGGCAGAAGCCCCATATCGAGAACCAGACCGGCACCGCGAACGCGTACCGGCCGGCGGGCTCGCAGCTCTCCTGGGGCCAGCGGCCGGCCGCGACGGGCGACTACGTGTCCTGGACGCCGGGCGAGTAGAGCCGCGACGCTTCGCGGAGCCGGCGCCCTTTTGCCGCCACCGTTCCGGTGTTCATGACGGGTCAATCCCGATCGCCCGCCGCGCACCCGTTGGCGCGGCCGGTCACCCTCGTCCAGGGGTCCGACTCTTGAGCCGCATCACCGCCCTCGCACGCCGCGCGCTCGCCCCCGGCCTCGCGCTCCTCGTCTGCGCCGGCCCCGCCGCCGCCGACAAGATCAAGAACCCGACCGCGGTGTTCTCCGGCCTCGACAAGATCACCGGCCGGATCGTCAATTTCGAGGTGGCGGTCGACGAGACCGTACAGTTCGGCGCCCTGCAGCTCACCCCGCGGGTCTGCTACACGCGGCCGCCGACCGAGAGCGCCAAGACAACGGCGTTCCTCGAGGTCGACGAGGTCACCCTCGACAACAAGTACCGCCGGATCTTCACCGGGTGGATGTTCGCGTCGAGCCCCGGCCTGCACGCGATCGAGCACCCGATCTACGACGTCTGGCTGGTCGACTGTAAGGGCGGCAGCGACGTGATCGCCGAGGCCAAGGAGCAGGAGGACGTCCCGGCCGTGGCGACCAAGCCCGAGAAGGCGAAGCGCCCCGGCAAGGATGCGACCAAGACCGCCCAGCAGCTCAATGCCAACGGGCAGGTGGACGTGGAGGCGCCGCGCGGCGTGCCGGTGCAGCCCCGCCAGAAGCCCTCGCGGAAGTTCTTCCCGTCGAACGAGGGGCCGGCGCCGGCCCCGCCGCCGCAGCAGCAGCCGCAGAACCTGTTCGACGCGCTGTTCCGCTGACGCCGCGCGCGGGCGAGGCGTCGCCTCAGGCGACGTTGAGCCGTCGCCCGCGATTCCACGCCAGGAACGGGACGCCGGAGAGCAGTCCGGCGAGCGCCGCGCGCGTCTGGTGGCAACCGTTCACCGACACCCGGGGCAGGGCCTGGAGGTGCGCGGCGTGCTCGGCGAAGAGGTGGCCGGGCCGCGTGGTCACGGCCGTCGCGAAGCCCATCTCCCGCGCCAGGCCGAATTCCCGCGGACCGGCGGAGGACGGATCCCCGACCGGGTAGGAGAGGTGCCGCACCGGCCGCCCGAGTTCCGTCTCGATCCGCCCGCGCCCCTCGGCGATCTCGCGCGCCGCGATCGCGGGAGCGTGCTTGGCGAGCATCGGATGGCTGACTGTGTGGGCGCCGACGGTGACGGCCGGGTCGGCGGCGAGGGCGCGCAGCTCAGCCCAGGACAGGCACAGGTCGGCGGCGAGGCGCCCGGGCGGGAAGCCGGCCTGCCGGCAGAGGGCCGCGATCCGGTCGAGGAGGTCCGCCTCGTCCCCGCGCCGCAGGTCGCGGTACAGGGCTTCGAAGGCCAGCGCCTTCTCCTGCGGGCTGCGCGCCGGAAGGTCGAGACTCCGCGCGCCGACGTCGATGCGCACCCGGTCCAGGCGCGCGATCGCCCGCTCCAGCTCGATCCACCAGAGCCGCCCGGCCTGGTCGGCGAAGCCGCTGGTGACGAACAGGGTCCACGGCGCGCCGTGGCGGGCCAGCACGGGACGGGCGTACTCGACGTTGTCGCGGTAGCCGTCATCGAAGGTCAGGACCGCGAAGGGCGGCCCGTAATCCGGTTCGGCCAGCCGCTCCGGCACCGAATCGAGACCGATGATCTCGAAGCCGCGGGCATCGAGCTCGCGCAGGGTGAGATCAAGGAACTCGGGGGTGATGCCGAGCAGGCGGTTCGGCGCGAAGGCCGGGACCGGGTCGGGGCTGACGTGATGGAAAGTGAGGATCACGCCGAGGCCGCGCGCCGCGGGGCTGAGCCAGCGGTCCGCCCCGAGCGCCTGGATCGCGCGGAACCCGGACGCGAAGACCCGATGCTTGGCACGCGACGACAGCATGGCCCTGAACCGTTCGGGCCCGCGGCCCAGCTCGGCACAGCCTTGGCTCGCCCGGGTAAACAAAGCCGAAAGCATGCGTGGCCGCGGCGAAAGCAAGCTATCATTAGCCACGACTGTTCTTTGACGGACCGTCCGACGCCGGTATCGCGCCATCATCGATCGGAGTGACGGGCTGTTCAGCCGCTTGCCGTCAGGGTTTGCGCGGCACGGGATCGCGCGCGGTCCCCGGGAGATCGGGTCATGGCGGTCGGTGTCCACGTAGCGGGAACGGACATGGTCGATTCGCGCAGCGTCGGGGGGCTCGTCGCGGAGATCTACCCCGATCTGGCCGCCGCGGAGGCGCTGTGGCGGCGCCTGGACGCCGATCCGGCGAGCCTCGGCACGCCGTATCAGCGGTTCGACTGGATCAGCGCCTACCTGCGGGCGACGGGACAGGCCGAGCGCGCGCGCGTCGCGGTCCTGCGGGATGCCGACGGACGGCCGCGCATCCTCGTCCCGTTCACCCTGAGCCGGGAGCACGGGCTGCGCCTCGCGCGCACGGTCGGCGGCACGCACGCCAACTATCACATGCCGCTCTTCGCCACCCGCGACGCGGCGGCCATCGGGCCAGGCAGCATCGTCGCGGCGCTGATCCGCGCCGGCCGCGCTGAGGGTATCGACGCCTTCGCGCTCAAGCACCAGCCCCGGATGTGGGACGGGGCAGCGAACCCGCTCGCCGCGACCGGCGAGGCGGAGGCCAGCGACGGCTACGGACTCATGCTCGGGCCGGATCCGGAGGCGACCGTGCGCCGGGTTTTCAGCGCGGACGCCCGCAAGAAGCTGCGCTCCAAGGAGAAGCGCCTCGTGGAGGCGCACGGCGCGATCGTCTACCGCCGCGCCGAGACCGCCGACGAGGCGGCGCGCCTGCTGGCGGCGTTCTTCGCGCAGAAATCGGCCCGCTTCGCCGGCATGGGCGTGGCCGACCCTTACGCCGATCCCGCGATCCGGTCCTTCCTGACGGCCGCGTCGACCGGCGCCGAGCCCGCCGTGGAGCTGTACGCCCTGTGTCTCGCCGAGAGCGGCCGCGTCCTCGCCACCTTCGGCGGTGCCGTCAGCGACCGACGGTTCAGCGGCATGATGACGGCGTTCGACGGCGACCCCGAGGTCGCCCGTTACAGTCCCGGCGACCTTCTCCTGCAGCATCTCGTGCGCGACCAGACCGCCCGCGGCCGGCAGGGCTTCGATCTCGGCGTCGGCGAGGCGCGCTACAAGGCCAGCATCTGCGATGAGACGATCAGCCTCGTCGAGACGATCATCCCGGTCAACCTGCGGGGCCGAGCCTACGGCGCCCTGCGCCGGGGCCTGACGCGGACGAAACGGCGGATCAAGCGCGACCCGCGCCTCTACGCCGCCCTCAAGCGGCTCCGCACCCTGCGCCGGTCCTGATCGGCGCGCGGCCTAGGCGGCGTTGAGGCGCAGCTCCGCCCGCGCCTCCTCGACATCGGACGCGGCCGGGCGATCCTGCGCGACCAGGATCTGCCCCGCGCCGGCCTCCTCGGCGAGGGCGTAGAGGTCGGCCAGCGCCGGATCCTCGGCATCGGCGTTCGACGCGATGATGACGCTGTCCATGAAGCCGGCCACGAGCTCGAGGAGGTCGACGGCCCCCGGCGCGGCGTGGAGCCGGAAGACCACCCAGTCGTAGGCCTCGGCCATGGCCTCGAAGGTCAGGGCCAGGGCATCGGGCTCGTCGAACAGGACGGTCGACTCCAGCAGCCCCGCCTCGATCCGATGCTGGCCGCCGTCCCGGCGTGCCTGGATCACGTCGAGGAACGCGGCCTCGCCGGCGATGAGGTCGGCGAAGCCGAGCCGCGCCGTGCCGTCGTTCGGCAGGTTCAGGTCGACGGCGACGAGGCTTCCCTCGCGACCGAGGGCGCGGGTCAGCGCCTCGGGCAGCGTCGGGACGCCGCGACGGGCTTCGGTCTCGACGATCAGGACGCGGCGACCCGCCTGCGCCTCCGGTGCGCGGGGCGCCGCCGCGATGCGCGCGACGAGCGGCGCGAGATCGAACGTGTCGGGGGAGCGAAGCGCCGTGGCCGCGGCGGGCGCCGCCGACGCGGCGGCAGCCGCGCCCGACGCCTCGGACCAACGGGAGGCCGGCGTCGCCTCCGGGAAGGTGAAGGACGGCCGATCCAGCACCGGCTCGCGGCGCCGCCGATCGTCTGCCGGATCGCCGTCGCGGTCGCCGGCGGCGCGGCCGGACTCGGCCAGCAGCGCGCTGGCGATGACCCCGCCGACCGAGAGCATCAGCGTCAGCAGCGTCGCGAAGGCGACGATCGGCAGCTTCTTCGGGAAGGACGGAACCTCGGGCGTCACCGCGCGGGACACGATGCGCGCGTCAGCTGGGGTCGCGGCCTCGCCGTCGCGCGCCGCCGCCTCGCGGTAGCGGCCGAGATAGGATTCGAGCTGCTCGCGCTGCGCCTTGGCCTCGCGCTCCAGCGCGCGGAGCTGGATCTCGCTGGCGTTGCCGCGGACGACGACGTCCTGCTGGCCGTCGACGGCGGCCTGGAGGCTCTCGACCCGGGCGCCGGCGATCTTGGCGTCGTTCTCCATCGTGCGCACGACGCGCTCGGCCGAGGCCTTGATCTGGGCGTCGAGGTCCTCGAGCTGGGCGTGCAGCTCCTTGATCCGCGGGTGAGCCGGCAGCAGGGTCCGCGACTCGAGGGCGAGCTGGGCGCGCACGGAAATCCGGTTCTCGACGATCCGGCGGATGACCTCGTTGTTCGCGACATCGGGAATCTCGAAGGCGCGCCCGTCCTTGATCAGGTCCTTGATGGCCTTCACCTTGCCGTCGAGGTCGGCCTTCAGGCTCCGCGCCGCGGAGAGCTGGCTCGACAGCTCGCCGAGCTGCTGGGCGTTGAGCGGCCGCCCGGCCAGACCGGTGCTGCCCACGAGGCCGTTCTTGGCGCGGAACGCCTCGACCTTGGCCTCCGCCTCGGCGACGCGCTTGCGCAGCCCGTCGATGTTGCCGCCGAGCCAGGTGGAGGCGTAGCGGGCGGTGTCGACCTTATCGGCCTCCAGCGAGCCGATGTAGAGCTTGGCGATGGTGTTGGCGGCCTCAGCCGCGAGCTTCGGGTCCTTCGCGCGGAACTCGATCGTCAGGATGCGCGACTTGCCGGCGGGGAAGACCAGGAGGTGGTCGAAGTAGGCGTCGAGGACCCGGTCCTCGGCGGGGCGGTCCAGGGGATTGGGACCGATGCCGAGCATCATCAGCACGCGCTGCACGGCGCCGATGCTGCCCGCGCCGGGATCGAACTCGGCGTTGCCGACGAGCTTGAGCCGGCGGATCGCCTCGCGGGCGAGATCGCGGGACATCACGACCTGCACCTGGCTCGCCACCGCCTGCTCGTCGATCGGCGCGAGCTGGTCGCCGCGCTCCTGCGCGGTGCGGGCGAAGGCCGGGTCGCGGCTCTCGAGCAGCACCTTCGCCTCGCCGGTGTAGCGGGGGCTGACCACGTTGACGAAGACGCTCGCGCCGAGGGCGACCACCAGGGTCGGCCCGACGATCCAGCCGATCGAGCGCCGCAGGATCCGCGGCAGCTGCGCGAGGCCGAGGCCTTCCTCGGCGCGCGGTTGGGATCCGGGCACGGCGTAGGTCGAGCGTTGACGGATCGTGGACATGCGGACGCTCTGAACGCGGAGACAGGCCGGGCGGGCATTACTGCCGTCCCGCGGCCATTAGTGGATGTTAAGGTTGCTCAAGAGTTAAGGGCCGCGCGGACCGGTGACGGCGCCGCCTCCGTCGCGCGGTGATCAAGTTTCATTAACCTTAACGGCCTACATCACCCCGCAACTGCATCCATGACGGCGATGGTGATGAACCGGCGCGCTCTGCTCCTCGCACTCGGCTCGACTCTGGCGCTCGGCGGCTGCCTGCGGCCGAGCTTCCGCACCGACCAGCTCGATGCCACCGGCACCGGCTCGATCGCCGCGCGGTACACGCTGGCGGCGGGCGACAAGCTGCGGGTGATCGTGTTCGGCCAGGACAACCTGTCCAACATATACGCGGTCGACGGCGCGGGGCGCATCGCCATGCCGCTGATCGGGACCGTGCAGGTGGGCGGCCAGACGACCGCGCAGGCGGCGAAGGCGATCGAGGCCAAGCTGGCCTCCGGATACGTGCGCGAGCCGCACGTCACCGTGGAGGTGGACGCCTACCGACCGTTCTACATCCTCGGCGAAGTCACCACCTCCGGTCAGTACCCGTTCGTCAACGGCATGACCGTGGAGACGGCGGTGGCGATCGCGGCCGGTTTCGGCCCGAGGGCAGCGCGCGATTACGCCGTCCTGACCCGCGACGCCGGCGGCTCGCTGATCTCCGGGATCGTGCCGATGACCTACGCGGTCCGGCCGGGCGACACGATCGTCATCAAGGAACGCTTCTTCTGAGCGGCGCCGCGCCGGTCACTGCCCGCCCTGCCACGGGTTGATCACCCGCATGGCGGTCTTCTGCGCGGGGATCGGCGTCGCCGCCTCGGGCATCGGCTGCCGGGCGCGGGCCATCATCCGCCGCGCCTCCTGCGCGGGCACGGCGCCGACCGGCGTGAACAGCCCGGCCAGGACCTTCCGCGTGCCCCGGCTCACGAAGCGCGAGTTCTGAACCGGCTCGAAATCCCGGATCGCGTGGCGCTTGTCGGGATTCCCGGTGAACACCCGGGCGCCGGAATTCAGCACCACGATGTCGCCCGGCCGCAGCGTCTCGTCCTTGAGCAGTGCCGCCGTCGCGCCGCCCTTCATGTCGATGGGGGTCTGGCGCTCGCTGATCTCCCGCTCCTTGACGCGGATCTTGAGCGGGAGCGCCGCGTAGCGGGTCTGGAAGCGGCGGCGCGCCGCCCCGAGCCGCGGGGTCGCGTGGCGGCCGAAGGCGCGTCCGTCGAAGGCGGGGGCCGGGGCAGGGGCCGGCTGGGCCTGCTGCGGGGCCGGCCGGGCGCCGAACAGCATCTCGAGGAAACCGACCTCGGCGGCCTGGGCGCGCAGCGCCGACCCGGCGAGGAGACCGCCGGCCGCCATGACGGCCAGCAAGCTGCTCGTGCGAAGCCTCATAGCACCCTCCGGAAGCGACGCCCGACACGAGCATCCGACCCTCAACCGCAAGGCGTACTGGAGGGTTCCGGATGATTTAGAGTCTGCTTAGGAACGCCCCGCGGCGACCCACCGGCGCGGGATTCGACGTCCCCGCGGTCAGGAGCCCGGCGCGCCCGAGCGCGCAGGGACGCGGTCTAGCCCGGCGCCGACTGCTCGCCCTCGCCGATGCAGTCGAGGGCGCGCTCCACGGCGCTCACGGCATCCAAGAGGTGTTGAACGGTGCGCTCGACCTCGATCGCCGGACGCCCCATCGCGGCGGCGCGGGCGCTCACATCCTCGAGCTGCTCCAGCAGGGCGAGGAGATCACCGGCCACAGTCACAACTTCGCAGCGAGCGAGGCGGGTGACGGTCGGGCGCGGACGGAAGGGCAAGACGTTGCTCATCGCGGAGGGTTGTCGCCCGAAACGACCGGGATTCGCCAGGGGGAGGGGGCCGAACTCAACACGATTGGCCGGCCCTATCCGCCGCAATCCCGGTCTGTGGTGGATTTTCCGTGGCCGGCGCGCATCGGAGGCGGCAGAACGGATTTACATCTTGCGCGCGACCTTGACGGAGGCGCCTCCGCGCTGACCATGCCGCGAGACGTCCCGTGAGGGCCGCTCCGGCCGTGGCCGGTCGCGGCCCGGCCACGGCCCGCTTTCAGGATACGCGATGCGCTTGACCCTTCTCGCCCTCTCCGCGCTGACCCTCGGCGGCCTCTGCGCCTGCAGCACCAGCGACGGCCCGGATTCCCGCAGCGGCCTCGCCGAGACCTTCAACATCGACAACTACCGGGCCTCGGGCAACACCAACGGCACCCAGACCCGCCGCGACGTGAACCGCGCCTACACCCAGCCGACGCTGCCGACGATCGGCAACCGCGGGATGTGAGGCGCGCGCGGCGCGTCACCGCTTGGTGAGCGCGTCCGCGAAGGTGGCGATCCGGTTGCGGGCATAGACCGGCAGGCCGGCGCTGATCGAGTTGCCAGTGTTGAAGCTGGAATTGCCCATCAGCACCTGCGCGGGCAGCAGATTCTTGAGTACCGGCACGCGGGCGTACTCGGCCTTGCGGTCGAGGACGTCGCCCTTGATCGCCAGCGCCATGTAGGTGGTGACCACCGTCTTAGTCGGGTCGTTCGGCATCGGCTGGAATACGGCCAGGAACTTGCCGAAGCGCAGGATCTGATTGACCCAGAAGATCGTCTGCTCCAGGCCTCCGGTCACCGCGGTGTCGATCTTGGTCAGCGCCTTGAGCCGGTCGCCCTGGTCCGGCCCGAGCACCCG
Organism: Methylobacterium sp. D53M; assembly: GCF_053345625.1. Taxonomy (NCBI): domain Bacteria; kingdom Pseudomonadati; phylum Pseudomonadota; class Alphaproteobacteria; order Hyphomicrobiales; family Methylobacteriaceae; genus Methylobacterium; species Methylobacterium sp. D53M. The sequence goes on from NZ_JBKFAL010000001.1 coordinate 475,189, forward strand.
CAACTCGCTCTGGAACGAGACGAACTCGGCGATCTTCTTGGCCGAGCCTTCCTCGAGCTTGTTGGCGAGCTTCACGCCGAGCGGCAGCTTGCCCTCGAGGTCGTAGCGCGACTCGATGCAGGCGCCGGCGCCCTCGCACCACGGACGGTCGGGACGCTTGGCGAAGGCGGCGGCCGGGTCCTTGTTGGGCGTCACGTCGGCGACCGCCAGGGTGCGGTGCTTGATCGCCGGATCCATTTTCTGGACGAAGGCGAGGTTGGCGAAGGCCTGGAGGTCGATCGCCTCGGGCGGCCGCGGGACGACGAAGCGCCCCTCGGCGACGTAGACCTTCAGGGTCTCGTGCCGCGGCTTGGTCACGCCGTTCACCGTGACCGTGTAGTCCGGCTCCTTGTAGCCGGGATACGGGGCGAGCGCCGCCGCCTCGGCCGGCCGCGCCTTCAGCCAGTCGAGATACGAGATCAGGCCGTTCTCCGGCGCCGACGGGTTGTCGCGATGGTCGGTGAACAGGATCTGCCCGGGCTTGATCGCGGCCGGATCGACGGCCGTGACCGAGGGCACCTCCTTGATCCGCTCGGGCCCCGGCGCCGGGGCGGTGTTGGCGGCGGGCGTCTGGGCGCGTGCCGGAAGGGCCGGGAGCGCGGCCGTGAGGGCGGCCGCCAGGGCCGCGGGAAGCTGCTGGCGCAACGGGATTCTCGTCTGTCGGGGAGGGCTATCAGTAACCGGGGTCTTCGCCGAACAGGTAGTCGGGATCGCGGCGGCGCGGGCGGCGCGCGTCGTCGTCCCCGCCGAAGGGCGAGCGATTCGTCTGGCCCGGCCAGGGCTTGTAGGGATCCTGACCGTAGAGATCCACGTCGCCCTGCGCGCGGCGGCTGCGCGGCGCGGGACGCTCGCCGAACGGGTCGAGGAAGTCGGATCGCGGCCGCTCGCCGGTCATGTTGCCGTAGTAGTCGCCCGCGACGCTCGCGCCGTCGTCGCCGGCGAGATCGCCGTCCTGCGCGTCCGGCCGCATGGCGTAGAGCGTCTCGCGGGGCACGAGGCGGTACTGGGTGTCCGCCATGCGCCCGTCACCGCTGGTGCGGAAATGCTCGAGGAAACCTCCGCTCGCGACCCGTACGCCGCTGCGCGGGTCGATCGGCAGGTCGGCGATGAACGGGCGCGCCTCGGGGGAGGGGCCCCGCAGCGGCGTCTTGGCAACGCCGTTCGCCCAGGCCGCCTGCAGGATCGCCGAGGCGATCGGCACCGAGACGTGGCCGCCGGTCTGGCCACGGCCGAGCGTCTTGCGGGTGCCGTCGGCGTTGTCGTAGCCGACCCAAACAACCACGCTGATCTCGTTGGTCAGTCCGGCGAACCACGCGTCGTTCTCGTTCTCCGAGGTGCCGGTCTTGCCCGCGACGTAGGCCGAGACCTTCGCGAGCGCCGCGGCCGTGCCGTGCTGCGTCACGCCCTGCAGCATGGTCTTCAGCTGGTAGAAGGCCACGCGGTCCGCCGAGGCGATCCGCACCGGCTCCTTGGCGGCGTGCGCGTAGAGCGGCTTGCCGTCCCGCTCGACCGATTCCAGCGCGTAGGGCGCCGGGCGGGCGCCCTCGTTGGCCACCGCCGCGTAGAAGCCCGCGAGGTCGAGCATCCGCACCGGCTGCGCGCCGAGGACGAAGGGGTAGTAGGGCTCGCACTCGGCGTAGATCTGCGCCTCGAGGGCGATGTCGCAGACCCGCTTCAGGCTCGCCGGCGCCTTCGGGGCGATCCCGCCCTGGAGGAGCCGGGCGGTGACGAGGTTCTTGGAGAATTCCAGGCCGCGCCGCAGGGTCGTCGGTCCCGAGCCGCCGCCCTCGTAGTTCTTCGGCGACCAGGAATCGCCGGCCCCGCCGATGGGCGGCAGGGTCACGGCGGAATCCATCACCAGGGTGTTCGGCTGCAGGCCGGCGTTGAGCGCGGCGAGGTAGGTCAGCGGCTTCAGCGTCGAGCCGGGCTGGCGCACCGTCTGGGTGACCCGGTTGAGCTGGCTCAGCGGGTAGGAGAAGCCGCCGGCCATCGCGAGGATCCGGCCGGTCTGGTTCTCCAATACCAGGGCCGCGCCCTGGACGGTCGGCCGGACGCGGAGCTGCGCGCGCGGGCCGCCCTTGCCGGCGCTGACCTTCACGCGGATCACGTCGTAGAGCTGCAGCTTGCCGCGGGCGATGCCGGGGTCGAGGGAGGCGGTGCGGCCGTCGGCGAGGCCCACCTTCACGCCGCCGCGGCCGGTCTCCAGCACCACCGCCATCGGCCAGTGAACGTCGTAGAGGACCGGGCGGGCGCTCTCGAGCGCCAGCAGCCACGCCGGCTTCTTCTGCGGCACGGCCGCGACCCTCTCGCCGCGGCGCGGTTTCGCGGCCGGCCCGGCCTCCGGTCTGGCGTCGGATTTCGCGGCCTCCGGCCGCGCGCCGGTGACGGCGGGCGCGGCCGAGGCGGAGCCCTCCGGTGCCGGCGTCGCCGCCTGGATCCGCCGGACGCTGTCGGCGAGGTTGAGTTCCGGCCCCGTGAAGGCCTGACGGCCGGTGCCGCGCTCGTAATTGGCGAGCCCGTCCTGCAGGGCGTCCTCGACGGCGCGCTGCAGCCCCGCGTTGATCGTCGAACGGACGGTCAGCGAGCCGGAGGTCAGCGAATCCACGCCCGCGAAGGTGCGGGCCTCGCGATTGAGGAAATCCACGACGTAGAAGCCGGAATCGCGCCGCGCGGTCTCGATCGGCTTCAGACCGAGATCGGACTTGATCGCCGCGCTCATCTCGGCCTCGGTGATCGTCCCCTCTTCCTTGAGGCGGGCGAGCACGTAGGCGCGCCGCTCCCGCGCGCGGTCGGGGTACTTGTCCGGGCTGTAGAAGTTCGGCCCCTTGGGCATGCCGGCGAGGAGCGCCGCTTCCGGCAGAGTCAGCTGCCCCACCGGCTTCCCGAAATAGCTCTGCGCGGCCATCTCGATGCCGTAGGCGCCGCGGCCGAGATAGATGCCGTTGAGGTAGAGCCCCAGGATCTGCGGCTTCGTCAGGATGCGCTCCAGCCGCGACGCGACGATCATCTCGCGGATCTTGCGCTCGTAGGTGACGTCGTCGCCGACCGAGAGGTTCTTGACCACCTGCTGGGTGATGGTCGAGCCGCCCGCCGGCCGCCCCGGCGAGGCGAGGTTGGCGATGAAGGCGCGGATGACCCCGCGCTCGTCGATCCCGTGATGGGTCTCGAAGCGCTTGTCCTCGGCGGCGATGAAGGCCTTCTGGACGAGGTTCGGGACCGCCGTGATCGGCACCACGATGCGGCGGCCGTTCGGCTCCGATGCCTCGGCGAAGGGCTTGCCGGCGCCGTCGAGGATCCGGGTCATCCCCGGCAGGGCCTTGTCGCGCAGGGCCTCGGCGCTGGGCAGATCCTTGGTGGCGTTGTCGTAGAACTCGATCACCGCCTTCGCGTCGAAGGGCGAGTTCGCCGGGTTCTCGCCCTTGCAGAACTGCTTGTAGCTCGTGTTCAGCTCGGTCAGGTCGAGACCGTGCAGGATCTTCGGCGCGGCCGGACCGGCGACCGTGGACGGATCCTCCATCGCGGTGGTGATCAACTCGTCGAGATTGATGTCCTCGATGTCGAAAGCCTTGCGCATGTGGGCGCAGCCGTCGCGCAGCAGGCGCACCACCTCCGGACCGTCCGTCGCGGGATCGAACTGCGTCCGGACCGCGTCCGGCCGTGTCGTGACCTGGCTGAGCGTCAGGGCGGTCGCGAACAGCTTGATCAGGATGGCGTTCATACGGGCCGGATTCGGGGGACGCGACGGGGCGAGCGCGGACCTTTCGGGAGCGCGCCTGAACAGGGCGTGCACAACGCGGCTGATTTAAGGAGACGCCGCACGGCAACGCTTTGGCCGACTCCCACGTTCGTGAGGCGCGACGACGCCGGGGGGCCCATGATCAACGACCTGTGGTACAAGAACGCGATCATCTACTGCCTGTCCGTCGGCACGTTCATGGACGCCAACGGCGACGGTATCGGCGATTTCGCCGGGCTGGAGCGCCGGCTGGACTACATCCAGGGCCTGGGCGCCACCGCGGTCTGGCTGATGCCGTTCCAGCCCTCGCCCAAGAAGGACGGCGGCTACGACATCGCCGACTATTACGGCGTCGATCCGGATTACGGCTCGCTCGGGGACTTCGTCGCCTTCACGCACGCCGCCAAGCAGCGGGGCCTGCGCGTCCTCATCGACCTCGTCGTCAACCACACCTCGGACCAGCATCCGTGGTTCCAGTCGGCCCGGTCCGACCCCAAATCGCCCTACCGCGACTGGTACGTCTGGTCGAAGGAGCGCCCCGCAACCGCCGACGAGGGTATGGTCTTCCCGGGCGTTCAGGAGACCACTTGGACCTACGACACCAAGGCCAAGGCCTGGTACTTCCACCGCTTCTTCAACTTCCAGCCGGATCTCAACACCGCCAATCCGGAGGTGCTGGCCGAGATCCTGAAGATCATGGGCTTCTGGATCCAGCTCGGCGTCTCAGGCTTCCGCATGGACGCGGTGCCGTTCGTCATCGCCGAGAAGGGGGCCGATGTCGGCGGCAAGCCCCGCGAGCAGTTCGAGATGCTGCGCGACTTGCGCGAGTTCCTGCAGTGGCGCCAGGGCGACGCGATCATCCTGGCCGAGGCCAACATCCTGCCGAAGCAGGACCTCGACTATTTCGGCGACGATGCCGACCGCATGCACATGATGTTCAACTTCCAGGTCAATCAGGCGACCTTCTACGCCCTGGCGGCCCACGATGCGCGGCCCCTCGTCAAGGCGATCGAGCGGACGAAGCCGCGCCCGCTCTCCTGCCAGTGGGGCATCTTCCTGCGGAACCACGACGAGCTCGACCTGGGACGCCTCACCGACAAGCAGCGCCAGAGCGTGTTCGACGCCTTCGGACCCGAGAAGGGGATGCAGCTCTACGATCGCGGCATCCGCCGCCGCTTCGCGCCGATGCTGGCCGGCGATCCCCGCCGGATCCGCCTCGCCTACTCGCTGATGTTCACCCTCCCGGGAACGCCGGTGCTGCGCTACGGCGACGAGATCGGCATGGGCGACGAGCTGGCTCTGCCGGAGCGCGACTGCGCCCGCACGCCGATGCAGTGGACGAGCGAGCACCAGGGCGGCTTCTCGACGGCCCGGCGCACCGTCCTGCCGCTGATCGACCACGGCCCCTACGGCTACGCGCACGTGAACGTCGCCGACCAGCGCCACGAGGAGGGCTCGCTGCTCAACTGGATGCAGAGCATGATCCGGCAGCGCAAGGAGGCGCCGGAGATCGGCTGGGGCGACGTCGTCGCGATGGAGACCGGGCGCCCGTCGGTCCTGGCGCTACGCTACGCGTGGCGCGGCAATGCCATCCTGTGCGTCCACAATCTCGCGCCGGAGCCCGTCGAGGTCGCGATGGCGTCGGGATCCGAGGATCGCGAGCACGACATCCTCGTCGACCTGCTCACCGGCGCCCGCAGCGAGGTCAAGGACGATGGCCGCCACTGCCTGTTCCTGGAGGGATACGGCTACCACTGGTTCCGCGTCGGCGGGCTCGACGCGCTGCTGAAGCGGCGGCCGACGTGAGGAACACCGGAGCCCGGCTCGCCCTCGGCCGGCCGACACGGTAGGACAGGCTGGAGCGAGGTGGGACATGGCCCGGACGAAGCATCATCCCCCGGACGCGACGATCGCCGACGTCCTGCCGGATCTCGCCGACGGCGAGGCCTACCTGCGCCAGGTCCTGAGCACCATGCGGATGTGCCAGAAGCATCACGGCGACGCCTGGGTGCGGATCGGCGTGACCGGCCGTTCCCCGACGCCGTCCTACCGGATCGACCGGCCGGACGAGACGGCGCCCGGCGACGGTGCCGTCGAGGCGGGCAGAGCCCTGTTCGGCGCCTATGGCGGGCGGTCCCACGACCGGTTCACCCAGGTCAACGCCGCGGAGACCCGCTGGAGCTCGCGGTCGCTCGGCATGGCCGAGATGCTGGCGCTTCACGACAGCCTGCGCCGCCCCAGGGGCGACGCGGCCTGAGCGTGCCGCGCAGGGTGCCGCGCAGGGTGCCGCCCACCGGCGTTCTACGCTAAACTGGGGCGGAGGGCGTCCGGAGCGGCGCCACCAACACGCGGGACGACATGCCAGGTACGCCACGCGCCGGGATCATCCCGGTCACGCCCTTCCAGCAGAATTGCACCCTGATCTGGGATGACGCCACCAAGGTCGGCGCCGTCGTCGATCCCGGCGGCGACCTCGACCGTATCGAGGCGGCGATCCGCGAGCAGGGCGTCACCGTCGAGAAGATCCTGCTGACCCACGGGCACGTCGACCACGCCGCCGGCGCCGACGAGCTGCGCGAACGCCTCGGCGTGCCGATCGAGGGCCCGCACCAGGCCGACAAGTTCCTGCTCGATTCCCTGCCCGAGACGGCGGCCAATTACGGCCTCGGCGCCGCCCGGCCGGTCACGCCCGACCGGTGGCTCGACGAGGGCGACGCCGTGACGGTCGGCGGGCTCGGCTTCGACATCCTCCACTGCCCCGGCCACTCGCCGGGCAGCGTCGTGTTCGTGAGCCGGGACGCGCGCTTCGCCCTCGTCGGCGACGTGGTGTTCAAGGGCTCGGTCGGCCGCACCGACCTGCCCGGCGGCAACCACGAGCAGCTCATCCGCGCCATCAAGGACAAGGTGCTGCCGCTGGGCGACGACGTCGCCTTCATCCCCGGCCATGGACCGACCAGCACTCTCGGCGCGGAGCGCGTGTCCAACCCCTTCCTGCAGGATTGACGCGCATGGACAGGCGCCGCATCGGCCGCTCCGACCTGACGGTCGCGCCGTTCTGCCTCGGCGGCAACGTCTTCGGCTGGACGGCCGACAAGGCCGCGTCCTTCGCGATCCTCGACCGGTTCGTGGGGAGCGGCTTCGACTTCATCGACACCGCCGACGTCTACTCGCGCTGGGCCCCCGGCCATGTCGGCGGGGAATCCGAGACGGTGATCGGCAAGTGGCTCGCGGCCCGACCGGGCGCGCGTGACCGGATCGTCCTGGCGACCAAGGTCGGCATGGACCTCGGCGAGGCCGGCCACGGCCTCTCGGCGGCCCATATCGAGCGGGCCTGCGAGGCCTCGCTGCGGCGCCTCGGGGTCGACCGGATCGACCTGTACCAGTCGCATCTCGACGACGCGGCGGTGCCCCTCGAGGAGACCCTGAGGGCGCACGAGCGCCTGATCGCGGCCGGCAAGGTCCGGGCGATCGGCGCCTCGAACTACACCGCGGCGCGGCTCGCGGAGGCGCTGGCGGTCTCGGCCTCCGCGGACCTGCCGCGCTACGAGTGCTTGCAGCCCGATTACAGCCTCGCCCAGCGCGGCTACGAGGCCGAGCTTGAGCCGCTCTGCCGGGCGGAGCAGATCGGCGTGATCGGCTACTTCTCCCTGGCGGCCGGCTTCCTGACCGGCAAATACCGCAGTGCCGACGACGCGGCGGGACGCCCGCGGGAGAACCGGGTCGTCAAGTACCTGAACCCCCGCGGCCTCGCGCTGCTCGACGTCCTCGATTCGGTCGCGCAGGCCCACGGCGCGAGTCCGGCCCAGGTCGCGCTCGCCTGGATCATCGCCCGCCCCGGCATCACCGCGCCCATCGCGAGCGCGACCTCCGTGGCGCAGCTCGACGAGCTGCTCGGCGCCGTCCGGCTGACCCTCGCACCCGGGGTGATCGACCGCCTGGATGCGGCGAGCGCGGGCGGCATCGAGGGCTAACGCAGCGTTAAGCGACGGGCGTCACAAAAGCGACGGGACGGGCCCGCCGCGGACCCGTAAAATCGTGCAATCTCAACGCGGAACCCCTATATCAGGCGGACCAAGCGAGAGTTCAGGCGCGGGCGCCCGAGGGCGCATCTGCCACCGACGCGATCAGGCCCGCCTGCCGAGGAAGTTCATGGCCGACACCCCCCAGACCGAGCCCGCCGATTACGGCGCGGAGTCCATCCGCGTGCTGAAGGGCCTCGACGCCGTCCGCAAGCGGCCCGGCATGTATATCGGCGACACCGACGACGGCTCCGGCCTCCACCACATGGTGTACGAGGTCGTGGACAACGCCATCGACGAGGCCCTGGCCGGCCACGCCGACCTCGTCACCGTGACGCTCAACGCCGACGGTTCCTGCACGGTCTCCGACAACGGGCGCGGCATCCCGGTGGACATCCACAAGGAGGAGGGCGTCTCGGCGGCCGAGGTCATCATGACCCAGCTGCATGCCGGCGGTAAGTTCGACCAGAATTCGTACAAGGTCTCCGGCGGCCTGCACGGCGTGGGCGTCTCGGTGGTGAACGCCCTGTCGTCCTGGCTGCGCCTGCGCATCTGGCGCAACGACAACGAGCACGCGATGGAGTTCCGCCACGGCGACGCCGTGGCGCCCCTGGAGATCATCGGGCCCGGAAACGGAAGGCGCGGCACGGAAGTCACCTTCCTGCCGTCGACCGACACCTTCACGATGATCGAGTTCGACTACGGGACGCTGGAGAAGCGCCTGCGCGAGCTCGCCTTCCTCAATTCCGGCGTCCGCATCGTCCTGACCGATGCCCGCCACGCCGAGAAGAAGCGCGAGGAGCTGTACTACGAGGGCGGCATCGAGGCCTTCGTCCGGTACCTCGACCGCTCCCGCAAGCCGATCGACGGGATGACGAGCCCCGTCGTCGTCAGCTCCGAGCGCGATGGAATTCGCGTCGAGGTCGCGTTCTGGTGGAACGACTCGTTCAACGAGACGGTCCTGCCCTTCACCAACAACATCCCGCAGCGCGACGGCGGCACCCACATGGCCGGCTTCCGGGCGGCCCTGACCCGGCAGGTCACCGGCTACGCCGAATCGTCGGGCATCGCCAAGAAGGAGAAGGTCTCGCTCACCGGCGAGGATTGCCGCGAGGGTCTCACCGCGGTCATCTCGGTGCAGGTGCCGGACCCCAAATTCTCGTCGCAGACCAAGGACAAGCTCGTCTCGTCCGAGGTGCGCCCGGCGGTGGAGAACGTCCTCAACGAGGGCCTGTCCACGTGGCTCGAGGAGAATCCGAGCCAGGCCCGATCGGTGATGGGCAAGGTGGTGCTGGCGGCCTCAGCCCGCGAGGCCGCCCGCAAGGCGCGCGAGACCGTGACCCGCAAGGGTGCGCTCGACATTGCCTCGCTGCCCGGCAAGCTCGCCGACTGCCAGGAGCGCGACCCGACCAAGTGCGAGATCCTGCTGGTGGAGGGCGATTCCGCCGGCGGCTCGGCCAAGCAGGGCCGCGACCGGACCTTCCAGGCCGTGTTGCCCCTGCGCGGCAAGATCCTCAACGTCGAGCGCGTGCGCGCGGACCGGATGCTGTCCTCCGCGGAGATCGGCACCCTGATCACGGCGCTGGGCGCCGGGATCGGGCGCTCCTCCACGGACCGGGAGGGCTTCAACCCGGAGAAGCTGCGCTACCACCGCATCATCATCATGACCGACGCGGACGTGGACGGCTCGCACATCCGCACGCTCCTGCTCACCTTCTTCTTCCGGCAGATGCCGGAGCTGATCGAGCGCGGCCACCTCTTCATCGCGCAGCCGCCGCTCTACAAAGCCGAGCGCGGCCGCCGGGCGATCTACCTGAAGGACGAGCGCGCCCTCGAGGATTACCTGATCGACCAGGGCACCGACGGCGCGATCCTGCGGCTCTCCACCGGCGCGGAATTCGCCGGGGCGCAGCTCAAGAGCCTCGTCGAGGAGGCCCGGACCTTCCGGAGCATCCTGCAGGGCCTGCACACGCGCTACGACCGCTCCGTGGTCGAGCAGGCGGTGCTGGCCGGCGCCTTCGATGCCGAGGCGGCGTCGCGGGCGGGTGAGGCCGAGGTCCTGGCCGACATGACCGCCCGCCGGCTCGACGCGATCGCCGACGAGATCGAGCGGGGCTGGCAGGGCGAGTCGTTCGAGGACGGCTATCGCCTCAGCCGGACGCTCCGGGGCGTTCGCCAAGTCTCGACCCTCGACGCCGGGCTGATCACCTCGCAGGAGGCCCGGCGCCTCTCCGAGCGGGCCGACGCCTTCCGGGAGATCTACGGCGAGCCGGCCACGCTGATGCGGAAGTCCGACGAGACGGTGCTCCACGGGCCCGTGGCGCTCTTCGAGGCGGTGATGGCCTTCGGCCGCAAGGGCCTTCAGCTCCAGCGATACAAGGGCCTCGGCGAGATGACCGCCCAGCAGCTCTGGGAGACCACGCTCGACCGCGACGTGCGCTCGCTGCTGCAGGTCAAGGTCAAGGACGTCACCGATGCCGACGACCTGTTCGTGAAGCTGATGGGCGACGTGGTCGAGCCCCGGCGCGAGTTCATCCAGGAGAACGCGCTGAGCGTCGCGAACTTGGACGTGTGACGCGCACCGCTGCGGGCCGCGCGCCCGCGCGTTCTAGTCCGCTCCGACGACCGCGAAGGGATCGATCAGCCCGCACCGGATGCAGCAGTAGACGAGTTCCACGTCCGAGCTGACGCCGAGCTTCGATTTGATGGCGTAGTGATAGTTCGCGACGGTCTTGGGCGAGAGGCTGAGATCGGCCGCGATCGCGTCCGTGTGCCGCGCGTCGAGGATCATCCGCAGGATCTCGAATTCCCGAGGCGACAGCTGGTCGATCGGGGACGTCTCCTCCGCCAGCCGGCTCGCGGCCAGCAGGTGCGAGATCTCCGCGCACAGGGTCAGCTTGTTGTTGAACACGCTTCGCACCGCTTCGATGAGGAGATCCGAAGCGCTGCTCTTGGTGATGTAGCCGCGGGCGCCGGCGCGTATGGCCTGGAGCGCGTAGCTCACCGCGGCATGCACGCTGAAGACGAGGATGCGAGCGCTCGGATCCACCTGCCGGATCTGCCGGATGGCGTCGATCCCACCGCGGCCGGGCATGCTGATGTCCATGATGACGACGTCCGGCTCCACCATGCGGTAGGAGCGATAGGCCTCCGCGCCGTCCCCGGCCTCGGCGGCGACCTCCATGTCGGGCTGCCGCTCCAGGAGCCGCCGATAGCCCTCCCGCACGACGGTGTGATCGTCGACGAGCATCACGCGTATGCGCCGTTTGGTCATGACACCTCTTCGCCCGCGAGCGCGGCGTGAAAGCGGACCCGCAAGCGGAACCCGCCGCCCGGGGACGTTTCCATCACGATCTGCCCGCCGAGCGCGTGGACGCGATCGCGCATGCCGAGCAGGCCGAGACCGGAATGCGGGCGCTCCAGCGCCTCCACGGGGGCGCCGCTCCCGTCGTCCGTGAGGATCAGCTGGACCTCGGCGCCGCCGTCGGTCTCCGCGACGTTCAGCGCGATCGCGACGGTGCGCGGCCGCGTGGCGGACGGCGTTGGTGAGGCCTTCCTGGACGATCCGGTAGATATGGGCCGCCGCGTCGGAGGGCAGGCGATCGGCCTGCGCGTCGGCCGCGAGCGTGACGTGGATCCGGCCCCCGGCGCGCTGCGCCTGGGCGGCGATCAGACTCCGGAGCGCGACCCGCAGCCCGAGATCGTCGATCTCGGGCGGCCTGAGCGCGGCGAGGGTGCTCCGGAGCGCGCGCACGGCGTCCGACGCCATGGTGGCGAGTTCGGCACTCTCGGCCACGACCGAAGGCGACCAGGAGCGCGCGCCCTCCTGGATCGACCGGGCGAGAAGGCTCAACCCCGTCAGACGCTGCGCGACGTCGTCGTGCAGTTCGAGCGACAGCCACCGCTGCTCCTGCTCCTGAACATCGATCAGCCGGCGCGCGAGCTCGGCACGTTCCCGCGTGGCGACTTGGAGATGGCTGGCAAGCTGATTGAAGACCGTCGCGATGCGTAGGAGCTCGCGCAGGCGGAGGCTGGGCAGACGCCATCCGAGGTCGCCCTTCGCGACGCGATCGATACCGATCAGGATCTCGTTGGCGGGACGCAGCGCGTGCGCCACCGCGCCGTAGACCAGCACGCAAAGGACGACGGTCATGGCCGCGAGAGCGCCGGACACCTGCTTCAGCACGATCCACGCCGACCCGACGACCGCGTCGGGATCGATGTCCGCTTCGACGATCCCGATCCGCGACCCCTGATGCTCGAGCGGCAGGCTGACGGTGGATCCGGCGAAGAAGAGGAACCGGTAGAGCGTCGCGAACCAGTCGGGTGCGGCGCGCGCGTGCGCCTCGACGCCCAAGCAGCTCGACCGTGTCGGACCGGCATCCGCCGGGATCAGCTGCACGCACTGGCCCGGTTGCAGAGCGTACCGGGTGATGATCTCCCAATCCGGGAAGCGTTGGGGAATGTCGGCTGCCCGCTCGATTCGCAGGAGCTGGAGGCGGAGCTGCTTATGCACCTCATCGGCCGTCTCGGCGTTCCGCTGTCGGGTCTTCGCCGCGACGTCGTGCATCGCGTAGGCGGCCGCTCCGGCAGCGCAGAGGATCGCGATCAGCGCGATGCGTCCGACGAGGGCCCATTTGAGATCCAGCTCGCGCGCGTCCCAGACGGCCAGGACCTGCTTGAGCCTGAAGGGTGTCACCCGTGTTCTCCCGAAAGGCCGAGAGTACGCGAGCGCGCGACCGTCTTGGAAGGGTCTCCGGCAAGGTCGTGCGATTTGCCCGGGTCGGTACGGGCGTTCTGCCGTAGCGGGTCCGAAGGCGCGCGGTCTAACAGGACGGACCCTGTCGCGAGCGCCGCCGACGGTAGAGTGGGCTCGGCGTCAGCGGACAGGTTCGATCCGGGCTCGCCCCAGCGCCGATCTGGAGATTGTCGATGCGTTTGCGCCAGAGCTGCTGTCTCGTCCTCTTCCTCGCATGCCTCGCGCCGGACGCGCGCGCGGGCGAGATGGTCATGGTCACCGGTGACGAAGCCGTCCAGTGGCGCGCCGCGCCGCCCTCCCTCCCGAAGGGCAGCGAGATCAGCATCATCGCCGGCGATCCGGACGAGCCCGGACCGTTCACGCTCAGGCTCCGGTTCCCGCCGAACTACGTCATCGCTCCGCACACGCACGCGACCGACGAGAGCGTGACCTTGCTGTCCGGCACACTCGTCCACGACATGGGGAAGACGATCGACGCGAGCCGGGGGCAGTCTCTCCAGCAGGGTGCCTTCCTGTATCTGCCGGCCAAGATGCCCCACGCGCTCTGGACGACGCGCGACCCGGCCGTGATCCAGGTCTCGGGAACAGGGCCCTTCGGGCTCGACTACATCAATCCCTCCGACGATCCGAGGAAGACGCGCTCGGACAAGTGATCGTTCACGGGGGTACGATCCGCGCGCGACAGTCGCTCCGACCCGCCGCAGACGCTCTCGAGAGGCCTGATCGCGCGCGGCGCGCCGATATGGCGACGCCGCCGTTCATCGAGGCGAACGACCTGTCCCACCCGGCCGACGTGACGGCGACCGCGGCCCGCGCCGACCTCTGCCGCGCCCGCGGCAGCGCGCGGGGGTTCCGCCCGTCCGGCGCGGCGAGGGCGGACTGAATCCGCGCTGCCGCGGTCACCGACCGGCTCCAGGGCTGCACCGCCCGAACGGGCCGCGACGTTCGGACGGTCTTGGACGCCTCGATCCTGCCCCGCGCGGCCACCGGCGACAGCTAGGCGCCGTGCGGGGTGATCGGCGAAGGGGCCACCGGCATGCTGGAGCGGGCGCGCGGCCTGTAACAATCGTCGCCGCCGTGAGCACGCCCGCGGGCGGAGCCCATGATCATCCTCCGCTCTCGCAGTGTAAGCCTTGCTAATCGGCCCTCGACACGCGCATAAGCCCCAGCTCGACGGCCGGAGAGATGCAGTCGTGAGCACGCCGCACACGCTCGTTCGGTTTCTGAAGGCCAACGCGTTCTTCGCTGAGCTTGGTCCGGAGGCGATCGAGACCATTGCCGGGCTCTGCACGACGCGCAGCCTCGCGCGACACGAGATCCTCTTCCAGAAGGGCGATCCGGGCGATGCCCTCTACGCCGTGCGGCGCGGGCAGATCCGGATCGGGGCCGGCTCCGACGACGGGCGCGCGGTCACCCTCAACCTGCTCGGGCCGGGCGACGTCTTCGGCGAGATCGCCTTCCTCGACGGCCATCCACGGACCGCCGAGGCCGTGGCGCTCGAGCCGGCCGACCTGTTCGTCGTCGAGGGGCGGGCCTTCCTCAAACTGCTCCACGGCGATCCCGCCCTGGCGGTCCGGATCATCGGCCTGCTGTGCCAGCGCCTGCGCTGGATGAGCGCGCGCATGGAGGAGGCGACGCTGCTGCCGCTCGACATGCGCCTCGCCCGGCGCCTGATCATGCTGTCGGAGGATTACGGCGCCGAGATCCAGGTGACGCAGCAGGAACTCGCGGCCTTCGTCGGCGCGGCGCGGGAGAGCGTGAACCGCGTCCTGCAGGACTGGCAGAGATCGGGCCTCATCGATCTCGGCCGCGCGCGCGTGACCGTGCGGGCCTCACACCGCCTCGTCGCGCTGGGCGCGCGGGCGCAGACATGATCGAGGCGACAGGGCTTCACCGCATGAGAACGACAGCGCGCCTGGCAGCCACGGCCGCCCTCACCCTCGCGGCGTCGAGCGCCGCAGCGCAGACGCGATGTACGGAGACGACGCGCTTCGATCCGCCCTTGCGGATCCTGCACTGCGCCGACGGCCTGACGCTCGAAACCGAACGCGCGGGCAGCCTGCGCCCCGTGGGACCCGACGGTGACGGACATCTCAAGGGCGCCGAAATCGGCGGCAACGCGGTCTTCGTCACCATCCCGGCGAGCCGCCGCGTCCGCCGAGACGGCTTCCAGATCCTCACCCCCCACGCGGTGGCCTCGGTGCGGGGCACGGTCTACGCCGTCGACGTGACGCGGGCGCGCACCTCCGTCTTCGTGGCGCAGGGACGGGTCGACGTCGCCCGGCGCACCGACCCGCAGGTCGCCGTCACGCTCGGGCCGGGCGAGGGGGTCGACGTCGATGACGGCCGCGACCCTCTGGAGGTCCGGCGCTGGCCCCAGGAGCGCGTCAGGAGCCTGCTCGAGCGGTTCGGGCGTTGAGCGAGGCCGGTCGGCCGGCGGCTCCGACGCCCGACCGGACCTTCCGGCTGGCGCGGCGCGTCTTCCTGCTCGCCGCGTCGCTCGGCGCACTCGCCTGGGGCGCCTGGCTCGGCCATCTCCATATCGCCGGGCGCGCGACGCCCCTCGATCGCCTGGAATCCGCCCTCACGGACCTTCGCCTGCGGCTCGCCGGGCCGCGCACGCCGCCCGCCAACCTCACCGTAGTGGCGATCGACGACGCGACGGTGCGGCGCGAAGGCGGCTTCCCGGTCTCGCGGACCACGATGGCGCGGATCGTCGAGCGGGTGGCGGAGGCCCGCCCGCGCGTGATCGCCGTCGATGTGCTCTTCCTCGAGGCGGGGCGGCAGCCGGAGGCGGACAGCGCGCTCGCCGTCGCCCTCGGGAAGACCACAGCGATCCTGGCTTCGGCTGCGGTCTTCGACGGGAGCGCCAGCGAGGACGGCATCCCGTTCGCCACCGCGCTCCACCGGCCGTCGCCGAAGCTCGGCGAAGACGTCGCGTCCGGCGTCGTCAACGTCGCAGAGGACGCGTCGGGCGTACCCCGCCATCTCCCCCTGGTCGTGCGCACGGCCGACGGCGTCGCCGCGTCCTTCGTGCTGCGCGCGGCCGCCCTGGCGGCCCGCAACGACCCCGTGCTCAGCAAGGGGCGCGTCCAGATCGGCGACCGCGCCCTGTCGCTGGACCTCGGCTACCACCTCCCGCTGCGCCCCTACGGTCCGCGACGCACGATCGCGACGGTGAGCGCGGCCGCCCTCCTCGACGGGACGGCGCCGGCCGCGGCGCTCTCGGACGGCATCGTCGTGATCGGCGTCACCGCGCTCGGCGGCGGCGACACCTTCGCCACCGCGTTCGATCCCGTCTTGCCCGGCGTCGAGCTCCTCGCCACCGGCATCGCCCACCTCACCACGGGGGACGCCCTCGTCCGGGACGCCGGCGTGCGGCAGCGAGACGCCGCGGCCTCGGTCCTCCTGGCGGTCGGGTCCGCACTCGCCATCGCGCTGCTGCCGCCGGGCCCGGGCCTGATCCTGGTCCTGCTCGCGACGGCAGGCTGGCTCGCCGCGGGCGCCATCGCGTTCGCGCACGGCATCTGGCTGAGCGCCGCCCTGCCGCTCGCGGCCGTGGGACTGCCGGCGCTGGTCTGCGCGGTCGGCCGCCAGACGCTCGAGCGCCGCCAGAGCGCGCGCGTGGCGCGGTCCGAGCAGGTGCTGCGGCGGATGCAGCCTGCCGCCCTGGCCGAGCGGCTCGCGCGCGATCCGGGTTACCTCGCCGAGCCGGTCGCGCGCGACATCCCCGTGCTGTTCGTCGACCTCACCGGCTTCACGCGCCGGAGCGAGCAGCTCGGCCCGGCGCGGACGCGGGCGATGCTCAAGACGTTCCACGATCTCGTGGACGAAGCGGTGACCCTGCGCGGGGGCGTCGTGGTGAACTTCATGGGCGACGGCGCCATGATCCTGTTCGGCGCCCTCGATCCGGACCCGGACCAGGCGGCGCACGCCGTCCAGGCCGCGGAGGAACTCATCGTCCGAACGCGCGCCTGGATCGCGGACAGCCCGGTCCTGCACGAGGCCGGGCCGGCCCTCGATCTGCGCATCGGCGCGCATTACGGGCCGGTGATCCTCTCGCGCCTCGGCAGCGACACCAACCAGCACATCACCGCGACGGGCGACACGGTCAACGTGGCGAGCCGCCTGCTGGCGGTCGCGGCGGACGCCCACGCCCGCCTGGCACTCAGCGCCGAGCTGGCGCAGGCGGCCGGGCTCGAGCGGTCGGAGGGCGCGTTCGAGAGCCGGACCGCGGCGATCCGCGGCCGCAGCCAGCCCCTCGAGGTCTGGCTGCGCCACCCGCGCGCGACGACGTCCTAGCCGCTCCCCCGAGCGCGTCGCTGACCGACCGGAGGATCACACTGAAACTGTGACCCGGGTCACAGTCCACCCCGGGCTCTCCGGTGCATCGTCCCCGTATCGCAACGGGAGACATCTCATGACGATCACCTCGACGAAGACAGCGATCCTGTCCTGTCTCGCCCTCGCCGCCCTGGCGACCGTGCCCGGACGAGCCGAAGCGCGCGGCTTCGGGCACGGAAGCTTCGGGCACCATGGCGGCTTCCATCACGGCTTCCACCACGGGGGGTTCCATCACGGCTTCCATCACCGCTTCGGCGGCCATGGCTGGTGGAGCCCGGCGGGCGGATACGCCGCGGGCGGCTTTTTCGGCGACTGTCGCCTGTTCTTCAGCCCGGTGTGGGGCCGCTACGAGCGGGTCTGCCGCTGAACCGTCACGCCGTGGGAGCAGCGGCCAGGCCGATCGACAGGCGAGGGGATGACGACGCGCCTCCGGCCGCCCCGGGACGGCCGGACACCCTCGGACCGCTGCTCCGATGATCGCGCCAATCGGGACTCCGGAGGAGCATCGCTTATGCATCATCACGGCCTGCGCATTCTGCTCGTCGACGATGACGCGGAGGTTCAGCGTGTCGTTTCCGGATACCTCGACGGGCACGGGGTCGACGTCGTCCCGGCGTCGACGCGGGCCGAGGCGCGCGGAGAGCTCGCGGATCCGTCGCAGTTCAACCTCGTGGTGCTCAATCTTCGCCCGGGCGCGGAGAACGGCCTCGACCTGCTGCGGGACCTGCGCGCGGTGAGCGATGTTCCCGTCATCCTGACGACGGCCCATCGCTGCGAGGAGTTCGACCGCGTGCTCGGCCTCGAACTCGGCGCCGACGACTACATCGTCAAACCCTACGGCCTGCGCGAATTCCTGGCGCGCGTGCGCGTCGTTCTCCGCCGCGTCGCGGCGCAGGCCTCGTCCCGTCCGGCGGAGGCGCCGTGCCGGCGCTTCGACGGCTGGGTCCTGAACCGCCGACGCCGGCGTCTGATCAATCCCGACGGGGAAGAGGTCGTCCTGGGCAAGCGCGACTACGCGCTCCTGGCGGCGTTCCTCGACGCACCTCAGCGTCCGCTCAGCCGCGAGTACCTGCTCCAGGTCACCCGCGTCCACGACGACGTCTTCGATCGCTGCATCGACGTGCAGATCCTGCGGCTGCGCCGGAAGATCGAGCGCAGGCCCAGCGACCCGAAGCTGATCGTGACCGAGCGCGGGGTCGGCTACGTCTTCGCCGCCGCGGTCGAGAGCACGTCCCACTAGGGCCGTCGCGAGCGGCGACTCCGGTGGAGACAGGGGTGCACGGCCCGCGCCCCGCTGTAAGCGACGAGCCGCGAAGGCGCGCGTCAGCCCTTCACCAGCTTGCACGTGCTCTCGGAGAGCGGCTGGAACGCCTGGTCGCCCGGGATCGTCTTCAGGATCTTGTAGAAGTCCCAGGGCCCCGTCGATTCCGCCGGGGACTTCACCTGGGCGAGGTACATGTCGTGGACCATGCGGCCGTCCGGGCGCAGCGTGGCGTTGTGGGCGAAGAAATCCTGGATCGGCAGCTCGCGCATCTTGGCCATCACCTTCAGGCCGTCATCCGTGCCGGCGGCTTCGGCCGCCTTCAGGAAGTGGAGCACCGCCGAGTAGTCGCCGGCCTGGACCATGGTCGGCATCCGCCCGCCCATCCGCTCGCCGAAGCGCCGCGCGAAGGCGCGCGTCTGGTCGTCCATGTCCCAGTAGAAGCCCGTCGTGAGGATCATGCCCTGCGCCGCCGGCAATCCGACGGAGTAGATGTCGGTCAGGAAGATGTTGAGCCCGCCCAGCCTCTGGCCGCCCTGCAGGATGCCGAACTCGCTCGCCTGCTTGATGGTGTTGATCGTGTCGGCGCCGGCGTTGGCCATCCCGATGATCTTCGCGCCCGACGCCTGCGCCTGCAGCAGGTAGGACGAGAAATCGGGATTGGGGAACGGGTGCTTGACCGACCCGAGCACCGTGCCGCCCTTGGCCTTCACGACCCGGGTGACCTGCGCCTCCAGATCGTGCCCGAAGGTGTAGTCGGCCGTGATGAAGAACCACGTGTTCTTCGGATCGTCCGCCAGCGCCGCGGCGGTGCCGGCCGCGAGCGAGTGGGTATCCCAAGACCAGTGGGCGCCGGTCGGCGAGCACGCGGCGTTGGTCAGCGCCATCGAGCCGGCGCCGGAGTTGATGTCGATCTTGCCCTTGCTGCGCGCGACCTCGCGCACCGCCAGCCCGGCGACCGAGGAGTTGGTGTCGAAGATGGCGTCGACGCCCTCGGTATCGAACCACCGGCGCGCGATCGACGAGGCGATGTCCGCCTTGTTCTGGTGATCGGCGAAGACGAGCTCGACCTTCCGACCGTTGATCGGCCGTCCGAAATCCTCGACCGCGAGCTGCGCGGCCGTCACCGAGCCGCGGCCGGCCAGATCCGAGTAGCCGCCGGACATGTCGGTCAGGATGCCGATCTTGATGCCGCCATCCGCGTACTGCGCGGAGGCGGGCAGGGCGGTGAGGGCAGCGGCGCCGAACGCGGCGGCCGCCACCCAAGGACGACGGATCATTGTTTCCTCCCCAATCTCTTGTTCTTCAGCGGCTGCCCCGTACCGGAAGGCCGCCTGTCCTTCGAAACCGCGTTCCCTCGGTCTCAGAGATAGCTGCGGCCGTCCAGGTAGGCCTTGCGCCAGCGCCGGATCTCGACGCGCTCGAAGAGCCCGACCTTGTAGAACGGGTCCGCGTGGATGAGCGCCTCGGCCTCCGCGCGGGTCTCGACGTCGACCACGTAGAGGCCGCCGCCGGCGTCGCTCCCGTCGTCGTTCAGCTTCGCGCCGCAGGCCAGGAGCCGGTCCTTGATCCGGTCGAGGTAGACGAGATGCTCCGCGCGGTTCGCCCTGCGGACGTCCAGGCTCCCGGCCTTGTCGAAGGTCTCGATCATGTAAGGCATGGCGGTGGTCCCGTCAGTTGGCCGCGATCGCGGAGGGATGCTGCGCCAGCGGCGTCACGCTGATCGCCATATACGGGTAGAGCGGCAGCGAACTCAGGATTTCGTGAAGTTCATCGTTTCCCGCCACGTCGAAGACACTGTAATTCGCGTACTGCCCGGCGATGCGCCAGAGATGCCGCCATCGGCCATCTTGCTGGAGCTTCTGGGCGTAGGCCTTCTCCTCGGCCTTCAGGCGAGCCGCGTCCTCCTTCGGGAGGGACGCCGGAATGTTGACCTGCATGTGGACCATGTAGAGCATGACGTCGAACCTCTGCCGCCGGTCGCGCCGGGGCGTTTGACCTGCGGTCTGCTGCGTCGCGAAGCGCCGGACGACGCCGACACGACGCCGAGACGCGGCCGAGACCGGCGCGGGGCTGCCGTACGCGCCGCGGCGCCCGATGGCCAGACCGGATCAGGCATCGGCCCGGATCAGGTCGGCGGCCTTCTCGGCGATCATGAACACCGCGGCCTGCGTGTTGCCGGAGACGATGCGCGGCATGATCGAGGCATCGGCCACCCGAAGGCCGGCCACGCCGCGCACGCGCAGGCTGGGATCCGTCACCGAATCCGGATCGTCGCCCATGCGGCACGTGCCGCAGATGTGGTAGATCGTCTGGCCGTCGCGGCGCGCGAAATCGAGCCAGTCCGCGTCGGTCCGGCAGTCCGGACCGGGGTTGAGCTCGGCCCCGCGGAAGCGCTCCATCGGCGTCTGCGCGACGATGGCGCGGGCGATCTTCATGCCCTCGACCATCGCCCGGCGATCCTCCGCGGTGGCGAGGAAGTTCGGGCGGATGGCGGGCGGCGCGAGCGGGTCGGGCGACGCGGCGTGGATCGTCCCGCGCGATTCCGGTCGCAACTGCGTGACGCCGATCGTCATGCCGGGCAGGCGGTCGAGCTTGCGCTCGGCGGCGTTGGCGTAGCTCGCGTGCATGAAGAAGTACTGCACGTCGGGCCCGTCGAGCCCCGGCCGGGTGCGCACGAAGCCGTGGGCGAGACCGGTCCCCAGCGCCAGGATGCCCTGCCGCGTCGCGAGGTAGCGCGCCGCCGCGAGGCCGAGGCGCAGGCCGCGGGTCTGCTCGTTCAGCGTCACCGGCAGGCGCACGCGCCAGTTCATGCGCGTGCAGTAATGGTCCATGTAGTTGGCGCCGACGCCGGGGAGGGCGCGCCGCACGGCGACGCCGAGCGCCCCGAGGATCGCCGGATCGCCGAGGCCGGACAGTTCCAGGATCTGCGGGGTCTGGGCGGCCCCCGCGGCGAGGATCACTTCCCCGCGGCAGCGGAAGAGCCGCTCGCGGCCGCCGACCAGAGCGGCGACGCCGCTCGCCCGGTCCGCGTCGAAGATCAGCCGCAGGACGTGCGCGTCGGTCACGACGGCGAGGTTCGGGCGGGCCAGGGCCGGCCGCAGATAGGCATCGGCGGCGCTGACGCGCCGGCCGCGCCGCTGGTTCACTTGGTAGTAGCCGAAGCCGTCCTGGCTCTCCGCGTTGTAGTCGGGATTGCGCGGGTAGCCTGCCGCCTGCGCGGCGGCGATGAAGGCCTCCGCGATCGCAGGACGCTCGGCCACTTCCGTCAGCGGCAGCGGACCGCCGCGGGCGCGCAACGGTTCGCGGCCGCCCTCGTAATCCTCGAGCCTGCGGAAATAGGGGAGCACGTCCGAGAATCCCCAGCCGCGGCACCCGGCCTGCGCCCAGGCATCGTAATCCTGCGGCTGTCCGCGCACGTAGATCATGCCGTTGATCAGCGTCGACCCGCCGAGGCCCTTGCCCCGCGGGACCGCGATCACCCGGCCGCCGGTCGCCGCCTCGGGCTCGGTCCGGAATCGCCAGTTGTAGGATGGGTGCTGGAGCAGGCGGCTGAAGCCCGCCGGGATCGCGACCCAGGGGCTGCGCGCCCGTCCCCCCGCCTCGAGGAGCAGGACCCGGTGCGTCCCGGACTCGGTCAGGCGGTTGGCCAGGACGCAGCCCGCGGTGCCGCCGCCCACGATCACGTAGTCGAACGCGCCGGCCGCGACGGCGTCGATGTCGGTCGGTCCCACGGTGCGCCCCAAGCTCAGTCCCCGGTTCCCGCCTCAGAGGGCGCCCATGTGGCGGGCCATCAGGGCGATCTGACACTCCAGCATCGGCAGGCCCTTCTGGACGCGGCAGCCCGCCGTCAGCGCGGCGGCGAGCAGCGGCGTGGTCTCGGGATCCATGATCGCCTCGGCGACGAACTGGCCGGCGTGGAGGGCGCCCAGGTCGAAGGGGGCGGCGTCCTGCGGGCGCATCCCGAGCGACGTGCCGTTGACGAGGAGATCGTGCTCCGCCTGGACGCCTTCGGCCGCGACCGCCAGCCCGGGATAGGCGGCGCGCAGGCGCTCCGCCAGCGCTTGGGCGCGGTCGGCGGTGCGGTTCAGGATCGTCAGGCGGGCGACACCGGCCTCGGCGAGCGCGAAGGCGATGGCGCTCGCCGCGCCGCCGGCCCCCGCCAGCGCCGCGCTCCGGCCGCGCGGCTCCAGGCCCGAGGCGCGCAGCGCCTCGACGAAGCCGATCCCGTCGAGCATCGTGCCGACCATGCGCCCGTCCGCCTCCCGCCGGACGCAGTTGACCGCCCCGATCTGCTCGGCCTCCCGGGTGAGGGCGTCGCACAGGCCGGTCATCGCGGTCTTGTGCGGGACCGTGGCGATGAAGCCGCCGAAATTGCGCAGGTGCCGCAGCCCGTCCATCACGGCGGCGAGGCCGTCCGCCGCCACGTGCAGCGGGACGAGGACGCCGTCCACGCCGTGGCGGGCGAAGAGCGCCCCCATCACCTCGGGCGCCTTCACGTGGTAGATCGGGTCCGCCAGGATCCCGTAGACCCGGGTCCGCCCGGTGATCCCGGTCGCGGTGACCGCGCTGCTCATGGCCGTCCTCCCGTCCATCGCCTGTCCCGACCGGTCCCGGCTCACGTCATGTAGAGGCCGCCGGCGACGTCGACGGTCTGGCCGGTGATGAAGCTGGCCTCGGCGGAGGTGAGGTAGAGGGCGAGATCGGCGACTTCCTCGGGGGCGCCGAGCCGGCCCATCGGGGTCAGGCGCACCTGCTCGTCGTTGACGGCGCGGCCCACCGCCCGGACCATCGGGGTCTCGATCCGCCCCGGCGCGATCGCGTTGACGCGGATGCCGAACGGACCGAGCTCGGCCGCGAGGTGCTTGGTGAGCCCGATCAGCCCGGCCTTCGAGGCCGCGTAGTGGCAGGCGACGATCGGCGAGTGGGTCTTGCCGGCCACCGACGACATGTTGACGATCCAGCCCCGCCCGGCCGCGCACATCGCGGGCGCCAGCGCGCGGACGGTGTTGAACGCCCCCGTCAGGTTGACCGCGACGACGCGGCTCCACTCCGCCGGGTCCATCTCCCAGACCCGGTGGGCCGCCCCGTCGTGCTTGGGCGAGATGCCGGCGTTGTTGACCACCGTGTCGAACGCGCCGCCCATCGCGGCGGCGGCCTCCGACAGGGCCGCCTCGACCGCCGCGTAGTCGGCGACGTCGAGCCGCAGCGGCAGGGCGCGACCGCCTCCGCCCTCGATCGCCGCGACGGTCGCCGCGACGTCGTCCGGGTTCACGTCGGCCACGCCCACCAGGGCGCCCCGCGCGCTGAACCCCTCCGCGATCGCCCGGCCGATCCCGCGGCCGGCCCCGGTGACGAGGACGCGCCGTCCGGCGTGGCTCGGGCGCCGCGCGATCGCCTCGGCGTTCGTCTGCCGCTCGGTCATCTCAGATCCCCAGATAGGCGCGTCGGACGTGGTCGTTGTCGAGAAGGGCCGCGGACGCGTCGGCGAGGACGATCTCGCCGTTCTCCAGAACGTAGCCCCGGTCGGCTACCTGCAGCGTGTGGAACACGTTCTGCTCGACGATCAGGACGGTGGCGCCGGTCTTCACGATCCGGTCGACCACCGCGAAGACCTGCGCCACCACGATCGGCGCGAGGCCCAGCGAGGGCTCGTCGAACATCAGGAGCTTGGGACGGGCCATCATCCCGCGGGCGATGGCCACCATCTGCTGCTCGCCGCCCGAGAGGGAGCCGGCGTTCTGGTCGAGGCGCTCGCGCACCCGCGGGAACAGGTCGAGCACGTCCGCGAGCGTCTCCGACTGGCGCTCGCGCGCCGCGCGGCGGTAGGCGCCCATCAGCAGGTTCTCCCGCACCGTCATCTCGGGGAAGAGCTGGCGCCCCTCCGGGATCAGGGTGACGCCGCGCGCCACCATCTCGTGGCCCGAGAGCCGGGTGACGTCCTCGTCCTCGAACAGGATCCGGCCGCGGGTGGGCTTCACCAGGCCCGAGATGGTCCGCAGCGTCGTCGTCTTGCCGGCCCCGTTCGCGCCGACGATCGTCACCACCTCGCCGGCGCGCACCTCGAGCGAGACGGCGTGCAGGATGCTGGTCGCGCCGTAACCGGCATCCACGCGCTCAAGCGTGAGCATGGGCGAACTCCTTGCCGAGATACGCCTCGATCACGGCGGGGTCGCGTACCACGTCCTGCGGGCTGCCCTGGGCGATGATCTGCCCGGAACTCAGGACGATCACCCGGTCGGAAAGCGCCATCACCGCCTGCATGACGTGCTCGATCGCGATGATGCTGACGCCGGTGTCGCGGATCGACAGCATCAGGTCGATGGCGCGGCGCACGTCGGTCTGGTTGATGCCGGCCATGACCTCGTCGAGCAGCAGCACGCGCGGGCGCATCGCCATCACGCGGGCGACCTCGAGCCGCTTGAGGCCCCCGATGGTGAGGCCGCGCGCCTCGCTCCCGAGCCAGGGCGCGAGCCCCATCCGCTCGGCGGTCTCGCGCGCGACCGCCCGGGCCTCGCGGACGTCGCCGTGGCGGTGGAACGCGCCGACCATGATGTTCTCCTCGACCGTCATGGCCGCGAAGGGCTGCACGATCTGGAAGGTGCGGCCGACGCCGAGCGTCGCGAAATCCGACGGCCGGCCCGGCCGGTGCCACGTCCCGTCCGGCGCGCGGACGCTCACCGTGCCGGCATCGGGCTTGAGGAAGCCCGAGATCATGTTGAAGACGGTGGTCTTGCCGGCCCCGTTGGGGCCGATCAGGCCGAGGATCTCGCCCTCCCGGAGCGTGAAGCCGACATCGTTGGTGACGTGCAGGCCGCCGAAGCGCTTCTGCAGGCCCTCGACCCGGATCAGGTCCGCGCCGACCGGCGGCCGCTCCGGGACCCGCGGAACGGCCGGAACCGACGCCGCCTGCGCGCCGCGGCCGCCCGCGCGGGCCCGCGCGAAGCGGGACACGAGGCCCATCAGCCCGTTGGGCAGGAACAGGACGACGAGGACCAGAACGAGGCCGTAGACCAGGCCGTGGAGCCCCAGGGCCTTGGCGCCGAGCCAGCCGCGGGCCAGCTCGGTGATCGGCACGAGGAGCAGCGCGCCGAGGAGCGGCCCGAACACCGTGCCGAGTCCGCCGATCAGCGCGAACATCGCGATCTGGATCGACAGGGTCAGCGAGAACATCGCCGCCGGCTCGATGAAGGTCAGGTACATGGCGTGGAAGGTGCCGACCATCGCGGTGAGCGCCCCCGACACCGCCACGGCGACGAGCCGCACCCGCACCGTGCGCACGCCCGCGGCGCGCGCGGCCGATTCCCGCTCGCGGGTGGCGACGAGGTAGAAGCCGATCCGGTGGCTGCGCATCCACCACGCGACCGCCAGGGTCAGCAGGAGGAGCCCGAAGGCGATGGCCAGCGGCGGCCAGCGGTCCCGGAACACCATCCACGTCCAGCCGAACTTCAGCGGGATCATCAGACCGGTGGCGCCGCCGGTCAGGTCCCGGAAATGCAGCGCCAGGACGCGGAAGACTTCGAGGAAGGCGATGGTCGCCAGCGAGAAGAACGGCCCGTGCAGCCGGAAGCACGGGTAGCTGATCGCCAGCGCCACCAGCACGGCGAGGGCGGCGCCGGCCACCATGCCGATCCACGGGCTGATCCCGGCGCCGACGAGCAGCATCCCGCAATAGGCGCCGAGGCCGTAGAAGATGCCGTGGCCGAGGGAGAGCTGGCCGGCGTAGCCGCCGACGATGTTCCAGGCGGTCGAGAGCGCGGCGAAGACGCAGATCGTGATGAAGACGTGGTAGATGAACGGGTTGCCGACCGCGACCGGCACCGCCACCAGGGCCGCGAGGACGAGCGCCAGCGCCGCCGCGCCACGGCGCGGGAAGGCGGACGGTGCGGCTGTCGGGGCCGCGGACGGTGCTGCGGCGAGCGGGATATCGGTCATCGCGGGCTCCCTCACGGCGAGACGTGGGACAGCCGGAGCTGCCGCCCGAAGAGGCCCGAGGGCTTCAGGATCAGGATCGCCAGGAACACGCCGAAGACCGCGACCTCGCGCATGTCGGCGCCGACGTAGAAGCCCGTGACGCTGTCGATCAGGCCGATCAGGATCGCCCCGACGAAGGCGCCGCGGATGGAGCCGAGGCCGCCGAGCACGACGACCACGAAGGCGATCAGCACGAAGTAGGTGCCGCTGTTGGGCGAGGTCGGGTAGAGCGGCGCGATCAGCACCGCCGCCACCCCGACGCAGGCCGCACCGCTGCCGAAGGTCAGGGCGTAGATCCGGTCGACGTCGATGCCCATCAGCTCGGCCGCCGCGCGGTTCTGGGCGACCGCGCGGATCGCCCGGCCCGTGCGGGTGCGCGCCAGGAACATCTGGAGCCCCGCCACCAGCACGATCGCGGAGCCGAGGATCACCACCTGCCCGAGCAGCACCCGCACCGGGCCGATCTCCAGCGGCTGGCGCAGGCCCGATGGCGGCGTGTTGGCGATGTCGGCCCCGAAGACGAGGAGGGCGAGGTTGATCAGCACCGTCGACAGGCCCACCGTGGCGAAGATCTGGATGTGATGGTCGCCCGCGGCGAGCAGGGGCTGGATCAGGAACCGCTGGGTGAGGGCGCCTAGCAGGAACAGGACCGGCACGACGAGGATCACCGCCGCGAAGGGGTGCAGCCCGAGCCCGGTCACCGCGAGATAGGTCAGGTACATCCCGACCATCAGGAACTCGCCGTGGGCGAAGTTCACGACCTTCACGATGCCGAAGATCAGGGTCAGCCCGACGCTGACGATCGCGAACAGGCCGCCGAGCATCACCCCGTTGGCGAGCACTTGGAGGAAGACGTCCATCCCCGATCTCCGTGGACCTGCGTGACGGCGGCGCTGTTACCTTCGGAGACCTGCGGTTACTTGCGCATCTCCATGGGCGCGACGGCGGCGCTGTCGGGATAGACCGTGACGAGCTTGCCGCCCTGCCACTGCATGCCCATCATCGCGGCGCGCTCGTTCTGGTTGTTCTTGCCGAACTTGAACCCGTAGCCGACCGCTGTGACGCCGTCCTTCACGTCGATGGCCTGGACGGCCTTGACGATGGTGTCGGGCTCGAAGCCCTTCGCCTTGCCGATGGCCTCGAGAATGAGCTTGGCGCCGACGTAGTTGTTCAGGGAGTGCCCGGAGCGCGGGGCGCTCCCGTACTTCTTCTGGTAGGCCGCGACGAAGTTCTCGATACCGGGCGTGTACTTCGTGTTGACGAGGTACTGTGTAAAATCCGTGTCGAGCACGCCCTCGATGACCTTGTGGCCGACCGCGTCGGCGGTGGGCTGCATCGAGTAGCCGCCGCCGCCGCCGATGATGGCGCCCGGCTTGAAGCCCGCCTCGTTGGCCTGCTGCAGGAACAGCACGGAATCGTTCTGGTAGGACGTCTGGAGCAGGACGTCGATGTTGCGCCCCTTCAGGTCGAGGACGAGGGAGGACATGTCGACCGTCGAGGCGGGGTAGCCCTGCGCGGTCACCACGTTGAGCTTGGCCTGGGCGGCGAACTTCTTCTGGAAGCCCGCCACCGAGGTGCCGTAGCTCGAATCCTCGTAGATGATGCCGATCTTCAGGTCCTCGGGCTTCTTGCCGAGCCCGGCGGCGACCTTGTTGACGATCATCTCCACCGCGAGCTTAGCCATGTCCTCGGCCGTCGGGTTGGTGCGGTAGAGGTATTGCAGCCCGCGCCCGGTGACCTCCTCGGCCACCGCGCCGAGCTCGAAATACGGGATGCCGGACAGCTCGGCCACCTGGCTCGCGGCGATGGAGCGGGCGGACGAGTAGGAGCCGAAGATCGCCGCCACCTTCTCCAGGGAGATGAGGCGGCGCGCCTCGCCGATCGCCTGGTTGTTGTCGACGGCGTCGCCGCGGGCGAGCACCACCTTCTGCCCCTGGACGCCGCCAGCGGCGTTGATCTCGTCGACGGCGATCTCGACGCCCCGGGCGCTCTCCTCGCCGAGCAGGGCGAGCTGCCCGCTGAACGGGAAGAGTGCGCCGAACTTCACGTCGGCGGCTCGGGCCGTCGTCGGTCCCGCCGCCTGGGCCGCGGCGCCCAGCACGAGGGCGGCGGCGAGTGCACGCGCCAGAACTCTCATCGTTTCCTCCCGTGTCAGTCGTCGACCCGGCGCTTCGCGCGCCTTCCGGTCGGGTCAATCGTCGGCGTCAGTAGGCGAGGGCGTCCTTGCCCTCGAAGCTGGTGATCGGCGGGTAGGCGCGCTGGTCGGTGATCACGTCGATCACCGTCACGGCGCCGCCGGCGAGCGCGTCGCGCAGCGCCGGTGCGAGATCCTCGGGGCGCTCGACCCGCGTCCCGGCACAGCCGCAGGCCCGCGCGATGGCGGCGTGGTCGACCGCCTCGAAGTCGCAGACGTCGGTGAAGTCGCCGAACAGGCTCAGCTCCGCGTGCTTCTGGTAACCGAGGATCTGGTTGTTCAGGACGACGACGATGACCGGCAGCCGCATCCGCCGCGCCGTCTCCAGCTCCGACCAGACGTGGCCGAAGCCGCCGTCGCCGGTCACGCAGATCACGGGCGCGTCCGGGCGGGCGGCCTTGGCGCCGAGGGCGAAGGGCAGGCCCCAGCCGAGGCCCGCGATGCCGCGCGGCGTCAGGAAGCGCTGGCCGGCCTTCCGCGCCGTCAGGAAGTTGGCGATCCAGATCGAGGCGTAGCTCGCGTCGGCGACGACGACGGTCTCGGCGGTCGTGACCGCGTCGATCTCCGCCATGATCCGCTCCGGGCGGATCGGCGCGGCCTCCATGTCGACGAGGCGGGCCATGTCGCCGGCCTGGGCCTCGCGGGCGCGGGCGATCGTGTCGGCGAGCGGCGCGCGGCGGCCCTCCAATCCCGCGAGGTCGCGCTGCCGGAGCGCCTCGGCGAGGGCGGCGAGGGTCAGCTTGGCGTCGCCGACGAGGCGCAGGGCCTCGTAGTTGCGGCCGACCTCGCCCCCGTCGACGTCGAGATGGATGAAGCGGGCGTCCGCCGGGTAGAGCGACCAGCTGTCGGTGCCGTTCTGGTTGGTGCGGTTTCCGACGAGGAGGACGACGTCGGCCTCCGTGACGAGGCTGCGCAAGTGGGACGAGCGCGCCCGCGGCGCCATGAAGTACCCGACGACGCCGACGGAGAGCGGGTCGGTCTCGGCGACGGCCCCCTTGCCCATCACCGTGGTGGCGACCGGCAGTCCGAGACCCTGCAGGGCGGCGAGTTCCGGGTAGGCCCCGGAGGAATGGACGCCGCCGCCCGCGATCACGAGGGGACGCCGCGCGCCGGCGATCAGGTCCGCGGCCTCGGCGATCCGGGCCGGGTCGGCGACCGTGCGGTCGAGGGGGTAGGTGCCCAGGCTCGCCGACCGGCGCGGCGCGGCGGCCTCGAAGTCCGGCCGCTCGTCGAGGAGGTCCAGGGGCACCAGCAGCACAGCCGGCCCGGGCCGCCCGGAGGCCGCGGCCGCGAAGGCCATGTCGACGTAGTCGTCGATGCGCTCGGCGACCGCGACCCGGCGGACCCACTTGGCGACGCCCGCGAACAGGGCGAGGTGGTCCAGTTCCTGGAAGGCGTTCCGGTCGGTGAAGCGGCGGTGGACGTCCTGGACGATCGCCACGACCGGGATCGAGGCCTTCAGGGCTTCCGCGAGGCCCGGCACCAGCAGGGTCGCGGCGGGCCCGTTCTGGGCCGCGACGACCGCGACCCGGCCGGAGATCCGCGCGTAGGCGTCGGCCATGGCGGCGCCCGCGTTCTCGGTGCGGTAGCCGATCTGGCGGATGCCGTGGTGCGGCGCGGCCAGGAACAGTGCCGAGGGGATGCTCTGGCCGAACACGTCGCGGACGCCGTGCCGGTGGAGCGCGGCCGCGAGGGCGTGGGCACCGGTCATGTTGGCGCGCTCGGACATCTCGGACATCAGCGGCTCCCCTGCGCGGCGTCGCCCATCGACAGGACGATCTTCCCGATATGCTGGCCCGCATCCATGCGGGCATGGGCCTCCGCGACCCGCTCGAACGGGAACACGGAATCGATCGGCGGCCGCGCGCGCCCCGCCGCGAGCAGCGGCAGGACGTGCTCGGCGAGGGCCTCGGCGAGGCGCGCCTTCAGGGCCACCGGCCGGGCGCGCAGCGTCGAGCCCGTGAGCGTCACCCGCTTCATCAGCAGCGGCTGGAAGTCGATCTCCGCCACCCGCGAGCCCTGCTGGAACGCGATCTGCGCGATGCGCCCGTCGACCGCCACGGCATCGAGGTTGCGGGCGATGTAGGGGCCGCCGACCATGTCGAGGATCACGTCGGGCCCGCTCCCGCCGGTGGCGGCCCTGGCCGCGGCGACGAAATCCTCCCGCCGATAATCGATGGCCGCGTCCGCGCCGAGCGTCAGGCAGGCCGCGCATTTCTCGGGCGAGCCCGCGGTGACGATCACCCGGGCGCCCCGGGCCTTCGCCAGCAGGATCGCCGTGGTGCCGATACCCGAGGAGCCGCCGTGGATCAGGAGGCTCTCGCCCGCCTGCAGCCGGGCGCGCTCGAACACGTTGCTCCAGACGGTGAAGTAGGTCTCGGGGATCGCCCCCGCCTCGACCGCCGGGAGGCCCTCCGGCACGGGCAGAGCGACCGCCTCGTCGACGACGGCCCACTCGGCGTAGGCGCCGCTATGGACCAGCGCCATCACTCGGTCCCCGGTCCGGAAGCGGCCCGCGCCGGGCCCGAGCGCCTCGACGATCCCGGCGAGTTCGAGCCCGAACACGTCCGAGGCGCCGGGGGGCGGCGGGTAGCGGCCCTCGCGCTGCATCACGTCCGGACGGTTGATGCCCGCGGCCTCGACGCGCACGAGCACCTGGCCCTGGCCCGGCTCCGGGCGCGGACGCTCGACGATCCGGAGGACCTCGGGACCGCCCTGTCCGTCGGCGATCACGGCTCGCATGCCCATGCTCATCGCTCCGTTTCCCGGCTCGCCGACGCTTCCGGGAGAAGCAGCACCTTCATGGCCTGCCGGCTGCGCGCCAGCTCGAACGCCGCCCCGGCTTCCGCGAGGGGGCGGCGGTGGGTGATCAGCGCCGCCAGCGTCCCGGCATGCGCCGCGAGGAGCGCGAGCGCTGCGTCGAAGGCGCGCGCCGTCGTGTCGTGGGCCGCGCGCAGCTGCTTCTTGCTGCGCACGAAACCCGTCAGGTCGAGGTCGAGGGAGCCGGAATGGATGCCGGCCACCACCATCACGCCGCCCGAGCGCAGGACGGCCAACCCGTCACTGACCGACCGGGCGGAACCGGTCGCCTCGACCACCCGGTCGGCCTCCCCGTCGAAGACGCGCCGGACGGCGTCGTCCAGGCCGATGCCGGCGAGATCGACCGTGTGGCGGATGCCGATCCGCCGGGCGAGGTCGAGGCGCGCGGCGTCGTCGAGCCCGGCGAGCAGCACGTCCGCGCCCCGCTGCTGTGCCACGAAGGCGATGCAGAGGCCGATCGGGCCCGGCCCGAGCACCGCCACGCGGTCGCCGGGACCGACCTCCGCGACGTCCACCGCGTTGACCGCGACCGCCAGCGGCTCGGCCAGGGCCGCGACGGTCAGCGGCAACCCGTCCGGCAGGCGGCGGCAATTGTCGGCCGGGACGACGACCTGATCGGCGAAGGCCCCGTCGGCGTGCAGGCCGACGATGCGGCGGCCCCGGCAATCCTGCGGCCGCGCGGCGGCGCAGGCCGCGCAGCCGCCGCACGGCACCGTCGGCCAGCAGGTGACCCGGTCGCCGACCGCGAGCGCGGTCACGCCGTCCCCCACCGCCCGGACCGTCCCGGAGAACTCGTGACCGAGAGTGACCGGCATGAACGCGGTCATGAACCCGTAGCCCGGGGTCCACTCGAAGGCGTGGACGTCGCTGCCGCAGATGCCGGCCGCGGCGACCGCGACGGTGACGCGTCCCACGCCCGGGGCAGCGGGCGCATCGACGTGGACGAGGTCCGCCCCGAAGGCGGCGGTCGCCTTGCGCAACGCAAGCATTTCCGTCCCCTGTCTCCCGCCGAGCCTGCCGGCCCGGCGGCCTGCCTCGCGGCACGTGCCGTCGACGCTAGGCGTAATTTGTTATAACAAACATCGGACGAAGGGGAGGAATATGTCAAGCGCTTCGGCGTCCGAACCGGAAACAGGCGATATCGTGCCGGACTGGGTCCGTCCGATCGTCAAGGAGAGCCTGAGCGAGCGGGCCTACCGCGAGCTGCGCATCGCGCTGATGCGCGGGCAGTTGCGACCCGACACGCGCCTGCGGCTCCGGCCGATGTCGGCCCGGTTCGGCATCAGCGCGACCCCCATGCGCGAGGCCCTTCTCAGGCTCGTCGCCGAGAAGGCCCTCGCCCTCGACGCGCGCGGCAGCGTCGTCGTGCCCCGCCTGACCCTGGATCAGCTCCTGGAGATCCGGGCGATCCGCACCGATCTCGAGGGGCGTGCCGCCGCCGCTGGGGCAGCCAGCCGCGCGGCCGAGGTCGACGACCTCGAGGCGATCCACGCGCAGATCTCGCACTGTCACGCGAGCCGCGACTTCGCGCGGGCGGTGAACCTCAACACCGAGTTTCACCTGACGCTGTGCAGGCTCGGACAGATGCCGATCCTGTACGAGATCGTGGAGTTGCTGTGGGTGCGCTGCGGCCCGATCCTGTCGCACCTCTACGATGACGGCGTCCCCGACTGGGAGCCGCACCCCCATCGCCGCATCATCGACGCCCTGCGCCGCGGTGACCCGGAGGCGGCCCGGGATGCCGTGCGCGAGGACATCGAGCGCGGCGGGAGCGGCCTGTTCGCGCATGTCCGCGCGGCCGCCACAGGGTGATGACCGGCTCGCGGAGAGTCCACGAGCGATCGATCGATGGCCGAAGCAACGAGCCGACCTCGGCGGCCACGGCCCCAAAGGCGCCGGCGTCGATTGGCCCGCGGTTGCGGAACGCCGGAGCTCGATTATCGTGCGCCCATGCGCGCCGATCTCGCCGTCCTCGCTCTGGTCTTCGCCGCCACGGGCGCGCGCGCCCAGCAGCAGCTTCCGACCGTCCCGGAATTGCTGACGGCCGAGGCGAACGCCGCACGCGCCTGCGAGAGCACCGGCGATCCCGCCATCACGCGTGAGCAGTGTCGGCTGCGCGATCGGCTGAGCGGACGCCTGGCGCAGGCGGGCTATTGCTGGGGCCGCAAGGGGCAGGCGGACGAGAAGAAGGAATGGCACGCCTGCCAGCCGGACTCGATCTACGAGGATGATATCGAGGCCGTGCAGCGCTGAGCGGCAGGCTTCGTCGTCGAACGCGGCCCGCCACCCGAAGGTCTGTACGCCGGGCTACAGCAGGACACCGTTCCGCAGAACTGACGGCGCTGTGCTCGAGTCGTAGCTGTGGTGCTGCGCGGCGTTCACGGAGCCGCCGGCATCGAACTGGACGCATCAGCTGAACGCCCGCGTTTCAACGTCCATCCGAGCAACAGAATTGGCATTGCTCGCACGATCGGACCAATGAACAAGTTATTATCTCAATAAAACTGTCGTTCTCCTCAAAAAACCAGATCCAACGGCGTGAAATCTCCACGGTATTGCCGCCTCGAAGTACACGAAAATTCTTGAAACGCTCATGCAGAGTGTTAGACCGCCATCGTCGCTCGAGACTCCGACTACGATACGGTCGCCATCGATGATTCACACGATCAAAGGTAGGCTTTTCGCGCTTCTCGCGGTGCTGGGTACACTCCTCGTGGGATCAGCAGCGCTCAGCAATTACGCGCTCTACAGAAATTTCCGGGGCCTCGAATCGATCTACGCCGACAGGGTCATGCCGCTCAGCCAGTTCGGCGCGATGCGCGATGCCTTCGATGCCATACTGACCGCGACGCGGGATTTCGAGTTCCACGCGATTCAGGCGTCCGAAGCCGTGACGATCCTCGATCGCCAGCTGGCACGGGCGAAGGAAGCCTGGTCCGCGTACCTGACCACGTACCTCACGCCCGAGGAGGCACAGCTCGTCGCGAGCCTGACGACGCGATTCGATCGGGACGTGGCGATCGTCACCGACCTCGTCCGCGCCTTGACGAAGGGGGACCTCAACGCTGTGACCGCGACCCGGATCGATCTGCTCCGCGCGATGGGTCCGACGACGGCGGCCATCGGCGAGTTGTCCGACCTGCAGGTCCGCGAGGCCCGCGCCGAGTTCGAACGCGCGGACGCGATGGCGCGGCGCCTGCGAATCCTGCTCTTCGCGACACTCGCCGGGGCCGCGCTCGCGGTCGGGTACGGCATCCGCGTGATCCTCGTCCAAGTCACCCGCCCGATCGCGCGGACCACGGCGACGATGACCCGTCTCGCCGCGGGCGACCTCGACGTGCGGATCGACGGTGCGGACCGCGGCGACGAGATCGGCGCGATGCTCAAGGCTATCCAGGTCTTCAAGGACGCGCTCGTCGCGAAGCGCGCGACGGATGCCGCCGCCGCCAACGAGGCGGAAGCGAAGGCGCGCCGCGCCGAGACGTTGGACAGCGCCACCGCGGCGTTCCGTGCCCGGATGGATCGCCTGACCGAGGCGCTGTCCGCCAGCGCCTCGTCCATGGAAGCCGCCGCCGCGACGATGGACCGGAGCGCCGGCGAGACCGCGACGCAGCTGCTCCAGGTGTCCTCGGCGGCCGAGCAGACAGCGGTCAACGTTCAGACCGTCGCGGCGGCCGGCGAGGAACTGGCCACGTCGATCGGGTCCATCAACGGCCAGATCACGCGCTCCTCGGACATGGCCCGGCGCGCGGCCACTGAGGCGTCGGAGACGAACACCCTCGTTATGAGCCTCGCCGACGGCGCCGAGCGGATCGGGACCGTGGTCAGCCTGATCGCCGGGATCGCCGCGCAGACGAACCTGCTCGCGCTGAATGCCACCATCGAGGCGGCCCGCGCCGGGGAGGCGGGACGCGGCTTCGCCGTCGTCGCCACCGAGGTCAAGGCGCTGGCGGCGCAGACCGTCCGGGCGACCGAGACGATCTCCGAGCAGGTCGCGACCATTCAGAAGGAGACCCACCGCGCGGTCGACGTCATCCAGGCGATCACCGCCGCTGTCCTGGACCTTCGGACCATCGCCACGGGCGTCGCGGCCGCGATGGAGGAGCAGGAGGCGGTGACGCAGGAGATCGTGCGGAACGTCAGCCAGGCCGCCGACGGCACCCAGGCGGTCACGGTCACGATCGGGCGCATCACGCAGGCCGCGGGCGAGACCGGCCGGACCGCGGCCGCGGCCTTGGACGCGGCCACCGCCCTGTCGCGACAGTCGGAGACCCTGAACGCGGCGGTCGCGGAGTACCTGGCGGCGGTGCGGGCCGCCTGAGGCGACACGCTCAGCGGCCGGGCGATCCAGGGAGCGGTGGCAGCCGCATCAGGGGCTCGCCGACCCGCAGGATCGATCCGACGGAGAGCCCGGGGCAGAGCGTGAAGCCCGGAGGCGTCAGCACCACGATGGTGGAGCCGTGCTCGAACCAGCCCATCTCGGCGCCCTTCGCGAGGCGCGCCGCGGTGGGCAGGGTCCGTCCGCCCGTCTCGCGCAGGGCGAGACCCTCGGGCAGGAAGCCGAGCCGCAGCCCGGCAACGAGGATGGCCGCCACCGGCACCAGCGTCACCGCGTGGCCGCCCTCCGCGAGGCGCAGGCGCAGGACGGCGCGCTCGTTCCGGCAGAACAGCGCCTCGACGCGTTTCAGGGCGATCGGGTTCACGTTCCAGGTGTCGCCCCAGATATGCCGCACCGACTCGACCCGCAGGTCGTGCGGCGCGTGGAATCGATGGTACATCCCGGCCGTCAGGCGCAGGGTGGCGTAGCTGCCGCCCTCGTGGGCGCGCGCCAGCGCGACGTCCCCGCCGAGCAGGTCGGCGAGCGGGTAGGACAGGCCCTTGATCTGGAGCAGGCGGCCGGCCTCGACGCGACCGTGGGCTCCCAGGATCGCGTCGCTGGGGCTCGTCAGCAGGGCCGGATCGGGCGCGATCGGCCGGGCACCGGGACGCAGGGCGCGCACGAAGGCGGCGTGGAGGCTGGGGAAGCGCGTCTCCCGCGCGTCGCGGAGGTCGACGTCGCAGAACAGCCGCCAGGTCAATATCGAGAGGTCGCGGATCAGCGGCTGCTCGATCCGGCTGAACCAGCCCATGAAGCGGGTGGCGAGACGGCGCGGCAGCCGGTTCGTCAGCAGGAAGTTGAGATCCTCCTGCGCGCCGACACGCGCCAGGACCGTCCGCAGCCGGGATCCGGAAACCGTCATCATGCCGTGAACCGCCTCCGGTAGGGCGCGGGGCGATGTCCGCGCTCCTCGTCACCCTGTCCGCCACCACCGTCGCCGCGGTGCTCGCCCTGCCACGGGCGGCCGAGCGCCTGCAGCTCTCCCGGGCGAAGCATCGCTCGCTCACCGGCCACGCCCGCATGGCCCGGCGCGTCGCCGGGCAGATCCCGCACTACGCCTACTCGGAGCGCGCCTTCTTCCGGTCGGACGATCCGGACGAGGCGGTGGCGCGCCGGCGCGAGGCCGGCTTCGCGCGGCTCTCCGACCTGTTCCGGGCGCGCTTCGCCCGGACACGCGCCGAGACCGAGGCGGTCCGCGACGGGCTCTCGGATCTCCAGTTCACCGGGCTCTACCGGGTGCCGTTCCAGTACGCCCGGCACGTGCGCGCCCATCTCGGCACCGGCGCCTTCGCGGCCGCCGCCGCCGGCGTCACCGTCACGGACCTCGACGGCAACGTCTTCTACGACCTCGCCGGCTCCTACGGCGTGAACCTGTTCGGCGTCGATTTCTATCGGGCCTGCCTGGAGGAGGGCGCGGCGCGGGTCTCGGCCCTCGGTCCCGTGCTCGGGCCGCTCCACCCGGTCGTCACCGGCAACGTCGCGCGGCTGAAGGCGATCTCGGGCCTCGACGAGGTCTCGTTCCACATGTCCGGGACCGAGGCGGTGATGCAGGCCGTGCGGCTCGCCCGCTACCACACCGGCCGCCGCCGGATCGTCCGCCTGTGCGGCGCCTATCACGGCTGGTGGGGCGAGGTGCAGCCGGGCATCGGCAACCCCGTCCCGACCCGCGACACGCTCACCCTGGCCGACATGTCCGAACGGACGCTGCGGGTGCTCGCCGGCCGCCGCGACGTCGCCTGCGTCCTGGTCAACCCGCTCCAGGCGATGCACCCGAATGCCGGCGCGCCGGCCGATTCCGCGCTGGTCGACAGCGGCCGCAGGGCGTCCTTCGACCGCGCCGCCTACACCAAGTGGCTCCACGACCTCCGGGCGGTGTGCAGCGCCCGCGGCATCGTGCTGATCCTCGACGAGGTCTTCCTCGGCTTCCGGCTCGCCCGCGGCGGCGCGCAGGCGTATTTCGGCCTGCGCGCCGACATGGTCACCTACGGCAAGACCCTGGGGGGCGGCCTGCCGGTCGGCGTCCTCTGCGGGCGCGCCGACCTGATGCGCCGGTACAGGGAGGACCGGCCCGTCGACATCTGCTTCGCGCGGGGCACCTTCAACGCCCATCCCTACGTGATGGGCGCGATGGGCGTGTTCCTCGACCGGCTCGACAGCCCGGCGGTGGCCGCACTCTACGCCGACCTCGACGCGACCTGGGACGCGCGCGCGCGTCACCTGAACGCCCGGCTGGCGGAGGCCGGCCTGCCGGTGCGGGTCGCCAACATGTCGACAGTGTGGACGGTCCTGTATACCGAGCCGTCGCGCTACAACTGGATGCTGCAATTCTACCTGCGCGCCGAGGGGCTAGCCCTGTCGTGGGTCGGGACCGGCCGGATGATCTTCAGCCTCGCGTACGACGACGCGGCCTTCGAGGCCGTGGCGACGCGCTTCGAGGCGGCGGCGCGGGCCATGCGGGCGGACGGCTGGTGGGACGGCGGCGCGCCGAGCGACAGGGCGATCCGCCGGTCGATCCTGCGGGAGGTCGCGGCCATCCGCCTGGGCGGCCTCGGGGCCCGCCTGGGCCTGCGGGCCCCGGATCAGGGCTGATCCGGCGCGCCGGGCGACGGGCCCGGCGCGCGACCTATGCTCAGGCGCCGCGCTCGTGCGGCTCCCGCTCCTCGACCAGCTCGCCGTGCAGCAGGGCCAGCGGCGCCTTGTGGTAGAGCTTGATGTCGTGGAACGGGTCGGTGAGGATCTTGGTCACCCAGACGAGGCCGGTCTGGACGTCGCGCTGGACGAAGAGCTGCACCATCCGGAACAGCAGGCCGGCGAGCGCCAGCCACAGCCAGATCCAGCCGACGTTGCGGATCAGGTCCGCGGTGCTCTGGTGCGGCGCGATCAGGCCGAACAGGCTCGGGTCGAAGTAGAGCGGCAGGGGCGACAGGGCCCAGATCGCCAGGAGCACGACCTTCCGCTGCAGGTTGTAGCCGACCTTGATCTCCTCCTTGTGCTCGTGGGTCGCGTCGTTGACGTGGTCGTAGCCCTTCGGCTCGAAGAACAGGTGGCCGGCCTGCCGCGAGGTCATCGCCACCAGCCAGCCGATCAGGGCCGCCGTGGCCGGATCCCTGAACGCCAGGGCGTAGGCGACCAGGAAGCTGATCGCGCTCACCACGTGCAAGCTCTGATTGACGCGGTTGTGGTGATAATAGCGGTGGTCGTCCCAGCGCTGGACGCGCAGTGCCTCCCGAAAACTCGCCATGATGTGGGTCCCCGATCGATGGTGGTGGGTTGGTCGAAGCTGATGCGCGTTCAGGCGTCGCGCTTGCGCAGGCGCAGCAGGGAGAAGTGGCCGAGCGGCGGGAGCGCCCGGCGCTCGACGATCTCCACCGGCGCGCCGGCGGCCCAGGCCGCGTAGCGCTCCCAGGCGAACTCGGTCCGCCATCCGAGGCGGCTCGTCACCGGAGCGAGGGTGCGCTCCACCGCGCGCCGCAGGCCGGCCTCGGCGCCGATCCGCGTGGTGATCACGATCTCGCCGCCGGGGCGCAGCACCCGGGCGAACTCGTCCAGCGCCGCCTCGGGATTGGGGACAGCCGTGACGACGTACTGCGCCACCACCACGTCGAAGGCGGCGTCCGGGAAGTCGAGCTGCTCGGCGTCCATGACGGCGAGGCGCTCCACGTTGCGCAGACGCAGCCGCGCCACGCGCTGACGCGCCTTCTCGAGCATGGGGGCCGAGATATCGATTCCGACGATGCTGCGGGCGTGCCTGTAGGCCGGCAGCGACAGGCCGGTGCCGACGCCGACTTCCAGGATGCGGCCGCCGATCCGTTCGGCGGCCG
Organism: Methylobacterium sp. D53M; assembly: GCF_053345625.1. Lineage (NCBI taxonomy): Bacteria > Pseudomonadati > Pseudomonadota > Alphaproteobacteria > Hyphomicrobiales > Methylobacteriaceae > Methylobacterium > Methylobacterium sp. D53M. The sequence goes on from NZ_JBKFAL010000001.1 coordinate 514,534, forward strand.
CCGCCGCCAGGGTACGGCCCTGCGCGAAGACGGGCCCGAAGACCAGATCGTAGACCGGGGCCCAGCGGCCGTAGGCCTTGGCGACGCCGTCGCGGTCGAGATCGGGCCCGAGCGTGCCCGCGCGCGAGGAACCGGTGTCGTGCATTCCGAGGGCCATGGGCGTCCTGTCTCGTTGTCGGCTAGGTCGGCCCGACGGCTCGCCTCGACCGTCGGCTGCAGGTCTGAGGCAGGCGTTCACCAGCTCAGTTCGCGTCACCGCGCGTCCGTCGGTCAGACCAAGATCCGGCCAAGGGCTCGCGCTTGTCCGCCCCGAGAGCGCCGAGCGGCGTCGCGACAAGGCAGGGGGCGGTCACAATGGGCGAGGGAGGCGGGATCTCGATCATGCCACGCCGCCCGGATCATCAACGACCCCACGCCGCCTCTCCGCAGAAGTCTTTCCGCCGGCAAGGCTATGTCGTTCGTTTGACAAGCTTGTGACATATCCGTCAAACACGCCAACGGCCATTCCATTTGCTGGCAAAATACTGATGTGCCACGCGCCACATCTATGCACGAGGGGTGATATGCGACCCTTCGAGCTACCTGATCTTGCCCGGTGACGAACGCCTCGGCCGCGCGTCGGCCGCGCGTCGGCTTCTCGCACACGCGGTGTTCACGATGCTCCGAACACCCTGCCGTTGCGGCCTCGTCGCAGATCCCGAGATGCGCGATGATTTGAGGGCGGGAAGCCTGCAGGTCGCGCCTTCGACATCTTCTCGCCCTGATATCGACGAGATGTGACCCGGTATCCCCAGCAGGACAGGGCGCGACGACGCGCCGAAGGAGTGTTTCGCGTGATCGAGAATTTGCGGCGTCAGACCATCGCGGTCGCGGCCATCGCCGGGATCGCTCTCAGCGCCGGGCAGGCGCAGGCCGCGCAGTGCGGCAACACCGCGGCCGGCTTCGATGCGTGGAAGCGGCAATTCGCCGAGGAGTCGCGCGGCCGGGCCAGCGCGGCCAGCCTCGCGGCGCTGCAGAACACAACCTACTCGACCGCCACCATCTCGGCGGACCGGGGGCAGCACAGCTTCAAGCTGTCGCTGGAGCAGTTTCTCGCCAAGCGCGGCGGCCCGACCATCGTCAAGCGGGGCCGCGCGCTGAAGCAGCAGAACGCGGCCCTCTTCGACTCGATCGAGCAGCGCTACGGCGTTCCGCCGGGCCCGCTCCTGGCGATCTGGGGCATGGAGACCGGCTTCGGCGCGGTGCGCGGCAACGTCAACACGCTCTCCGCGGTGGCGACGCTCGCCTACGATTGCCGGCGTTCCGAATACTTCACGGACCAGCTCTACGCTGCGCTGACCCTGGTCGATCGCGGGCTCCTGACACCGAATACCCGCGGCGCGGCGCACGGCGAGGTCGGGCACACCCAGTTCCTGCCGAAGAACGTGCTGGCCTACGGCACCGGCGACCTCAACAACGTCGGCGCCGCCCTGTCGTCCACGGCCAATTTCCTCAAGGCGCATGGCTGGCGGGCCGGCGCCGGCTACCAGCCCGGCGAGCCGAACTTCGCGGCGATCCAGGGCTGGAACGCGGCGCCGGTCTACGAGAAGGCGATCGCCATTCTCGGGCGCCAGATCGACAACAATTAGCAGTATCTCGGCCTCGAATAGACCGAGACGTACTGCGAGGACTGCGGCGGCGCGCCCGAAAATGGTCCCGATCGAGCCAAGATCGACCATCGCATCGCCCCAGAAAAGCCGGCCCGACCCCGCTGTCTCACGCTGAGCGGGGCCGGTCCGCCCGCCGCGGATCCGCAGCCTGTGCGGAGGGCGGCAGCCGGCAAGCCCCGCCTCGCGACGAGGAGCATGGGCAACCGCGATGGCTGTCGAATCCGTGCCGCTGGACGGCCTCAAGACCCGGAACGCGCGCAGCACGTGGCTCGCGCCCCTGACGGTGCTCACCGGCGCGGTGACGCTCGCCGCCCTCGGGGGCAGCGTCCTGCATCGCGCCCCCGTCCCGGTAACCGGCATCGAGAACGCCCGGACGGAAGCGCCAGTGCCCGCACCGTCCGCGGAGGACAGGGCCGAGACCGCCGCCGCCAAGCCGGAGGCCGCCGAATCGCCCGAGCCCGGTCGCGACGCCCTCGGCAATTCGCAGTCACGATGGGCCTGGAATCAGATCGCCCCACCCTCGCTGACGCCCGAACCCGTCCCCGAAGGCGCCGATGCCGGCGCCGACGCGCAGCCCGGAGCGCAGGTCGCCGAGACACCGCTCAGCGCGATGGTGGTCCCGCTGCCGATCCCCCGTCCGCCCGAGTTCCGCGGGCCCGCGGGCACCGCACTCGCCCGGCGGTCCGACCGGCGCATGGCGCGCCGCGAGGTGCCGCCGGCGGCTCAGCCTATCCCCCAACCCGAAGAGCGCTCGTTCATCGAGAAGCTGTTCGGCATCGAGCGCGGACCGGCGCTGGCCTACACGGCGCTCGAGAGCAAGCCGGCCGACGTCGCGCCGCCGCAGCAGCGCGTCTCGCCGCCGCTGGCCCCGGCCCGGGATCCGGGCCCCTCGGCCGGCATCGCGGTCTACAACATCGCCGCCCGGACCGTGACCCTTCCGAACGGCGAGCGCCTGGAGGCGCATTCCGGCCTGGGCGAGGGGATGGACGAGCCGCGCTTCGTCAACGTCCGGATGCGCGGCCCGACTCCGCCCGGCACCTACGATCTCACCGAGCGCGAACGGCCCTTCCACGGCGTGCGGGCGATCCGCCTCACGCCGGTCGGCGGCAACGAGGCGGTTTACGGCCGTGTCGGCCTGCTGGCGCACACCTATATGCTGGGCCCGCGCGGCGACTCGAACGGCTGCGTGTCGTTCCGCGACTACGACCGGTTCCTCCAGGCCTTCCTGCGCGGCGAGGTTCAGCGGCTGGTGGTCGTCAGCGGCACGCAGGACCCGCTGCCGAGCCTCGCCGCCGGCACGGTCACGACCCGCATGGCCCGCAACGGCGGCTGACGACGGCTCGCCCGCGGCAACGGCCGCAAGCGCGCAGACGGTCTACCAGCACTGCTCGCGCGGCGCTTGGAACGCGCCGTGCCGGCCCGCAGAACGCGGCGGCGGCGCATTCCGGCGCCGCGACACGCGAGTCCCCGGTCCAGACCATGCCCGCACAACGATCGGCGGCCGCGGCCGTCCGTACCCTCCTGGCGCTTTCCGGTCTCCTGGCGGCCGACTTGGCCTGGAGCGCCTCCGCGCCGGACCGCGTCGGCGCGGCGGTGGTCGGGGCGCGCTTGGCGGACCGGATCGTCGGCACCTGGGAACTCGTCTCCTACAAGGTCGAGGACAAGGAGACCGGCACGCTCGTCGACGCCATGGGCGGCGCGCCGCGCGGTCGCGTCATCTTCACCAAGGACGGCTGGGTCGCCTTCAACCTCGAGGGCAGCGCCCGCACGCCGGCGACCACCGACGCCGAGCGGGCCGCGCTGATAAAGACCCTCGTCGCCTATATCGGCCGCTACCGGATCGAGGGTGACCAGTGGGTCACCAGCGTGCAGACCGCGTGGGCGCCCGAATGGGTCGGCACCGAGCAGCGCCGCACCATCCATATCGACGGCGACTGCGCCGACGTCACGACTCCCTGGCGCGTGATGCCCAATTGGGATGACGGCCGCCTGTCGCGCAGCATCATCCGGTTCAAGCACATCCCGCAGCGGCGCGCCTTCGCCACGCCGTCGCGTCGAGCGACGGACCGGGCGACCGATCGGGCGACCGATCGCGGCCAGTCTATCGGCGGGTCGCCGCCATGCGCGCCGGTCGTCGCGACGGACTGACAGGATGGCGGCGATTGCAACCCTGGCAGTAATTGTCCTTTCAGGCCCCGTCCTCTATGAGGCCACCACCAATCTGCTGAGCCAAGCCAGCCAGCAACTTCCCGCCCACCCGGCAATCGCGCCACCGCGCGAGCGAGGTCTTGAACCGGAGATCCGTTCTCGGGCGAGATCGCGCGCCTAGGCGGAGGGAAGGCCTCTGCGTCGCGCGAGCGCGCCCCGTCGTCCGACGATCCGTGCGGCTCGGGGGCGACGGACGCGATGCGGGCCAGGGCAGGACCGTCGTGCCGGGTCGCGCGAAACCGCGAGCGTGCCGCGACGGGAATGGGGAAACGATCCGGAAGGCCGGACGGGCGGGATTCGCGCCCGTCGCATCGAGTGTCTTCCGTACGCGCGGCGGCCGATCGGGCCGTGCGGTACGCAAAAGCGGGATCTGCCCATGCGTGGCGACGACGAGACCCAACACCGGCGCGACCGCCGGGCCGCGGACGTGCTGCCCCTGAGCCGGCGGCGGCTCCTCGGCACGGCCGCCACCGGCCTGGCGCTGGCGGCCCTGCCGGGCGCGCTGGCCCTGGCCGAGGGCGCGGACAGCAAGGTCGACGTGCTGCTGATCGGCGGCGGGATCATGAGCGCGACGCTGGGCGTCTGGCTGAACGCGCTGGAGCCGAACTGGTCGATCCAGATGGTCGAACGGCTGGATCAGGTCGCCCTCGAGAGCTCGAACGGCTGGAACAACGCCGGCACCGGACACTCGGCCCTGGCGGAGCTGAACTACACGCCCGAGAAGAAGAACGGGCAGATCGAGATCGCCAAGGCGGTGGAGATCAACGAGGCGTTCCAGGTGACCCGGCAGTTCCTGGCGCATCAGGTCAGGACCGGCGTGATGACGGACCCGCGCGCCTTCATCAACTACACGCCCCACATGAGCTTCGTCTGGGGCGACGACAACATCGCCTACCTGAAGAAGCGCTGGGAGGCCCTGAAGGCGAGCCCGCTCTTCGCCGGCATGGAGTACTCGGAGGATCCCGAGCAGCTCCGCAAGTGGGTGCCGCTGATGATGGAGGGCCGCGACCCGAAGCAGAAGGTCGCCGCGACTTGGTCGCCGCTCGGGACCGACTGCGAGTGGGGCGAGGTGACCCGCCAGTACGTCGCCCACCTGAAGAAGCAGCCGAGCTTCAACCTCCGGCTCTCGACCGAGGTCGAGAGCATCACCAAGAACGGCGACGGCTCGTGGCGGGTAACCGCCAAGAACCTGAAGGACGGGACGCGCCGGACGACCGACGCCAAGTTCGTGTTCATCGGCGCGGGCGGCGGTGCCCTGCACCTCCTGCAGAAATCCGGCATCCCTGAGGGCGACGAGTATGCCGGTTTCCCGGTGGGCGGCTCGTTCCTGATCAACGACAATCCCGACGTCGCCACGCTCCATCTCGCCAAGGCGTACGGCAAGGCGTCCGTGGGCTCCCCGCCGATGTCGGTGCCGCATCTCGACACCCGCGTGATCAACGGCAAGCGCGTGATCCTGTTCGGGCCGTTCGCGACCTTCTCGACCAAGTTCCTGAAGGAGGGCTCGTACTTCGACCTCCTCAGCTCCACGACCACCAGCAACATCTGGCCGATGATGAAGGTCGGCGTCGACGAGTTCCCGCTGGTCGAGTACCTGGCGGGACAGCTGATGCTGTCGGACGACGACCGGATCGCGGCGCTGCGCGAATACTTCCCGAAGGCCAGGAAGGAGGAGTGGCGCCTCTGGCAGGCGGGGCAGCGTGTGCAGATCATCAAGCGCGACCCGAACAAGGGCGGCGTCCTGAAGCTCGGCACCGAGATCGTCAACGCCAGGGACGGCAGCATCGCGGCGCTCCTCGGGGCCTCGCCCGGCGCCTCCACGGCGGCGCCGATCATGCTGCAGGTGCTGGAGAAGGTCTTTGCCCAGAAGGTCGCCACGCCGGAATGGCAGGCGAAGATCCGGGAGATCGTGCCGAGCTACGGCACGAAGCTCAACGACGATCCCGACCGTGTCGCGCGCGAATGGACCGACACGAGCGCGCAGCTCCAGCTCCCGACGCCGCCGCAGATCGACCGGGCCGTGCTGAAGCCGGTCTCGACCGGCAGCACCGTGCTGAACAGCAGCGCCACGCCGGTGAAGGAGCCGGTCCACGACCTCGCGCCGTGAGCGGCGCGTCCCGGGGCGCCGACGGCCGCGCGCCCCGGGAGCGCGTCGGCGCTCAGAGCCCGACCCGACCCAGAGCCGGCAGCTTGAGACCGGGCCGGCGCAGGTCGATCCCGGCGACGCCGCCGAGCAGGTTCAGCTCCAGGCCCTCGACCCAGCCGAGGGTCACCCCGGCATAGCCGCCGAGGTTGATGCGGATCCCGGTCCGCGACGGCGTCAGGCCGATCCAGCGCCCGTCATAGGGGAAGTCCTTGCCGATCGCGGTGGTGGGCAGGCTCTCGCGGATCTCCGGCACCGCCGCCATGACGGCGGCCACGAAGGTGTTCGAGTTCGGGCCGGGCCAAACGACGTAGTCGCCGGGCCGGCTGAACCGGTACTCGGCCACGGCCTGCCGGATCCGCGGCAGCATCGCCTCCGCCTCGGCGCCGTCGGCCGCGAACACCACCGTCGGCGGGTTCCCGAACCAGCGTCCGTCCGGCACGAACCGGTCGATCCAGATCGGCTGGCCCCAGGCCGTGTAGTCGAAGCGGCTGTAGGCGCGGGCGCCGCGCTCCTTGACGACGATCCAGCTGTGCGTGGCCACGATGCCGCGCCAGCTCACGGTCCGCGCCGAGAAGATGCGCAGCACGGCGCCGGGATGCGCGTCCGCGCGCGGCAGCAGGCCGGCGCTGGACCGATCCGCCAGACGCCAGTCGCCGCTCGCCCGCGTCGCGTAGAGCAGGGCGGAGATCGCCACCGGCACGAGGAAGAGCGCGGCGAGCGCGAGGAGGGCGATCCTGAACAGGGTCACGGGCGGTCCGGGGGGGGAGGGCTGGATAGAATCCGTATGTAGGTAGAGCCCGCATCCGCGAAACTGCGACCGACGCGCCCCGGGGCTGCGCGCGCGTCAGGGTTGGGAGGCGAGGGCGTCCAGCAGCAGCGTCGCGGCGAGGAGATCGGCGCAGCCGCCGGGGCTCAGGCGCGCGGCCATGAAGGCGCGGTGGATCGCCGCCGCGCGCGCCCGCCAGTCGGGGGCCGCGATGCCTCCGGCGTCGAGAAAGGTCGCTGCGGCCGCGCGCGCGCCGACGAGGCCGTCGGCACCGCCGCGGTGCAGGAGGTTCGTGTCGTCGACGACCGCCAGGAGGGCGAAGAAGCAGTGCACGCGGGCCGCCTCGGCATCGTGGGGGGCGCACGATCGGCCGAAGCGGAGCGCGGGCAGGGCGACGGCGCGGATGGTCGGAAAGCCCGCCGCGGCCTCGGCGCTGGCGCCACCGACGCCGAAGCGCCGCGCCGCGCGGCCGCCGTGGCTGACGGCCGAGACCGGCGCCCGGGTGATCGCAGTCCCCCAGAGATGGCCGACCGCCTCCGCCAGCCCTTCGGCGCTCGCGCGCTCCGCACCGGGCCCCACGCCCCGCGCTCCCGCGGCGGCACAGATCAGCCCCAGCGAGAAGATGGCGCCCCGATGCGCGTTGACGCCGCCGGTCGCCCGCATCATCGCGGTCTCGGCGGCCAGACCGATTGCCCGGAGTTCCGCCATTCCCGCATCGCGGGCGCCCGCCGCGACCAGTTCCGCGAAGAACGGCCGGAGCGCCGCCGCGCTGCGGCGGAGCGTCTCCGCATCCATGTCGTCGTGGCTGCCGGAATCGACCGGGCTCACGAGGCCGGGCTTGGGCCAGGTCTCCAGTTCGCCGATGAGCGCCGCGTGCGCGAGATCCGCGACGCGTTCGGCCCAGGGCGCGGCGGCGTTGCTCCGGTCCGCGCCCGGCGCGATGAGGCTCTGATCGTCGCGCAGGGTCGAAGCTCCCCAAGGGTTCGCCGGCGTCGCCGAAGCGGCGTCGGGCGGCCCGGGATATACCGGATGGCCGTGCCGGCACAGACGCGGCGTTCTCCGAGCCGGTTCGACTGTCCTGCCCTAGAAGGATCCGACGAAGCGCTCGGGCAGCGTCCAGAGGTCGGGCGCCTGGATCGCGCTCTTGCGCTCGATCGCGTCGGCGAACAGCCGCTTCGTGGTCTCGAAATGGGCCTCACCCGGACGCATCTGAATGGGACGGCGCGGGATGCGACCGATATCGGCCTTCACGAAGGCCAGGAACTCCGTCGCGTCGATGGCGTGGTGGGAGTTCGGGATGCCGATCGGCGCGGCCGCATTCCGCTTCTGCTGGCGCCTGAAGAGGATGTCGTGGTCCAGATACGCCAGGTGGAACAGGAACAGGTCGCGGAAATCGGGGCGGTGATCCTGGATCAGGCAGTGGAAGCCGACATGCCAGTCGACCCGCTCCGACACGATGGTCGCCTTGCACAGGGTCGATATCGGCCGGATGTATCTCCGCTGGCCGGAGATCGGCGCCGCGACGTCGATAGGAGCCTCGCCCCCGACGTGCATGACGTCGGCCCCGAACAGATCGAGGATGGGGGGCAGCGTCCGCGCGGCGATGTAATCGGAGAGAGTAGGCGATACGTCTGGATCGGGCAGGATCAGCTCGTCGCTATCCGCATAGAGAACATATTTGAAGCCGATGAACAGCGATGCGCAGAAATCCCTGACCGTGTGGGCGCGCTCCCACTCGTTCAGGGGCAACCGGGGCAACCGGACGACGTTCGCGCGCAGTCCGGTCGTCGAGCCGTCGTCGGAACCGTGATCGAGGATATAACAGTTTTCAGCCCCGACTTGTCGCGCGTAGTGCTTCAGCCAGAGCGGAAGCATGGTCTTTTCGTTGTAGGCCATCGTGACGGCGGCGAGCGGCCTCTTGTGCAACGGTGTTCCTTCCCGCCAACGCGGCCTTCACCGCGCTTCTACAGCGCATTCGCGAAGCGTTTGATCGGAGCTTAGTGGCAATGGATCGTGCGCAGCAACTCCTGAGGTCGCTGACCAAGGACGCCCGCATCGTGGAGATTGGCCCGAGCTTCAGCCCGCTCGCGCCGAAGCGCGACGGCTGGAACACGTTCGTCATCGATCACGCGCCGCGCTCGGAGCTCATCGAGAAGTATCACGACCAGACGGTCGACCGCATCGAGGAGGTCGATTTCGTCTGGACAGGCGGCTCGATCGCGGACGCGGTCCCGGTCGACCAGCACGGCACCTTCGACGCGTTCATCGCCAGCCACGTCATCGAGCACACGACCGACATCGTGACCTTCCTGCGCGCCGCCGAGACGCTGCTGCGGCCGGACGGCGTGGTGATCCTGGCCGTGCCCGACAAGCGCAAATGCTTCGATTTCTACCGTTCCCTCACCGGGACGGCGGACGCGGTCGCGGCGTTCCTGGAGAAGCGGAACCGGCACACGGTCCGGACCCACATCGACTACGCCCTGAACATGGCGCTGAAGGACAACGGCACGGTCGGCGCCTGGTCGGGCCAGGACACGCGGCCGGCCATTCCCGCGAATCCGCTCACCGACGAGCCGCAGTGGCTCGGCGCCGCGCAACTGCCCTACTACGCCGACGCCCATGCCTGGGTGTTCGTGCCGGCGAGCTTCAATCTGATGATCCTGGAGCTGGCGCAGCTCGGCTACATCGATCTGCGCGTCGAGGATTTCCTCGACCGGGACGCGACGGAATTCTTCGTGTGGCTCCGCAAGGGACGCCAGCGGCTGGCGCCGGACGAGATCCGCGAGCAGCGCACCGCGCTGATGCAGCGCGCCATCGTCGAGCTGGCGGAACAGGTGCAGCAACTGCCCGAGACGTCCTTCGTCGAGATGGCCTCGGCGGGGGCGCTGCGGGATCAGCTCCTCAAGGCGACCTACCGGACCGAGGCGCTCCGCACCGTGCTGGCAGCGCTGCGGGCCAGCATCGGCCGTTTCGGGCTGGATCGGGCCAAGTTCAAGCGCCTGATTGCCGCGGCGAGCCAGAAGGTTCCGGGGAACCTCTCGGCGGCGGTCCAGCACAAGATCCTGCTGACCGAGGCGACCAAGATCCTCGACGGCATCACGGATTCTGCGGTCGAGACCGACGACCGGGATCCCGCCGTCATCGACGGCGCCGTCTTGGTGGCGCCGCTCGGCGCGGCCCAGTTCGGGGATCCGCTGCTCGCCGCCGAACTGGAGCGCGAGCGCCAGCGCGCCCGGGCCGTCCGCATGGTGCTGGACGCCGTGCTCGGAAGCCTGCGCGGCCGCGCCCTCGACAAGAAGCGGTTCCGGGACCTCGTCACGCAGGCGGCCGCGCGGACGCCGAATGACGGCCCCGAATCGGCGCGCCACGCGGTGCTGTCCGAGGAATCGCGGCGGGTCCTCGGCCTGCCGGTCGCCTGAGGCAGGCCGCGGCACCGACCGCGCCGTGGCGCGAGCGGCGCCCGGCGCGCCCGGAGCGGGCCCGGCCGGCCCTCACGCCGCCGACGCGACCGCCGGGGAGATGCGCTTGCGGGCCTTCTTGTCCTCGGTGCTGCTGACGAAGGCCTGCGCCTCCTCCTTGCGCTCGAAGACGTGCGGCGCGACCCCGCGCTTGTTCAGGGCCTCCTCCATCTTGAGGCGCAGGAAGGCGCTGGTCGCGTAGCGGGTCGTGGTCGCGTAGTAGTTCGCCTGCAGGTACTGGACCATGCCGGCGTAGTCGTCGACCAAGTTCTCGTTGAGCCGGAAGCCGTCGTGATTGATCACGGCGTTGACCCGCTGGCCCGCCTTCCGGCAGGCCTCGACGATGGTCATGCGCAGCTCGTCCATGTCGCCCTTCACCCGGCAGTACCAGCCTTCCAGGTTGACGAAGAGGATGTTGCGCTCGCCGTCGTAGCTGACGCGGGACTTCAGATCGAGGTTGAGCAGATCCGAGATCAGCTCCATCGGCTCCTCGCGGAAGATGCGCGGATCCATCGGCACCGGATTGCGCACGACGGGGGCGAAATCCATGTGGGCGAGGATGTCGCGCTCGATGTCGATCCCCGGCGCGACCTCGATCAGCTCCAAGCCCTCCGGAGTCAGCTGGAAGACGCACCGCTCGGTCACGTAGAGGACCGGCTGCGACCGCTCGACCGCGTAGGGGCCCGAGAAGGTGTTCTGCTGGACCTGAGTGACGAACTTGCGGGCCTTGCCCTCGTTCACGATGCGCACCTGACCGTCGGACACCGCGATCTCGAGACCGCCGGCCGTGAACGTCCCGGCGAACACGACGGTGCGGGCGTTCTGCGAGATGTTGATGAAGCCGCCGCAGCCGTTCAGCTTGCCGCCGAACCGCGAGGTGTTGACGTTGCCGGCCGCGTCGCACTCGGCCATGCCCAGGCAGGTCATGTCGAGGCCGCCGCCGTCGTAGAAGTCGAACATCTGGTTCTGGTCGATGATGCAGTCGGCGTTGGTGGCCGCGCCGAAGCTCGAACCGGACGCCAGCACCCCGCCGACCGCGCCCGCCTCGGTGGTGAGGGTGATGTAGGGGGTGATCTTCTCCTCGTTGGCGACCGACGAGATGCCCTCGGGCGCGCCGACGCCGAGATTGACCACGCCGTTCGGCGGCAGCTCGAAGGCGGCGCGGCGCGCGATGATCTTGCGCTCGTTGAGCGCCATCCGCTTGATGCCGGTGACCGGGACCCGGATCTCGCCGGCGAGCGCCGCGTCGTGCATCACGCCGTAGTTCATCCGGTGCATCTCGGGCTCGGCGACCACCACGCAGTCTACGAGGATGCCGGGCACGCGCACGTCCTTCGGCAGGAGGTAGCCGTCGTCGACGATGCGCTCGACCTGGGCGATGACGATGCCGCCGTTGTTGCGGGCCGCCATGGCCTGGGCGAGGCAGTCCAGGGTCAGCGCCTCCTTCTCGTAGGAGAGGTTGCCCGACGGATCGGCCGAGGTGGCCCGGATGAAGGCCACGTCGATCTTGGTCGCCGTGTAGAACAGCCACTCCTCGCCATCGACCTCGACGAGCTTGACGATGTCCTCGGTGGTCAGCTCGTTGACCTTGGCGCCCCCGTGGCGCGGGTCGACGTAGGTCTTCAGGCCGACCTTCGAGAACAGGCCGGGCTGGCCCGCCGCGCAGGCCCGGTAGAGCTGGGAGATCACGCCCTGGGGCAGGTTGTAGCCGCGGATCAGGTTGTCCTGCGCGGCCTTGGCGACCTTGGGCATGCGGCCGAAATTGGCCGCGATCACCCGCGTGAGGAGGCCGTCATGGTGCAGGCGGCCGGTGCCGAGCCCTTTGCTGTCGCCGGCGCCGGCCGTCATGATCAGGGTGAGGCCGCGCGGTGATCCGGTCTCGACGAACCGCTTCTCGAGGGCGGCGTGCAGGGCCTCCGGGATGCAGCTCTGGACGAACCCCGTGGTGGTCACGACGTCGTTCTCGCGGATCAGCGCGATCGCCTCCTCCGCCGAGATGACCTTGTTCTTCCTCATGGAGCCCGTGATCCTCCCCGGCACGTGGAGGAGCGGCCGGCCGTGATGCCCGTCGCCTCCGACTGTGCCATGCGCCGCCCCCGTGGTGCCGGGACGTCTCGGCCCCGGAGATCGGCTGAGTTTTGAATACGATCGTTATTGCACCGCATCAATATTTGCGGCATCGCACGAGGGCACATGCCGGCGCCGTGACAGTACTCCGAAAATGAGTGTCGGCGCTCCTGAAAAACTCTTCGGTCCACGATCAGAAAAATTGCGCGCGTCGCGGGGCCGTCGGCCGCCTGTGCTCCGCCGCACGCGATTTCCATGGTCCGCGTGCGCCGCCTCACCGCGGCGTCCCGGGATCCGGTGTCTCTCGGTCTGGACACGACAGGAGGCGATCATGAACCGAGATCCGAGAGCCCGGAGCAGGCAGGCCGACGGCAAGGCCCGGACGGCGGAGTCCGACCGCGAGACCGATGCCCGCGCACGCGCGGCGGTGGTGGATGCCTGGCGCCGGGCACTGCTCCGGATGCGCGAGCGGCGCGCGACCGAGGACCGCGCCGATCCGGGCCATTGAGGCCCGGGGAGAGCCGAGCGGACCGGTCCGGCGCCCGGCGACGACGCGGGGCCGGCGGTCCGGATCGGCCCCCGACGTCGCCCGAATGGGGACGGGGACCGACCCTTTTTCTCTACTTGGCGCGACGCGGCGGGAGCGGCACAGCGTGAGCAACGAACGGGGAGTATGTGAGCCGATGGACGACGACGTCGCAGACGGCATGGACGGCGGCGACGCGAGCTCCGCGGCGGCTCAGGAGGCGAACGGGATCGCCTTCCTGCTGGCGAGCGCCGCCTACCTGACGCTCGCAGACGCGCATCTGCGGCGGGAAGGTCCGGAGGGGCTCGCCCTGATGGACGAGATCGAGGACCGGATCACGGAGGCCCTGCGGAGCTTCGTCGAGGAGACGTCCTACGAGGATGCGCGGCCGGACATCCTCCAGCACGCGACCCGCAAGGTCCGCGCCCTCCTCGAAGCGGGGCGCTCGCTGGCGCCGGAGATGCGGCGATTCCAGTGAGCACCGGCCCGGGCCGGACCGCGTGGCGGCGCGATCGGGCCGGCGTGGCTCAGGCGCCCGGCGGTGAGGGCTTCGCGAAGCCGATATCGGCCGCGACACCGGCGAGCCGGTCGGGATCGCGCTCCTTGCGCTCGCTGTAGCGGTCCACGAGGTAATCGGCGCATCCGCGGGTCAGCAGCGTGAACTTCATGAGTTCCTCGCACACGTCGACGACCCGGTCGTAGAGCGGCCCGGGCCTCATACGGCCGGCCTCGTCGAACTCCCGGTAGGCCATCGGCACCGAGGACTGGTTGGGGATCGTGATCATCCGCATCCAGCGGCCGAGGACGCGCAGGGCGTTCACGGCGTTGAAGCTCTGGGAGCCGCCCGAGACCTGCATCACCGCGAGGGTCCGGCCCTGCGTCGGGCGCAGACTCCCCTCGGACAGGGGCAGCCAGTCGATCTGGCTCTTCATCACGCCGGTGAGCGCGCCGTGCCGCTCGGGCGAGACCCAGACCTGCCCATCGGACCAGGCCGAGAGGGCGCGGATCTCCCGCACCTTCGGATGGTCGGCGGTCGCGTCGTCGGGCAGCGGCAGGCCGTCGGCGTGATAGATGCGGACCTCGCCGCCCATCGCCTCCAGGAGCCGCGCGGCCTCGTAGGCCAGGAACCGGCTGAAGGAGCGTTCGCGGAGCGACCCGTACAGGATCAGGAGGCGCGGCGCGTGCGCGAGCGGGATCCCCCGACCGGCCCCGTCGGTCGGCGTTGCGAAATGCGCCGCGCTGAGATTCGGCAGGCCGTCGCGGACCGAAGGGGCAGGGGCCGGGCTCTTGCTCACCGGGACGCTTTCTCATACGTTCAAACAACTGTTTGAAGATTGTCGGGAAAATGGACGACGCGCAAGCCCTGTCGGCCTTCGCGGCCCTGGCGCAGGAGCACAGGCTGCGGTTGGTGCGGGCGCTGGTGAGAGCCGGTCCGGAAGGCCTCGCCTCCGGGACGCTGGCCGAGGCGGTCGGCGTGTCGGCCGCCACGGTGTCGCATCACCTGAAGGAACTGAGCCGCGCCGGGCTGGTCGGTTCGCGGCGCGACGGTCGCTCCATCCTCTACAGTGCCGCCTATCCGGTGCTGGCCGATCTGATCGCGTTCCTGATGCGCGATTGCTGCCAGGGCCGCGCGGAGATCTGCACGCCGGCGGCGGAGACCCTGGCCGCCTGCCTCAGCCCCTCGGGAGACACAGCACATGTCTGAGCCGTTCGACGTCGTGATCTACCACAATCCGGCCTGCGGCACGTCGCGCAACACTCTCGCGATGATCCGTAACGCCGGGATCGAGCCCCACGTGATCGAGTATCTCAAGACGCCGCCGGCCCGCGCGCTGCTGCTGCAGCTCCTCGACCGCGCCGGGCTGTCGGTGCGCGACGTGCTCCGGGAGAAGGGCACGCCCTACGCCGAGCTCGACCTCGGCAACCCGGACCTGACCGACGGGCAGTTGCTCGACGCCGTCGCGGCGCATCCGATCCTGCTCAACCGGCCACTCGTGGTCACGCCGAAGGGCGTACGCCTGTGCCGCCCCTCGGAGGCGGTGCTGGATCTCCTGCCGCCGCAGCGGGGCGGGTTCGTGAAGGAGGACGGCGAGCCGGTGGTCGACGAGCAGGGCCGCCGTGTCGCCACGGCCTGAGCGCCCGCGGGCCTTGGCGGCGGCGGTCCGGACATGAGCGAAGCCAGCCGCTGGCCGGTGATCGCCGCACTCGGCGTCGTGGAGATCCTCGCCTGGGGCTCGTCGTTCTACCTGCCGGCGGTGATGGCGGCCCCCATCGCCGAGAGCACCGGCTGGCCGCTCGCCTGGGTGGTCAGCGGACTGGCCTTCGGCCTCCTCGTCGCGGCCCTCGCCTCACCGCATGTCGGGGCGGCGATCCACCGGCACGGCGGGCGGCCGGTCCTCGCCCTCGCGGCGCTGCTCCTCGCCGCTGGGCTGACCGTCGTGGCCGTGGCGCCGAACCTGCCGATCTATCTCGCCGGCTGGCTGATCCTCGGCGCCGGCATGGGTTGCGGCCTGTATGACCCCGCCTTCGCGACCCTCGGGCGGCTCTACGGCGCGGCCGCGCGGCCGGCCATCACCACGCTGACCCTCTGGGGCGGGTTCGCCAGCACCGTGTGCTGGCCGCTCTCGGCCTTCCTGGTGGCCCATGTCGGCTGGCGGGGCGCCTGCCTCACCTATGCCGGCCTGCACCTCGCGGTGACGCTGCCGCTCATCCTCGCGATGATCCCGCACGCGCCGGCACTCCCGGTCTCCGACGGGCCACAGGGAACGGGGTCCGCGCCGCTATCGACCCGGGAGCGCCGCGCGTTCCTGCTGTTCGCGGGGGTGCTGGTCATCGGCGGCGCGATCATGTCCCAGGTCTCGGTGCACCTGCTCACCCTGCTGCAGGCGCGCGGCGTGTCGCTCGCCGCCGCCGTCTCGTACGGGGCGCTGATCGGGCCCGCGCAGGTGAGCGCCCGCGTCGCCGAGATCTCCCTCAAGGGCCGCCACCACCCGCTCTGGACACTGACGGCCGCCTTCGGCCTGATCGCCCTCGGGCTGTGGCTCCTCGCGGCCGGGCTGCCGGGCGTGGCGCTCTGGCTGGTGCTCTACGCGGGCGGCAACGGGATCTACTCGATCGCCCGCGGCACGGTCCCGCTCGCCCTGTTCGGCCCCGTGCGCTACCCGCTGGTGGTCGGCCGCCTCGCCCGGCCGGCCCTGGCCGCCCAGGCCCTGGCGCCGCCGGCTGGGGCCGTCGTGCTCACCCATGTCGGGCCGGGGGCCCTGTGGTGGGTGCTCCTCGCGCTGGCGCTCGCCGCCCTGGGCCTGATCGGGGCGCTGTGGCGCGCGCGGTGACGGCGGGCCGGTAGGATCAGCGGATGCCGCCGTCGCGCAGGCGGTACCAGGCGATGATCGCCGAGACGTACAGCCGGTTCAGCCCGTGGAGCGGCAGCGGCTCGATCGGCGTCAGCGGCAGGGGCAGGTTGCCGGCATCTCCGGTCGCGATGTAGGCGGCCATCGCCCGGCCCATCGCCGACTGGAGGCCGACGCCCCGGCCCTGGCAGCCGATATCGATGAGGAGCCCGGGCGCCGGCTCGTGGATATGGGGCAGGTAGTCCCGGGTGATCGCGACGCGGCCGCACCAGCGATGGTCGAAGGCGATCCCGTCGAGCTGGGGGAAGAGCTTGCCGACGATCCGCTCGAGATGGGCCCAGTCGGCGGGATCGCGCGGCTCCCGGAACGGACCGCGGCCGCCCATCAGCAGGCGTCCGGTATGGTCGAGGCGGAAGTAGAGCAGGAGCTTGCGCGTGTCCGAGGAGACGTGGCCTTCGGGCAGGATCGAGCGCCGCAGGTTGTCGGTCAGCGGCACCGTGGCGACCTGGAACGAGTTCGCCGCGATCACGGTCCGCGCGAGGTTCGGCCACAGGCCGCCCGTGTAGCCGTTGGTGCACAGCACGACCCGGCCGGTCGTCACCCGCTCGCCCTGGGCCGTGGTGACGGTCCAGCCCGATCCGGTCCGTTCGAGGCCGGTGACCGGCGATCCGCCGTGGATCGTGGCGCCGGCCTTCTGGGCGGCCCGGGCGAGGCCGCGGGCGTAGCTCAGGGGCTGGATCGCCCCGCCGCGGCCGTCGAGCCAACCGCCGAGATAGCGGTCGGTCCCCAGCAGCTGCTCGGTCTCGGCCCTGTCGAGGACGCGGGTGGGCGCACCGAGATCCGCCCACTGGGCCGCCCGCTTGGCGACCTCGGCGAGCCCGGCCTCGGTGTGGGCGCCCTGGATCCAGCCGGCGCGGGAATGCGGCACGTCCATCCCGTGCCGGGCGATGAGGTCGAACACGACGTCGGCGGTCCCGCCGGCGAAGCGCGCGAGCCGCTCGCCGCGCTCCCGACCGAACCGCGCGACGAGGTCGGCGGGATCGTATTTCAGGCCCGGGATGACCTGGCCGCCGTTGCGACCGGACCCGCCGTAGCCGACCTCCTGCGCCTCGAGCACGACGGGTCTGATGCCGCGCTCGGCGAGATGCAGGGCGGTGGACAGGCCGCAGAACCCGCCGCCGACGATCACCACCTCGGCCAGGCCGGATCGGGCCAGCGGCGGCGTGTCCGGCGCGGGCGCCGCCGTCGTGGCCCAGAGCGAGGGTGCGAGCGGGAACGGTTCGGCCACGGCGTGTCCTAGAGCGGGTGCAGCACGCGCTGCAGGAAGTCCCGGGTACGCGGGTTCTGCGGCCGGTTGAGGACCTCGGCGGCCGGCCCCTGCTCGACGAGTCGGCCGCCGTCGAGGAAGAGGACCCGGTCGGCGACCTCGCGGGCGAAGCCGATCTCATGGGTGACCACGAGCATCGTCATACCCTCGTCGGCGAGGGCGCGCATGACCTTCAGCACGTCGCCGACGAGCTCGGGATCGAGGGCCGAGGTCGGCTCGTCGAACAGGATCGCCTCCGGCCGCATGGCGAGCGCCCGGGCGATCGCGACGCGCTGCTGCTGCCCGCCGGAGAGCTCGTTCGGCCGGGCGTGCTCCTTGCCCGAGAGCCCGACCCGGGCGAGCAGGGCGCGCGCCCGCTCCTCGGCCTCGCCCCGGGGCTCGCCCTTCACGTGGATCGGCCCCTCGACGACGTTCTCGAGCGCGGTCCGGTTGGCGAACAGGTTGAAGCGCTGGAAGACCATGGAGACCCGCGTGCGGATCGCCTTGATGCCGCGCTTGTCCCGGTCGACCCGCTGCCCGTCGACGCGGATCTCGCCGCCGTCGTAGGCCTCGAGCCCGTTGATGCAGCGCAGGAGGGTCGATTTGCCGGATCCCGAGGGCCCGATGATGCAGACGACCTCGCCCTTGGTGACCTCGGCCGAGACGCCCTTGATCACCTCCAGCGCGCCGTAATGCTTGTGGACGTCCTCCAGCACGATCATCGATGCCGCCCCTTCGCCTCAAAGTGGCGGACCAGCAGGATCAGCGGCAGGCTCAGCGCGAGGTACATCAGCGCCACCAGCGTGTAGACGCTGGTGTTCTTGAAGGTCGACGAGGCGATGAGCTTTCCCTGGAGCGCCAATTCGGCGACCGTGATGGTCGAGGCCTGCGACGAGTCCTTGAGCATCATGATCATGATGTTGCCGTAGGGCGGCAGCGCGATCCGGATCGCCTGCGGCAGGATCACCCGCCGCATGGTCATGCCCCAGCCCATGCCGATCGACAGCGCCGCCTCGACCTGGCCGCGATCCACCGCCTCGATGCCGGCGCGGAAGTTCTCGGCCTGATAGGCCGAGTAGGCGATGCCGAGCCCGATGATCGCCGCCTGGACCGCGGTGAGCGACAGGCCGAAATCGGGCATCACGAAGTAGATGTAGAACAGCTGCACGATGATCGGGATGCCGCGCAGGATGTTGATCATCACCGCGCTGAAGCCCGACAGGATCGCGATGCCGGAGACCCGCATCACCGCCCAGACCAGCCCGAGCAGCGTCGAGACCACCAGGGACGCGATCGTGATCAGGATCGTGAGCTGCACGCCCTGCAGCAGGATCGGCAGGTAGTCCTGCGCGTCGGCGAGGAACTCGCGCATGAATGTCAGGACCGGTCGGCCGACGGCGGCAGACCCCACTTGGTCAGGATCGCCTGGAGCGTCCCGTCGGCCTTCAGCTTGGCGAGCGCCTTGTCGATCTTGGCGAGGAGCTCGGTGTCGGTCTTGCGGACGCTGAGGCCGACCGAGGCGACGACGGTCGGCTTAAAGGTCTCGACGAGGCGGACGCCGGGAAACAGGCCCTGCTTGACGTAGTAGGCGAGGATCGGCGCGTCGGCGAAGCCGGCCTTCAGCCGCCCGGAATTGACGTCCCGGATGATGTCGGGGATCGCGTCGTAGATCTTCACCTCGTTGAAGAGGCCCGACTTCTTCAGCGGCTCGACGAAGGCGGTGCCGACCTGGGCGCCCACCGTCTCGCCCTTCAGGTCAGCGAAGGACGTGTAGTCCTTCGTGTCGGTCTTCGGGACGATCAGCCCCTCGCCGTAGCTGTAGACGGGCGCCGAGAACGACACGACCTCCTTGCGCTGCGGCGTGATGAACATCGCCGCCGCGATGATATCGATCTTCGAGGCGGTGAGTGCCGGGATCAGCGTCGAGAATTGCAGCGGCTCGACCGCGACCGTGAAACCCGCCTCCTTGCTGACCGCGTTGACGAGGTCGACCATCACGCCTTGAATGCTGTTCGTCTTGGTATCGAGGAAGGTGAAGGGCAGGCCGGTGGGCGTCGATCCCACCTTCAGGGCCTGCGCGCCGACGGGGGCGCCGAGGACGCCGAGGAGCAGCGCCGACGACAGACACAGCTTGGCCAACCGTCTTCTCATGGTGCCGCTCCCGTGCAGTGCCCGGGTCACGCGGCGGAAGCCGGGCCCGATTTCATTCTCGTGAAGAATACCGCACGTTTTCGGTATCGACGCAAGCGACTTTCACGTGCATGAAGAAGCACACGAGAGGCAGGCTGGCGTGACGGTGAGCATCCCCCGAGGCGAGGCAACGGGTCCGGAACCGGTCGACCGGGCTGTGGGTCAGCGCCTGCGCGGCCTGCGTCGCGCGCGCGGACTCTCGCTGGAGGCGGTGGCGTTCAGCACGGGCCTGTCGATCGGCTTCATCAGCCAGGTCGAGCGGGGCCTGTCGTCGCCGTCCCTGCGGGTCCTGGCGCTGCTCGCCGACACGCTGCAGATCGGGATCGGCGGCCTGTTCGAAGCGGGGCCGGACGCGCCCGACCCGGATCCCATCGTCGTGTTCCGGAAGGACCGGCCGGAACTTCAGCTCTGGCGGGCCGGCATCACCAAGCAGCTCCTGACCCCGCCAGGGGGCACGCAGGGGATGAGCCTGTTCCACATGGTGCTGAAGCCCGGCGCGAGCACCGGCGACGAGCCGTTCAGCCACGACGGCGAGGAAGCCGGCCTCGTCCTCGCGGGGCGCCTCACCCTGATCGTCGAGACGCGGACGCTCCAGCTCGCGGAGGGCGACAGCTTCCGCTTCGAGAGCCGGCGGCCGCACCGCTTCAGCAATCCCGATCGGCGCAGCCAGACCACCGTCCTGTGGGTCAACGTCCTCGGATCACCCGCGACGACGTGAGCGGGGCGCGGCGCGTCAGTTGCTCAGGCGCACGCTCGCGAGCGTGGTGCTGAAAAGCTTCAGCATGGCGGCGGTGATGTCGCCGTTCGTGGTCACCGGAAAATACATGCCGTCGGACGCGCAGGCCTGCAGTGCCGGCCCGATCTTCGACTCGTACGGCCTGACGTAGCTGTTGTAGAAATCGTTATCGTAGATCGGCAGGTACTGCGTGTAGATGATCCCGATCTTGACGTTCTTGTTCTTGAGATTCGTGCAGGTCGAGGGACTCAGCGGCCCGATGAAGCGGTTGCTCTGGATCTGGAAACCCGCGCTCTGGTTGGTGACGCTGCCGCCGGTGTCCTCGACGCCGTCGGTGACCATGAACAGGAACCGGATCGGCTTGTCCGGCGTCAGCCCGTCGCCGCTGGCCGGGATCGTCGCGTTCATCTTCGCGATGGCCCGCTCGAAATCGGTCTGATTGTCGGACTGATTGTAGTAGGCGTAGGCGATATCGATATTCGGGGTCGCGGTCTTGATGTTGTTCAAGGTCGGCGTCATCGCCTGCAGCCGCGTCTGCGTCACCGAATCGTTGAAGGTCCACATCTCCATCTGGAACTGTTGCGGCAGCAACATGCTGACATTCGCCTGATCGACGAGCGCCGAGACCGCGTCCCTCAGAACCTGGATGCGGAGCTTGATGTTGTTCCGCAACGCCACATGGTAGAAGTCGTTCTGATCGTCGCCGATGATGTTGCCCTTGTTGTCGAAGGTGTGCTGGTGGCAGGCGAACGCGCACCCGTTGGTGGCGCGCTTCATGTTGCTCACGTCGGCATCGGTCGCCGCGAGCCCCATCGACGGCGAGTTGTCGAGCAGCAGGTAGTAGTTGATGTACTGCGAGGTGTTGCGGGTCGCCGAGGACGTGCCGCTGATGGGCATGGCCGGGATCTGCATCATCGATGCCAGGCTGGTCTTGACCGTCGCCGTGTAGGTGGCGGTGAGGCTCAGCGTCTTCGCGCTGTTCACCGGCGCGCCGGGGGCGAACGAGGTCACCGTGACGCCCGGAACCTTGGCGGCCTCAGCGCGGAACTGCGTCTCCATGTTCTGCAAGGTCGTCGCCGGGATCGTGTTGGTCTTCTGCGACATCACCGCGAGAACGGCGCCGTCGAGGGCGGTGTCGAGCTGGGTCTTCGCGGCGTTGCGGCGCCCGTAATCGATCGCCGCCGCCGTGGCGAACATGACCGGCAGCGTGACCAGCGCGAACGTCAGCGCGACCTGACCGGAGCGCGCCCGCGGAAACGCCGCGACGGCCAGCCTGAGAGTGCGGTTCAACCGGATGCGGAACACCGACACGGGCCTTCCCTCGACCATTAGTTGTAGACCGGGCAGGCGGTGCCGCCCGGCATGACGATCTCGCTGGGGGTGCGCTCGGACCACGGGATCTGCCGCGTGAAGGTCAATCCGCGGCCGCCGAAGATCCAGCGGTACAGGGCACTCCCGATGATCGGGGTGTAGGGCATCGTGACTTCCGCCAGGATGTAGCGGGCCCCGTCGAACTGATAGGCGGCCGGTGTGGCGGGGAGTCCGTTGCTCCCGTTGGCCTGGTTGGCCGGGCGCTTCGTGGCGTTCTGCGGCCAGCTGGAGCAGACGAAGCCCTTGAGCGACCCGTTGACCGTTTCCACGCCCATCGCGTTGACCACGATCTGCAGGCCGGACGCGTCCAGCGGGCGCAGGATCGCGGTCGCCGCACTGGTGATCTTCGTCATCCCGTCCTGCGTCGCCAGAGCCATCCCGTTCTGGGTCGCCAGAGCGTTGTCCACCCGTCCGGACAGATCGCCCAGCGTGCGCGCGAACAGGGTCAGTTTCCGGGTCGCGTCGACGACGCGCGTCAGCTCGGCGGTTCCGAAATACAGGACGATCAGCAGGGGCAGGACGAGCGCGAACTCGACGGCGGCGATCCCGCGCTCATCGCGGCGGAAGCGGCTCAGGCCGATCGGCAGGCCGCCCATCACGAGCACCCCGACGGTGCGGTGTAGGGTTCCACCTTGAACACCGTCGCGGCCTGCAGCACCCGCCGCTTGTTCGGCAGGTTGGGCACGGCGGCACCGAGCAGCGGGAAGAAGACCGGGATGTCGACCGCGGCCTGCACGATCACGATGGCCGAGTTCCCGGCGCAGGCGTAGCTGGCGAAGTTCGGGTTCCAGTCGCTCGCACCGCTGGCGTTGGTCGCGACCGGCGAGACCGGGTTGGCGGACCCGTAATCGGCCACCTTCATCACGCTGACCCGGACGTTGGCGCAGGTGAAGATCGTGACCCGGGGCGTGCCGTTCGGCTGCGTGCAGATCGCCGTCCGGAAGCGGCTCATCAGCGTCGCCGGGTCGGTTGTGCCGGCGTTCGTCGTCTGAAACGTGCCCGTGTAGATCTGCCGGCTGGCGTCGGACACCGCCTGCTGGAGGATCTCCTGCTCCCAGAACACGATCCCGTTCTCGAGGCAGGCCCCGACCAGCGCGAAGAACGGCAGGGCCACCAGGGCGAACTCCACGGCCGTCGCGCCCCCGCGTGCCCGCGCGAAGCGCGCGGCCCGTTCCCGGAGGTCGAGCAAGCGCGACGCCGCTCGGATTGCCCTGCTCACATCCCAACTCGAAATCGGAACCACCGAGCTCGAGAGAGCATCAAAAGCTTACTTTTCTCCGCGCATCACTGCTCAAAGTCGAGCCGTTCACGCACATGTGCTACCGAGCGGGCGCCGGAATAGTTCGTTAGCATCAACCAACAGTTGAGAGCGCCGCTGTTCCAGCCCTCATCGGTAACGCGGCGAGATCGCACTCTTCGGCCAGGCGGAGATCGTCGCGTCGACGTCGCGCGAAGCGGTCGACAAGACGAGGCGCGGGTTCAGCGCGCGTTCGGCGTGCTTTGACTTGTGGATGACGTGAAAATAGGACATTGCACAGTCACGATCGGCCGGAGCGGCACAGAATCGCGTCGAGATAAGTGCCATTAAGCGCGGCTTAAGAGGTCGCCGATAGTTTCACCGGCCAATATAAACCGCATGGCGATCCCCGATCATGGCCCGCGCTCTGCCGGACGTTGCCTCCATCGAAGAGGGTGTTGGGCTCCTCCGGACCCAGCTCCTGTCGATCTCCGACGCGATCGCGCGCACGCGCCAGGAGATCGCCGACCTCCGGCAGGAACAGGAGACGAGCCGCGCGCGGGACGAGCTCCTCGCCGTGGTGCAGGGCACCGAGGACGCCACCAACGCGATCCTGACGGCTTCGGAGAAGGTGGACACGCTCGCGCGCGGCATCGTGAGACGGTCGGGCGAGGACGCCAACCGGGCCGACGCCCAAGCCATCCAGATCGAGATGCAGACGATCTTCGAATCCTGCAATTTCCAGGACCTCACCGGCCAGCGGATCTCGAAGGTCGTGCGCACGATCGTCCTCGTCGAGGAGCGGATCGGCGAGATGCTGCGCGTCTGGTCCGGGCCCGGCGACGCGCCGTCGCGGCCGAATCCGACGACCGACACGCGCAGCGAGGAGGCGGCCCTGCTCAACGGCCCCGTCCTGCCCGGCGACGCCTCGGTATCGCAGGACACGGTCGACGCGATGTTCCCGTAAGGCGCGGTCCGGAAGGCGTGCCGATGGGCCGGATACTCCTCATCACGGACGATCCCGCACGCAGCCAGGGCCTGGCCCAGGACCTGTCCGATGGCCTGTCCTGTGAGCTCCACGATCTGCGCGCCGCGGAATTGCCCCTCGGCGGCGCGACCGCGATCGTCACCGACGTGCACGATCTGGGCGCGAGCTCCGTCGAGCATCTCCGCCGCCGTCTCGCGGAGGTCCGGCACGGCGCTCCGCTGACCGTCCTGCTCCACACCGACAGCCCACGAACCCGGCTGCTCGGCGTCGCCCTCGGCGCGACCCACACGCTGTGCGCGCCCTTCGACACGGATCGCCTGCGGGAGACGCTGGGGGCGCCACGCGCGGCCGCGCGCCTCGCGACCTTCGCGGACGAGCCCCTGCCGGCCTGCGCCGTGCGGACGGCCGCGGCGGTGCGCGGATTCTATGCCTCGGTGTTCGTGCCCGACCAGCCGATCACGCCCGGCGTCATCGACAACGGAACCCAGGCCATCGACCTCGCGATCCGGGACACCGGGATCCGCGACTGGGTCCGCGCGGTCCGCCAGTTCGACGACGCCACGCACCAGCACTGCCTGCTGGTCGCCGGTCTGGCGGCGGCCTTCGCGGCGAGCCTCGGCCTCGGCGAGCAGGAGCGCCACCGCCTGACCAAGGCGGCCCTGCTGCACGACGTCGGCAAGATCCACATCCCGGCCGCCATCCTCAACAAGCCGGGCCGGCTCGACGACGCCGAGCTGGCCGTCATGCGGCTGCATCCGGAGAAAGGCTACAGCATGCTCGTCGATCAGGGCTTCGAGCAGCAGATGCTGCACGTCGTCCGGTCGCACCACGAGATGCTCGACGGGTCGGGCTATCCGGACCGGCTCAAGGGAGAGGAGATCCCCGACCTCGTCCGCCTCGTCACCGTCTGCGACATCCACGCGGCCCTGATCGAGCAGCGGCCCTACAAGCGGCCCATGGCGAGCGAGGCGGCCTACGCGATCCTGGAGGGCATGGCGGGGCGGCTCGACCCGGCGATCGTCGGCGCGTTCCGGCCGGTCGTCGCCGCCTTCGCGCCCCACACCCTCGACGCGGCCTGACAGCGTTCGGCGGCGTCGGGCCGCGGCTCCGTCGCGTTCCTTCGGCCGCGTTCCTTCGGCATGCGAGAGCCGCGCCGCGGAGGGATCCGCGGCGCGGCGTGCGTTTTCCACCGTCACGGCGTCCCGCGCTGCGCCGTGCGCGGCCCGCGACGCCGCGGGCTTACTCGGCCGGCTGGAGAGCCGGCGCGGGGGGAAGCGGCGCCATGGTCTGGCCGGACAGGGCCGCGGCGAGCTTGGCCTCGTCGACCTCGTTCTCCCAGCGCGCCACCACGATGCAGGCCACCGCGTTGCCGATGAAGTTGGTCAGCGCGCGGCACTCCGACATGAAGCGGTCGACGCCGAGGATCAGCGCCATGCCGACCACCGGCACGGAGGGCACCACCGCGAGCGTCGCCGCCAGGGTGATGAAGCCCGAGCCGGTGACGCCGGCGGCCCCCTTGGACGACAGCATGGCGACGAGCAGCAGCAGCGCCTGCTCACCGTAGCTCAGCGGCGTGTCGGTCGCCTGCGCGATGAACAGCGCCGCCATGGTCATGTAGATGTTGGTGCCGTCGAGGTTGAACGAGTAGCCCGTGGGCACCACGAGGCCGACGACCGGCTTCGAGCAGCCGGCCCGCTCCATCTTCTCCAGCAGCGAGGGCAGTGCCGACT
This sequence comes from Methylobacterium sp. D53M, assembly GCF_053345625.1. Classification (NCBI taxonomy): domain Bacteria; kingdom Pseudomonadati; phylum Pseudomonadota; class Alphaproteobacteria; order Hyphomicrobiales; family Methylobacteriaceae; genus Methylobacterium; species Methylobacterium sp. D53M. The sequence goes on from NZ_JBKFAL010000001.1 coordinate 540,262, forward strand.
CGGAGGACGACGTGCCGAGCACGAGGAGCAGCTCTTCCTTGATGTAACGGATGAGCTTGATGATCGAGAAGCCGTTGTAGCGGGCGACCGCCCCGAGCACGACCAGCACGAAGATCGCCGACGTCAGGTAGAAGGCGCCGACGAGGTAGGCGAGGTTGGCCAGCGAGCTGATCCCGTACTTGCCGATCGTGAACGCCATCGCGCCGAAGGCGCCGATCGGGGCGACCTTCATGATGATGTTGACGACGCCGAAGATCGCCTCGGACAGGACCTTGATGATGTCGAGCACCGGCTTGCCGCGGTCGCCCAGGAAGGCGAGGCCGAAGCCGAACAGCACCGAGAAGAACAGCACCTGCAGGATCTCACCGCCCGCGAAGGCGCCGACCGCCGTCGTGGGAATGATGTTCATCAGGAAGTCGACGATGCTCTGCTCCTTCGCCTTGCCGGCGTAGGTGGCGACCGCCTTCGGGTCGAGCGACTTCGGATCGATGTGCAGGCCGTTGCCCGGCTGGAGCACGTTGGCGACGACGAGGCCGACGATCAGGGCCAGCGTCGAGAACGTCAGGAAGTAGATCAGCGCCTTGCCGCCGACCCGACCGACCTTCTCGAGGTTGGTCATCCCGGCGATGCCGGAGACGACGGTCAGGAAGATCACCGGCGCGATGATCATCTTGACGAGCTTGATGAAGGCGTCGCCCAGCGGCTTCAACTCGGCGCCGAGCTGCGGGTAGAAATGGCCGAGCAGGATGCCGATCGCGACGGCGACCAGGACCTGGAAGTACAGTGTCCGGTACAGCGGCTTCGACTTGGCGGGCGGATGCGGGGCGGTGAGTGGTGACGGTACGGCAGCCATCGGGCGTTCTCCCTGTCTCGGGTTTCGGGCGGGGCGGCTCGCGCCGGGGTGTCCCGGCGGTGTCCGCGCTTGCTGTTGGCCTTCCGGCGCGCAGCCGTTCTCTGACGACATGGCTGCGTTTCGTGACGAGAATGGCAACCGGCATGCCAATTGACCGACGGCCGCTACATTTCTTTAACCACCTGCCGGAGATAGCTTTTTTCAAGCAGGCTCCCGGCAGGGCCACGGGCGGCCTTGCGGATTCCCGCACGCCGCCGGTCGGGACGGTCCGGATCTCCGCACTGGCCCGCCGCCGGTGAGCGGGCACCCGCCCTCCGGTCACCGCCCGCCTTCGCGCCGGGGTGTCGCCGCCGTGATCGGGCTCTGCGCGATCCTCGTGACGGCGTGGCTCGCCGGGCGCGCCGCGGAGCGCTGGGCCCTCTCGGACCTGCGGCGCGGCGCCCGTTCGGCGATCGGCCTTCAGGTCGGCGTCCTGCTCGCGGAGATGCAGAAGCAGGCGTCCCTGCCGCTGGCGCTCGCGGCCGACCCCGAGGTCGCCGCCGCGGTCGGTCCCGATCCCGGGCGCGACCTCCTCGACCGTGTCGACCGGCGGCTCGCCCAGGTCGCCGCCGCCACGGGTTCGGCGGTCATCTACATCATCCGCGCCGACGGACTCACGGTCGCGGCGAGCAACGCGGGCGAGGATCGCAGCTTCGTCGGCCGGGACTACGGGTTCCGCCCCTATTTCAAGCAGGCCCTGGCCGGCGGCGCCGGCTCCCAGTTCGCCCTCGGCACGGTCAGCGGACGGCCGGGCCTGTACCTCGCGCGCCGGATCGGGGCCGGGAGCGGGGTCGTCGTGGTGAAGGTCGAGTTCGACGCCGTCGAGTCGGCGTGGCGGGCCGCCCGCGAGGTCACCTTCGTCACCGACGCCCGTGGCATCGTCCTCGTCACCAGCGAGCCGGGCTGGCGCTTCGACACGCTCAGCGCCGTCGACGCGGCCGAGCGCGCCCGGATCGAGGCGGGACAGGAATTCGGCAACGCCCGCCTGGAGCGCCTGCCGCTCCATCCGGTCGCGGGCGAGCCGGACGTGGTGCGGGTCGGGCGCGGGTCGCTGCCGGCCTGGAGCGCGATCCTGTCGCAGGCGCCCGTACCGGGCACGGACTGGCAGCTGCGGACGCTGACGCCGCTCGGCACCGCCGTCGAGCGGGAACGCCTGCAGGCCTGGATCATCGCGGCCCTCGTCACGGCATTCGCTGGCTACGGGATCTTCGCGCTCACCGATCGCGGCCGCCGGACCCGGGCGCGGCTCGCCGAGGCCGCGGCGCGCCGGGCGGAGCTGGAATCGAGCGTCGAGGCGCGGACGCGGGCGCTGCGGGAGACCAATGCCCAGCTGCGCGCCGAGATCGCGGAGCGGCAGCGCGCCGAGGCCGAGCGCGAGCGCCTCGGCCGCGAACTGGCGCAGGCCGGCCGGCTCGCGGCGCTGGGCCAGTTCGCGGCCAGCATGGCCCACGAGATCAACCAGCCGCTGGCGGCGATCCGCTCCTACGCGGACAATGCCGCGATCCTGATCCGCCGCGGCCGGGGCGAGGACGCGGCCGAGAATGCCGCCGCTATCGGGCGGCTCACCGACCGCATCGCCGGCCTCACCCGGCAACTCAAGGGCTTCGCCCGCCGCGCCTCGCCGCGGCGGGAACCGGTTTCCCTGCGTGAGGTGGTGGCGAACGCGCTGGAGCTCGTGGCGGCGCGCGCCGCCGCGCTGCACGTCCCGCTGGAGGCGGACCGGCCCGCCCCGGATCTGCGCGTCCTCGGGGATGGCCCGCGGCTGGAGCAGGTCCTGGTCAACCTGCTGCAGAACGCCGTCGACGCCGTGGCGGGTCGCGAAGAGGCCCGCGTCAGCCTGCACCTCGTCGAGGGGGACGAGCGCGTCGCGATCGAGGTGGCCGATACCGGGCCCGGGATCCCCGCGGAGGTGCGCGGCCAGATCTTCGACGCCTTCTTCACGACCAAGGCGGACGGCCTCGGCCTGGGCCTCGCCATATCCCGCGGGATCGTGGAGGATTGCGGCGGGAACCTGATCCTGGCCGGCGGCGACGGCGCCGGGACGGTCTTCCGGATGGAGATGATCCGGGCGGCGGACGCGGTCCCGAACGTGGGCAAGCCCGTGGGAGCGACACCGTGAGCAGACCGGCGGACGCGCAGGCGGGCACCGAGCGCGTCGTCTTCATCGACGACGAGGCCGACGTGCGCCGGGCCAACGGCCAGAGCCTGGAGCTCGAGGGTTTCACCGTCGAGGCCTTCGCGGCCGCCGAGCCGGCGCTCGCGGCGATCCTGGCCGCGCCGCCCGGCGTGGTGGTCACCGACGTGCGGCTGCCGGGGCTCGACGGCGTCGCCCTCCTGACGCGGCTGCGCCGGGTCGACCCCGACCTGCCGGTGATCCTGATCACCGGCCACGGGGACATCCGCATGGCGGTGGCCGCCATGCAGGACGGGGCCTACGACTTCCTGGCCAAGCCCTATCCCGCCGAGGCGCTCGTCGTGTCCGTGCGCCGGGCGCTGGAGCGGCGGCGGCTCGTGATCGAGAACCGGGCGCTGCGGGCCCGGCTCGACGCGGCGATCGAGGAGGATCCGGCTTTCCTCGGGACCTCCCCGGCGATCGTGGGCCTGCGCGCCCTGGTGCGCGAGGTGGCGCAGGCCGACGTCGACGTGCTGGTTTTCGGCGAGACCGGCTCCGGCAAGGAGGTCGTGGCCGGCGCCATGCACCGGTGGAGCCGCCGCGCGGAGCGAAACCTCGTGGCCATGAATTGCGGGGCGCTGCCCGACAGCGTGGTCGAGAGCGAGCTGTTCGGGCACGAGGCCGGCGCCTTCACCGGGGCCCTCAAGCGCCGGGTCGGCCGCATCGAGCACGCGCAGGGCGGCACCCTCTTCCTCGACGAGATCGAGAGCATGCCGCTGCCGCTGCAGGTCAAGCTTCTCCGCGTGCTCCAGGAGCGCACCGTGGAACCGCTCGGCACCAACGAGGTGCGCCCGGTCGACATGCGCGTGGTCGCCGCCACGAAGGTCGATCTCGGGCAGGCGGCCGCGCAGGGCACCTTCCGCGACGACCTCTATCATCGGCTCAACGTCATCACGATCGCGATCCCGCCCCTGCGCGACCGCGGGGAGGACGTGCTGCTGCTCTTTCAGCACTTCCTGCGCCGGGCCGCGGAGAAGTTCGGGCGCCCGGTGCCGCCCGTCACGCCGGCGATCCGCGAGCACCTGCGCCGCCACGCCTGGCCCGGCAACGTCCGCGAGCTCGGCCATTTCGCCGAGCGCTGCGCGCTGGGCCTCGCGGCGGCGGCGCAGCCCGCGGCCGAGAGGGCCGCCGCAAGCCTCACCGACCAGGTTGATCGCTTCGAGCGGCAGCTGATCCGCGACGAGCTGATCATGGCCGGCGGCGATGTCCGCGCCGCCGCGGAAGCCCTCGGCCTGCCGCGCAAGACCCTCTACGACAAGATGGCCCGGCACGGTCTGACCCCGGGCGACTACCGCTAGGGCCGTCGCCCGGCCCGTCCCGAGCCACCGACGGTGCCGGCGCGATCACGGGAGCGCCGCGACGGCGACCTGCCGAAAAGGGGTACGCGGGCCGGTGCGGAAACTGCTTAGCGTAGCGGACGGATCCCCCCGCCGAGCCGCCCATGCCCCGCTTCTTCATCGACCTGCACGACGGAACCGAGCTCGTCCGCGACAAGGACGGCTACGACCTGCCCGGTCTCGAAGCCGCCCGGTCGCAGGCCGTGAAGATCATGACGCGGATCGCGCAGGGGCTCTCCGACCGGCCCGGGCGCCAGGATTACATCGCGGCGGTCCGCGACGACACGGGCGTTGTGCGGATGCGCTTCCGCGTGTCGCTCGATGCCGGCCCCGTCGGCTGACGTGCCACGACGCCGAGCGGCCCCGGCGCGCGCGCGGCCGGGCCAAGTCCACCTGGCGTTCGCGTCGATTTGGCGTAGGCTGGCGTCCCCCAGCCGAGGAGGGACGACATGGGTCTGATCGCCTTCATCCTGATTGGTGGCCCCTGGGTGGCGGCAACGGCGTGGCTCTGGCACCAAGCCGGCGGCGCGGAGGCTTGGCGCAACGCCGTCCACGGCACCGTGCCTGGCAGGCAGTGACGCGGCCCGCGCCCACCGTACGCCTCCGACGCTCCTGACGGGCGCGGCTCTCCGGATCCGGTCCGCGGTATCACCGCCGGCACGGCCGGGGGCGGCCACGCTGTCGACCGCGCTGCGAGCCGGGGCGAGATCGCGTCCCGCGCTGCGCGACGGCTCAGAGCCGGCTCGGCGCTCGGACGTCCGCGCCCGACACCCCGCTCACGCCCGCGCTGCTCGAACGGGCCGCCGTGCCACCGTCCAGTCCCCGAACGAGCAAGCTCAGCGCCAGGAGGGCGAGGAGAAGGCCCGCGGCCTTGTTCATCCGATTCAGGATCTGGCTGGTCACGCAGCGCCGGAACAGGGACACCGCGGTGTTGAGCACCACCCACCAGCCGAACGAGCCGACGAAGACACCGGCCGCCAGAACCGGGAACGGCGCGGTCCCGCGCTCAAGGAAGGCCGGCATCGCGGCCAGGAACAGCACCGGGGTGACCGGATTCGTCAGGGCCAGCACGACCGCGCTGCCGTAGCTCACCGCCAGCGTGTCGCGGCACGCGCAGCCCTCCTGCAGCACCGAGACGCTGCGAAGCACCCGGACCGCGAGGGCGAGCAGCACCGCCCCCGAGATCAGGGAGAGAACGGCGCCGTTCGACCACACCGCGGCGAGCTCCGCGCCCCAGCGCATGACGAGGCCCCCGTATGTCAGGTGCACGGTGGCGACACCGAGCCCGGTGGCGAGGCCGGTCGACAGGCCGCCTGACAGCGTTCGCTGAACGCACAGCAAGCTCGTCGGCCCGATCGGCGCGGCGATGGACAGACCGAGACTCGCGCCGGTGAGCAGTGCCGTGGCGACGACGCTCATGGCACCGGGAATCCGGTCAGTCGTCTTCCGCGCGGTCGAGGGGCGAGGCGGCCGCCCGGGACCCCGCGGCCGCCTTGTCGGTGCCCGGACACCCGATGTGGTCGCGCTCCACGGCGGACGACGCTTGGGCACACGCGATGTCCGGCATGTCGTTCAGTTCGTCGGCCCGGGCGCCGGCGCAGAACATGACGACCACGGCGGTGGCGACGACTGTTTTCATGGCTGTTCCTCCCTCGCGTCGACACACTAGGGAGGGCCGGAACCCTGGCATCCTCTGTTCGGCGGATGGCACCGCCAGCGCCGCGCAGCGCTCGCCGCCAGCGTCCCGGTCGGGCGACAAAGCATCGTGGCGCCAGGCATTTACACCGCCGCGCCGGCGGTCCGGGCGGCCGTGTCGACGCCGCGCATCCGGGGCCGGGGGGCGGCAAGTCCGTCGAAACGGCCCTCGGCGCACCGTCCCTGCCGGACGGCATCCTCTGTTTGAAGGATGCAAATGTCGGTTTTGGACTGATATTGGTATTATCGCGGTCAGAAGAATCGTCGCGGGACGTGCCAATGCGGGAAGCGCTTATCGACCGGATCTACGAGGCTGCGGGCACGCCGGAACTCTGGCCCGACGTCCTCCAGTCCATCGGCGATATGGCGAACTCGGACGGCGCTGTGCTCGCGGTGCTCCCGCCCGTCGGGACCTCCCGCTGGATCGCCTCACCGGCCCTGGAGCAGCGACTCGGTCACCAGACCGGCGCGGGGCGCAGCAGCGGTCGGATGGCGCCGTGGCGCACCGACGCCCAGGCGGGCTTCACGCGCGACGTCGACCTCGTGCCGGCCTCCTACGAAGGCTGGCTCCGCGAAGGCGACAGGCCGTTCTGGCAGGTGGGCACAACGATTCCCCTTTCGACGGGCGACATCGCGATCGTGACCGCCGAACGGCGGGCTCAAACCGGCCCCCATGAGGCCTCCGTCCTGCCCGGACTAGACGCCTTGCGACCACACCTCGTGCGCGCCTGCGAGCTCAGCGCGCAGTTCAGCTGCGAGCGCGGCCGCGTCACGACCGCGACGCTCAGCCAGATCGGACTCCCCGCCGCCGTTCTGTCGGCCTCGGGTCGGGTGCTGACCATGAATGCCCGGCTGCAGGAGCGGGAGGAGGTCCTGCCCCCCGGCCAGCACGGCGGCCAGCTCTTCAAGAGCCTGATCAACAGCAAGCTGCTGCAGGACGCGATCGGCAACGTCGTTGGCGGCCGGCGCGCGGCGCAGACGATGCCGGTGCGCAGCTACTCTGATCACCGTCCTCAGATCGCTCATGTCATGCGCCTGAAGCAGCGCCCCGGCGACGTCTTCGGTACCTCGGCGGTGCTCCTCGTTCTCGTGCATGTCGGCGCGCGGGCGGTTCCGGACCACGGCCTGCTGAACATGCTGTTCGACCTGACCCCGGCGGAGGCGCGGTTGCTCCAGGCGCTCGCCGGAGGTTTGCGTCTGCAGAGCTACGCCGAGAGCGTCGGCGTCCAGACAAGCACCGTCCGCACCCAGCTCAACTCGATCTTCAACAAGACCGGAACGAAGCGGCAGGCCGACTTGCTGAGCATCGTCACGTCGCTCGCGCTCTTCAGCGGGCAGACGACGAAGCGCCTGGGCGCGGCGTGAGTTACATATCGGCGTCGCGGAGGAAGGCGGTCAGCACCTGCGCGGTCGGAAAGGCCTCGAAAGCCCCGAACTGGCAGGTCGTCAGCGCACCGCAGGCCGCGGCCTGCCGCAGGGTCGCGTCGAGGGGCTCTCCCGCGAGAAGGCCCGCGATCAGCCCGGCCGTGAACCCGTCCCCCGCGCCGACCGTGTCGACCGCCGCGACCGCGAAGGCCGGCTGGCGTAGGGTGGGCCAATCGGGGCGGAACGCCACCGCGCCGCGCTCTCCCAGGGTCACGACCAGCAGTTCGAGGCCTCCGGAGAGCAGGGCGGCGATCGCCGGCGTCGCTTCCGTGGCGTCCGCGATGGCGTCGGGAGTCCCGAGGCCGAGGTCGGCGGCCTCGACCGCGTTGACGACGAGGATCGCGGTATCGGCCAGGATCGCCGGATCGATGGGGCGCATCGGGGAGGGATTCAGCAGCGTGGGGATGCCCGCCTGCCGAGCGAGCGCGAACGCCGCTCGGATCGAGGCGTCCGGCGATTCGAATGTCGCCGCCACGAGGTCCGCTCGCTCGAGTCGGGCGGCGACGGCTCGGACGTCCTCCGCACCGAGGGCGAGGTTGGCCCCGAGGCAGACCGCGAGACAGTTCTCGCCGGCCGCGTCGACGAACGCGACGCCGGCGCCCGTCGAGCCGGCATGCGGCACCAGCATGTCCTCGGCGAATCCGACCCGCGCGAAGGTGGCGCGGACCATAGGGGAGAACACGTCCGTGCCGACGGCGAAGAGTCCGTCCACCTCGACGCCGAGCTGGTGCGCGGCGAGCGCGAGGTTGAAGCCCTTGCCGCCAGGCTCGGCGAGGAAGGCCAAGCCATCGAGGGACTCGCCCGCCTGCGGCAGCCGCGCGACCTTGACCGAGCAGGCGATCACGAAGCTTCCGACGACGAACAGGCGCATGGAGCGCTCCGAACCTGTACACTGCGAATAGCTGTACCGGAGGCCGATCGGACGTGCGCCCCAAAAATCGGACGATCAAGGGTGATGTCGAGGCGGACCTCGCGGAGGGCGAGCGTCCCTCGGTGCTCTCTCTCCTCCGCCTGCGCGCCGACACGGCGATGCCGCTGTACCGGCAGATCGAGGGTCAGCTTCGCGAACTGATCCTGTCGGGCTCGCTGCCGCCGGGCGTCACCTTGCCGGCCGAGCGCCAGCTCGCCGACAGCCTCGGGGTCAGCCGCGTGACGGTCCAACGCGCCTATGCCGAACTCAGCGACAACGAGCTGCTCGTCCCGCGCGGGCGCTGCGGCTTCCTCGTGCGCCGTCCCCCCGAGCCCGTGCGCCCGGGTATGGACCGGCTCAAGGGCTTCACGGAGGAGATGCGGGAGCTGGGGAAGATCCCATCCTCGCGCATCCTCGATCGGGCGGTCACCGAGGACCGCTCGATCGCATCGATCTTCGGCCTGCCCTCGACGGCCCCGTTCCTGCGTCTGACGCGCGTTCGCTCCGGCGACGGCGTGCCGATGTCGCGCGAGGTCGCCTGGTACAACATCCGCGCCGTGCCCGCCCTTGAGACCGGCGACCTCTCCGGTTCCGTCTACGCCTTCCTGAGCGGGCACCCGGGCGGCCGCCTCGTGCGCTGCGAGCAGACGGTGGAGGCGACCATGCCGACGGCTGACGAGTGCGAGATCTTCGCCTTCGAACAGCCCCTCCCGTGCCTGTTGATCAAGCGCCACAGCTACAATCAGGACTCGGTGATGATCGAGTACGTGGAAGGCCTGTTCCGAGGCGATGCCTATCGCTATCGGCTGAATCTGCGCGCGTAGTAGGCCCGGCTGACCGAACCGGACTCGCTTCCGTACGCTACGCGCGACGGGCTGGGCGATGCACCGCTCGAACCGCTTCCGGTCCGCGCCGGGGACCCGCCTCCTTCAGGAAAGAACTCTCCACTCTCGACGGGCAAGGCGATTCCGCCGAGGCCGCCATCCGTCGCCCGCCGCCGCCACGGCACGGGAGCGACGGCCGAGCTTCGCCCTTTTAACGGACGAGATTGCTCCGATGCCTCGCGTGGAACAGCGAGAAGCGCCGTGGTACACCTGATGTCTCGCGAGCGATCAGCCGGCGCAGCCAGCCATCCCGCTTCGGTCCGGAGCACACGATGAGCGAGTCCTCGACGGCGCCGACTCTGGCGACCCTGGCGACCGCCCGGGCCGGCCGGACGCAGCGTCGGCTCGCGGTCGCCGTCAGCCTCCTATTCGGGGCCGTCACCCTCGCGCTGCTGCCGTTCGCCAACCGCCCGATGCCGCCGATGCCGGGCTTCGTGCCCGTCTACCAATCGGCGCTGATCGTGGTCTACGGCCTGACCACGTACCTGTTCCTCACGCAGTACCGCCGCATCGGCTCGGCGCCGCTGCTCGTGCTCGGGGCCGGCAGCCTCTACGTGACGCTCGTCGTCTTCCTGCAGATGCTGTCGTTCCCGAACGTCCTCGCGCAGGGTCGGCTCCTCGGCGACGGGCCGGACACCACGACGTGGCTCTGGACCTTCTGGCATCTCGGGCCGCCGCTCTTCGCGCTGCCCTACGCGCTCCTGGAGGGCGACGAGCGTCCGCCGCAGGCCCCGCGCGGAAAGGCCGGACGGATCGGCTGGGCCACCGTCGCCGGGACCGTCGCGGCCGCCGCGCTCACCGGCGTGGCGGCCGTCCGCTTCGTCCACCTCCTGCCGAAATGCGTCGAGGGCGACGATTACTGGCTGCTCACCACCTCGGGCATCGGGCCGGGCGTGGTCGCCCTGACCGTCATCGCGCTGGCCGTGCTGTGGTGGAAGACCCGCCTGCGGACCGTGCTCCAGCTCTGGCTGGCCGTGTCGCTTCTGCTGCTCGTCTTCGACAACATGGTCACGCTTCCGGGCGCCGCCCGCGGCACGGTCGGCTGGTTCGCGGGCCGGATGGAAGCCCTGGTGGCCGGCTTCATCCTGCTCGGCGTCTACCTGCGCGAGGTCGACTTCCTGTACGCGCAGGCCGCGGCCGCCGCCGAGGACCGGGAGGCCCGGCGGGCGGAGCTGCAGCGTGCCCGCGACAACCTCGCCCTGGCGCTGGAAGCGGCCGAGATGGGCGACTGGGAGCTCGACCTCCGTGGCAACACGGCGCGCCGGTCGCCGAGGCACGACGCGATCTTCTGCCACAGCGCTCCGGTCGCGGCATGGGACGTCGGGACCTTCGTCGAGCACGTCGTCCCCGAGGACCGAGACGCCGTGCGGGCGGCGTTCGATGCCGCCATCGGGACGGGCCGCCTCGACATCGACTGCCACATCCGGCGGGCCGAGGACGGGGCCGCCCGCTCGGTCACGATGCGGGGCAAGGTCTACCGCGACGGGAGCGGCCAGCCCCGATCCATGGCGGGCGTCGTGATGGACACGACGCGCCAGCGCGAGGCCGAGGAACGCCTGAACCAGGCTCAGAAGATGGAGGCCATCGGCCAGTTGACCGGGGGCGTGGCGCACGACTTCAACAACCTGCTGACCATCATCGTCGGCAACCTCGACATGATCGTGCGCAAGCCCGACAACCCGCAGCGCGTCGAGAGGCTGGCCACGTCGGCGATGACGGCGGCGCGGCGCGGGGCCGAGGTCACCGAGAAGCTGCTGTCGTTCTCCCGGCGCCAGGTGCTCCGGCCCGAGACCGTCAACCCCAACCGGCTGCTCAAGGACTTCCAGGCCCTGCTGAAGCGGGCCGTCGGCGAGACCGTCGAGATCCGGTTCGACCTCGACGCGGTCCTCGATCCGGTCCGGCTCGATCCGGGACAGTTCGAGAGTGCGGTGCTGAACCTCGCGGTCAACGCCCGGGACGCGATGCCGGACGGCGGCGTCCTGACGGTCAAGACCTGCAACGGGCACCTCGATGCCGCGGAGATTCCCGACCGGCCCGACCTGCGGCCGGGCGCCTACGTGCTCGTCTCGGTCACCGACACGGGCCAGGGCATGGACGCCGCCACGCGCAGCCGCGCCTTCGAGCCGTTCTTCACGACCAAGGATGTCGGCAAGGGAACGGGCCTCGGCCTCAGCCAAGTCTACGGGTTCGTGCGGCAGGCCGGAGGGCATGCGCAGATCAAGAGCGAGCCCGGCGCCGGCACCTCCATCGAGCTCTACCTGCCGCGCTCGGCCGAGAGGGCCGTCGAGGCCCGGCCGGACAACACCCTCCCGCTGCGGCGGGCGGCCTCCGGCGAGGTGGTGCTGGTGGTCGAGGACGAGCCGGCGGTGCTGGAGATGGCGGTCGAGAGCCTGGGCGAGCTCGGTTACCGGACCCTGACCGCGACCCGGGCGTCGGAGGCCCTGGAGCGGCTGGGCGGCCCCGAGCGCATCGATATCCTGTTCTCGGACGTCGTCATGCCCGGTGGCATGAACGGCGTGCAGCTCTCGGTCGAGGCCCGGCGCCTGCGTCCCGGCCTGCGGGTGCTCCTGACGTCCGGGTACACGGGCACGGCGCTCGACGAACACGCGGTGCCGGCCGACCTGCCTCTCCTGAGCAAGCCCTATCAACGGGACGAACTCGCCAACAAGCTCCGGGTCGTCCTGGGCTGAACCCCCGGACCCACGGCATGCCGCCCCGCGGTCGCGCGGCGTCGCGGACGGGTTGTCCGTCAACAGGCTTAGAGGCTTAACCCGGCCTTAACCGACCGGTTCAGCCCGCAGCAGCGGCATGTCGGCATGCTCCGTCCGTCCTCAACGGCGCCGACACGCGCAAGGAGCTGTCCCATGCCCATCATGCCCTGGATCCACGATGCCCTCTATGTCGGCAGCTTCGCCGCCCTCGTCCTCGTCGCGCGGCAGGCGCTCGTGCGGCGCGATCTCGGGCTGTCCGGCCTGCCGGGCCTCGAACGCCTGCGCCGGTCCCTCGGGCCCGGCACCGGGTTCCGTGAGCGGCGCCGGTTCACGACGCCCCGGACCAGCGGCAACACCGCCTTCGACGCCTGGCGCGACGGCGAGATCGGCCGCATCGAGGGGGAGCGCCGCGCGCTCGAAACGCGTCTCCGGGACTTCGAGGGTTTCGTCGACGCGCTGAAGCGCGCCAAGGATCGCGCGACCTTCGAGCGCTTCGTGGCGGAACATCCCGCGGGATCGGGGTCAGCGGTCGACATCGCCGGCACCGCCGATCAGGCCGAACATCGAAAAGGCTAGGTCGCCTCAGGGTTGCACCGGAGCGTCGGGGCCACGCCGTCGAGGGTCAGAATCCTCGTCTCCTCTACGCCGCCCCGCGCGACGCTTCGAAGACCGCGGCGAAACCTCCGAAGATCATCCGCGCCCCGTCGAACGGCATGGTCAGATCGCGGAAGCGCGGATCGGTCCGCATCGCGGCCTCGCACCGGTCTGCCGTTTCCCGGTCGGGCCAGAGGATCCACCCGAGGACGACGCTCTCGCCGTCGCGAAGGGCGACGGACCGCCGGAAATCGGTCCGCTCGCCCTCCGGAACGTTGTCGCCCCAGGCCTCCATCTGGTGGAGCGCGCCGTACTCCCGGAACAGCGCCCAGGCCGCCCTGGCCGACGCGACATAGGCCTCCCGGTTCGCGTCGGGAACCGGCGTGACGAACCCGCTCACGTGAGTCATGGGTTGCCTCCTCGAGTCGGGGTGCGCGCGGAAAGGCTTCAGGCCGGAGCCTGCCCTCGCGTCATGCCCTCGGGGTCCATCCACATCAGCTCGACGACGTGGCCATCCGGATCCTCGATGTTCCGGCCGTACATGAACGTGCCCATCTCCTGCGGCGGGCGGGGACCGGGACGTCGTGCAGCGGTTCGCCGGACTGTTTCCCCTGCCGGGGAAGGCGTTCTGATCGCGTTGGAGGGTGCAGACCGGATCACGACCGACCGTCACTCGACGAAGCCGAACTCGCTCTCGAAGCCGAGTCTTCCCCGCTCGGTCACGCGGATGGCGCGCCCGTCGCGCTGACGCTCGATCCACCCGAGATCCTCGCAGCGGCGGCACAGGGCGGCTCCGAGACGGCCGGCGAGGTGAGGTCTCCGCTCGCTCCAGTCTAAGCAGGGGCGGCAGAGCAGGCGGCGGGTTCGTCCGGCCGGTTCGACTTCGACACCGAACGCGGCCAGCCACGCACCGCCGGATGCGGTCACTTCACCCGCCTCCTCGCCCAGGACGATCAGTCCCCGTGCGACCAGCGCATCGGCGATCCCGACGCCGAGCCGTCCGGCGAGGTGATCGTAGCAGGTGCGGGCCTCGCGCAAGGCTGGATCGATCCGCGGCGTCGCTCGGCGCGATGCTCCCTCCGGCTCGCCCCGGTTCGCGATCACCATCATGGCCTCGAGCATGCGGGCGACCTCGACGGAGGCGAGGCGGAAGTATCGGTGCCGACCTTGGCGCGACACCGTGAGCAGGCCGCCGGCCACGAGCTTCGTCAGGTGCTCGCTCGCGGTGGCTGGCGCGACGCCGGCCGTCCAGGCCAGTTCGGTCGCGGTCAGTGCTCGCCCGTCGATCAAGGTCGACAGGATATTGGAGCGGCTGGGATCTCCGACGAGCGCGCCGATCTCGGAGAGTGCAGGACCCTGCGTCATGAGCTGAACCTAAACGCGCTCAACGCCCGCCGCATCCGACGACGCTTCGGTTTGGACCGAAGCGTTTACGGCTGACTCGGCCGGGATCCCTGGATCAGAGTGGGAGCGTGAAGCTGGAGAACCGCGCCACGTCTGTGCCGACGGTTCGCCCGCCACGGCAATAGGTGACGCCTATGACGCCCGATGAGATTGACGACAGGGAGGAGCATCATTGGATCGAAGATCCGCGATCCGGGCCCACGCTGTTCCTTCGCCGGCTGTCTCCGCAGTTCCGGGGTGAGCGGGACGGTCTGACGACCGACGCCGCGTGGCTGCTCGATACCTACTCCAGCTCCCCGGACCGGCGTGACATCAAGCTCAGGCGCGACACGCATCTGATGCATCTCGAGGCCGGGCGTAGGGCCCTCTGGAGAGCCTCCGCCGTATGTCTGAGTGAGCCGGTCCCGGCTTGAACCGCATCGACACCCAGGGAGGAGCCCATGTTCTCCGTCATCTTCGAAGTCCGACCCGGCGACGGTCGCAAGGACGCCTATCTGGAACACGCGCGTGTGCTGAAGCCTGAGCTCGAGGGCATCGACGGCTTCATCGACAACGAGCGCTTCACGAGCCGGACGCGGCCGGGCTGGGTCCTTTCGCACTCGACGTGGCGGGACGAGAAGTCGGTGATCCGCTGGCGCACCCATGCCGGTCATCACCTGATCCAGGGGAAAGGCCGGTCCGAGGTGTTCGCGGACTACCATCTCCGCGTCGGCGAGGTGACGGCTGACACCCACCCGCCGGCGGGACATCGGGTCCGCGAGCAACGCCTCGATGAGACGGAAGTCGGCCAAGCCAAGGCCTGTACACTGTCGGAGGCGATGTCGGCGGACCGGCCCACGCCCTTCGATGTCGACCTCATGGCCATGCTCGGTCTCGACCAGCGGACCGAGGGGCTGGTGAGTTGGGACGCGTTCGATTCCTTCACCAATCCGGGAAAGGTGCTGGTGCTGCTGTCGTGGAGAGATGCCGGCGCGGCGAACGCCGTCTCATCAGTCGCGGGCACGCGCCTCCGAGCTGTTCGGATCATTCGCGACTACGGGATGTTCGACAGGCGTGAGAGCCCGCAATATCACCCGGCCGTGCAAGCCCCGGGATAGGGCCCGACGACGAGAACCGGGCATCAACACCTTCGGCGTCGCTCCGTCATCGGTCTCGCGAATGCGGACCCGGTGGCACGACGCGGTCGTCCCGCGGCCTGCCCTGCGATCATGTGCGCGACCGGCCCGGGGAACCGGATCACGGACGAGGCGACCGATCCACGAGGCGGTCACCTCGCTGGCGGCACCCCAGGGCTCGCCCGCTCCCGTTGCACGAGCAGTCGGCTGCCCTCTGGGGGCGCGGCCCTTTCGGACGAGGGGGTTCAAGTCTCGGCGATGAGGTCCTTGATGCGGGAGGCGAGGGTCTCCAGCACGAACGGCTTGGTCAAGACCTGCATCCCGGGCCGAAGGTAGCCGTTCCCGAGCACGGCGTTCTCCGCGTACCCGGTGATGAACAGCACCTTCAGGTCCGGTCGCCGCTCGCGGCCGGCGTCCGCCATCTGTCGCCCGTTCATGCCCCCCGGCAGGCCGACATCCGTCACCAGCAGATCGATCCGCACGTCCGACTGCAGCACCTTCAGGCCGGCGACGCTGTCGGCGGCCTCGATGGCGGTGTAGCCCAGGTCCTCCAGCACCTCGGTGACCAGCATGCGCACCGATGGCTCGTCGTCGACGATTAGCACCGTCTCGCCCTGGCCCGCTTGCTCGACCTCGGAAAGCCTGCGCGCGACCGCGTCCTCGTCGGCCTCGCCGTAGTGCCGCGGCAGGTAGAGGCAGACCGTCGTCCCCGCGCCGACCTCGGAGTAGATCCGCACCTGCCCGCCGGACTGCTTGGCGAAGCCGTAGACCATGGACAGGCCGAGGCCCGTGCCCTCGCCGGTGGGCTTGGTGGTGAAGAACGGCTCGAACACCTTTCCGATCAGGTCCGGCGCCATGCCGGTGCCGGTGTCGGTCACGCAGACGCCGAGATACTGGCCGGGCGCGAGGTCGTGCTGGCGGCCGCCGACCTCGTCGATCCACCTGTTGGCGGTCTCGATGGTGATGCGACCGCCGTCCGGCATCGCGTCGCGGGCGTTGATGCACAGGTTGAGCAGCGCGTTCTCCAGCTGGCCCGGGTCGATCAGCGCCGGCCACAGCCCCGCGAGACCGACGACCTCCAAGTGGACGGCCGGACCGACGGTGCGCCGGACCAGCTCCTCCATGTCGTGGACGAGGCGATTCACGTTGGTGGGTTTGGGGTCGAGGGTCTGGCGGCGGGAGAAGGCCAGCAGGCGATGCGTCAGGGCGGCGGCCCGCTTGGCCGCGCCCTGGGCGACGCTCAAGTAGCGGTCGAGGTCGCCCATCCGCCCCTGGCTCATCCGCGTCTGCATCAGCTCCAGGGAGCCGGA
Organism: Methylobacterium sp. D53M; assembly: GCF_053345625.1. Classification (NCBI taxonomy): domain Bacteria; kingdom Pseudomonadati; phylum Pseudomonadota; class Alphaproteobacteria; order Hyphomicrobiales; family Methylobacteriaceae; genus Methylobacterium; species Methylobacterium sp. D53M. The sequence goes on from NZ_JBKFAL010000001.1 coordinate 556,712, forward strand.
GATGCCCGCGAGCAGGTTGTTGAAATCGTGCGCGAGGCCGCCGGTCAGCTGGCCGACCGCCTCCATCTTCTGCGACTGCCGCAGAGCCTCTTCTGTCTTGGCCAGCGCCTCGGCCTGCTGCTTGATCTCGGTCACGTCGCGCACGGACGAGTAGATCAGCCCGTCGCGGGGCACCGCGTTCCAGGACAGCCAGACATAGCTGCCGTCCTTGCGGCGATAGCGGTTCTCGAACGTGAGCTGGGCCTCCCCGCGCGACAGTCCCCCCGCCGCCGCCACGGTCGACGCGACGTCGTCGGGGTGGACGAAATCGAGGAACGGCCGCGCCTTCATGTCGGCGTCGGTCCACCCGAGGGTTCGCGACCAGGCCGGGTTGAGGCCGACGAAGTAGCCGTCGAGGTTGGCCACGCAGAGCAGGTCGGACGAGGCCTGCCAGATCTGGTCGCGCTCGGCGGTTCGGGCGGCGACCTGGCGGGCGAGGTCGGCCTCCGTCTGCACCCGGACGGTCACGTCCTGCACGAAGACGTGGAAACCGTCGACGCGGCCGCCGGAGGTCCGTCGCGGCAGGTAGCGGATCTCGGCGACGCGGTGGCGCCCGTCGCGGTGCGGCCAGTCCGTCTCGAAGGTGACGGGCTCACCCCCGAGCGCCCGATCGATGAAGGGTCGCCGCACGGCGTAGGCGGCCGGGCCGAGCAGCTCGCGGACATCGCGTCCGACGACATCGCCGGGCGGGGCGGAGAACCAGTCCTTGTAGGCCTCGTTGGCGAAGCGGTAGACGTGGCCGGCGTCGATGAACGCGATCAGCACCGGCAGCGCGTCGGTGATGAGCCGGAGCTCGCGCGCGCTGGCCTCCGCCAGCAACTCGGCGCTCCTGCGCGCGGTGATGTCGCTGAAGAAGACCGCGACGCGGTGGTCGCGCGGGTCCCCGACCCGGTGCGCACGCACGTCGAACCAGCGCCCGAACACGGCGGCGTAGTTCTCGAAATGGGCGGGTTCCCCGGTCAGGGCGACGCGGCCGTAGCTGTCGAACCAGTGCCGTTCGAGGTCGGGCGCGAACGTGCTGACCCAGCGGCCGGCGACGTCGGCGCCCGTCTGCCGGGCGAAGGCCGGATTGGCCTCCTCGATCAGGTAATCGACCGCCCGTCCGTCCGCGTCGAACCGCATCATGAGGATGCAGAACCCGACCTCGACCGTCTCGAACAGCGTCCGGTAACGGGCCTCGCTCTCCTGCAGCGCCGCCTCGGCCAGGCGGCGGTCGTGGATGTCCTCGACCACCCCGTACCAGGCCACGATGGCGCCGGCTCCGTCGCGGCGGGGACGCGCGCGCGCCCGCATCCAGCGGTACGTGCCGGTAGCCGCGATGTTGATGCGATAGTCCACGTCGACCGGCTCGCCCGAGGCGAGACAGGCCGAGAACACCGCGACCGTGTGGGGGACGTCCTCCGGATGCAGGGCCTTCATCCAGCCCGCGCCGTCGGGTTCGCCGGGTGCCTGGCCGGTCAGTTCCAGCCAGCGGTTCGAGTATGAGGTGATGTTGCCCGCCGGGTCGCAGGTCCACGGCACCTGGGGATTCAGTTCGACGGTATGCCGGAGGTGGGCCTCGCGCTCCCTCAGCGACCTTGCGGCCTCGTGCTCGGCCGTGCGGTCGCGGACAATCTTGGTGAACCCGCGATGCGCACCGGCCTCGTCGAGCAGCGGCATCATCTCGCCCGACGTCCAGACGCGACTGCCGTCCTTGCGGAGGTGCCAGCGGTCGACGGAGGCGCGCGCCTCGCTCGTCGCGAGCCGCATCTCGGCCTCAGGGCGCCCCTCCGCACGGTCCTCGGACGTGAAGATCCGGTCGGCGGGCTGCCCGCGCATCTCCTCCGCCGTCCAGCCGAAGATCCGCTCGGCGCCGAGGTTCCAGTCGATGACCGAGCCGTCGCGGTCGGTGACGACGATGGCGAAGTCCCTGACGTTGTCGAAGACGACCCGGTGGCGCCACTCGCTCGCTGGCGCGTCCTGCCCGGCGGTCCGATGCACCGGGCGCACCTCCCGGCCGATCGTCTCGCTCCTGCCTCCGGCAGCCCCGAGCGCAGGCGCAGCACCTCCGCCTCAAGTTGCGCGCGCGACATCGCGCCGACGTCCGGGCCGATTGATTTCACCGTCTCCCGAATGGCCGGCGTCTCTTCGAAGTCGTGCATCAGGAGGCCAAGCCATCCAGTCCCGGCCGGTTCCGTTTGGAGAGATCACGGTCGCCCGCCGGTCCGGACCGGCAGCCGCGGTCCGCCCGGCAATCGTGGCCGCCGCGTCATGCGATGGACGGACACCGTCCTGAACTTTCAAGACGGGACGGTGTTCGCCGGCATCAACCTTCGCCTGCCTTAAAGGGTCGCGACCCGATCAGCTGTCGGGCCGGCCGAGATCGAGAGGTCGGTAGCGCTCGACGCGCCGATCTCCGTCCTCGACGGCAAGCCGTACAAGATCCTGAAGCAAGTCCAGACGTCCATTGCTTCGCGGCAAGCGAGACGGGATTGAAAAGTGAGTGGCTTCGCGTGCGACCGAAGCGCTCGAGCGAAGAACTGATCGTGCTGGAGACCGGCCGCTCGCGGTAGGATTTGCGATCCTCAGGATCAGCGTTCCGGCTGCGGCCCAGATCCGACACACCGGTCGGCACGCTCAGAGGAGACTTGGATTTATAGACGAAGATTACTGAAACTGTTGGTAGCGAGGGAGGGATTTGAACCCCCGACACAAGGATTATGATTCCTCTGCTCTAACCAGCTGAGCTACCCCGCCACGAGCCGCGACCGTCCATCGAGACGATGCGTGCAGTGGCGGCGGTATAGGAAGAGCGGGCGCTCCGTGTCAACGTCTTCCCGTGAGCAAATCGCGCCTCCGGAGGTCGGGCAGTCCGCGTGCCGTCGTGCGCGGGAGGGAAACGCTTGGCTGTCACCGAGAATCGCTCGGCGACAGCCCGTCCGCCATGTCCGACCTGTCCTGGCCCGCTAGGTTTGGCACGGGCCGCTCGACGGCCCGTCAGATCGCGGAGCGTTCGATGACAGCGCGCAAGAGCCATCGCTGGACCACCAGCCTCGCCGCCCTTCTCGCCCTCGGGGTGCCGCTCGCCACGGGTCCGGCTGTCGCGGCGGGCAAGGACGTCACCTACCGCGCGGCGCTCACCGGCGGCAGCGAGGTGCCGGCAACCGCGTCCTCCGGCAAGGGCGAGATCACCGCGACCTTCGATCCCGCCACCAAGCGCTTGAGCTGGTCGGGCCAGTACAGCGGCCTCACCGGGCCGGTCACGGCCGCCCATTTCCACGGGCCGGCCAAGGCGGGCGAGAATGCCGGCGTGCTCGTGCCGGTGACGGCGGCGAGCAGCCCCTTCACCGGCGAGGCGACCCTCGACGATGCCAAGGCCGCCGATCTCGAGGCGGGGAAGGTCTACTTCAACCTCCACACCGCCGCGAACCCGAAGGGCGAGATCCGCGGCCAGATGGAGCGCGCACCCTGATCCGGAACGCCGGGAGCCTCGACGTTCCCGGCCGCGACCGGTAGGCGGATCCCCGTCCACCTGCCGGAGCCTTCGATGAAGCACACCGACGCCATCATCGCCTGGACGCCCGTCCGCTGGGCGGAACTGAAGCCGGAAACCGCCGGGCAGGTCGTCGTCCTGCCCGCGCCAGACGCGGCCGGAGAGGCCAAGCGCTACATGATGCGCGCCGGCGCGAGTTCGTCCGCCCTGGCCACCCTGACGGAGGAGGCCCGCGTCGCGCGCCTGTTCATCGACTTCCAGACCCTGGTCGTCCGCGACGGGATCGACCCGCAGGTCGCCCACCGGGCGTTCCTGGCGATCGACGAGTACCGGTTCCGCATCGCCCCCGATACCGAGGGCGCGGAATTCGAGGACCCGCCCGAGGAAGATTAGCCCAAGCCTCGAAGGTGCAGCGCGCATCCCTCGCGGAAGCGTGAGAATTAAGAATACACAGAGCGCGGACGCGCCCTATCTCCCGGCGGGTCCTGAATCCGTCGGAGGCCGGCCATGCCCGTATCCCGTCGCGCCGTCATCGCCGCAGCCGCTATCGCCCCGCTCGCCGGCCGCCTCGCCGCGGCGGCCGAGCCGCTGATCCGCCGCCCGATACCCTCCACCGGCGAGACGCTCCCGGCCATCGGGATCGGCACGTCCCGGCGCTACGAGGTCGAGCCGACGCCCGAGGCGGTGGCGCCCCTGAAGGAGGCGGTGAAGACCTTCGTCGCACTCGGCGGATCGGTGATCGACACGGCCCCGAGCTACGGCACCGCCGAGGACGTCCTCGGCCTGATCCTGGCGGAGCCCGGCCTGCGCCAGAAGATCTTCCTCGCGAGCAAGGTCGACACGACCGGCCGCGACGCGACGCTCGCGGAGTTCGACCGATCGCTGAAGCGCATGAAGGTCGATACCCTCGATTTGGTGGCGGTCCACAACCTGATCGACGTGACCGGGAACCTGGCGGTCCTGCGCGATCTGAAGGCGCAGAAGCGCGTCCGGTACGTCGGCGTCACGGTCTGGCGCGACAACCAGCTCGACGCCCTGGAGGCCGTCATGAAGCGCGAGAGCCTCGACTTCATCCAGGTGAACTACGCCATCGACAACCGTGCCGCCGCGGAGCGCGTGCTCCCGCTGGCCGCGGATCGCGGCGTGGCGGTGATGACCAACGTGCCGTTCGGCCGCGATCGCCTGTTCAAGGCGGTCCAGGGCAAGGAGTTGCCGGCGGTCGCCAAGGATCTCGGCTGCGCGAGCTGGCCGCAGTTCTTCCTGAAATACGTGCTCGGCAACCCGGCCGTGACCTGCCCGATCCCCGGCATGGCGAAGGCCGCCTATGTCGAGGACAACCTCGGGGCCGTGCGGGGCAAGCTGCCCGACGCGGCGCAGCGCAAGCAGATGGAGACGTTCATCGATGCGGTTTGATGTCATCTCGCGCCGCGCGGCGCTCGCCCTCGCGGCTGGCCTCGCCGTGGCCGCCGCTCTTCCCGCTTCCGTGCCCGCCGCAGCCCAGGACGGCGCGAAGAAGATCCGGATCGGCGTGATCGGCGCCGGGAACATCGGCGGCACGATCGGGACGCTCTGGGTCAAGGACGGCCACGAGGTCATGTTCGCCTCCCGCCACCCGGAGCAGCTCGCCGCGATGGTCTCGGAGCTCGGACCCAAGGCCAGGGCCGGCACGCCCGAGGAGGCGATCAAGTTCGGCGACGCCATGTTCATCGCCGTCCCCTACAAGGCCTATCCGGACCTCGCGAAGGAGATCGGCCCGTCCCTCAAGGGGAAGGTCGTCCTCGATGCCGGCAACGCCACGCAGAAGCGCGACGGCGCGCTCTACGACGAGGTCCAGGCCAGCGGGATCGGCGCGACCTCGGCCAAGTACTTCCCCGGCGCCAAGATCGTGCGCGCCTTCAACGCGGCCAATTACAAGATCTTCGCCAAGGAGGGCGCGGACGGCGGCAAGGGTCGTGCGGGCGGGCGGATGGCGATCCCGATCGCCGGGGACGACCCCGAGGCGCTGAAGGTCGCCGAGGGCCTCGTCCGCGATGCCGGGTTCGACCCGGTGGTGGTCGGCCCGCTCAAGGATGCCGACAAGTTCGCCATGGGCAGCTCGGGCTTCGGTCACGACGTCACCGCGCCGGAGATGCGCGAGAAACTCGGACTGGCGAAGTAGGCGCGTCGCCCGGCCCCTTGCCGGGCCCCGCAACGGCGAGGGGTCCGACCGAGCCTTCCCCGAGGGAGGCCCGTCCGGGGAAGAAGCCCAATCCGGTGAGATCGGCCCATGCCTGAACCCGCCCGCGGCACGCTCGCGCGCCTGATCGACGTTCAGCCCGGCGAGGGCCGGGCGCTGGCCTGGTCGTGGGCCTACATCTTCTCGATCCTGGCCGCCTACTACGTCCTGCGCCCGATCCGGGACCAGATGGGCGTCGCCGGCGGCATCGAGAACCTGCCCTGGCTGTTCACCGCCACCCTCCTGGGGATGCTCGCCCTCAACCTGCCCTTCGCCTACCTCGTGAAACGGATGCCGCGGGCGCGGTTCGTGCCGATCACCTATCGGTTCTTCGCGGCCAACATCCTGGCGTTCGCGCTGACGCTCTACCTCGCGCCCGCTGAGTGGGGCGTGTGGATCGGCCGGGTGTTCTTCGTCTGGCTGTCGATCTTCAACCTGTTCGTGGTCTCGATTTTCTGGGCGACGATCGTCGACGTGTTCTCGAACGCCCAGGGCAAGCGGCTATTCGGCTTCATCGCGGCCGGCGCGACGCTCGGCGCCATCGCGGGCTCGGCGACCACCGCGATCCTGGCCAAGAACGTCCCGACCTGGGGCCTGATGCTCTGCGCGGTGGCGCTCCTCGAGGTCGCGGTGTTCTGCATGCGCGGGCTCGCGGCGCTGTCGACGCAGCTCCACGAGGTGCCGGGCCGGAACGGGGGCCCCGAGGACGGTCAGGACCGGACGATCGGCGGCAGCGTGCTCGCCGGCGTCACCCGGACTCTCGCATCGCCCTACCTGCTCAACATCTCGCTGTTCCTGCTGCTGTTCTCGGTGACCTCGACGTTCCTGTACTTCGAGCAGGCGGGCATCGCGAAGCGGAGCTTCCCGGACCGCGGCGCGCAGACGGCGTTCTTCGCCAGCGTCGACCTCGCGGTGAACGTCCTCACGCTGGGCATCCAGCTGTTCCTCACGGGCCGGATCGTGAACCGAATCGGCGTCGCCCTGACGCTGGCGATCCTCCCCGCCTTCAGCATCCTCGGCTTCGTGGCGCTCGCCCTCTGGCCGACGATCGGCGTCATCGTGGCGTTCCAGGTGCTCCGCCGGGCCGGGAACTTCGCGATCGCCCGGCCGGTGCGCGAGGTGCTGTTCACCGTCGTCCCCCGGGAGGACCGCTACAAGGCGAAGAGCTTCATCGACACCGTCGTCTACCGGTTGGGCGATCAGGTCGGCGCGTGGTCGTTCACCGGCATCCAGGGCATGGGGCTCGGCAGCGCCAGCGTGGCCGGCGCCGCGATCCCGCTGTCGATGGCGTGGCTCGTGAACAGCGTCTGGCTCGGGCGCGCTCAGGAGCGGCGGCGGGCCGAGCAGGCGGCGGAGCCGGGCATCGAGCCCGAACGGGCCGCGCCGGTCGGCCGCATGGCCGCTTCGTCCGGCGGGTGAGCGCCGTTGCGCCCTGCCTATCGATGCCGCATGAAGTCCCAGACCAGGTAGGTCGGAAACGGCAACATGATCGCGAAGAAGATCCAGTCGAACATCTGAGGCATCAAGCCGTCTCCCGCTCGGTCCCCCCTCGTTCTACCGGCGTCCCGAGGCGAAGTTCCGCGCGGCCGCGGCGGCCGTTAAGAGGCGGTTTACCCTGACGCGCGAGGTATCGCGCTCGTTCCGGGCGGGAGAGTGACATGGCGGGACCCGCATGGTCGGCGCCGCGGCGCCGGTGGCGTGCCGCCGATCCCGCGATGGCGCTGCTCGGGCTCCTCGTCCTGACACCAGCGCCCGCCACCGCGCAGGAGCCGCTCTTCATCCGCATCCGCCCGCTGCCGGACCCCGAGGCGGCGCGCCTCGCCCGGGAGATGCTCTGGGCCCGCCGGCAGGCCCATGCCCGCGCGGTGATCGAATCGGTCTGCACCGGCTGCCTGGGCGCCTGGAAGCCCGAACCAGTCCCGCCACCGACGCCTGCGCCCGCGCAGGACAGGATTGCGAACCTCACCGTTCCGATAGGGGTTGAACTCGACCCCGGCTCCGGGGCATCCGAGCCCGGTCCCGATCCATCGACCTCCGAGAGGCATCCATGACGCAAGCGCATCCGACCAGCGGCGCCGAGCCCGAAGTCGATTGCCCGGTGACCCTCGAGGTTCTGGGCTCCGTGTACCGGGCCGACGATTTCGACCTGCCGCTGATCCTGGAGCAGATCCCGCCGCTGAAGCGCGCGCAGCTCGCCGCCTACCTCTACGGCAAGAGCCACATGCACAAGCTCGGGCTGAAGGTCGCCCGTTCCTGCGAGCGCGACGACCTGATCCGCGTGGCGGGAGAGATCGGCTCGGTGATCCACGGCCAGGCGCATTTGAAGCCGTCGCGACCGACTCCCGAGCCCGCCCCGCAGCTGCGCGCCAAGACCCCGCCCGGCCAGAAGAAGGTGAGCCTCGCCGGCGCCGCCGCGAAACCCGCGATCAGCCTCGGCGGCTCGGCCAAGGTCCGCAACTTCGACTGAGAGCTGGCGCGCGTCGGGCCAGCCGAGACCGCCGCGCGCGGCTGGCCGCGCCGGCACCGACGGGGCGACGGCGACGCGCGGGACCTGACGGTCGGGTCCGGCATTCCGTCGGTGACGGCACGTCGGAAGGCCGGACAATCCGGACTTGTGCGTTGCACGCGCCGCGGGCTTCGGATAATCGCCCGCGATGAACACCGACCACGACAAGATCCTGATCGTCGATTTCGGCTCTCAGGTGACGCAGCTCATCGCCCGCCGCGTGCGGGAGGAGGGCGTCTACTGCGAGATCGTGCCCTTCACGAAGGCCGAGGCCGCGTTCCGCGAGCAGAAGCCCAAGGGCGTGATCCTCTCCGGCGGCCCCGAATCGGTTACCGTCGAGGCCTCGCCCCGCGCGCCCCAGCTCGTGTTCGATTCGGGCGTCCCGGTCTTCGGCATCTGCTACGGCCAGCAGACCATGGCGGCCCAGCTCGGCGGCGCCGTAGAGGGCGGCCACCACGCGGAGTTCGGCCGCGCCGAGGTCGAGATCCTGGCCGACTGCCCGCTGTTCAAGGGCGTCTGGCACAAGGGCGAGAAGTACCCGGTCTGGATGAGCCACGGTGATCGCGTCACCAAGCTGCCGGACGGCTTCACCACCGTGGCGATCTCCAGGAACGCGCCCTTCGCGGCGGTTGCCGACGAGGCCCGCAACTACTACGCGGTCCAGTTCCACCCGGAGGTGGCGCACACGCCCCACGGCGCCCTGCTGATCCGCAACTTCGTGCGCGATGTCGCGGGCTGCTCGGGCGACTGGACCATGGGCGCCTACCGCGAAGAGGCCATCGCCAAGATCCGCGAGCAGGTCGGCTCCGAGAAGGTGATCTGCGGCCTTTCGGGCGGCGTCGATTCGGCCGTGGCGGCGGTGCTGATCCACGAGGCGATCGGCGATCAGCTGACCTGCGTGTTCGTCGACCACGGGCTCCTGCGCCTCGGCGAGGCCGAGCAGGTTGTGGCGCTGTTCCGCGACCACTACAACATCCCGCTGGTCCACGTGGAGGCGTCGGGGATGTTCCTCGCGGCTCTGGAGGGCGTCAGCGACCCGGAAATCAAGCGCAAGACGATCGGCCGCCTGTTCATCGACGTTTTCGAGGCCGAATCGAAGAAGATCGGCGGGGCGAAGTTCCTCGCTCAGGGCACGCTCTACCCCGACGTGATCGAGAGCGTGTCGTTCACCGGCGGCCCGTCCGTGACCATCAAGAGCCACCACAACGTCGGCGGCCTGCCCGAGCGCATGAACATGAAGCTCGTGGAGCCGCTGCGCGAGCTTTTCAAGGACGAGGTCCGGGTGCTCGGCAAGGAGCTCGGCCTGCCCGAGGGCTTCGTCGGCCGCCACCCGTTCCCGGGCCCGGGCCTGGCGATCCGCTGCCCCGGCACGATCACCGGCGAGAAGCTGGAGGCCGTGCGCAAGGCCGACGCGATCTACCTCGACGAAATCCGGCAGGCCGGCCTCTACGACACGATCTGGCAGGCCTTCGCGGTGATCCTGCCGGTGAAGACCGTCGGCGTGATGGGCGACGGGCGCACCTACGACCACGTCTGCGCGCTGCGCGCCGTCACCTCGGTCGACGGCATGACAGCCGACTTCTACCCGTTCGACATGGCCTTCCTGGGCCGGGTCGCGACCCGGATCATCAACGAGGTGAAGGGCATCAACCGGGTGACCTACGACATCACCTCGAAGCCGCCCGGCACGATCGAGTGGGAGTGAGCCGGCGTCCGGCCCGATCCCGCGCCGTCATCGCGAGCGGAGCGAAGCGACCCAGGGCAGCGTGACGCTTCGATCCGTGACGCGCTCCTGGATTGCTTCGCACCGCTCGCAACGACGCGGCGCCGGCCCTCACGGGGTGCAGAGCGCCGGCTCGACCGCCCTCAGCGCCGGCCGGAATGCCGCGAGGTGCAGCCCGTCGCGCAGGGCGCCGGGCTTGGCGTAGCCCGTATCGCCGTCGCGCAGGGCGGCGAACGGATCCGTGAAGACGCAGCCGAGCCGCCCGCAGAGATTCCGCAACCGGCGCGAGTAATCCGCGACCGCGCCGGCATCCACCAGCTTGCCGATCTCGCGACCCACCGGGGGGAGGGCGGTCACCACGACGCGCGGGCTGAGGGTCTGCAGCCGCTTGACGATCGTCTCGGCGGCGGCCTCGAACTGCTCCGTCGGCTTGTGCAGCTGCGGGTTGTTCTTCACCAGGATGTCGTTGGTTCCGATGGTCAGGACCGCGAGCCGCGGCTGCACCTTGAAGGTCAGGCGCGCGAGATAGTCCGCGTAGCTGCCCGCGGTCGCGCCGCTGATCCCGCCGTTGAGGAAATCCAGCCCGCAGGGGCGCTGGCTACCGGGCTGCAGCTCCACCTGGGAATCGCCGGCCCAGAACACGTAGTCCGGCGGCGCCTCGTCGAGGCTGACCTGCACGGCGATCAGGCGCATCTCGGCGTAGGCCCGCGCGTCGGCCCCCGGCCGGTGCAGGCGCCACCCGGCGAAGCCGCCGATCGCCAGGAGGGCGAGCCCGCCGAGAACGAGGGAAACGACGCGCTTCACGGCTCGGCCCCGGCCCGGTCGACCCGGGCGTCGGGCCGCGCGTCCGTCGAGGCGTAGTAGGGCTTGATGTCGAGGAGCGGCGTGCCGTCGAGACAGTCGAGCCCGCGCACGCGGAGCGTGTCGCCGACGCGGCCGAGCAGTTCCACGACCGACAGGGCGATCGGGTTGGGACGGGCCGGCGAGCGCAGGGAGAACGTGCCCCTGGGGCCGTCGGCGTGGCGCGGCCGCTGGATCACGAGGCCGCGGGTCGCCCGGTCCATCCAGTAGACGAGGATCAGGTGCGTGCACCCCGTGACGTTGCGCAGGCCGGGGGCGTAGGCCGGGTCGACCTCGACGGTGCAGATTGCGTCGGTCTGCAGGCCATTCTTCGGACAGTCGGACCGCGCCTGCCAGGGCGTGCGCAGCCGGCCGATGAAGTGGAGGCCCGCGTCGAAGGTCGCGGGCAGGGCGGCCCTCTCTTCACCGGGACGGGTCCCGAACTCATCCGCGTCCAGCCCCGTGTCCATGCCCGCGTCCTCGCCGCCGCGCTCCGCGCCGGCCGGCTTGTCGGCCATGTGTCCGCGGCTCGCAACCCCGCATCTCGCCCCCGGATGGCGCGGGGTGTAGATCCGGCAGCAGGAACGGAGGCGACATGATCGAGCGGGAATTGCGGCCGATGCAGGCGGTGGCGGATGCCGCGACCGCCATCGACCGGCTGGTCGAGCTCTACGACGACGCGGCCGGCGCCCTGCGGACCGCGCTGGAGCGCTACCTCGCCGGCGGGCCGCCGCCGGACGCCACGGAGCGTCTCGCCTTCCGCTACCCGGAACTGCGGATCAGTTACCGCCCGGACGGGCCGCTGCCCCGGGTCCGGCGCGCCACCGCCAAGCTCCAGGCCGCCGGCACCTACGCCACCACAATCACGCATCCGGGATTCTTCCGGACGTACCTGACCCGCCAGCTGGAGCCGCTGATCGCCGACTACGGCATCGCCCTCGAGGTCGGTCTCAGCGCGCAGGAGATTCCCTATCCCTACGTGCTGGAGGCCGGGCTGGACGCGCGCGGGCGGACCGTCGACGGCGCGGACCTCGCCACCTACTTCCCGGTGCCGCTCCTGTCGCTCGTGGGCGACGAGATCGCGGACGGGCTGTTCGACCAGATCGCCGGCGAGCCGCTGCCCCTGGCGCTGTTCGACGCGGTGCGGGTCGATTACTCGCTCCGGCGCCTCGTCCACTACACCGGCTGCGACTGGCGCGACGTCCAGCCCTGGATCCTGCTCACCAACTATCACCGCTACGTCGACCAGTTCGTCCGCCACGGCTTGGAGCGGCTCGCCTCGGGCGCGGAGGGGTTCGAGCGGCTGGTCCTGCCGGGCGGCGTGTCCGTGACCCGTGCCGAGGCGGCCGATGCAGACCCGGCCGCTGTGATCGCCGCCTCACCCTGGCATCGCCATCAGATGCCGGCCTACCACTTGGTGGCGCGCGATTCCGACGGGACCCAGCAGGGCACGACGCTGGTCAATATCGGCGTCGGCCCCTCGAACGCGAAGACGATCACCGACCACCTCGCGGTGCTGCGCCCGGATTGCTGGCTGATGGTCGGCCATTGCGGCGGCCTGCGGCAGTCGCAGACCATCGGCGACTACGTGCTGGCGCACGCCTACCTCCGCCGCGACCGTATCCTCGACGAGCTCGTGCCGCCGGACGTGCCGGTGCCGGCCCTCGCCGAGGTGCAGGTCGCCCTTCAGGACGCCGCCGCCGCGGTGACGGGCGAGCAGGCTGACGCGCTCAAGCGGCGCCTGCGCACCGGCACGGTGGTGACCTACGACGATCGCAACTGGGAACTGCGCTTCAGCCAGGAGCGGCGTCGGATCAACCAGTCCCGCGCCGTGGCGGTGGACATGGAGAGCGGCACGGTCGCCGCCCAGGGCTTCCGCCTGCGCGTTCCCTACGGCGCGCTGCTCTGCGTCTCAGACAAGCCGCTCCACGGCGAGATCAAGCTGCCGGGTGCCGCCAACGCCTTCTACGATCGGGCCGTCTCGGAGCACCTCCGGGTCGGGCTGGCGGCCCTCGACGTTCTTCGGGCCGATCGGCAAGGTCTCCACTCGCGCAAGCTGCGCAGTTTCGATGAACCGCCCTTCCGGTAAGACTTCGTGAAGTCCAGGGTGACGTTCGAGCCCGACGTACATATCGCCAACTCAGCGACCGACTGCCACGCCATCGGTCATACTCAAGCTTGGATACAGCCGCCTTAGAGCCGGGTTGAGTGGTTAAAGCACCACACATCAGGCTGAGCTTTCCCATGACTCGTATCTCACTCGTCTCCACCGCCCTCCTGGCGGCCGTCGCGTTCGCGCCGACCGTCGCCGATGCCCGCGGCTTCGGCGGCGGTGGCTTCCACGGCGGCGGATTCGGTGGGGGCGGTTTCCACGGTGGCGGTTTCAGCGGCGGCTCCCGCGGCGGCAGTGTCGGCGGCGGAGCGTTCCGGAACGGCGGCTTCGGCGGCGGCGCCTTCCAGAATGGCGTCGGCGGGGCGCGGGTCGGCGGACTGGGCGGCGGCTTCCGCGGGGCCGGGCTCGGCGTGACCGGCGTCGGCAGCGTCCGGACCGGCGGCCTGCGGGCCGGCGAATATAACCAGGCCGGCCGGTTCGGCGGGGTCGGGAACCGCGGGATCGCCGGTCGCGGCTTGGTCAACCGCGGCTATTACGGCCACCGCTACGGACGCGGCGTCGGCTACGGACTCGCCGGCCTCGGGCTCGGCCTCGGCGTCGGTTACGGCCTGGGCGGTCTCGACTACGGCTACGACAATTGCGCCTACACTTACGGCTACGGCGCCTACGACCCGGCTGCCTGCAACGGCTATTACGGCTACGGCTACTGAGCCAGGCGGCGCGGGTCTCGTCCCCGCGGCGCATCCTCCAAACCGCGCGACGCCCGGCCGGCCTTCGGTCGGGCATTGCCGTGAGGACCCCTGGGCCAGATCGGCCCACCGGATCCACAGCCTTCGCCGCAGGCGAAGGCTCGCTCAACAAGTCCCGAATTGCGAACCGTTCCAATCCGATGAGGATGCCGCTTCCGGCGTAGCGTGGTGCGGGGACGATCGCGGTGAGCGGCGAGGGACTGGTTGCGGCGACGGCGGGGCTGCTCGTGCTGTGCATGGGCCTGTGGGCGACCGCGCTGCTGCCCGAGATCGTCACGGCACTCGCCTTCTTCGGACTGGCGATGCTGCCGCGTCTCGGCTCGGCCGCGACGGTGTTCTCGGGCTTCTCGTCCTCCGCGTTCTGGCTGGTCCTGTCCGGCATGGTGGTGGGGCAGGGCATGACCCGGACCGGCTTGGGCGCCCGGATGGCGCGCACCCTCGCTCTGCGGCTCTCCGGCTCCTACGGCCGCTTCATCGCTGGGCTGGTGACGCTGAGCTTCCTCATCGCCTTCGTCATGCCGTCGAATCTGGGCCGCATTGCCCTGATGATCCCCGTCACCCTCGCACTCTGCGACGCCTTCGGTCTCGCGGCCGGGCGCCCGGGGCGGACGGGTGCGGTCCTGGCCGTCGGCCTCGCCACCCCGATCCTCTCTGCGGCGATCCTGCCCGCCAACGTCCCGAACCTCGTGATGGCCGGCTCGGCCGAGCACCTGCTCGGTCTGCACCTGTCGTACCTCTCCTACTTCCTCCTGCATGCCCCGGTCCTGGCGCTGGTGAAGGGCGTGCTGCTCGTCGCCCTCATCGTCCAGCTGTTCCCGGACGACCTCGGCTCCGCCGCTCCGATCCTGCCGGACCTTCCTCCGCTGTCCCCGCCCGAGCGGCGCCTCGCGGTGATCCTCGCCTGCACGCTGATCCTCTGGATGACCGACAGCCTCCACGGCCTTGCCGCCGCCTGGGTCGGCCTCGCCGCGGCGGTCGTCTGCCTGCTGCCGCGGATCGGGGTCCTGCCGCCGGAGGCGTTCCAACAAGTGAACCTGCGGACCTGCTTCTACATCGCGGCGCTGCTCGGCCTCGTCGCCCTGGTCAACGAGACCGGGCTCGGCGAGCGCCTCGGCCATCTGCTGCTGACCGTCGCGCCCCTTGCGCGCGACGCACCGACGCAGAACTTCGCGGTGCTCACCGGCATCGCCTCGGTGCTGACCCTCCTCGTCACCGCCAACGGCGCCCCGGCCCTGTACACGGCGCTCGCGGGCGAGATGTCGGAGGCGAGCGGCCTGTCACCCTTCGCGGTCGTCTCGCTGCAGGTGATCGGCTACTCGACCCTGTTCTTCCCCTATCAGGCGCCCCCGATCGTGTTCGCCAGCGAGCTCGGGCGGGTCCGTCTCCGGGATGCGACCCGGCTCACCCTGAGCTTCGGTTTCCTGTCGCTCCTCGTGGCGGCGCCGCTCGACTACGCGTGGTGGCGCCTCCTGGGACAGCTGAAGTGACAGAATCGGCAAAGTGTCGCCCCAGAGGGCACATTGCGCCGCACCATGACGGATTGCGGGTTGCCCGCTCAGGCTCTAGCGCTACCAGATTAGAGACGGTCCAGTTCGCAGCTGCGAGGCTTCAACACGATGGCACCCACCGCCCGCCCGACAGTGGCTCAGCCCATGTCGCCGCATCTCCAGATCTATCGCTGGACCTGGACGATGGCGATGTCGGTGTTCCACCGCATCACCGGCACCGCGCTCTACGGCGGGACTGCTCTCGTCGCAGTCTGGCTCGTGGCTCTGGCCTCGGGACCGGCCGGCTACTCTTACGTGGCCGGGTTCTTCGGCTCGATCTTCGGGCGCCTGATCCTGTTCGTCTACACGTGGATCCTGATGCACCATATGCTCGGCGGCATCCGGCACCTGATCTGGGACACCGGCGTCGGCTTCGACCGGGAGAAGCGCCTCTCGATGGCCCGGCTGACGCTGATCGGCTCGGTGGCCCTCACCCTCGTCATCTGGGCGGTCGCCCTTCTGGTCCGCTGAGGAGGACGACATGGCTAAGGAAGAGGTCCGGCAGGACACGCGCGTCTCGATCCGCACGCCGCGCGCCCGCGTACGCGGCCTCGGCGTCTCCCATCACGGCGCCGGGCACTGGTGGCTGCAGCGGCTGACCGCCGTCGCCAACGTCGTGCTGATGCTGAGCTTCGTGGTGATCATCGCCAAGATGGCGGGCCGCGGCTACCCGGAGGCGCGGCTCCTCGTCGCGACCCCTCTGGTGTCGATCCTCCTGATCCTGGCGCTACTGTCGGTCACGGTCCACATGCGCCTCGGCATGCAGGTGATCATCGAGGACTACGTGCACGCGCCGGCGACGAAGATCGCGGCGGTGTTCGCCAACAACGCCTACGCGGTCGTCGTGGCCGTCGCCTGCCTCTACGCGGTCCTGCGCATCGGCTTCGGACAGCCGGCCTGACCCCGCCAACATCGATCTCGAGGAGCCGAACATGGCCGCCAACGGCACAAACGGCAGCGGGCCTGCCTACACCATCCACGATCACGCCTTCGACGTCGTGATCGTCGGCGCGGGCGGCGCGGGACTGCGCGCCACGGTGGGCTGCTCGGAAGCGGGTCTGCGCACCGCCTGCATCACCAAGGTGTTCCCGACGCGCTCGCACACGGTGGCGGCGCAGGGCGGCATCTCGGCCTCGCTGGGCAACATGGGCCCGGACGACTGGCGCTGGCACATGTACGACACCGTGAAGGGATCGGACTGGCTCGGCGACCAAGACGCCATCGAGTACCTCGTGCGCAATGCGCCCGCCGCCGTCTACGAGCTGGAGCACTGGGGCGTACCGTTCTCCCGCACGGAGGAGGGCAAGATCTACCAGCGCCCGTTCGGCGGCATGACGACCGATTACGGCAAGGGCACCGCCCAACGCACCTGCGCGGCGGCCGACCGGACCGGCCACGCGATGCTGCACACCCTCTACGGGCAGGCGGTGAAGAACCAGACTGATTTCTTCATCGAGTACTTCGCCCTCGACCTGATCATGGACGACGAGGGCCGCTGCCGCGGCGTCATCGCCCTCGATCAGGCCACCGGCGAGATCCACCGCTTCCGCGCCCAGATGACCATCCTGGCGACCGGCGGCTACGGCCGCGCCTACTTCTCGGCGACCTCCGCCCATACCTGCACGGGCGACGGCAACGCCATGGTGCTGCGCGCCGGCCTGCCGCTGCAGGACATGGAGTTCGTGCAGTTCCACCCGACCGGTATCTACGGCGCGGGCTGCCTGATCACCGAAGGCTCCCGCGGCGAGGGCGGCTATCTCACCAATTCCGAGGGCGAGCGCTTCATGGAGCGCTACGCGCCGTCGGCGAAGGACCTCGCCTCGCGCGACGTGGTCTCGCGCTCCATGACCATGGAGATCCGCGACGGCCGCGGCGTCGGCAAGAACAAGGACCACATCTACCTGCACCTCGACCACCTGGACCCGAAGATCCTGCACGAGCGCCTGCCGGGCATCTCGGAATCCGCGCGGATCTTCGCGGGCGTCGACGTGACCAAGGAGCCGATCCCGGTCATCCCGACCGTCCACTACAACATGGGCGGCATCCCCACGAACTATCACGGCGAGGTGCTGACGCTGCGCGACGGCAACCCCGACACGGTGGTCCCGGGGCTGATGGCGATCGGCGAGGCGGCCTGCGTCTCCGTCCACGGCGCCAATCGCCTCGGCTCGAACTCGCTGATCGACCTCGTGGTCTTCGGCCGCGCCGCCGGCAAGCGCTGCGCCGAGATCGTCGAGCCGAACGGCCGGGCCATGGAGCTGCCCAAGGGCGCGACCGACAAGGCCCTCGAGCGCCTCGACCGGTTCCGCTACGCCAACGGCTCGACGCCGACCGCCGAACTCCGTGCCGAGATGCAGAAGACGATGCAGAACAACTGCGCCGTGTTCCGCACCGGCGAGGTGCTGGAGGAGGGCAAGGGCCTGATCCACAAGGTCTGGAACGCCGCCGCCGACGTGAAGATCACCGACCGGTCGCTGGTCTGGAACACCGACCTCCTGGAGACTCTGGAGTTCGACAACCTGATCGGCCAGGCGGTGGTGACGATGGAATCGGCCGCCAACCGCACGGAATCCCGCGGTGCCCACGCGCGCGAGGACTTCCCGGACCGCGACGACAAGGACTGGATGAAGCACACGCTGTCCTGGCTCGACGAGGGCCAGCACCAAGTGGTCATCGATTACCGCCCGGTCCACACCTACACGATGTCCAACGAGATCCAGTACATCGAGCCCAAGGCGCGCGTGTACTGATCTGCAACTCTGCACAACGACTGCGGCGGGGGGGGCCTCACCCCTCCGGCCGCCGCGTCCTGCTCCAGCGGAAGCCGTCGAGAACCATGGCTCAGTTCAACCTTCCGAAGAATTCCCAGATCACCCAGGGCAAGTCCTGGCCGGCCCCGCCCGGCGCCAGGAACCTGCAGACCTTCAAGATCTACCGCTGGAACCCGGATGACGGGGCCAACCCGCGGATCGACACTTATCAGGTCGACCGCGAGGATTGCGGCCCGATGGTCCTCGACGCGCTGCTGTGGATCAAGAACAAGGTCGACTCGACGCTGGTCTTCCGCCGCTCCTGCCGCGAGGGCATCTGCGGCTCCTGCGCGATGAACATCGAGGGGCAGAACGCGCTCGCCTGCACGATGGGCATCGACGAGTGCAAGAGCCCCGACAACGCCCTGCCGGTGATGACCCGCAAGGACAAAGACGGTGCGATCCGGATCTACCCGCTGCCGCACATGCCGGTCCTCAAGGATCTCGTGCCGGACCTGACGAATTTCTACGCCCAGCACGCCGCCATCGAGCCCTGGCTCCAGACCGAGACGCCCGCGCCCGAGAAGGAGTGGCGCCAGACGCCGGAGGACCGCTCCCGCCTCGACGGCCTCTACGAGTGCATCCTGTGCGCGTGCTGCACCACGTCGTGCCCGAGCTACTGGTGGAACGGCGACAAGTTCCTCGGCCCGGCGGCCCTGCTGCAGGCCTATCGCTGGCTGATCGACTCGCGCGACGAGAACACGGGCCACCGCCTCGACGGGCTGCACGACCCGTTCCGGCTGTACCGCTGCCACACGATCATGAACTGCGCCAACACGTGCCCGAAGAGCCTGAACCCGGCGAAGGCCATCGCCGAGATCAAGAAGATGATGGTCGAGCGCACGCTCTGATCGCGCAGTCGAGTCGGGTGTTGAGGCCTGAGGGCCACACCCGGCCGAAAAGGCCGGCTCTCCGCAGCAGAGTTGGTCCGGGCTGAGAGGGCTGCCTTGCGGACAGCGCAATTGCCACGGAGTCAGGATCGAAGCGCCTCCGCGCCGTGAATCCTGACCCGAAGTGGACCGATGCTGCGCCCGAGCCTGTCGACGTTCGCCGTTCTCTGTCTGGCCGCCAGCCTCGGCGCCTGCGCCTCCAGCCGCCTCGACGGGCCGCGCACCCGGGGGCCGTCGCCCCAGGCGTCCCTGGACACGGTGCCGGCCATGCCGTCGGGCACGGTGACGGCGGCCCCGCTGGCGCCGCCGCCCGGCGTCGCGGCGAGCCCCGACGCGCCGCCCCCGCCCGGTGCCCAGGCGGCCGCGCCGCCCGCCGGCGGCCCCTCCGTGATCGCCGAGCCGGTCGCCCCGCCGGCGCCGCCGCCGCCGGTCGCCACGGGCGGCCGCTCGTCGGTGGTCGGAAGCTGGGATGCGCGGGACGCGACCGGTGCGAACTGCAAGGTCACGCTCTCGAGCACCCCGGCCCTCGACCTCTACCGGGCGACGGCCTCGGGCTGCGCCAACAAGGATCTCGCGCGGGTCTCGGCCTGGGACTTCCGCGACGGCGAGGTCTACCTCTACCAGCCGGGCGGCTCGGTGGCGGCGCGGCTGCGTCAGGGCGGCGGCGGCCTGGAAGGCGCCCTCACCAAGTCCGGCGCGGCCCTCGCCCTGAACCGCTGAGGCCGGGCGGCGCGACCACGCCGCGCGGTTGGCGCGCGGCGGGAGGCGCTTACATGAGGGGCTCCCGCCGCGTCACGCCCCCATCAACATGTTCCTCGATTGGCTTGAACGCCGCGTCGACCCCTTCGCGCCCTTCGACGAGGCGCGGATGCCGCCGCGGTCGGTGCTCGGCTTCGCCTGGTTCTACCTGCGCCCGATCCGCGCCGCCCTGGCGGCGCTGTTCGTCATCGCGGTGATCGCCGGCACGGTCGAGGCCTCCCTCTACCTCGTGATGCGCTGGTTCATCGACCTGCTCGGCTCGGCCGACCGGGCGACGGTGCTGTCGGACCACGCGGTCGAGCTCGGGCTGGTGGTCCTGCTGATCGCCGTGGTGCGACCGCTGTCGATCTGGGCCCACGAGGTGCTGTCCAACCAGCTCGTCGTGCCACAATCGACCAGCCAGATCCGCTGGCGGGCGCATCTCTACACCCTCGGGCACGCGCTCTCGTATTTCCAGGGCGACTTCTCGGGACGGCTCGCTAACCGCGTCGTCCAGGTGGGCCCGGCGGTGCGGGAACTCGCCGTCGTCTTCATCGACACGCTCCTGTACGTGGCGATCTACGCGATCACCGCGGTCGGGCTGTTCAGCGCGATCTCGCCGTGGCTCGCCGTCCCGGTGCTGCTCTGGATCGCCGCCTACGCGGCCCTGACCGCGTGGTTCGTGCCCCGGGCCCGCGCGCGCTCGCACAAGACCGCCGACACCCGCTCGACGCTGATCGGCCGCATCGTCGACAGCTACACCAACATCCTGACGGTGAAGCTCTTCGCCCGCGACCGCGAGGAGCGGGCCGCGGTGCAGGACGCCGTGGAAGTCCACACCGCCGCCTATCTCCACCAGTTCCGGCTGGTCACCCTGACGACGAGCCTCCTCGGCCTGCTCAACAGCGGGCTCCTGATCGCCACCGGCGCGGCCTGCCTCGTGCTGTGGCGCGACGGCGGCATGACGACCGGCGAGGCGTCGGCGGGGCTCGCCCTGGTCCTCAGGCTCATCGCCATGTCGGGCTGGGTCATGCAGACCGTGCGCGGCGTGTTCGAGAATGTCGGCGTGGTCCAGGAGAGCATGCAGACGATGGCCCGGCCGCACGCCCTCGTCGACGCGCCGGACGCGCGGACGCTCGCCGTCACCGGCGGCGAGATCCGGTTCGAGGAGGTCGGCTTCCACTACGGGCGCGGCGACGCCACCGTCATCGAGGATTTCTCCCTGACGATCCGTCCGGGCGAGAAGGTCGGACTGGTCGGCGTCAGCGGCGCAGGCAAGTCGACCCTGGCGGGCCTGCTCCTGCGGCTCTACGACGTGGAGAGCGGGCGGATCCTGGTGGACGGTCAGGACATCGCGACGGTGACCCAGCAATCCCTGCGCGAGGCCATCGCGATGGTCAGCCAGGACACCTCCCTGCTGCACCGTTCCATCCGCGACAACATCGCCTACGGCCGCCCCGGCGCCACCCAGGGGGAGATCGAGCGGGCCGCGCGGCTCGCCCACGCGGACACGTTCATCGCCGATCTCGTCGACCACAAGGGCCGGCACGGCTACGACGCCCAGGTCGGCGAGCGCGGCGTCAAGCTGTCCGGCGGCCAGCGCCAGCGCATCGCCATCGCCCGCGTCATGTTGAAGGACGCGCCGATCCTGATTCTCGACGAGGCGACCTCGGCGCTCGACAGCCAGGTCGAGGCGGCGATCCAGGAATCCCTCGACACGCTGATGGCCGGCAAGACCGTGCTGGCCATCGCGCATCGCCTGTCGACGATCGCGGCCCTCGACCGGCTGGTCGTGATCGACCGCGGCCGGATCATCGAGGAGGGGACTCACGCCGATCTGGTCGCCGCCGGCGGCGTCTATGCCGGCCTCTGGACGCGACAGTCGGGCGGCTTTCTCGACGACGGGACGGCCCGGTACGACAGCGCCGTCGCCTGAGCGTCGGAGGAGCGAGATTGCTGGCAACATACCGCTACGATCGAGGGGCGACCTTATCGCCGCGCCGCACACTGCGGCTTGACTCGGGGGCGGCAGACGGTCTCATTGCTCAGATTAGAACCATAATGCTTTGTTCCCGGGACGAGCCGGGACGAGGGCACCTGCGGCCCTGACGCCGACGCATGGAGTTCCGAACCTTGGCGAACACATCAGCCGCCGCTGCCGCGGTCTCTGGTCATGAGGGCAGCCGCCGTGACTTCCTGTTCCTGGCGACGGGCGCCGGGTTGGCGGTCGGGGCGGGAGCCGTCGTCTGGCCGCTGATCTCCTCCATGGCGCCCGACGCCGACACGATCGCCGCCGGCGCGCCGATCGAGGTCGACCTGACACCGATCCAGGACGGCCAGATCATCAACGTCTTCTGGCGCGGCAAGCTGATCTTCGTGCGCAAGCTGACCGCCAAGGAAGTGACCGACATGAAGGCGGTCCCGCTCTCGGCCATGATCGACCCGGCCGCCTTCCCGACGCGGGTCAAGAGCGGCCACGACCAGTGGCTGGTGGTCTACGGCAACTGCACGCATCTCGGCTGCGTGCCGATCGGCCACCAGGGCGCTTTCGAGGGCTGGGCCTGCCCGTGCCACGGCTCGCAATTCGACGCGGTGGGTCGCGTGCGCCACGGACCGGCGCCCATCAACCTGCCGATCCCGCCCTACGCCTTCCAGACCGATACCAAGATCCGGATCGGCGAAGGCGGCAAGGAAGCGGCCTGAGGAGGACGGAAGCATGAGCGGAACAGCCAGCACCTACGTCCCGAAGAGCCGCGTGGCCAAATGGTTCGAGGCGCGCCTGCCCATCGCCGGGCTGGTGCACTCGTCCTTCATCGCCTACCCGGTTCCGCGGAACCTCAACTACTTCTGGACCTTCGGGGCGATCCTCGCCGCCTTCCTGGGAATCCAGATCGTCACCGGCATCTGGCTGGCGATGCACTACGAGCCCTCGGCGACAGGTGCCTTCACCTCCGTCGAGAAGATCATGCGCGACGTGAACTACGGCTGGCTGCTGCGCTACGCGCACGCCAACGGTGCCTCGATGTTCTTCGTGGCCGTCTACGTGCACATGTTCCGCGCCCTCTATTACGGGTCGTACAAGGCGCCGCGCGAGGTGCTCTACATCCTCGGCGTCGTCATCTACCTCCTGATGATGGCGACCGCCTTCCTCGGCTACACGCTGCCGTGGGGCCAGATGAGCTTCTGGGGCGCGACCGTCATCACCAACATCCTGGCGGCGATCCCGGTGGTCGGCGACACGATCCAGACCCTGCTGTGGGGCGGCTACTCGGTGGGCAACCCAACCGTGAACCGCTTCTTCTCGCTGCACTACCTGCTGCCGTGGATGATCGCCGGCGTGGTCGTGCTGCACGTCTGGGCCCTGCACGTCACCGGGCAGAACAACCCGGCCGGCATCCCGATCAAGTCGGGCAAGGACGCGGTGCCGTTCACGCCCTACGCGACGGTCAAGGACGTGTTCGCGACCTGCGTGTTCATGATCCTGTTCGCGTGGTTCCTGTTCTACCAGCCCAACTATCTCGGCCACGCCGACAACTACATCCAGGCCAACCCGGCGGTGACGCCCGCGCACATCGTGCCGGAATGGTACTTCCTGCCGTTCTACGCGATCCTGCGCGCGGTCCCGAGCAAGCTCGGCGGCGTCATCCTGATGTTCTCGGCGGTGATCATCCTGGCGTTCGCGCCGTGGCTCGACACGTCGCGGATCCGGTCGTGCAACTACCGGCCGATCTACCGCCAGTTCTTCTGGGTGTTCATCGGCGCGACCCTCCTCCTCGGCTGGCTCGGCTCGCAGCCCCCGGAGGGCGGCTACGTGCTCGCCGCCCAGGTCTGTACCGCCTACTACTTCGCGCACTTCCTGATCGTCATGCCGCTCTGCGGCCTGTTCGAGACGCCGAAGAAGTTGCCGGGCTCGATCCTCGAGAGCGTGACCGGACCGGGCAAGCAGGTGACCGGATCCGGCATGCCGGCGGGCGCCGCCGCTGCTCCGACCACCAAAGGCTGACGGGCTGACGACAGGACCATGATGATGACCCGCGTCCTCTCGACGACCGCCGCGGCCGCCCTGGCGGCCCTGCTGATCGGCGCCGTGCCGGTCTCCGCCCAGGAAGGGCATGGCGGGCCGATCCCGGCCCGCGTGAACTGGAGCTTCGCCGGCGTGTTCGGCCGCTTCGACACCGCGCAGCTGCAACGCGGATTCCAGGTCTACAAGGAGGTCTGCTCCGCCTGCCACTCGATGAAGCTGGTCTCCTTCCGCAACCTCGCGCAGGAGGGCGGGCCGCACTTCTCGGCCGGGCAGGTCAAGGCGCTGGCCGCGACCTATCAGGTGAAGGACGGGCCGAACGACGCCGGCGACATGTTCGAGCGGCCGGGCCGCCCGGCCGACACCTTCCCGCCGCCCTTCCCGAACGATCAGGCTGCGGCCGCGGCCAACGGCGGCAAGGCCCCGCCGGACTTCTCGGTCATCGCCAAGGCGCGGACCTTCTCCCGCGGCTCGCTCTACTTCCTGACCGACTGGCTGCCGCTCGTCGGCTACTCGGAGCAGGGGCCGGACTACATCCACGCCCTGATCAACGGCTACCAGGATCCGCCGAAGGACTTCGCGCTGCCGGAGGGCGGCCACTACAACAAGTACTATCCGGGCCACATCATCGCGATGCCGCCGCCGATCACCGACGGGCAGGTCTCCTACCCGAAGAACGATCAGGGCCAGCCGGTCGTGCCCGAGACGTTGGACCAGTACGGCAAGGACGTCTCGGCCTTCCTGATGTGGGCGGCCGAGCCGCACATGATGGACCGCAAGGCCCTGGGCTTCCGGGTGATCCTGTTCCTGATCGTGCTGTCGGGTCTGCTCTACTACGTGAAGAAGAAGATCTGGGCGGATGTCGGTGGCGAGGTGCACGGCCTCCAGCCGGAGCTGCACAAGACCTACTGAGGCGGGCCGGATCGGTTCGCAGTTCGGATGGGCCTCCCTCGCGGAGGCCCATCTTTTTTTCGGCCGGCGCTCCATGCTACCGCTCGCCCGCCGCGACGGTCCGCCTCCCGAGACTGCCCGCCCCCTGCACCACCTCATCCTGAGGTGACCGCGTCAGCGGGCCTCGCAGGAGGGCTTCAGGGATCAGAGCGGCGTCCGGAGGTCTCCGTCGAGGCCTCCGCATGGCTCCGGCACCCGAGACGAGGTGCCGGGTGGGATAGGCCGCGCTGCCGAGGCGTCGCGCGTTGAGGGAGTCCGGCATGAGCGCAGCGGTACTGGGTGTCATGGGTGGGTCCGGCGTCTACGACCTGCCGGGTCTCCAGGACGTGCGCGAGGAGCGCGTGACGTCGCCCTGGGGCGAGCCCTCGGACGCCCTGCGGATCGGGCGCATCGGCGACACCAAGGTCGTGTTCCTGGCGCGCCACGGGCGGGGGCACCGGCTCTCGCCGTCGGGCATCAACTACCGCGCCAATATCGACGCCCTGAAACGGGCCGGGGTCACCGACCTCGTCGCCCTCTCGGCCTGCGGCTCCTTCCGCGAGGACCTGCCCCCGGGCCTCTTCGTGCTCGTCGACCAGTTCGTCGACCGCACCCACGGCCGCGCCTCGTCGTTCTTCGGCGACGGCTGCGTCGCCCACGTCTCCCTCGCCCATCCGGTGGGCCCCGGCCTGCAGGCGCGGATCGCTCAGGCCGCGAAGGCCGAGGACATCGCGGTTCATCGCGGCGGCACGTACGTGTGCATGGAGGGGCCGCAATTCTCGTCGCTGGCCGAATCCCGCGCCTACAAGGCCCAGGGCTTCGACGTGATCGGCATGACCAACATGCCCGAGGCCAAGCTCGCCCGCGAGGCGGAGATCACCTACGCGACCATCGCGATGGTGACCGACTACGATTGCTGGCACCCGGGCCACGATGCCGTCGACGTCGCCGCGGTGATCGCCGTCGCCCGGGCCAACGCCGACAAAGCGGCGCGGCTCGTCGCCCGTCTCGCCCGCGATTTCCCGGGCGAGCGGGAGCCGTGCCCGGCGGGTTCGCACCGGGCCCTGGACGGCGCGATCATGACGGCGCCCGCCGTCCGGGATCCGGCGCTCCTCGCCAAGCTCGACGCCGTGGCGGGGCGGGTTCTCAACGGCTAGCCGGCCGGCCTTTCCATTCGGCGACGAGTCCCTCTAGAAGGCGCGGGCGGCCCGGGCCGCCCTTGACGCGAAGTCCAGACCGAAATGCGCAGCGCCTCCATCAGCCGGAAGACCGCGGAGACCGATATCGCGGTCACCGTCAATCTCGACGGGACCGGGCGGTCGAAGATCGCCACCGGCATCGGCTTCCTCGACCACATGCTGGATCTGCTGGCGCGGCACGCCCTGTTCGACCTGGACGTGAAGGTCGACGGCGACCTGCACATCGACCAGCACCACTCGGCCGAGGATTGCGGCATCGCCCTGGGGCAGGCCTTCGCCAAGGCGCTCGGCGACAAGCGCGGGGTCACGCGCTACGCCGACATCCACCTGCCGATGGACGAGGCGCTGACCCGGGTCTGCGTCGACATCTCCGGCCGGCCCTTCCTGGTGTTCCGCACGACGTTCCGCGTGGAGAAGATCGGACAGTTCGACACCGAGTTGGTGCGCGAGTGGTTCCAGGCCTTCGCGATGAATGCCGGCCTGACGCTCCACGTGGAGACCCTCTACGGCGACAACGCCCACCACATCGCGGAGAGCTGCTACAAGGGGCTGGCCCGCGCCTTGCGGAAGGCCGTGGCGATCGATCCGCGGGAGGAGGGGCGCGTTCCCTCAACCAAGGGCTCTCTGTAGACCCGTTGTCGTCGGGCGCCCGGATCGGCCACACGGCCGTCGCGGCGCGCGCTGTCGGAGTTTCGCGATGCGGATGCGCAGCTACACGCTCCACCTGCCGGCCGATGCGCGGCCCGGCGAGACGGTCGGGCTCGACCGGGCTCTCCTGGTACGCGACGGCTTCTCCTGGCCGGCCTTCGCCTTCACGGTGCTGTGGTTCCTGTTCCACCGCCTCTGGCTCGCCGCCCTGCTCGTCCTCGTCGGCCTCGTGGCGCTGGCCGCTGCCGGCATCGCCCTCGGGCTCCCGGCCGGTGCCGGCCTGATCGTCACCCTGCTGGCCGCCTGGCTGATCGGCCTCGAGGCCTCCAGCCTGCGCCGCTGGACCCTGGCGCGGCGCGGCTGGCCGGCGCGCGACGCGGTGGTCGCCGCGACGCCCGAGGAGGCCGAGGCCCGGGCGCTGAACCGCTGGATCGAGGCGATCCCGAGCGCCCCCCGGGCCCCGTTCCCGAGCGGCCCCAGCCGGCGGGCCGAGCCGGTGATCGGGCTGTTCCCTGCCCAGGAAGGCGCCCGGTGAGTTCCCGGGCGAGACGCGCATGACCACCGAGACCGTCGCGATCATCGATTACGGGTCGGGCAACCTCCACTCCGCCGCCAAGGCCTTCGAGCGCGCCGCCCGCGAGAGCGGGCGCGACGCGCGGATCTGCCTGACCTCGGACCCGGAGGTGGTGGCCGCGGCCGACCGCGTCGTGCTGCCCGGCGTCGGCGCCTTCGCGGATTGCCGCCGCGGGCTCGATGCCGTTCCCGGCATGGTCGAGGCGATGACGCGGGTCGCCCACGGGGCGGGCCGCCCGTTCCTCGGCATCTGCGTGGGGATGCAGCTCCTGGCGAGCCGCGGGCTCGAGTACACGACCACGCCGGGGCTCGGCTGGATCCCCGGCGACGTCGGTCCGATCCGGCCGTCGGATCCGGCCCTCAAGGTTCCCCACATGGGCTGGAACACCCTGCGGACCGAGCGCGACCACCCGCTGCTCGCCGGCATTCCCACCGGCGAGGACGGGCTGCACGCCTACTTCGTGCACAGCTACGCGCTGCAGGCGGAGCGTCCGGACGACGTCGTCGCGCGCGCCGAGTACGGCGGCCCGGTCACCGCCCTCGTCGCCCGCGGCAACGTCGCCGGCACGCAGTTCCACCCCGAGAAGAGCCAGCGGCTGGGCCTCGCGCTCATCGCCAACTTCCTGAACTGGCGCCCGTGAGCGCCGTTCGGCCCAGGCAAGAAGGACGGAAGCGCCCGTGATCCTGTACCCGGCGATCGACCTGAAAGAGGGGCGTTGCGTTCGCCTCATCCAGGGGGACATGGCGCAGGCCAAGGTCTTCGGCGACGATCCGGCCGCGCAGGCCGCGATCTTCGAGGCGCAGGGCTTCTCCTGGCTCCACGTCGTCGATCTCGACGGCGCCTTCGCGGGCGCCCCGCGGAACGCCGAGGCCGTCGACGCGATCCTCGCGCGGGTCACGATCCCGGTCCAGCTCGGCGGCGGGATCCGCGAGATGAAGACCCTGGAGGGGTGGCTGAGCAAGGGCGTTGCCCGCGCGATCATCGGCACCGCGGCGGTGCGCGATCCCGGCTTCGTCCGGGAGGCGGCCCGCAAGTATCCTGGGAAGATCGCGGTCGGGATCGACGCCAAGGACGGCCGCGTCGCCGTCGAGGGCTGGGCCCAGACCTCCAGCATGACCGCGGAGGAGCTGGGGCGCCGGTTCGAGGACGCGGGCGTCGCGGCGATCATCTACACCGACATCGCCCGCGACGGGATCCTGAAGGGCCTCAACGTCGAGATGACCCTGGCGCTCGCCCAGGCCGTGCGCATCCCGGTCATCGCCTCGGGCGGCCTCGCGTCGATCGACGACGTCCACCGGCTGCTGCAGCCCGACTGCGCCCTGATCGCGGGCGCGATCACCGGCCGGGCACTCTACGACGGCCGCATCGATCCGGAGGCAGCCCTGGCGGCGATCGCTGCGGCGCGCGGCCCGGCGGCGTGATATCCAGAGGCTCGTGACATGAGACGCCGCCCGTGCTGAAGACCCGCATCATTCCCTGCCTCGACGTGAAGGATGGCCGCGTCGTGAAGGGCGTGCGCTTCGAGGGCCTGCGCGATGCCGGCGACCCCGTCGAGGCCGCGAAGGTCTACGACGCGGCCGGCGCCGACGAACTGTGCTTCCTCGACATCACCGCGAGCCGCGAAGCCCGCGGCACCCTGCTCGACATCGTCAGCCGGACCGCCGAGGCCTGCTTCATGCCGCTGACCGTCGGCGGCGGCGTGCGCACCGTCGAGGACGTGCGCGCGCTGCTGCTCGCCGGCGCCGACAAGGTCGCGATCAACACCGCCGCGGTGAAGGATCCCGACCTCGTGGCCCGGGCCGCCGAGAAGTTCGGCGCGCAGTGCATCGTGGTGGCGATCGACGCCAAGCGCGTCTCGCCCCCCGGCACGCCGGCCGCCTGGGAGATCTTCACCCATGGCGGCCGCGACCCGACCGGGATCGACGCCGTGGCTTTCGCGCGGCTGGTGGCTGAGAAGGGCGCCGGCGAGCTGCTCGTCACATCCATGGACAAGGACGGGACGCGCTCCGGCTACGATCTCGCCCTGACGCGCGCGATCAGCGACGTCGTCACCGTGCCGGTGATCGCCTCGGGCGGCGTCGGCGGCCTCGACGACCTCGTGGCTGGCGTGGCCGAGGGCGGCGCCAGCGCCGTCCTGGCGGCCTCCATCTTCCATTTCGGGCAGGCGAGCGTCGCCGAGGCGAAGGCGCACATGGCGGCGGCTGGCCTCGCCATGCGCCTCGACGGCCCGGCCTCTTCCGCGAGGGCGCCCCAGTGAGCAGCTACCTTCTGGCGAACGCCGACCTCCTCGATCCCGAGACCGGTCGCCAGACCGCCGGCGCGGTGCTGGTGAGGGACGGCCGCATCGCCGATATCGCCGCCGGCGCGGCGCCGGGCGCCCCGGCCGACGCGAAGCGCGTCGACTGCGCCGGCCGCGTGCTGGCCCCCGGGCTGATCGACATGCGCGCCTTCGTGGGCGAGCCGGGGGCGGAGCACCGCGAGACCCTGGCCTCGGCGAGCGCCGCGGCGGCCGCGGGCGGCGTCACGACGCTCGTCTGCATGCCCGACACCAATCCGGTGATCGACGAGCCGGCCATCGTCGACTTCGTGCTCCGCCGCGCCCGCGACACGGCGAGCGTCAATGTCCTGCCGGCGGCCGCCATCACCAAGGGCTTGGCCGGCCGGGAGATGACCGAGTTCGGCCTGCTCAAGGAGGCCGGCGCGGTCGCGTTCACCGACGGGCTCCGGGCCGTGGCAAACGCGCAGGTTCTGCGCCGCGCCCTGACCTACGCCCGGGATTTCGACGCGCTGATCGTACAGCACGTGGAGGAATCCGCCCTCGTCGCCGAGGGCGTCATGAACGAGGGCGAGCTCGCCTCGCGCCTCGGGCTCATGGGCATCCCCCGCGAGGCCGAGACCGTGATGCTGGAGCGCGACATCCGCCTCGTGCGGCTGACCGGTGCCCGCTACCACGCGGCGATGATCTCCTGCGCCGATTCGGTGGAGATCGTCCGCCGGGCCAAGCAGGACGGCCTGCCGGTGACCTGCGGCGTCTCGGTGAACAACCTCGTCCTCAACGAGAACGATATCGGCCATTACCGCACCTTCTGCCGGCTCTCGCCGCCCCTGCGCCACGAGACCGACCGTCAGGCGGTGGTGCGCGCCCTCGACGAGGGCGTGATCGACGTGGTCGTGTCGGACCACAACCCGCAGGACGTGGAGACCAAGCGCCTGCCCTTCGCCGAGGCGGCGGACGGGGCGCTCGGAATCGAGACGCTGCTCGGCGCCGCCATGCGCCTCGTCCACACCGGCGACCTCGCGCTGCCCAAGCTGATCGCCGCGCTTACCGCGAACCCGGCGCGGATCCTCGGCCGCGAGGCCGGCCGGCTGGCGGTCGGCGCCCCCGCCGACCTCGTGCTGATCGACCCCGATCTGCCCTACGTCCTCGACAAGCGCCGGCTGAAGTCGCGCTCCAAGAACTCCCCCTTCGACGAGGCGCGCCTCCAGGGCGCGGCGGTGCTGACGCTGGTCGGTGGCCGGATCGTCCACGCGGTCGACGACCTCGCGGCCGCCGCATGATGCCCCCCGATCTCGCGACCCCGGCCGCCCTCGGCGGCCTCGCCCTCGGCTACGCCCTGGGCTCGATCCCGTTCGGGCTGATCCTCACGAAGTTCGCCGGCCTCGGCGACGTCCGGGCGATCGGCTCCGGCAATATCGGCGCCACCAACGTGCTCCGCACCGGCCGCAAGGGCCTCGCCGCGGCGACGCTCCTGGGCGACGCCCTCAAGGGCACGGCGGCCGTCCTCATCGCCCGGCAGTTGGGCGAGGGCCCGGCGCTCGCGGCCGGGCTCGGCGCCTTCCTCGGCCACCTCTTCCCGGTCTGGCTGGGCTTCAAGGGCGGCAAGGGCGTCGCGACCTTCATCGGGGTGCTCCTCGCCTTCAGCCCGCCCGCCCTCGCGGCGTTCGCGGCGATCTGGCTCGGTCTCGCCTTCGCGCTCAAGTACTCGTCGCTGGCGGCGCTCGCCGCCTCCGCGGCCACACCCCTCGTCCTCTGGGCGCTGGGTGCCCCGACGCAGGCGTTGCTGTTCCTGCTCCTCGGCCTGCTGCTATGGTGGAAGCACGCGCCCAACATCCGCCGACTCGCGTCCGGCACCGAGGGGCGCATCGGCCAGAAGGGCTGAGTGCCGGCGCGCCGCGCCGACCTTCGGGCAGGTGTGGGGGTGGTGGATGCAGCTCACCGAGGCCCAGCGGCTCGACTGGCTGCGGCTGATCCGGACCGAGGGCGTCGGCCCCCGCACCTTCCGGAGGCTCGTGAACCGTTTCGGCGGCGCGGCCGCCGCCCTCGACGCCCTGCCGGAGCTCACCGGCCGCCAGGGGCGGCGGATCGTGCCACCCACCCGCGCTGAGGCCGAGGCCGAGCTGGCGGCCCTGACCCGCCTCAGCGGCCGGCTGATCGCCACCGGCGAGGCGGAATACCCGCGGCTCCTGATACAGGTCGACGCGGCGCCACCGCTTCTGGCCGTGCGCGGCGCACCGATCCTCAACCGGCCCGCCGCCGCCCTCGTCGGCTCGCGGAACGCATCGTCGGCGGGGCTCGCCTTCACGGAGCGGCTCGCCCGCGGGCTCGGCGAGGCAGGCCTCACGGTGGTCTCGGGCCTCGCCCGCGGGATCGACGCGCGCGCCCACAAGGCGAGCCTCCGGACCGGCACGATCGCCGTCATGGCCGGCGGCCAGGACCGGATCTACCCGGCGAGCCACGCGACCCTGGTCGAGGCCATCCTGGCTGAGGGCGGCGCGGTCCTCGCGGAGATGCCGATGGGCTGGGAGCCCCGGGGGCGGGACTTCCCGAGGCGCAACCGGATCATCTCCGGGCTGTCCTACGGGACGGTGGTGGTGGAGGCAGCCCGCCGCTCCGGCTCGCTGATCACGGCGCGCTACGCCCTGGAGCAGAACCGGGAGGTCTTCGCGGTTCCCGGCTCGCCGCTCGACCCGCGCGCCGAGGGCACCAACGACCTGATCCGCCAGGGCGCCACCCTGGTCTCCGAGGTGGACCACGTGCTGGAGGTGCTGGGACCGATCATCGAGCGCGGCCCGGACGCCGAGGCGGCCCCGGCGCGCGGGCGGCCGGACCTGGCCGAGCAGCCGGATTTCTGGGACGAGATCGCGCTCGACGCGGCTCTCGACCCGGGACCGGAGCGAGCCGACGGCGCGTCCGCCGACAATCCCGCGCGCGACGAGCCGCCCGAGGCCGAGGACGACCGGGCGCGGATCGTGGCCCTGCTCGGTCCGAGCCCGGTCGGCACCGATGAGCTGGCGCGGAGCGCCGGGGTCGGTGCCCGGACCGTGCAGAGCGTGCTGCTGGAACTGGAGCTCGACGGACGGATCGAGCGCCACGGCAGCGGCACCGTCTCGCTGGTCAGCCGCTGAGGGAGTCCTCTTCGGGATCGTCGTCCGCATCGGCGTCCGCGAGGTTGCGCATGACGTCGAGGCAGCCCTGGAGGATGTAGGCGGCGGCGAGCTTGTCCACGAGTTCGCCGCGCCGCGCCCGCGAGGCGTCGGCCTCGATCAGCGCGCGGGTGACCACGGCGGTCGAGAGGCGTTCGTCGAAGAAGACGTGGGGCAGGGGGAGGATCGGCGCGAGGTTGCGCATGAAGGCGCGGGTCGACTGCACCCGCGGCCCCTCGCTCCCGTCCATGTTGAGCGGCAGCCCGACGACGAGGCCGCCGACCGCGTGCTGCCGGCACAGGGCGGCGAGCCGCTGCGCGTCGGGGGTGAACTTCACCCGGCGGATCGTCTCCAGCGGCGTCGCGATCTGGCGGCCGAGATCCGACAGGGCGAGGCCGATCGTCTTGGTGCCGAGATCGATGCCGATCAGGCGGGCGCCGCCGCGGGACTCGGCCGCGAAGGCGCGGATCGCGTCGAAATTCATGGTACCGCCCGCGCAGCGCGCGCCAGAATGGCCTCGGTGACGCCCTCGAACCGTGCGGGGAGGGGCTCCGAGCCCGGTCCCAGGACCAGGGCCGCGGACGGCGCCGTGACCCGGGTGAAGAAGTCGTCGAGGCTCTCGCCGCCGAACCGCACCGTCTCCAAGTCAGGCGCCAGCAGCCAGACGTCGTACTCGCCGTCGGTCCCGGTGACGTCCCAGAACAGGAAGCTGCCGTCCTCGCCCGCGCCGAAGAAGCAGGCGCGCTCGACGATGCCGGCGTCGCCGCCCTCGACGTCGAACCGGTGCGGCTCCGCCCCGTCCTCCAGCATGGCGACCGCGGCGCCGACGCTGTGGGCGATGAGGGCCGCCTGGCTCACCAGATCGCAGGCCTCGAACGGTGCCGGCACGGCGACGCGGAACTGCCCGCCCGCGAGGCCGACGCCGCAGGTCCGGCAGAAGTCGCGGTAGGAGGCCGGCAGGGCGAAGCCCAGCGCCTCCGCTGCACGGTCGAGGGCCGCCGCGTCCGGCACGAAGCCCGGCGCAAGCTCCTCGAAGACCGTCTCCCACATCGCTCCCGCTCCACCGTCCACAGACTTCGGTTCCTCCGCAGATCGCCCCCGGTGCGCGCGGAGCCGTTCGCGTCTAGGTAGGTTAATGTTCCGTTAAACCACGCTGTAGGGGTCCGCCTTGTCGACGAACGGCCAGCTCTCCTCTTCCGCTCCGTCCGGCCGCCGGCGGGCGATGCCGCGCAAGCACCGCTGGATGCTGCTCCTCGCCTTCGAGGTGCTGGTCGCGGGCTTCACCCAAGCCATGATCCAGCCGGTCCGGCAACCAGGAATCACCATCGAGATGTCGGTGACGCCCCACCACGTCGTGACCTGATCCGCCCGTCGCCCGCCCGCGCCGAGCGCGCGGTCAGGCGGGTCCGGCGCGGCCGGCCGCCCTGCGGGCGGCGCGGCATAGCCCACCCGCGTTGCGGCGCGTCGAGACCCGATGCTATAGGCCGACCGACTTCGGGAGAGCGCTCCCGGGCAGGGACGAACGGGACGGCATGTCGGTCGACGAGAAGACGGTTCGGCGCATCGCGCATCTGGCGCGGATCGCGGTCACCGACGACGAAGTCGGGCCCCTCCAGGGCGAGCTGAACGCCATCCTGTCCTTCGTCGAGCAGCTCGGCACGGTCGACGTCGCGGGCGTCGAGCCGATGACCTCGGTGACGCCGATGGCGATGAAGAAGCGCGAGGACGTCGTCACGGAGGGTGGCCGCGCCGCCGACGTCGTGGCCAACGCACCCGAGACCGAGGACAATTACTTCCTGGTCCCGAAGGTGGTCGAGTAGGCCGAGGACGGCCCGGACCTTGCGGACCGGATTTCTGGCGGGCAGGCGCGCGGCGGCGCGCGCGGGGACGTGAACAGCGTGGATCCGAACGAACTTACCCTGGCCGAAGCGCGCGACGCCCTGAAGGCGAAGCGGATCTCGGCCCGCGAGCTGACCCAGGCCCATCTGGACGCCATGGCCAAGGCCCGCGTCCTGAACGCGTATATCCGGGAGACCCCGGACCGCGCCCTGGCGATGGCCGAGGCCTCGGACCAGAAGATCGCGTCCGGCGAGGCGCGGCCGCTCGAGGGCATCCCCCTCGGCATCAAGGACCTGTTCTGCACGCACGGCGTGACGACCACAGCGGGCTCCAAGATCCTCGAGACCTTCGAGCCGCACTACGAATCGGCCGTGTCGGCCAATCTGTGGCGCGACGGCGCCGTGATGCTCGGCAAGCTGAACCTCGACGAGTTCGCCATGGGCTCGTCGAACGAGACCAGCGCCTACGGCAACGTGGTCTCGCCCTGGCGGCGCGCCGGATCGGACGCGCCGATCGTGCCCGGCGGCTCGTCGGGCGGCTCCGCCGCGGCGGTCGCCGCGCGCCTCTGCCTCGGCGCCACCGCGACCGATACCGGCGGCTCCATCCGGCAGCCTGCCGCCTTCACCGGCACGGTGGGGATCAAGCCGACCTACGGGCGCTGCTCGCGCTGGGGCACGGTGGCCTTCGCCTCCTCCCTCGATCAGGCCGGCCCGATCGCCCGGACGGTGCGCGATTGCGCCATCCTGCTCGGCTCCATGGCGGGCGCCGACGCCCGGGACACGACCTGCGCCGACCTCGCGGTGCCCGATTTCGAGGCCGCCGTGTCGCGCGGCGTGAAGGGCCTGACCATCGGCATCCCGAAGGAGTACCGGGTCGACGGGATGCCCGCGGAAATCCAGAAGCTCTGGGACGAGGGCGCGGCGTGGCTCAAGGCCGCCGGCGCGACGATCCGGGAGATCTCGCTGCCGCACACCGCCTACGCGCTGCCGGCCTACTACATCGTGGCGCCGGCCGAGGCCTCCTCGAACCTCGCCCGCTACGACGGCGTCCGCTACGGCCTGCGCGTGCCCGGTAAGGACATCGCCGGGATGTACGAGAACACCCGCGCTGCCGGCTTCGGCCGCGAGGTGAAGCGCCGGATCATGATCGGCACCTACGTGCTCTCGGCCGGATACTACGACGCCTACTACGTCCGCGCGCAGAAGATCCGCACGCTGATCAAGCGCGACTTCGAGGCCGCCTACGCGGCCGGGGTCGACGCGATCCTGACGCCGGCGACGCCGTCGGCCGCCTTCGGCATCGGCGAGAAGGCCTCGGCTGACCCGGTGGAGATGTACCTCAACGACGTGTTCACCGTGACGGTGAACATGGCCGGGCTGCCGGGCATCGCCGTGCCGGCGGGGCTCGACGGCCAGGGCCTCCCGCTGGGCCTCCAGCTCATCGGCCGGCCCTTCGACGAGGAGACGCTGTTCGCGGTCGCGCAGGTGATCGAGGACGCGGCCGGTCGCACCGTCCTGCCCGAGCCGTGGTGGTCATGACCGTCCCGTACTATCCCTGGACGGTCTGGATCTGGGCCGCGTTCGATCCGGCGCTGATCGTGGTGGCGGTCTATCTCGGCTGGACCGCCAGCCAGTTCGGCAAGGTCTTCATCGCGGCGATCGCGGCGCTCGGCTTCTCGGTGCTGTTCTCCTACGCGGTCAGCGCGGCCGGCATCCCGTGGCCGGCGCCGATCACCCGCGACGGCCCGACCTTCTTCCCGGTCCGCGCCGTCGCGGCCCTGCTCTGGGCCGTCGCGGGCTACGGCGCCCGGCAAGCGGTCGGACGCCGCGCTTGACCCTGCGGGCAGGGGCCTCCTAGAAAATCTCTCGCTCGACGCATGCGGCGCCTCCGCCGTCTCTGCGAGCGCAGCGAAGCGATCCGGCGGTGCAACGCCCGGAAGCCTCGCGCTTCCCTGGATCGCTTCGCTGCGCTCGCAGAGACGGCGACGCCTCGAACGCCAGCCGCCTTTCGGACCGACCATGAACGCACCCGTCGACCCCAAGAAGCTGATCAAGGGCGGCCTCCACGACTGGGAGGTGATCGTCGGCATGGAGATCCACGCCCAGGTGTCCAGCCGGGCGAAGCTGTTCTCCGGCGCCTCGACGGAGTTCGGGGCCGAGCCGAACGACCACGTGTCGCTGGTCGACGCCGCGATGCCCGGGATGCTGCCGGTGATCAACGCCGAGTGCGTCGCCCAGGCGGTGCGCACCGGCCTCGGCCTGAAGGCCAAGATCAACCTGCGCTCCGTGTTCGACCGGAAGAACTACTTCTATCCGGACCTGCCGCAGGGCTACCAGATCTCGCAGTACAAGGACCCGATCGTCGGCGAGGGCGAGGTCCTGGTGGATCTGGCCGACGGCGCCTCGATCACCGTGGGCATCGAGCGCCTGCACCTCGAGCAGGATGCCGGCAAGTCGCTGCACGACCAGGATCCGACCCGGAGCTTCGTCGACCTCAACCGGTCGGGCGTGGCGCTGATGGAGATCGTCTCCCGGCCCGACCTGCGCTCCTCCGAGGAGGCGAAGGCCTACGTGACCAAGCTGCGCACGATCCTGCGCTACCTCGGCACCTGCGACGGCGACATGGAGAAGGGCTCGCTTCGCGCCGACGTGAACGTCTCGGTCCGCCGCCCCGGTGAGCCGCTGGGCACCCGCTGCGAGATCAAGAACGTCAACTCGATCCGCTTCATCGGGCAGGCGATTGAGACGGAGGCGCGGCGCCAGATCGCCATCCTCGAGGACGGCGGCAAGATCGACCAGGAGACGCGCCTGTTCGACCCGACCAAGGGCGAGACGCGCTCGATGCGCTCGAAGGAAGAGGCGCACGACTACCGCTACTTCCCCGACCCGGACCTGCTGCCGCTGGAATTCGACCAGGCCTACGTCGACGTCCTGGCCGAGGGGCTGCCGGAGCTGCCGGACGCCAAGAAGGCGCGGTTCGTCTCGGCCTTCGGCCTCTCGCCCTACGATGCCGGGGTGCTGGTCGCCGAGCGCGCCTCCGCGGACTATTACGAGGCGGTGGCGAAGGGCCGGGACGGCAAGGCCGCGGCCAACTGGGTGATCAACGAGCTGTTCGGGCGCCTCAACAAGGAGGGGCTGTCCATCGACGCGACCCCGGTCTCGGCGGACCAGCTCGGGGCGATCATCGACCTGATCGGCGAGGGCGTCATCTCCGGCAAGATCGCCAAGGACCTGTTCGAGATCGTCTGGACCGAGGGCGGCGACCCGCGCGCCGTCGTCGAGAGCCGCGGCATGAAGCAGGTGACCGACACGGGCGCCATCGAGGCGGCGGTGGACCAGATCATCGCGGCGAATCCCGACAAGGTCGCCCAGGCCAAAGAGAAGCCGACCCTGCTCGGCTGGTTCGTCGGCCAGACCATGAAGGCCACCGGCGGCAAGGCGAACCCCGCGGCGGTGAACGCGCTGCTCAAGGCGAAGCTCGGGATCGAGTGAGCCTTCCGCGGCGAGCGGCCAGTCCGCGCCCGGCCTCGGGATGAGTGCCGGGATCGGATGGCCGTCGCTTCGACGTCGCCGGCCAGTCCCATGCTCGCCAAAGCCACGACTAGATCCCGCCGCGGCGATGCCGGGCAGGTGGGCCACGAACAGATCCTCGAAGAGAAACCGCGGCGGAACGGCTCGAAGTGGGGCCTTTCGCGCATTCGAAGGCGTGCCATGCGTGGCCGCTTCTGCGCCCCTGGAGCCGCGTCCGTCCGGCTGTTCGTGTTGCGCCGCTAGGTCTCGGGCCGAACCTGTCCCTGAACCGTCTAGGCGGCATTCCGCTGCGGTGGAGTCATCCCTGTCTCCTCCAGCTTCCGACGACCGACACCGCTGCGAAACCTGATCGCGTCAAGATTTCGTGCCGGTCCGTGCCCGCTCTCGCTAGGCACAGATGGAGACTGCGCCCGTGCTCCAAGTCGGTCAATAGCTATTTTCTCGGCAAAAGGCTTTTTCGATCCACTTGCCTCCGCCGCCGCACCGCAGCGCGTGCGAGCTCAATCACTTGGATCGATCCCGCGGCGCTGCGAAATATTGATTGGCCCGCAAGCTACTTGCCGGCGCCCATATTGTTCTCGACCAGAAAGCGGATGCCGCGGTCGAAGGACTCATCCGTGTCGCCGCGCAGGTCCACGCTGTAGGCCTTCTCGGGCGCGTCGCCGGTGAGGGACTTCACGTAGACGTTGAGGTTGAGGATCAGGTTCGAGACTTTCTGCACCTCGCCGGTGATCGCGACATCCGCGCCGAGCTTGCGGGCGAAGTCATCCGCGCAGCCATTGCAGCGGCGCAGGTCGGCACTTCTGGTGACCTCGTCCCGCACCGGCTCGGTCGAGACCACGACGAACAGGCCCTTCTTCTGGAGGAGGTCGCGCAGTTCGGCGCTGACCCTCTTCAGCCGCGCGATGTCGGCGGCGTCACCCGGCACCGGCGATAGGTTCGAGAAGTGGAAATCGAATACCGCGGCCCGCGGGGGCGCGGCCGCGGCCGGTCCCGCGGCCAGCAGGACGGTGGCGAGTGCGACCAGTCGGTTCATCGTGATCTCCGGCGCGGATGCGTGTCCGGGCAACCGCGCCCCCGCCAACCGGATCGCGTCCGCGCGGCGATTCAGCGCCGGTCGGCCTCCCGGGTGGGGCTGGCCGCCGGCTTTGCCAGGCCGGAGACGCGGTCGCGCAGGTCCATGAACCAGCTCGGTGCCGGGCCGCGGCCGCCGTTGACGAACACCGTCGCGGTCATGCCGGCGATGAGCGGGACGCCCGCCGGGACGTGGTCGATGCCGATGCGGACCGGCACCCGCTGGGCGAGGCGCACCCAGGTGTAGACGGGGTTGACGTCCGGCAGCCCCTGCGTGCTGGCGGCGGCGTTCGCCGTGGAGATGCCGAGCGTGATGCTGTGGACCGTGCCGGTCAGGTGCGGATCGAAGCCCATCAGCTTCACGTCGGCGGGGTCGCCGACGCGGATGTTGGACATCTTGGTCTCCTCGAAATAGCCGTCGATCCAGAAGGAGTCGGTGTCGACCACGTTGATGTTCGAGGTGCCGGTCCGGGCGTAGTCGCCGACCCGCATCAGCAGGTTGGTCACCCGTCCGTTGACGGTCGACCTCACCTGGGTGCGCTCCAGATTCACCTTGGCCTGCCGCAGCTGCGCCTGCGCGCTCTCCAGCGACGCCTCGGCGATCTTCGCGGCGCCTGCGAATCGCTGCTTCTCCTCGATCGAGGTCGACACGGTCGAGAGCGCTTGGCGCCGGGCCGACTCGGCGTTCTTCACCTGCAGATCGGCTTCGCGATTCTTGACCTCGGCATCCGCCGAGGTGACGGCGACCTCGAAATCAACCGGGTCGATGACGTAGAGGACGTCGCCCTTGCGAACGTTCTGGTTGTCCTGAACCCGGACCTCGACGATCTGACCCGCGACCTGCGGGGCGATGTTGGCGACCTGGACCCGGACCGTGCCGTCGCGCGTCCAGGGCGCCGCCACGTAGAATTCCCACACGAAGGCTCCCGCCAGGATCGCCGCGAGCAGGATCACGCCGGTGGCCGCGAGGCGGAACACCTTGGCGGCCCGGCCCCGGCGCGGCACTGCGGGCAGCGGGCCGCTCCGCCCGGGCGCGCCGTCGCGGGCGGCGGACTTCGGATCGTCCTCGTCGGCGGTCGTGTCGGGCATCAGATGAACGCGATCAGGAGGGCGAGGACACAGACGTAGAGGCCGGCTTCGGCGAGCGGGGCGTTGGCGACGTAGCGGCTGAAGCGGATGCGGGCGAAGACGAGGCGAAGGACGATCAGGATCACGAACGCGGCGAGCGCGTAAGCGACGAAGGCCGTGACTAGCACCCCGCCGACATGGATGTCTTCGTGCATGGTTACCCCGGAAGAAGCGGCAATCAGAATAGCGCGATGTCGAGGCGTTGGAGGAATCGCCTGTGGCGGGCGATGGTTCGCGACGCGGTGACGAGGTCGCTGGCGGCACGGGCCGTCGTGAGCCGCACCGCCCGGTCCTGGCTGGAGGCGGCGCGGATCAGGTCGCGCGCCGCCATCTCGAGCCCGCGATCGTCGCCGGCCGCGAGGGCGTCCCGCGCCCGCGGGATCGCGCCGCGCAGGGCTCCGACCGACCAGAGGCGGCGCAGTTCCGCGTGAGCCCGGGCGGCGGCGGCCTCCAGGCGGGCGAGGGCGAAGGCGTGGTGCAGGTTTGCTTGCCGCACCGCCGCGCTCCCCGAGCTGTAGGCGGCGAACTGGAACAGCCGGTCGGCATTCAGGCTCGTGCGGGTGGTGGCGTCGCCGCCCTGGCCGACGAGGGCGTCGGCGAGCGCCCGCCGCGCCGAACCGAGGGCGAAGACCCGCTGCTGGGCCGGCGAGATCGGCAGGATGAGGCGGACGATGATCGACAGGATCACGGCCGCCACGACGACGAGGAACGCGTTCAGCAGGAAGCTCAGGGCGTCGTAGGTCTGCGGGTTCGAGGGCCCCAGCAGGACGGGGAAGAACACGATCAGGATGAAGCCGACCCCGAAGGTCTTCGGGTTCAGCGAGAGGAAGCAGCCCAGGAAGATCACCGGCGCCATCACCAGCGCCAGCATCGGGAAGCCCTGGACACCGTTGAGGAGCGCGAACCGGGCGATGCCCGCCAGGGCGGCGGCCAGCGTCATGCCGACGACGACGCCGTTCGCGAACTTCTTCGGGTCCGGCGTCATCGACGACAGGGCCGCGGTGGCGGCCACCTGGACCAGTGCGAACGAGGCCTGGGGCAGGCCGAGCGCCGCGAAGGTGGCGGCGGTGACCGCGAAACTCAGGGCCACCCGCAGGGCGCCGCGGAGGGCGACCGGGAAGTCGCGGTGCGTCGGCAGTTCGGCGTCGCGCAGGGGCCTGTGGCCGTCGGCGACGGCGCGGATGCCGTCCTGCGCGAAGGTCGCGGCGCAGACGAAGTCGAGGGCGCGCTGGAGCACAACGACCTCGTCGAGGGGACGGGTCCCGTCGCGGATGGCCGCGTCGACTAGGTCGCGCAGGCGCTCGTCGTCGCGGTCCAGGGCGTCGGGATCGGGCGCGTCGGCCACCCGCCGGCAGATCGCCATCGCCTCCGCGACGGCCGGGCTCGGATCGCGCAGGGACGCGGCCGCGGCCCCGAGGCCGCGGATCGACGCCGCCATCACGTAGAGCGCGGCGATGCAGCTGCGCGCGCCGGCCGCGCGGTACCGGCCGTCGTCCAGCTCGCCCGCGATGGCGCTGGCATCGGCCCGCATCGGCGCGATGGCGCGGATCAGCGCGGCGGTGCGCGGGGCGCCGAGATCCCCCGACGCCAGAGTCTCGCGGGCGTAGCCGCGCGTCTGGTCCCAGGCCGCGCGCAGCTGCGGCAGCAGCGCCCGCCACGTGCTCGGCGAGGCGAGGGCGTCGTTGATGAAGGTGATCACGACGATGCCGAGCACGATCGCGGCGACGCGGGACACGGCGGCGTCGAAGGTCCCCTGCGGATCGTCGATCTGGCCGAGCGCGATGATCGCCACAGTGTAGCCGGACAGCATCGCGCCGTAGGCCCGCGTGTCCTGCAGAAACTGGGCGACGAAGACGCAGAGGCCGAGCCAGACGGTGAAGCTGAGGAGCAGCAGCACCCGGTCCTGGCCGAAGAGCGCCATGAAGACGAGCGCCACCGCCGCGCCGACGAGCGTGCCGAGCAGGCGGTAGACCGCCTTCGAGATCGCCTGCCCCCGCTTGGGCTGGGCGAGGATCGCCACGCAGGTGGCGGCGGACGAGGCGCTGTCGAGCTGGAGCCAGAATGCGGCGGCCAGCGCCAGCATCATGGCGATCCAGATCCGCAGCGCGAAGGCCCAGGCGGCCGGCTTCGGCACCCAGGCATCGAGGAACGCCAGGACGCGGTCGCCGAGCGGTTCGGGGCGGCGATCCGCGACGGAGCCGGCGGGGGCCTCAGCCATGCCGGACCCCGCGCGGCGCGCTGTCCACCGCCCGACCGGACGGAGAAGGGTCCGTCATCGCCTCGTGCCTCCTGCCAACCCGCCGCGGATGTTCGAACGAACGGAACGCCCCGCGGTTCTAGCCGATCAGGCCTTGTCGCCACCTTTCAGGCGCTTGTTGCACTTGCTCCAGTACTGCGGCCACTTCGGTCCCTGCGCCGCCTTCTGCGCGTCGGTCAGGGCGCGCCACTCGGTGCCGCAGGTCTTCTGGCGATCGCGGGCGGCGGACTGGCCCGCGCTCGGCGCCCTGGCGGCCGGCGCCTCGGCGACGGGCGGCGCCTTCGTGGGTGCCTCCTTGGCGGGTGATTCCTTGGCGGGTGGCTCCTTGGCGAGAGCCGGGCAGGCGGCGAGCAGCGGCACGGACAGGACCGCGATCCTGACGAGACGATCGATCATCGGATGTTCCCCCTCGGGCGCCGTTCCGGCGCCCGAGCCGCAATCTCGCCGCTCTCCCGCGGCGCCGGCAAGCCCGGCCGCGCCGCCGCCGCCAGCCCCGGCGCAGCTTCGCCGTGCGACCGCGTCTACGGGCGCGGTGCCCTTGAGCGCGGCCGGGAAATCGTCTTCACTGCCGGGGCAATTCGGAAACGGCGGAGGACCACCGCGCCGCCGACGATCGGGTCCAGGAGCAGGCAGAGCATGGCAGCGGTGTCCGGGCGGCCGATCGACGTCCACACATGGAGTACGCCGAACGGCTGGAAGATCCCGATTATGCTGGAGGAGTGCGGGCTCCCCTATCGCATCGTTCCCGTGGACATCGCGAAGAACGAGCAGTTCGCGCCCGACTTCCTGGCGATTTCGCCCAACAACAAGATCCCGGCCATCGTCGATCCGGACGGTCCGGGCGGACTGCCGATCTCGGTCTTCGAATCAGGCGCGATCCTGCAGTATCTCGGCCGGAAGACCGGGCAGTTCTACCCGACCGACGAGCGCGCCCGCGTGGCGGTCGACGAATGGCTGTTCTGGCAGGTGGCGGGCTTCGGGCCGATGCTCGGGCAGACGCATCACTTCAAGATCTATGCGCCCGAGAAGCTGCCTTACGCGATCGACCGGTTCACCGCCGAGGCCAAGCGCCTCTACGGCGTGCTGGAGCGGCGCCTCGAGGGGCGCGCCTTCCTGGCCGAGGACTACTCCGTCGCCGACATCGCGACGTTCACCTGGGCGAAGCTCAACTTCAAGCAGGGTGTCGACATCGACACCCTCCCGAACGTCGCCCGGTGGCTCGAGAGCATCCTGGCGAGGCCGGCGGTGCAGCGCGGCCTCGCGGCGATCTGACGAAGCTCAGTTCTTGTTGGCGGCCTGCTGGTTCACGTCCGGCACGCGGGTCCAGGTCTGCGACCCGCACAGGATCTTGAGCATGCAGCCCGACACGTTGAGCTCGGCCTCGCTCTCCCGCTCGAGGCTGACCGTGTAGATCTTGCCTTCCTCGATATTGTAGAGCTCGCCGGTGAACTTCGCGTCGTCCGGCTTCAGACCTTCGATCAGCTGGAGACCGATCACCGGACGGGCGCGCTTCTTCGGGTCGGGATTCTTGAGGTCGGTGCGCGGGGCGCCGTTGTCGAAGGTCGGCGTCTTGAGCCAGACGACCTTGCCGCAGACCAGCTTCTGGCCGGGGCCGCAGCGGTCGATCCGGATCTTGGCGCGGCCGTCGCCGGTGAGCCAGGTGCCGGACGGATCCTTGCCCGTGTCGGCGGAGGCGGCGGTGAGGCCGGCGAGAAGCAGGCTGGCGCTGAGAGCGAGTCGCATGGTTCGTCTCCGGGATTGGGGCGTCGCCGGCGCCCGAGGGGTGGACGAAGTCGGTTGGTGCGCGACTGAGCCGCCGCAATCGGGCGATTTTTCGGCGGTGTTGCGGCAGAGCCACGGCCGCGCTTGCCCCGCCCGGGCGCGCCGGGCCGCTTGAGGCACCGGGGGGCGCCCGCTATAAGCCCGGCGCCGAAGCGAAATTCTCGCTGCCGCGGCGTGTCCGGATCGCCGGCGCGCCGCAGATTTTTTCCACAGACAGACCGGACGCACCATGGCCACCGAGCGCACCTTCTCGATCCTGAAGCCCGACGCGACGCGGCGGAACCTGACCGGCGCGGTCAACGCCGTCATCGAGGAGGCCGGCCTGCGCATCGTCGGCCAGCGCCGCATCCGCATGACCAAGGAGCAGGCCGAGAAGTTCTACGAGGTGCACAAGGAGCGCCCGTTCTTCGGCGAGCTCGTGACCTTCATGACCTCCGGCCCGGTGGTGGTTCAGGTCCTCGAGGGCGAGAACGCCGTCGCCAAGTACCGTGAGGTGATGGGTGCCACGAACCCGGCCCAGGCCGCCGAGGGCACGATCCGCAAGAAGTTCGCCGAGTCCGTCGGCGAGAACACCGTCCACGGCTCCGACAGC
The DNA here is from genome assembly GCF_053345625.1 of Methylobacterium sp. D53M. Taxonomy (NCBI): domain Bacteria; kingdom Pseudomonadati; phylum Pseudomonadota; class Alphaproteobacteria; order Hyphomicrobiales; family Methylobacteriaceae; genus Methylobacterium; species Methylobacterium sp. D53M. Next base: position 601,352 of record NZ_JBKFAL010000001.1, read on the forward strand.
GCCGAGAACGCCAAGCTCGAGATCGCGCAGTTCTTCAAGGATTCCGACATCGCCGCCTGAGGCGAGGCGACGCGCGGTGGCGGGTTGGGCACACCGACCCGCCATTCGCGCGCCCCGTACCCGGCGGCGCCGGGAATGCCGCCCTGTGTGACCGGGTCGTCCTTGACGGGACGGAGCCCGGGAGCGTCCAACGGCCGAGCTTAGCCAATCTCAGCCCCCGGACGACCCCGACCATGACGATGCGCCGCCTGCCCCTGCTGATCGCGACCGGCCTGTTCGCCCTCGGCGCGACCGCCGCCCTCGCGGGCGGATCCTCGGCCCCGTTCCAGCAGTACGAGCCGGACCCCGCTCTCAAGACCGCCAGCAAGACCAACCTCGAGGGCCGCGTGCGCCACGCCTGCACGGTCGTCCAGGCCCGCATGACCAGCGCCAGCGAGGCCTCCCTGGAGCGCCCCTGCGGCTGCTACGCGCGGCAGACGCTGCGCAGCCTCGACGCCTCCGAGATCGAGGCCTACCGGACCACCGGCTACTTCAACGACACCGCCCGCGCTAAGGCGCTCTCGGCCCTGGACAGCTGCAAGCTCCAGCGCCCGGTCTGAGCGCCCAGAGCTTCGAAGGCCTCCGGGTCCGCGCACCGTCTTCGTCGGCGGAGCAGCCCCGGGGGCGGAACATGGCGAGCGTGGCGCGGCCGGATCGCGGCGCCCCGCTCGCGCGGACGGAAACGCCCGTGCAACCGCCGCCTAGAGGCTGAACAGAGCGCCGTCTGGCGCCCTCTCGTCGATCACGACGCGATCGCCGTCCAGACGGGCGCGGCCGCCCGCCACCAGGGCGAGCACCGCGGGGTAGAGCCGCCGCTCCTGCACGATCACGCGGTCGGCGAGGCTGTCGGGATCGTCGTCCTGGCGGACCGGGACCGCGGCCTGGGCGACGATCGGTCCGGCGTCGAGTTCCGGCACGACGAAGTGGACCGTGCAGCCGTGCAGGCGCACGCCCGCGTCCAGCGCCTGCCGGTGCGTGTGGGTGCCCTTGAACAGGGGCAGGAGCGAAGGGTGGATGTTGAGCATCCGGCCGGCCCAGGACGCGACGAAGTCGGTCGTCAGGATCCGCATGAAGCCCGCGAGGCAGACGAGGTCGACATCCGCCGCGCGCAGCGCCGCGTCGAGGGCGGCGTCGAAACCGGCCCGGTCGGCGAAGGCCCGGTGATCGATGGCCTGCGTCGGGATGCCGGCCTCGGCTGCCCGGGCGAGGCCGGCGGCCTCCGGGCGGTTCGACAGGACCAGCACGATCTCGGCCGGGAAGGCGGGATCCTTCGCGGCTTCCAGCAGCGCCAGCATGTTCGAGCCGCGCCCCGAGATGAGGATCGCGACGCGGGTCTTGCGGGCGGACGCCATCACAGGGCGAGGCGGCCGCTGAAGGTCACCGGCTCGGGGCCGCGCGCCGTGATCCGTCCGAGGCGGACCGGGGTCTCGCCGGCCCGGGTCAGGGCCTCGTCGACGTCGTCGACCGCGTCGGCGGCGGCGATCACCACCATGCCGATCCCGCAGTTGAAGGTCCGCAGCATCTCGGCCTCGGCGACGCCGCCCTCGCGGGCGAGCCAGCCGAAGACCGGCGACGGGGTCACGGCATCGAGGTCGACGGCGATGCCGACTTCGTCCGGCAGGACCCGGGGAAGGTTGTCGGGGAAGCCGCCGCCCGTGATGTGGGCGAGCGCCCGGATCCCGTCGGTGGCGCCCAAAGCCGCGAGCAGCGGCTTCACGTAGATCCGGGTCGGCTCCAGCAGCGCCTCGCCGAGGCTGCGGCCCGGGGCGAACGGGGCCGGCGCGTCCCAGCCGAGACCCGTCTTCGCGACGATCCGGCGGACCAGCGAGAAGCCGTTGGAATGGACGCCGGAGGAGGGCAGGCCGAGCACGACGTCGCCGGGCCGGATGCCGGGCCGCGGCAGCAGGGCGCCGCGCTCGGCGGCGCCGACGGAGAAGCCCGCGAGGTCGTAGTCGGACCCGTCGTAGAGGCCCGGCATCTCGGCGGTCTCGCCGCCGATCAGCGCGCAGCCGGCCTGCCGGCAGCCCTCGGCGATGCCGCGCACGATGTCGGCGCCGACGCCGGGGACCAGCTTACCGGTCGCGTAGTAGTCGAGGAAGAACAGCGGCTCGGCGCCCTGGACGATGATGTCGTTCACGCACATCGCCACGAGGTCGATGCCGATCGTGTCGTGGCGGCCGGTCTCGATGGCGATCTTCACCTTGGTGCCGACGCCGTCGTTAGCCGCGACCAGGATCGGGTCGCGGAAGCCCGCGGCCTTCAGGTCGAACAGGCCGCCGAACCCGCCGATCTCGGCGTCGGCGCCCGGGCGCCGGGTCGAGCGCACCAGCGGCTTGATCGTCTCGACCATAGCGTTGCCGGCATCGATATCGACGCCCGCCGCCGCGTAGGTCAGCCCCGTCTTCGGCTCGTTGCCGTCCTTGGCCGTCATGCCCGCGCCACCTCGCTGAATACTGGCCCCGCTCTAGCGGCTTCCCGCGCGCCGCGCGAGTCGTGCCGGCGGCGCCTTGATCGGCGCGCTCCGCATACCCACTCTGCCCGCTGGCGTGGTGTGCTGCTGGGGGGAGCGTCATCGTGCGCGCACGGGCTGTGATCGGGCTGGCCGCTGTCGTGGCCCTGGGATTGATCGTCTACCTCCTGCGGGAGGTGATGCTGCCGTTCGTGGCCGGCATCACGCTGGCCTACCTCCTCGATCCCCTGGCAGACCGGCTGGAGCGGCTCGGCCTTGGGCGGCTGGCGGCGAGCCTGCTGATCCTGGCGCTGTTCGTCGTCGTCCTCGTCGTGACGCTGCTGATCCTGATCCCGCTCACGGCCAACCAGGTCGTGGCGCTCGTCAACGCGCTGCCCGGAATGGTGTCGCGGCTCCAGGCGATCATCGCCGAGCGGTCCGGGACCCTGCTCGAGCGCGTCGGCGGCGCGAACGTCCTCAACGAGCTGCAATCCTCCGTGGGGACGCTCGCCACCCAGGCTGGCACGTGGCTCCTGGCCTTCCTGAAATCGCTCTGGTCGGGCAGCCAGGCGCTGATCTCGATCGCCTCCCTGCTGGTCGTGACGCCGGTCGTCGCCTTCCACATCCTCGTCGACTGGGACCGGATGGTCGCCGCCATCGACGGCTGGGTGCCGCCCCGGCACCGGGCGACGGTGCGCGAGCTGGCGCGCCAGATCGACGGAGCGGTCACCGGCTACGTCCGCGGCCAGACCCTGGTCTGCCTCATCCTGGGCAGCTTCTACGCCGTCGGCCTCTGGCTGGTTGGCCTCAACTTCGGCGTGCTGATCGGCCTGATCGCCGGGTTCCTGACCTTCATCCCCTACGTCGGCACGCTCACCGGCTTCATGCTCTCCGTGGGCGTCGCGCTCGTCCAGTTCTGGCCCTCCGGAGATTGGCTGCATCTCGGCCTGACCGTCGCCGTCTTCCTCGTCGGCCAGTTCCTGGAGGGCAACGTCATCTCGCCGAAGCTCGTCGGCGATTCCACGGGGCTGCACCCGGTCTGGCTGATGTTCGCCCTGCTCGCCTTCGGAACGCTGTTCGGCTTCGTCGGGCTGCTGCTCGCCGTCCCGATCGCGGCCTCGATCGGCGTGCTGGTCCGCTTCGCCCTGGCCCGCTACCTGGAGAGCCGCCTCTACCACGCCGGGCAGCCGATCCTGATCGAGCACGAGGGCAAGGACGCTTCGGCCTTGACCTCCGCGGGCGCGGGATGATCCTGAGCGGCCTATGCGCGAGAACGCCCCACCCAAGCAGCTGGCCTTCGACCTGCCGCTCGACCCCCGCTACGGGCGCGAGGATTTCCTCGTCGGACCGGCCAACGAGGCCGCCTACGCGCTGATCGAGGCGTGGCCGGACTGGCCCGACAGCGTCTTGGTCCTCACCGGCCCCTCCGGCAGCGGCAAGAGCCACCTCGCGGCGATCTGGGCCGAGCGGGCCCATGCCTGGACCCTCCCGGCCGCCGAGCTGGGTGCCGACGCGGTCCAGCACCTCGTCTCCAACGGGGCGCTGGTCGTGGAGGACATCGACCGGGCGGAGCGGCGCGACGAGGCGGCGCTGTTCCATCTGCTCAACCGCGCCCGCGAGCGGGGCTCCCCGGTTCTGCTGACCAGCGCCACGGGTATCGACGCCCTCGGCCTCACGACGCCGGATCTGCGCTCGCGGCTTCGCCTCGCGCCGCGCATCGCCATCGAGGCGCCGGACGACGCGCTCCTGCGTGCCGTCCTGGTCAAGCTGTTCGTCGACCGGCAGCTGGTGGTCGATCTCGGTGTCATCGAGGCGCTGGCCCTGCGGATCGACCGGTCGCTGGGCCGCGCCCGCGACGTCGTCGCCGAGCTCGACCGCGACGCCCTCGGGCGCGGCCGCCGCATCAGCCGGCCGCTCGCGCTGGCCGTCCTGCGGCGCATGGGGCTGGAGGACGAGCCGGACCCGAACGCCTGAAGGAGGAATGCAGTGGCCGTCACGAAACTGTCGTGAAGGGCGCCGGTCTAGGGTGATACACGCTCCGCCGCCGCGAGGAGCAGAGACAGGGATCCGGGATGGAATCGACGCAGAAGCCCGTGGACCGCGACGCCGCCGATGAGGCGCCCGAGCCCCGTCGGCGCGCGACGGCCAGTCCGGCGACGCGGCGGGCGGTCGCGCCCAAGCGCCTGCAGGCCGATCCGGTCGCGGGGGCGGCGGCTCCGGCGGAAGCCATTCCGGACGCCACCGACGAGTGGCCGGCCGCGGCGGCCGCGACTCCCGCGGAGCCGCCGGTCGGCGCGGCCCGCGAGCCGGTGGTGGAGGCCGGGCGAACCCTGCGCCACTCACCGGAGCGGTACGTGAACCGCGAGCTGTCCTGGCTGCAGTTCAACCGGCGGGTGCTGGAAGAGGCGTCGAACCCCAACCACCCGCTCCTGGAGCGCCTCCGCTTCCTGTCGATCTCGGCCAACAACCTCGACGAATTCTTCATGGTCCGCGTCGCCGGCCTCATCGATCAGGTCCGGGCGGGGATCACGGTCCCGTCGCAGGACGGCCTGTCGCCGTCCGAGCAACTCGTCCGGATCGGCGCCGAGGTGTCGCGCCTCGCCGCCGACCAGCAGGCCCGCTGGCGGGAACTGCGCACGGAGCTGCACACGAGCGACATCGACATCGTCGAGCCCGCGGCCCTCACGGCCGAGCAGGCGGCGTGGCTGGAGGAGTACTTCCTCAACCACGTCTTCCCGGTCCTGACGCCGCTGGCGATCGATCCGGCCCACCCGTTCCCGTTCATCCCGAATCTCGGCACGACCATCGCGCTGATGCTGGTGCGACCGAAGGACGGCCGGCTGCTGCGCGCGCTGATCCGGCTGCCGGGCGTCATCGACCGCTTCGTGCGCCTGCCGGTGAGCGACAGCGAGACGGCCGCGCGCCTGATCACCATCGAGCAGGTGATCGGGATGTTCACCGGGCGGCTCTTCCCGGGCTACCTCGTCAAGGGCAGCGGCGCGTTCCGCGTGGTCCGCGATTCCGACTTGGAGATCGAGGAGGAGGCGGAGGACCTCGTCCTGCATTTCGAGACGGCGCTGAAGCAGCGGCGGCGCGGCGTCGTGATCCGTCTCGAGGTCGAGGCGGGCATGTCGGAGGATCTGCGCAGCTTCGTCGCCGACGAACTGGAGATCGCCGCGGACGCGATCTTCCTCGTGGAGGGCATGCTGGCCCTGAACGAGCTGTCCCAGGTCGTCGGCATCGACAGGCCCGACCTGAAGTTCAAGCCCTACAACCCGCGCTTCCCGGAGCGCATCCGCGAGAGCGGCGGCGACGTGTTCGCGGCGATCCGGCAGAAGGACTTCATCGTCCACCACCCCTACGAATCCTTCGATTCGGTGGTGCAGTTCCTCGCGCAGGCCGCCCGTGACCCGAACGTGGTCGCGATCAAGCAGACGCTCTACCGTACCTCGTCCAACTCGCCGATCGTGGCGGCCCTCGCCGAGGCCGCGGAACTCGGCAAGTCCGTCACCGCCCTCGTGGAGCTGAAGGCGCGCTTCGACGAGGAGGCCAACATCCGCTGGGCGCGCAACCTCGAGAAGGCCGGCGCGCAGGTGGTGTTCGGCTTCGTCGAGCTGAAGACCCACGCCAAGCTGTCGCTGGTGGTCCGGCGGGAAGGCGACAGGCTCGTCACCTACTGCCACGTCGGCACCGGCAACTACCACCCGATCACCGCGCGCATCTACACGGACCTGTCGTTCTTCACGGCCGATCCCGCGATCGCGCGCGACGTGTCGCGGATCTTCAACTTCATCACCGGCTACGCCGAGCCGGCCGAGCTGGAGCGCATGGCGGTCTCGCCACTGACCCTGAAGAACCGCCTCCTGGAGCACATCGAGGCGGAGGTCGCCCACGCGAAGGCCGGGCGTCCGGCCGCGATCTGGATCAAGTGCAACTCCCTGGTCGACAGTCAGATCATCGACGCGCTCTACGACGCCTCGGCGGCCGGGGTTCAGATCGACTGCGTGGTTCGCGGCATCTGCTGCCTGCGCCCGGGCATTCCCGGGCTGTCGGAGACGATCCGGGTGAAGTCGATCGTCGGGCGCTTCCTGGAGCACGGGCGCATCTACGCCTTCGGCAACGGCGTCGGGCTGCCGCACCCCAAGGCGACGGTCTACATCTCCTCCGCCGACCTGATGAGCCGGAACCTCGACCGCCGCGTCGAGGCGCTGCTGCCGATCACCAACCCGACGGTGCATCAGCAGGTGCTCGACCAGATCATGCTGGCCAACCTGCTCGACAACCGCCAGAGCTGGCGGCTCCTCGCCTCGGGCGGCTGCGAGCGGATCCAGCCCGCCGAGGGCGAGGAGCCGTTCAACGCCCACAAGTATTTCATGACCAATCCCAGCCTCTCGGGGCGCGGCAAGGCCTCGAAGAAGTCGAGTCCGCGGGCGCTGAGCCGCCGCGCCCAACGCAGCTGAGTTTCGCTGCGCGGCGTCGCTGGGCTAAACCTCCCGCACGGCGCGCCGGCAGGCGCGCCGGGCTGATGAAGGACTCGGACGTTTGGGCAGCCCTCTTGCCAACCTCACCCTCGCGCACGACGCGGAGGCGATCGACAGCACCGCGCGCCATCCTGTGGCGATCATCGACATCGGCTCCAACTCGGTCCGCCTCGTCGCGTACGACGGACTGACCCGGGCGCCGACGCCGCTCTACAATGAGAAGGTGCTCTGCGGCCTGGGCCGCAACGTCCTGACGACCGGCCGCCTGAACGAGGAGGCGGTGACGCGCGCACTCGCCGCCCTGGCGCGGTTCCGGGTGCTGTGCCAGACGATGCGCGTCAGGCAGGTCTACGTCCTCGCCACGGCGGCGGCGCGGGACGCCGAGAACGGTCCAGACTTTCTCCGGGCCGCCGAGGCGGCCTGTGGCCAGGAGATCCAGCTCCTCTCCGGACGGCGCGAGGCCGAGCTGTCGGCCCTCGGCGTGGTCTCGGGATTCCACGCGCCGAACGGCGTCGTGGGCGACATGGGCGGCGGCTCGCTGGAGCTCGTGGACGTCCGCGGGGCGGTGGTCGGACAGGGGGTGACCATGCCCCTCGGCGGCCTCGCCCTGCAGGACCTGTCCGGCGGCTCGGTCAAGAAGGCCGCCAAGATCGTCCGCGAGTACATGCGCAAGGCCGCCCCGCAGCTCGAGACCCTGCGCGGGCGGACCTTCTACGCGGTCGGCGGCACGTGGCGGGCCATCGCGCGGCTCCATCAGGCGGCCCGCGGCTACCCCGTCCACGTCATGCACGGCTACACGGTGGAGCCCACAGACGAACTCAGCTTCCTGCAGGTCGTCGAGCAGACCGACGTGGCGCTGCTGCAGGACGTCGACGCGATCTCCGAGGCGCGGCGCCCGCTCCTCGCCTACGGCGCCGTCGTCCTCGAGGAGATCATCCGGGTCGGGCGCCCCCGCGAGGTGGCGATCTCGGCATCGGGCGTGCGCGAGGGCCTGCTGTTCGAGCAGCTCGACCGCGACACCCGTCTGATCGATCCGCTGCTGGCCTCGGCGTCGGAATTCAACGTTCTGCGCGCGCGCTCGCCCCGCCACGGCGAGGAGTTGATCACCTGGACGGACCGGTTCGTCGCGACCCTGGACGGCCACGAGACCACCGACGAGCGCCGTCTGCGGCACGCCGGCTGCCTGCTGTCCGACGTCGGCTGGCGGGCGCATCCGGATTACCGCGGTGAGCAGAGCATCGCGGTGATCCAGAATGCCGCGTTCGTCGGCGTGGATCATCCAGGCCGGGCCTATCTCGCCCTGGCGGTGTCCCTGAGGCACACCGGCCTGGCCCCCGAGAAGGCGAACCCGATGCTCCGGAGCGTGGCCGGTCCGCGCCTGTTCGAGCGCGCCCGCCTCCTGGGCGCCCTGCTCCGGATCGCCTTCCCGATCTCGGCCGGCATGGACGGCGCCCTCGGACGGGCGCCGCTCACCGTCGAGGAGGGGCGGGTGGTGCTGCGCCTGCCGCGGGACTGGGAAGCCCTGAACGGAGACCGCCTGCTGAACCGCGTCCGCGGCCTCGGGCGCATCATCGGCCTAGACGGGCGGGTCGAGCTCGCGGACGACGCGCCCTGATCCGCGCGGCGCGTGCGCCGAACCCGGGCAGGGCCTCGCTCTTCGCCGCGGTCCGGTCTCGCACGATGGCCCGGGCCCGTCGCGCGGGAGAGCTCACGCGTCCCGGGGCCGACGGCGGCCTCGTGACCGTCGCACCGGCGCTCACCGCACGCCGCCGGAACGGTGAGCGTGCGCCTGCCGACCGAGATCGCCGCGGTAACGCCGGCTTAATTCACGAACCCAACTTTTTTAATGGTTGATGTCGATTCTCCTCTGAATCCGGAATAGAGCGCGCCGCCCGCAAAATATGTCGGCGCGATAGACTGTCGAACACTGCCGAGCGGCAGCGTGAACGCGCGCGCCGTTCGCCCTATGATGCGAGCAACACGCAGATCCCACTCGCACATCGGATTGTTCACGCGATGAGATGGCTTGGCTACGTCTCGATTCGAGTCGTCATGTGCACGACGATACTCGCCATGGCGATGATGTTACTGGCCTACGCGGGGAATGCTCTGCTCGACGCGCGGCTTCAGGCGCGACAGGCCCGGGACGCGGTCACGCTGACCCGCGCCAGTCGCCAGCTGCTCGGGACGATCCTGCCGACACGCCTCGAGCGAGGGGCAGCGCTCGCCCTGGGCGGGGATGCGTCCGCCGACCCGGAGAGCCTGAAGGCCTACGCGACGAACCGGGACGCGATGGTCGCGGGCTTCGCGAGCGTTCAGGACCTGCTGCGGAACCGGGATCTGCCCTCCGTGACGGCGACGATGGCGAGGCTCAACGCGGCTCAGGACGCCGTGAACCTGCTCCGCCCCCGGATCGATGAAGCCCTGCGCGTACCGAAGCCGAAGCGGGACCCGGCGCTGCTGCCCGCCGTGCTGACGGCCTTTCAGGAACTTCTCGACGCGCTGACGGCGACCACGGACGCCGTGGATTCGGCTATTCCGCGCTCCGACGCCGTCCTGCAGCACTACCTCGTCCTCAAGCGGTCCGCCTGGGCGACCCGTGTCGCGATCGGGAACGTCGCCCTGCGCGTGCAGACCTCGCTGGCGGCGGGAACGTCGTGGTCGCTGCCTGAGACCGTGGCGGCGGCCGAGGAGCGGGCGCGGGTCCAGTCGGCGTGGTCGAGCACCAGCGAGGCCGCCGCCCAGAGCTCGGACGCCGTGCGGTCCGCGTTCGAGAAGGCCAAGCGCAGCAATTTCGAGGGCGAGGCGGCGGAGGCGGCGCGCGCGATCTTCGACGCCCTGAGCCAGCATCGCGCGTCCCCCATCGCGTTCCAGGACCTCCGCAAGCGAAACAGCGTCGAGCAGATGACGATCGTCGATCTCGCCAATGCCGCCCTCGCCGAGATGGTGGCGCGGGCCGAGAGCCTCGCCGCGGAGGCGGACGGCGTTCTCCTGCACAGTGCCGCGGCGCTGCTGGCCGTCCTGCTGCTCGTCGGGCTGGGCCTCATGGCTCTGTTCGGGGGCGTGCTGCGCCCCCTCCGGATCATCGCCACCGCGATGCGCGCGCTGACGGGGGGCGACACCGCCGTCGCCGTCCCGGTGCGAGCGTACCGGAACGAGTTCGCGCCGATCATGGTGGCCGTGCAGGCCTTCCGGGACAATCTGATCCGCACGCGCGACCTCGAGGCCGGGGCCGAGCGGGCGCGGCTGGACGCCGACGACCAGCGCCGGGACAGCCTGCGCCAGATGGCGCAGCGGTTCGAGGAGGCCGTCGGAGGCATGATCGGCTCGGTCGCGTCCTCGGCCAACGCCCTGCAGGTCACGGCGCAGACGATGACCGTGACGGCCACCCAGACGGCCGGGCAGTCGACGGCGGTCGCGGCCGCCGCCGAGCGGGCCTCGAGCAACGTCAACACCGTGGCGGCGGCCGCGGAGGAGCTCGGCACCTCCGTCCAGGAGATCGGGCGGCAGGCCGACGGGTCGGCGGATCTCGCGCAGAGAGCCGCGGCCGAGGCCGACCGGACCGCCGCGCGCGTCCAGGACCTGAGCAGCGCCGTGGACCAGATCGGTGCCGTCGTAGGGCTGATCTCGTCGATCGCCGAGCAGACCAACCTGCTGGCGCTCAACGCCACCATCGAGGCGGCCCGCGCGGGCGCGGCCGGCCGCGGCTTCGCGGTGGTGGCTTCCGAGGTGAAGGCCCTCGCCGCGCAGACCGCCAAGGCCACCGACGAGATCTCCGGTCAGATCGCGCAGGTGCAGGCGTCCACCGGGCAGGCGGTGGAGGCCATCGCGGCGATCACCGCGCGGATCCGCGAGATCAACGGGGCAGCGACCACGATCGCGGCGGCCGTCGAGGAACAGGGTGCGGCGACCCAGGAGATCGTCCGCAACGTCGGGCAGGCGGCCGCCGGCACAGGCGAGGTCACCACGACCATGACCGGCGTCGCGCAGGCGGCGGAGGGCACCGGCCTGGCCGCGAGCCAGGTTCTCGCGGCGGCCTCCGCCCTGTCGGACCAGTCGGACCGTCTGACCGCCGAGGTCGAACGGTTCCTGGCGAGCGTTCGCGTGTCCTACGCGGTCTCCGCCGCCCAGGTCGCGATCGTGCAGCGCAGCTTCGCGACGGTGCAGGCGCTCGGCGACACCGCGGCAGAGCTGTTCTACGGACGCCTGTTCGACATCGCGCCGCAGGTCCGGTCGCTCTTCCCGGACGACATGACCGCGCAGAAGCGCAAACTCGTCGCCATGCTGGCACTGGCGGTGGCCAACCTCGACAAGCCGGAGGCCCTCGTCGCCGCCGTGCGCGATCTCGGGGACCGGCACGTCGGCTACGGCGCGCTGCAGGCGCATTTCGAGGCGGTCGGGGCGGCGCTGCTCTGGACCCTGGAGCAGAGGCTCGGCCCGGACTTCACGCCGGAGGTCCGGGAAGCCTGGACCGAGACCTACCGGGTCATCGCCGGCCTCATGACGATGACCGGAGCCGCGAAGGCCGCGTGACCGGGTCCGCCGTCAGGCGACGCGATCGGAGAAGATCGCCTTCTTGACCACGGCGTGGACGCCCCAGTTGCCGTCCACGACCTGCGTGATCCCGAAATCGACCGCGACCGACATCAGCGAGATCGCCTCGTCCTCGGTGAGGCCCTTCGCGTGCATCAGGAACTGGCGCATCTTCCGGAAGGCGTCGCGCATGGCGAGGTCGATCGAGGATTTCTGGAAGATCGCGCTCTGGGCGTCCGGGCCGAGGTCGCGCAGGTAGTTCGGATAGCTGAAGCCGGACAGAACCCAGTCGTCCCGGGTCTCGATCATCGGGAAGTCGAGCGCCTCCAGCGGCGTGCCGGGCAGGTCCGCCTTCTTGTGCAGGATGAATTGGAAGGTGCCGGTGAGCGAGCACTCGATCGCGGTGCCGCATAGTTCGGAATCGCCCTGGCTGGCGTGGGGATCGCCCACGGAGAACAGGGCGCCCGGCACCGCCACCGGGTAGTAGAGGGTCGCGCCCTTGCCGATCCGCCAGTTGTCGATGTTGCCGCCGGTGTAGCTCGGCGGGATCGTGTTCACCCGGTCGGCCTCGGCGGGCGCCACGCCCATCGTGCCGAAATGCGGCCGGATCGGCACGCGGATGCCCTTCAGGACCTCGAAGGTCTTCTGGGTCTTCGTGTGGTCCACCGGCAGGCCGGGATAGTCGATGGTCGGGTGGGAGACGCCGAACGGGTCGGTCACGCCGGGCCAGCGGAAGCTGTAGACCGCCCGGGCCCAGTCGCGCTCGCCGGTGGCGTCGACCTCGTAGATGGTCACGACCTCCCGGGGTTTATCGCCGGTGATCAGGTCGTTGTAGTGGTAGCCCCACCACGCCGCCGCATTGCTGCCGAAGGCCAGTCCCTTGTACCTGGGATTGGCGCAGGGGCGGGGGGCGACGTCGAGGATCCGCACCTCCAGGACGTCGCCGGGCTCGGCGCCGCGGATCGCCACCGGGCCGGTGCAGATGTGCACGCCGAGGCCGCCGCCGGGGCCGACCTTGGCGTCCATGGCGCCGGCCCCGCGGGGCGAGACGCCCATCTTGTCCTTGGTCCAGAGATAGACGCTCTCGGCGCCCGGATCGCCCTGGATCATGCGCTCGGCATCGTCGCTCGCCTGGTGGGTGAGCGTCTCGATCGTGACGAAGTCGCCCGAGCCGATCTCGACCTTGGGCTTGAGGCTGCGGCTGAAGAAGCCCCAGTGGACCGTCTCGGCATTCGCCGGCAGGTGGTAATGCGCCGTGGCGGCGATCTTGGCGCCGCTCGCCTGGGCCAGGGCCGGGCTCACGAGCGACGGACCGCCGGCCGCGAGGGCCGCGGCCGCGGCGCCGGTCGCCGCGAAGCCGCTCCTCAGGAAGGCGCGCCGCTCAGGCTCGAGATCCCGCCGGAACCGGCGGCGGTGCTCCTCGAAGGCGTGGCAGGTTGGATCGTCGCCCGCGCACATCGCGTCGTCTCCCGGTGGTTTCGTGGTCCCGGGGCGGGCAAGCAAATCGACGGCCACGCTGGCGGCCGCCGACGGGCGCCCCTCACTCCGAGAGCATGCCGACGCCGCCCTCCTCGGCGCGCGCGACGGCCTCGTCCGCCTGGGCCTCGACCACGGCGGCGGCCGTGACGTTGACGATGCCGCGCGCCGTCACCGACGGCGTCAGGATGTGGGCGGGCTTGGCCGGGCCGATCAGGAGCGGGCCGACCGGCAGCGCGTCCGCCAGCACCTTCGCGAACTGGAAGGCGATGTTGGCGGCGTCGAGGTTCGGGAAGATCAGGACGTTGGCCGCGCCCTTGAGGCGCGAGCCCGGCAGGACGCGCTCGCGCACCATCTCGTTGAGGGCGGAATCGGCTTGCATCTCGCCGTCGACCTGCAGCTCGGGATTCCGCGTGTGCAGGAGCGCGAGGGCGTCGCGCATCTTCATCGCGGAGGGCGAATCCGACTGGCCGAAATCCGAGTGGCTGAGGAGCGCGATCTTCGGCGTCATCCCGAACCGGCTGACGTGGCTGGCGCAGGCCTGCGCCACGTCGGCGATCTCCTCGGCCGTGGGGTTCTGGCGGACATGGGTGTCGGCCAGGAAGTAGGCGCCGTTATGCGTCACCACGAGGCTCATCGCGGCGCACTGCTCCACGCCCGGCGCGAGCCCAATCACGTCGCGGATGATGCGCAGGCGCGTCTCGAAGCGGCCCTCAAGGCCGCAGATCAGCGCGTCGGCCTCGCCGCGGCGGACCGCGATGGCGCCGATCACCGTGTTGTTGGTGCGGACCAGGGTCCGGGCCGCGTCCGGCGTGATGCCGCGACGACCGGCGACTTCCAGATAGGTCTGGACGTAGGCGCGGTAGCGGGGATCGTCCTCGGGATCGATCAGCTCGAAGTCGCGGCCGTGCACCATCGACAGGCCGAAGCGCTTCAGGCGGGTCTCGACCACCCGCGGCCGGCCGACCAGGATCGGCAGGGCGACCTTGTCCTCGACGATCGCCTGGACGGCGCGGAGCACGCGCTCGTCCTCGCCCTCGGCGTAGATCACGCGCTTGGGCTCGGCCTTCGCCTTCGAGAACAGCGGCTTCATGATCAGGCCGGACCGGTGCACGAACCGGTCGAGGCTCTCGACATAGGCGTCGAGGTCCGGGAGCGGCCGGCCGGCGACGCCGGAATCCATCGCGGCCTTGGCCACCGCCGGGGCGATGCGCAGGATCAGGCGCGGGTCGAAGGGGCTCGGGATCAGGGATTTCGGTCCGAACGGCCGGGCCTCGCCGCCGTAGGCGCGGGCGACCACGTCCGAGGTGGTCTCGTGGGCCAGGCCCGCGATCGCCTTGACGGCGGCCTTCTTCATCTCCTCGTTGATCTTGTGGGCGCCGACATCGAGCGCCCCGCGGAAGATGTAGGGGAAGCACAGGACGTTGTTGACCTGGTTCGGGAAGTCCGACCGGCCGGTGCAGATCATGGCGTCCGGCCGCTCCTTCTCGGCCAGATCCGGCATGATCTCCGGGTAGGGGTTGGCGAGCGCCATGATCAGCGGCTTCTCGGCCATCTCCTTCAGGTACTCGGGCTTGAGCACGCCGCCGGCCGACAGGCCGATGAACACGTCCGCCCCCGGGATCACCTCGGCGAGCGTCCGCTTGTCGGTCTCCTGGGCGTAGATGTCCTTCCACCGGTCCATCAGCTCGGCGCGGCCCTTGTAGACGACGCCCTTGATGTCGGTGACCGTGATGTTCTCGCGGGTCGCCCCGAGCGACACGAGGAGGTTGAGGCAGGCCAGAGCCGCCGCGCCGGCGCCGGACGTGACGATCCGGACGTCGGACAGGTTCTTGCCGGCGAGTTCCAGGCCGTTGAGGACGGCGGCGGCCACGATGATGGCGGTGCCGTGCTGGTCGTCGTGGAAGACCGGGATGTTCATCCGGGCCCGGCACTGCTCCTCGACCTCGAAGCACTCGGGCGCCTTGATGTCCTCGAGGTTGATGCCGCCGAAGGTCGGCTCGAGGGCGCAGACGACGTCGACGAGCTTCGACACGTCCTTCTGGTCGACCTCGATGTCGAAGACGTCGATGCCGGCGAACTTCTTGAACAGGACGGCCTTGCCCTCCATCACGGGCTTCGAGGCGAGCGGGCCGATATCGCCGAGGCCGAGCACGGCCGTACCGTTGGACAGCACCGCCACGAGATTCTGGCGCACCGTGAGTTCGGCGGCCTGCTGCGGGTCGTCGTGGATCGCCATGCAGGCCGCGGCGACGCCGGGCGAGTAGGCCAGGGCGAGGTCGCGCTGGTTGCCGAGCGGCTTGGTCGCCTGGATCTCTAGCTTCCCGGGCTTGGGCAGGCGGTGGTAGACGAGCGCCCCGGCCTTGAGGTCCTCGGACATGTTATCGGCCATCGCCCACGCTCCCGCTCACCTTTTTCACCGAGGACGACGCGGTCGCGCATCGCGCGGGCTCGCGTCATGACCGGTCTGTTGCACCGGCTGCGCAGGGGGCGCAACCCGCACAACGAGACCCGGATCCACCTCGCCAAGCTGGCGAGGACCCACGGGTTCTCCATAGGCGCTTATTCGTACGGGCGTCCAAAAGTCCGCTTCCCGGAGAGCGGGCGGCGGCTGACGATCGGCCGCTATTGTTCCATCGCTGACAAGGTCGAGATCCTGCTCGGCGGCGATCACCGCCTCGACTGGGCGTCGACTTATCCGTTCGCGGCGATGCGCGGGCTGTTCCCGGACGCCGCGGCGCCGGAGGATTTTCACGCCTCCCGGGGCGACGTGGTGATCGGGCACGATGTCTGGCTCGGATCGGGCTGCATGATCCTCTCGGGAGTGACCGTCGGGCACGGGGCCGTGGTGGCGGCCCGCGCCGTGGTGACCCGCGACGTGCCGGCCTACGCCGTGGTGGCGGGCAACCCGGCCAAGGTCGTGCGCCACCGCTTCGACGCGGCGACCGTGGAGGCGCTCGTCGCGGCGGCGTGGTGGGACCTCCCGCACGACGCGGTGACGCGGCTGGTGCCGCTGCTCCAGAGTGGGCGGATCGCCGACCTGCTCGCGGCGTTGCGCGCGGGCGCGGATTCCCGTACCGGCGGGGCCCCATACGAAGACCATCCGAGATCCGGACGATGACCGACACGCCCCCCGACCGCCTCGCTTCCAACCCGAACAGCCCGTTCTACGACGAGAAGGTGCTGGAGCGCGGGGTCGGTGTCCGGTTCAAGGGCGTCGAGAAGACGAACGTCGAGGAGTACTGCGTGAGCGAGGGCTGGGTCCGCCTCTCGGCCGGCAAGGCCCTCGACCGGGCCGGCAACCCGATGACGGTGAAGCTGAAGGGCACCGTGGAGCCCTACTTCCGCGACCCCGCCGCGGACGCCTGATCCGCCACCCGCGCCAGGGCGGCCTCGAAGTTCCGGACGGCCTCGCGGACGAGGTTCCCGATCTGATCCGAGGAGCGCGGCCCGTCGATGACGAGGCTCGCGAGGATATCGGAGCGCCGGGCGCGCTGCTTGGCGGTGCGCCGGTGGTTCGAGACGCGCAGGTGCCAGGCGCAGTCCGGTCGCCGCAGGTAGAGGCTGTCGCCGCGCTCGTTCCGGGCGACGATCGCGAAGCCGTCCGCCTCCAGCATCCGCGCCGCCAGACCTAGCGCCTCGAGCGGCGGAAGCGGAGCGTCGGCGGTCACGGCCCGGCCGGCTCGATCGTGCCGAGGCGGCGCCGCCCGAGCGCGCGCGCCTTCAGCGACAGGGCCGGCCGCTCGACCCCGTACCAGGACAGCGCCGCGACCGGCAGCGTGAGGGCGAGGGCCGGCACCAGCAGCGCGGGCCCGGAGGCGGCCGGCCACAGGGCGTGCAGGGTCTGCTGGACCGGCCAGCCGTAGAGATAGATCCCGTAGGAGAGGTCGGCCGCAGGGTCGAACAGGCCGCGCGCGAGGGGGCCGAGGGCGAGCCAGACCGCGCCGTAGGCCTCGGCGAGGAACAGCAGGGCCGGGTAGGCCGGCGTCCGCGCGAGGACGCAGGCGCCGAAGACCAGGCAGGCGAGGGCCGCGGCCGAGACACGCAGGCGGTCGCGCCACAGGTAGAGACACGCCCCGGCCGCGAAGATCAGCGGCAGGCGCAGCGCCGTCTCGGTGCCCTTGGGCAGGTCCGGACCGCGGAGGCCGCAGGCGATCGTCAGGGCGAGCGCCAGGCCGGCCACGATCAGGGGCGCCGACCACCGGCGCCGGAGCAGGCCGCACAGGGCGGCGACGAGGACGCCGAGGTAGCACAGCACCTCGTACTTGAGCGTCCAGACCGTGCCGAGGGGTGCCCGGTAGGGGTGGGATTCGAAGACGCCGGGCAGGGCGGCGTTGCTCTTGAAGGTCGTCAGCGTCCCGCGGATGAACGACCACAGGGCGGGATCGCGCCAGTACTCGGTGACGGGCAGGCGGGTCAGGGCCGCGCCGAGCCCGAGCGCGACGACGAGCGTCGCCGCCACGAGTCCCGGGAGGATCCGCAGGGTCCGGGCGAGGGCGTAGTCCCGGAGGCCGCGGCGGTCGCAGCTCATGGTGACCAGGAAGCCCGACACCGCGAAGAAGCCGTTCACCGCGTGCTCGCCCAGCGTGTAGCCGGTCAGCCGGGCGAGGGGCTCGTCGCCGGCCGCGCCGGTCGCGACGCTGAACGCGTGGGACACAACGACGGCCAGAGCCAGCATCAGCCGCAGGCCGGTGAAGCCGTTGCGCCCGCGCGCCAGAGCGGTCGCGATCGTCGGCGCGCTCATCCGGTCAGACCCTCGCGGGCCAGCGCGGTCCGGCCGCGCAGGAAGGCGAGGGCGCCCGCGGCCGAGCCGCCGTAACGCTCGAGCCCGGCCCGCCGGAGGACCAGACCCGACAGCAGCGTCTTCGGCAGGTTGGCGCCCAGGACGGCGAGGCTCGGGTCCGGGAGGCCGTACTTCCGGCTGACATAGGCGCGCGACCACGCCTGATGCCAGCGCGCGCGGAACACCCGTCCCGGCTCCGGCGCCGACGATCGGCCGCGACCGTGCAGCGCCTCGGCGCGGTGGACGTGGATCAGGGCGCGGCCGCTGTCGGCCACGCGCCGGCACAGGTCGTCGTCCTCGTAGAATAGGAAGATGTTCTCGTCGAAGCCGCCGAGGTCTAGGAACAGGGCGCGCGGCATCATCAGGCAGGCCCCGGAGAGGAACGGCGCGCAGGCATCGCCCTGCGGCAGCGCGAGCCGGCCCGCGGGATTGGTCAGGTAGGGCGCGAGCAGGGACCGCGCCTGGAAGAAGAAGCGCCCGTCGGGTTCGACGAGGCGCGGGGCGATAAGCCCGGCATCCGGCCAGGTGCGGGCCGCGTCCAGCAGGGCGTCCACGGTACCCGGCCGCAGCACGACGTCCGGGTTGACGACGAGGACGTGCTCCGCCGTCTCGGCCGCGCGGACGCCCCGGTTGTTGGCGCGGCCGTAGCCCTCGTTGCGGGCGTTGCGGATCACCTGCACGCCGGCCGCCTCCGCGACCGACGCGGAGGCGTCCCGGCTGGCATTGTCCACGACGATCGCCGGCACATGCTCGGCGGCGAGCGCCGCGAGACAGGCCGGCAGCACGTCGGCGCTGTCGTGGGCGACGACGATCGCGACGAGGCTCGCCACCGCGGGGGACTATGGGCGCCTCAGGCCTTCTTCTCGGGCAGGTTGAGGCGGATGTGCAGCTCGCGCAGCTGCTTGGGGGTCGCCTCGGAGGGCGCGCCCATCATCAGGTCCTCGGCGCGCTGGTTCATCGGGAACAGCACGACCTCGCGGATGTTCGGCTCGTTGCACAGGAGCATGACGATGCGGTCCACGCCCGGCGCGATGCCGCCGTGCGGCGGGGCGCCCATGCGCAGGGCGTTGAGCATGCCGCCGAACTTCTGCTCCAGCACCTCGTGGCCGTAGCCCGCGATGGCGAAGGCCTTCTCCATCACGTCCGGACGGTGGTTGCGGATCGCGCCCGAGGACAGCTCCACGCCGTTGCAGACGATGTCGTACTGGAACGCCTTGATCCCGAGGATCCGCTTGGTGTTCGCGCCGTTCTCGTCCTCGCTCGCGAGGGCGTCGAGGTCGAGCGCGAGGAACTCCTCGCGGTCGATGTTCGGCATCGAGAACGGATTGTGGGAGAAGTCGATCCGCTTCTCCTCCTCGCTCCACTCGTACATCGGGAAGTCGGTGATCCAGCAGAACGCGTACTGGTCCTTGTCGCAGAGGCCCAGCTCGTCGCCGATCCGGACGCGCGCCTTGCCGGCGAGCCCGGCCGCCTTGGCCTCCGGACCGGCGGAGAAGAACACGGCGTCGCCCGCCTTCGCGCCGGAGCGCTCGGCGATCAGGGCCTGAACCTCCGCCGGGATGAACTTGGCGATCGGTCCCTTGCCGGTGAGCGCGCCGTTCTCCTCCTCGAACACGACGTAGCCGAGGCCGGGCGCGCCCTCGGAGCGGGCCCAGTCGTTGAGCTTGTCGAAGAACGAGCGCGGCTGGCTCGCCGCGCCGGTCGCCGGGATCGCCCGGACGACGCCGCCCGAGGCGACCACGCCCTTGAACGCCTTGAACGCCACGTCCTCGCGGGCGAACAGGTCGGAGACGTCGGCGATGATCAGTGGGTTGCGCAGGTCCGGCTTGTCGACGCCGTATTTCAGCATCGAGTCCGCGTAGGTGATCCGCGGGAATTCCTTGGTGACGCGCTTGCCCTCGGCGAACTCCTCGAACACGCCGCGCAGCACCGGCTCCACCGCCTGGAACACGTCCTCCTGGGTGACGAAGCTCATCTCGATGTCGAGCTGGTAGAACTCGCCCGGCGAGCGGTCGGCGCGGGCATCCTCGTCGCGGAAGCACGGGGCGATCTGGAAGTAGCGGTCGAAGCCCGCGATCATCGTCAGCTGCTTGAACTGCTGCGGCGCCTGCGGGAGCGCGTAGAACTTGCCGGGATGGACCCGCGACGGCACGAGGTAGTCGCGGGCGCCCTCGGGCGAGGAGGCTGTCAGGATCGGGGTCTGGAACTCGAAGAAGCCGCCGTCCCGCATCCGGCGGCGGAGCGAGTCGATGATCGCGCCGCGCTTCATGATGTTGGCGTGGAGCTTCTCCCGGCGCAGGTCGAGGAAGCGGTACCGGAGCCGCGTCTCCTCCGGATACTCGAGGTCGCCGAAGACCGGCAGCGGCAGCTCGCCCGCCGGCCCCAGCACCTCGAGGTCGTCAATGTAGACCTCGACCGCGCCGGTCGGCAGCTCGGCATTCTCGGTGCCGGCCGGGCGCGTGCGCACGCGCCCGTCGATCCGCACGACCCATTCCGAGCGCACGGCCTCGGCGGCCTTGAAGGCCGGGGAATCGGAATCGATCACGCACTGGGTCAGGCCGTAATGGTCCCGCAGATCGACGAACAGCACGCCCCCGTGGTCGCGGATGCGGTGGCACCAGCCGGAGAGGCGGACACTCTGCCCGACATCGGACGGGCGGAGCGCCCCGCAGGTGTGGGAACGGTAACGGTGCATGACGGGCTTCTTCTGTGGGAAGGCCGGCACCATTCACGCGAGGCCCCCCAAGTCAAGCGCGGGGCGCGCAGAACGGCGCCGAAAGCCGCGCGCGACTCGCCCGCTGGCCTACCGCAGAAGACCCCGAATCCCCATATCATCTCCATGAACGACAACCTCTTTTTCGATCTGGAGCGCCCCGCGAAGGCGGCGCCCGAACGCACCGCGGCCGGGTGGCGGACGCTGCCCCTCGAGGGCCGTTTCGACCTCGTCTACGAGGACGCGGCCGGGGCCTGGAGCAACCGCTCCCTCGACGCCCGCGAGCTCAGGCTCGGGCCGGGGCGGACGCTGCTCGGCGGCATCGATGCCCGGCGCGGCGGCTATCGCGGGTTCCGGGTCGACCGGATCCGCCGCCTCGTCGACGGGGCCACCGGCGAGCGGATCGAGACCGGCATCCTCGACCGCCTGCTCGCGCGCGCCGAGGCGCAGCGTCGGGCCGACGCGCTGCGGATTCGCCGGCAGGCGCGGGCGCGCCGGAAGGCGGCGGTCGCGGCCGTGGCGTGATCGCAGTCGCCGGGCCGCGCGTGAACGCGTGAAAGATGGGGACCTGCGAAGCCGCGTCTCCCCATGTCCGCCGCGGTTGCGTATAGCCGGTGCATGGACCTTATCACCACCACTGACGCGCTGCGCCAGATCTGCACACGTCTCGCCGAGCAGCCCTTCGTGACCGTCGACACGGAGTTCATGCGCGAGACGACGTATTATCCGAAACTGTGCCTGATCCAGATGGCGGCACCGGACGGGACCGGCGTCCTGGTGGATCCGCTGGCGCCGGGGATCGACCTCGGGCCGTTCATCGCCCTCATGGCCGACGAGGGCACCGTCAAGGTGTTCCACTCCGCCCGCCAGGACCTGGAGATCATCTGGCTGATCGGCGGGATCCTGCCGCACCCGTTCTTCGACACGCAGGTCGCCGCCATGGTCTGCGGCTACGGCGATTCCGTCTCGTACGAGCAGCTCGTCAACGACGTCGCGAAGGCCAAGATCGACAAGTCCTCCCGCTTCACCGACTGGTCGCGGCGCCCGCTCTCGGAGGCGCAGCTGACCTACGCGCTGTCCGACGTCACCCACTTGGTGAAGATCTACGAAGTCCTCGTCGCCGAGCTGCTGCGGACCGACCGCGGCGCGTGGCTCGACGAGGAGATGGCGGTGCTGACGTCCCCTGAGACCTACCGCGCCGATCCCGCGCAGGCGTGGCGCCGCCTCTCCGGCCGCATGCGCAAGCCGCGGGAGATCGCCGTGCTGATGGAGGTCGCGGCCTGGCGCGAGAGCGAGGCGCAGACGCGCAACGTGCCGCGCGGGCGCGTCCTGAAGGACGAGGCGGTCATCGATATCGCCTCGGCGGCGCCGCGGAGCGCGGAGGCGCTCGGGCGGCTGCGGACGATCCCCGCGGGCTTCGAGCGCTCCCGGACCGGGGCCGACATCGTCGCCGCCGTGGAGCGCGGTCTCGCCCGCGACACGAGCGCCGTCCGGATGCCCGAGCGCGTGCGGCGGAGCGGCGGCAACGGCGCGATCGTCGAGCTCCTGAAGGTCCTGCTGAAGGCGGTCTGCGAGGCCGAGGGCGTGGCGCCGAAGATCATCGCCACGGTCGACGATCTGGAAGCGGTCGCCGACGACGACGATGCCGAGGTCCCGGCGCTGCAGGGCTGGCGCCGGACGCTGTTCGGCGAGAAGGCGCTGGCGCTGAAGCAGGGACGGCTGGCCCTCTCGGTCGAGTCCGGTCGCATCGTGGTCCGTCCCCTGGAAGCCGGACCTGTCGGCGGCGGCGCCGACCCGGACCGATGACGCCGCAGCGGCACTGACCGCACAATCCTTACTGGCGGGCGTGACTCGCCGCGGGTCCGGGATTAAATGGCAATTCGGTTGCCGCTTAATCCCGCCCCTGCGTCCCGCGTATGTTCGAGCCGAACGAGATCCTCAAGACGCTGACCGGGCGCGGTCTCGTGTCGGCCGAAGGGTGCGAAGCCGTCCGCGTCCGCTACCGGGTTGTGGTCGAGCGGCGCGAAGGCGGTGTCGTCGCCTACGGCAATCTGCACGGCAGCTACGCGGGCCTGCGACCGGTCTGGCTCGAGCCGGATGCCCAGCTCCGCCTGTCCAACGGCCGTCGCCTCAACATCTCCGTGACCGACTTGGTCGGCGACACGGCCGAGTTCGAGAGCACCGGGCCGGTCGGCGCGGTCTGACGCCGGCAAGAGCCGTTCCGCAGATCCTGAAAGAGACCTCCTGGTCCGCGCGCGCGACCCATTCCGATTCTCAAAATCGGGATGATTCGGCAATTTGTCGCGCGCGAACCCCACCGATCACGCGGGGATCCGCGGAAAAACGGGATGCGGCGACTGGGCGCACAGCGGGCTTTCGGGAAAATTCGGCAACTCATAGCCGCCGAAGCGTCTTGCACTGCAGTCCGCGGACCCGCAACGGCCGCGCGCCCGGGCGCGCCTGAATCCCGCCCACCGCGCGGAGGACGCATGCTTAAGCGCAGCAAAGCTCGCCTGTTTGCAAGGTCTGCATGGGAAACGGACACAACCCCGTGAGACAGAGGCCAGAGCAGGCGCCATCTCTTGTGCGTCGCAACATTTCTTTTCGCAAACGCATGACATCCGTCGTGCCTGTGTCACCCGAAAAGAAGCTTTCACCGTGTGCCCACAGGCCTCGAACAGCGAGTTGACGGCGCTCAAAAATCTCTTAAGGTCCGGGCAAGCCTCGGTTTCGAGGGAGACGCCTCAGGGATGGCGGCTCCTGGCTAGGGGATCAGTAGATCTCCTCGAAGTCCACTATGCCCGCTACCGAGGCGTCCATCCCTGTCGCAAACAGTCAGGTCGGAGTCCGAGCGACGCCACTCTCTTCGCGCGCCGTGAGAACTCTCAAGACTTGTCGGAGGAACCCATGAGAGCGGTACATCTCCTTGCGCTCGGCGCAGGTGTCGCGGCCGTCGCCGCGCCGGCGCTGGCCAATGAAAGCGTCATGAAGGGCATCGCCAACCCGGCGGAACAGGTTCTTCAGACGGTAGACTACGCGAATACGCGCTACTCGAAGCTCGACCAGATCAACGCCAAGAACGTCAAGGACCTGCAGGTCGCCTGGACGTTCTCGACCGGCGTGCTGCGCGGCCACGAGGGCTCGCCGCTCGTCGTCGGCAACATGATGTACGTGCACACGCCGTTCCCGAACATCGTGTACGCCCTCGACCTCGACCACGACGCGAAGATCGTCTGGAAGTACGAGCCGAAGCAGGATCCGTCCGTGATCCCGGTCATGTGCTGTGACACGGTCAACCGTGGTCTGGCCTACGCCGACGGCGCCATCCTCCTGCACCAGGCCGACACCACCCTCGTGTCGCTCGACGCCAAGACCGGCAAGGTCAACTGGTCGGTCGTGAACGGCGACCCGAAGAAGGGCGAGACCAACACCGCGACGGTTCTGCCGGTCAAGGACAAGGTCATCGTCGGCATCTCGGGCGGCGAGTTCGGCGTGCAGTGCCACGTCACCGCCTACGACCTGAAGACCGGCAAGAAGGTGTGGCGCGGCTACTCCGAGGGCCCGGACGATCAGCTGATCGTCGACCCGGAGAAGACCACCTCGCTCGGCAAGCCGATCGGCAAGGATTCCTCGCTGAAGACCTGGGAAGGCGATCAGTGGAAGACCGGCGGCGGCTGCACCTGGGGCTGGTTCTCGTACGACCCCAAGCTCGACCTGATGTATTACGGCTCGGGCAACCCCTCGACCTGGAACCCCAAGCAGCGTCCGGGCGACAACAAGTGGTCCATGACCATCTGGGCGCGTAACCCGGACACCGGCATGGCCAAGTGGGTCTACCAGATGACCCCCCACGACGAGTGGGACTACGACGGCATCAACGAGATGATCCTCACGGATCAGAAGATCGACGGCAAGGAGCAGCCGCTCCTGACCCACTTCGACCGTAACGGCTTCGGCTACACGCTGAACCGCGCGGACGGCACCCTCCTCGTCGCCGAGAAGTTCGACCCGGCCGTCAACTGGGCGACCAAGGTCGACATGGACAAGGGCTCGAAGAACTACGGCCGGCCGCTGGTCGTGTCGAAGTACTCGACCGAGCAGAACGGTGAGGACACCAACTCCAAGGGCATCTGCCCGGCGGCGCTGGGCACCAAGGATCAGCAGCCTGCGGCCTTCTCGCCGAAGACCAACCTGTTCTACGTGCCCACCAACCACGTCTGCATGGACTACGAGCCGTTCCGGGTGACCTACACCCCGGGCCAGCCCTACGTCGGTGCGACCCTCTCGATGTACCCGGCCCCGAACTCGCACGGCGGCATGGGCAACTTCATCGCGTGGGACGGCGTCAACGGCAAGATCAAGTGGACGAACCCCGAGCAGTTCTCGGTGTGGTCCGGTGCTCTGGCCACCGCTGGCGACGTCGTGTTCTACGGCACGCTTGAGGGCTACCTGAAGGCGGTCGACGACAAGACCGGCAAGGAGCTGTTCAAGTTCAAGACCCCGTCGGGCATCATCGGCAACGTGATGACCTACCAGCACAAGGGCAAGCAGTACGTGGGCGTCCTCTCGGGCGTCGGCGGCTGGGCCGGCATCGGCCTCGCGGCCGGCCTGACCGACCCGAACGCCGGCCTCGGCGCGGTGGGTGGCTACGCGGCTCTGTCGCAGTACACCAACCTCGGCGGTCAGCTGACGGTCTTCGCCCTGCCGAACTAATCGGCCGCAGGGTTTGAAGTGAAAAATGGTGCCGGCGCGGGTTCCCGCGCCGGCATCCTTGTGATTAGACTTTCTCGCAAGAGGCTGCGTCTCGGAGGGAGACCAAGAGCCTCGATCAAGGGAGACACATGCGTTGCTCAACCTCAGCAAGATCGTAACGCGGCCGGTTATCGCCGCCCTCGCCCTAGCGACCGTCTCGACGGTTGCCGTACATGCTGAGGATGCCAAGCCCGCCGACCCCAAGCTGGCGAATTCGCTGAACGCGAACGACAAGACCGCCGAGCAGGATGACAAGCTCCTGAAGAAGGACGCGGCCGTGAAGGTCGACGACGGCAAGTACTTCGACGCCGAGGGCCACCCGACGTTCCACGTGACCCAGGACGGCAAGATGCTCGACTGGTACACCTACTCGGGCTACCGCCGCTATCACGCCGAGTGCCACGTCTGCCACGGCCCGGACGGCATGGGCTCGACCTACGCGCCGGCCCTCAAGGACTCGCTGAAGCACCTCTCCTACGAGGAGTTCATCGGCATCCTGGCGGGCGGCAAGCAGGAAGTGAACGCCGCCGAGCAGAAGGTCATGCCGGCCTTCGGCGACAACAAGAACGTCATGTGCTACTCGGACGACCTCTACGTCTACCTCAAGGCGCGCGCCTCCGGCGCGATCGGGCGTATCCGCCCCTCCGAGCACGAGGGCAAGCCCGAGACCGCCAAGAAGGCGGAGAAGGAATGCATGGGCGGCTGATGTCGTCTCCTGCCCGGATCGCCGTTCTCTGCGCCCTGACTGTCTTCGGGGCGCAGGGCGCGCTCGCCCAGCATCTGCCGGATACCGTCACCACGGACGTGCTGCGCGTCTGCGGTGATCCGGGCAACATGCCGTTCTCCGAACGCAAGGAGGACGGCTTCGAGAACAAGATCGCGGCGATCATCGCCGACGAGCTGAAGATCAAGGTCCGCTACTACTGGCTGACGCAGGGTCCGGGCTTCGTGCGCAACACGCTCGGAACCGGCCTCTGCGACGTCATCATGGGCCAGGCCTTCGGAAGCGACCTCGTCCAGACCACCAATCCCTATTATCGATCGGCCTACACGCTGGTCACCCGCGCGGGCGAACTCGACGGTGTGACGGCCCTCGACGACCCGCGGCTGAAGGGCAAGAGCATCGGCGTGATCGCCGGGACGCCACCGGTCAACCGGATGGGCGAACTGGGCCTCGTCTCGGCCATGAAGGCCTACGCGCCCTACCAGCTCGACCCGTCCCGCAAGCACCAGACGGTCGCTGCCGAGATCGTCGCGGCCCTGGCCGCGAAGGAGATCGACGCGGCCGTCCTCTGGGGCCCGGCGGCGGGCTGGCTCGCCAAGCAGTCCGGCACGCCCATGAGCGTCGTGCCGCTGCTGAAGGAGCCGGAGCGTCCGCCGATGGCGTACCGGATCGCCATGGGTGTCCGGATCGGCGAGAACGACTGGAAGCGCTCGCTGAACACCATCCTGCGCAAGCGCAAGGCCGACATCGACAAGGTCCTGCGCGACTACGACGTGCCGCTCCTCGACGAGGAAGAGAACAAGCTCGTCGCCCCCGGCGAGCGCTGACGCGCAGCGCCGCGGCGCGCGCCGCCATCAGGCGCGCGCGATACCGGTCGAGTCGAGCTTCGCCAGGGCGTCCACCACGCGCTCGCCGCCGATGACGAGGTCGGGCGCGATCTCCGCCAGCGGGACGAGCACGAAGGCCCGCTCGCGCACGTAGCGGTGCGGCAGGACGAGGCGCGCGTCGTCGATGCTGGCGCCCTCGTAGGCCAGGACGTCGATGTCGATCACACGGGGCCCCCAGCGCTCCTCGCGGATCCGGCCGAGGTCGTGCTCCACCCGCAGGCAGGCGTCGAGCAGCCCGTGCGGATCGAGGTCGGTCTCGACCGCCACGGCCCCGTTCAGGAACCACGGCTGATCGGTCTTGCCCCAGGGCGGAGTCCGGTAGTCGGCCGAGCGCGCCACGACGTCGATGCCCGGGATCGCGGCGAGACCGGTGACCGCGCGGTCGAGCATCGCGGCCATGTCGCCGACATTGCTGCCGATTCCGAGGTACGCCCTCATCGACCGGCTCCGCGGCGGCGCGTGATCGCGACGCCGACGCTGTCCAGAATGGCGGGGACGGGCGCGCTCGGCTTGTCGACCTGAACGGTGATGGCGTCGACCTGCGCGAAGCGCGCGAGGATCTCCGCGGCCACCGTCTCGGCCAGGGCCTCGATCAGGTTGAACCGGCGCTCGGTGGCGATCGCGACCGCCACCGCCGTGAGATCCGCGTAGCTCACCGTGCCGGCCACGTCGTCGGAGCGGCCCGCCGGGCCGAGATCGAGTTCCGCTTCCAGGGAGATGTAGAAGCGCTGACCGAGCACCGCCTCCTCGGCCAGCACGCCGTGCCGGCCGAACACGGCGATCCGGGTGACGCGGATCAGGTCGCCCGCCATGCTCAGCGCGCCTCCGGCCGCATCACGGCGTCGACGACGCGCATCGCGTCGATATGCGCGGCCACGTCGTGCACGCGCACGATGTCGGCCCCGAGGGTCGCCGCGACGGCGTGCGCGGCGAGGGACCCGTGCAGGCGGTCCGCCGGACGGGTCTCGCGGTCGTGCAGGCGACCGAGGAGCGACTTGCGCGAGACGCCGACGAGGACCGGAAAGCCGAGGGCGCGGATCTCGGGCAGCCGCCGCAGCGCCTCGAGATGCTGATTCCAGGTCTTGCCGAACCCGACCCCCGGGTCGAGCACGATCTCGGAATCCGCGAGGCCCGCCCGGTGGGCGATCGCGAGGGACCGCTCGAAGAAGGCCAGCATGTCGGC
The DNA here is from genome assembly GCF_053345625.1 of Methylobacterium sp. D53M. Lineage (NCBI taxonomy): Bacteria > Pseudomonadati > Pseudomonadota > Alphaproteobacteria > Hyphomicrobiales > Methylobacteriaceae > Methylobacterium > Methylobacterium sp. D53M. The sequence continues at coordinate 629,372 of NZ_JBKFAL010000001.1, forward strand.
GACGATGTCGAGCTCCGGCTCGATAGTCTCGCGGTTGTGCATGATGATGACCGGCGCGCCGTGGGCGGCCGCGACGTTGGCGATGTCGGGCTCGCGCTGGAGGCCCCAGACGTCGTTCACGATCCGCGCGCCGGCCTCGAGCGCGGCGCGCGCCGTCGAGGCCTTGTAGGTGTCGATCGAGATCGGCACCGGCAGCCGCGGCGCCACGGCCCGGATAACCGGCACGACGCGCGCCTGCTCCTCCTCGGCGGGGACCGGAACGTGGCCGGGCCGCGTCGATTCCCCGCCGACGTCGAGGATCGCCGCCCCCTCGGCGACCAGCCGCTCGGCCTGGGCCACGGCCTCGGCCTCCCCGGCGAACAGCCCGCCGTCGGAGAAGGAATCGGGCGTGACGTTGAGGATGCCCATGACCAGCGTGCGGCCGCCGAGCGCCGGCAGCAGGTCGGACAGGCGGGAAGAGGGGGTCACAGGCGGGTCCCGTTCACGAGCGCGGTTCGGGAGCCGGTGTGCGCGAATCGGGAGGCCGGCGCAACGCCGGCCTCACCGTGCGGCCCAGACCTGCGCGTCAGCCGTGGTAGCAGCGGATCTCGGCCTCGGCCTGGGCGCGGCGCAGCTCCGCGACCTTGTCGTCGAAGATCTTGGTCGACTTGAACTCGTTCGCCCGGTTGCCGATGCCCTGCCGCATCGAGAGCACCGTGCTCGCCTGAACGTACTTGTCGTAGGGGAGGATCGCGGCGAGCTGGTCAAGCGAGCACGAGCATTTCTGCAGGCTCTCGCGGGTCTGGCCGTTGGCGGCCATGCAGCCGAACACGTAGTCGACCCGCGCGTCGGTCGGGTAGTCGTTCTCCTCGGCGGCCCAGCCGGCCAGGCCCGACAGCGTCAGGGCGAGGGCGGCCAGCGCGCCCCGTTCAGCCAGCCTTCTGATCATAGCTCAGCTTCTCCTCAAGCAGCTCGCCGCCGTCCGGGCTCTTCGACGACGCCTCGATCGAGACGATCTCGCCCGGGACCGAGGGCGCGGTGACGAAGGTATAGGTCATATCGTCCATGCCGCGCATGCGCTGCGCCATCGCGTCGCCTGCGAACGGCTTCGTGACCACGCGCCAGCCGTCGACCTCGCGGCCGCCGATATCCACCTTGGTCGGCGTCACCGTCGCCTTCTCGCGCAGGCCCTTGCGGATCGCGAGCTTGAGGTAGCGCGGGTTCGCCTCCAGCACCTTCGCGACGGCCCGAAGATGGTTCTCGAGGAAGAGCGAGACGACCGGGTTGCCCGCCATGTCCTCGAACGGGCCGGCCGGCATCCGGTTCAGCCCGGAGAACATCACGACGCTGATGTCGCGGCCCTCGGCGGTCTTCCCGGGCGTCACCTTCAGCTGGATCGTGTCCTCGAGCGGCGCCCCGAACGGCCCCTTGGAGATCCCCGAGCGGCGCAGGTAATCGTAGGTCAGCGTCGAGCCTGGCGCGGTGTTCTTCATGTGCGGCTGGTCGAACAGCAGATCCGCCGCGGAGGGCGGGGCGGCGGCGTTCGCCGGGGAGACGGTGGCGGGCTTCGGCGCGTCCTCGGCGAGGGCCGGCAGCGCGGCCAGAGCCAGCGCGACCGACGTCGCGGCGAGGCCCCTCACGACAAGACTTCTCACGAGTTCACTTCCTCCTTGAGCGGCGACCGGACGTTGCTGCCGATCGTCCGGTAGACGTAGTCGGGCGGGTTCTCGGCCGCCTCCTCGGTGGCGAGCGCCCGCACCTTGGCGTGGAGCGGCGAGAGCGAGCAGGCCGGGTCCGTGGCCGCCGCGTCGCCGGCGAGCGCGAGCGCCTGGCAGCGGCAGCCGCCCCAGTCCTTCTCGCGCCGGTCGCAGGAGCGGCAGGGCTCCTTCATCCAGTCGGTGCCGCGATAGGCCGTGAAGGCCGGCGAGTCGCGCCAGATCTCCCCGAGCGAGCGGTCGTTGACGTTCCAGAACTCCAGACCCGGGATCGTCTCGGCCGCGTGGCAGGGCAGGACCTTGCCCTGGGGCGTCACGTTCATCAGCTTGCGGCCCCAGCCGCCCGCGCAGGCCTTCGGGTACTTCGCGTAATAGTCGGGCACGACGAGGTCGATGACGAGCTGGCCCTTCAGGCGCTCCCGGGCCGCCTCGACCATCCGGATCGACTCGTCGACCTGCGCCTTGTCGGGCATCAGGGCGGCGCGATTGACGTAGGCCCAGCCGTAATACTGCGTGTGCGCCACCTCGAGCCGCTTGGCGCCCATCTTCACCGCGAGATCGATGAAGCCCGCCACCTCGTGGATGTTGCCGCGGTGGATCACCGAATTCAGCGTGAGGGGCAGGCCGAGCTCCACCACCTTGGCGGCGAACTCGAACTTCTGCGGCTGCGCGTTCTTCAGGCCGCCGATCTTCTCGGCGTTCTGCGCGTCGACGCCCTGCACCGACAGCTGCACGTGGTCGAGCCCGACGTCGTAGAGCGCCTGCAGCTTGCCCAGCGCCCCGCCGACGCCGGACGTGATCAGGTTGGAGTACAGGCCGAGATCGGCGCAGGTCTTGGTGATCTCGACGATGTCGTTGCGCGCCGTCGGCTCGCCGCCGGACAGGTGCACGTGCAGGACGCCGAGCGCCGCCGCTTCCCCGAGCACGCGCTGCCACGTCTGCGTGTCGAGCTCGCCCGACCGCCGGTCGAGCTCCAGCGGGTTCGAGCAGTACGGGCAGCGCAGCGGGCAGCGATGGGTCAGCTCGGCGAGCAGACCGACCGGGGCCGGCGCGTCGGGGCGGTTCGGCGTCAGCGCGTTCATCGCTCGAGAACCCGTTTCTCCGCGAGGCCGTCGAGCATCACCAGGATGTCGGCCTCGATGGCGCGGGGATCGGCCGCGTAGGTCTTGCCCAGCTCGTCCGCGATGTCGGCGACGCTCCGCGCGCCATCCACGAGCTTCAGGACCGCCACGGCGTTGTCGTCGAGGTCGAAGGTGCGCTCGGGGGCGAGCAGGACCCACTTGCCGCGGGTCTCGTCGTTGCGCAGCCGGACGCCGCGCGGCAGCCGCGGTCGGTCGCCGGCCGCCATCTTCCCGCCAGCCGCTCCCGGCTTGGCCTGAGACGCCTCGGCCACCAGACCCTCGCCGGGCTGCCACGCGTCCGGCGGGACCATGCCGGGGGCCACGTAGGCGAAGTACAGGGCGTCGAGCTGCGTCCACAGCACGGTGCACTTGAACGTCAGCGCCGCCATCGCCTGCCGCTGCAGCTCCGGCGTCGTGGCGTGCTGCTTGACGTAGTCCAGGGCGAAGTCCGCGTCCCGCGGCGCCTGGGTCAGGCGTTTGTCGAAGTAGGCCAGCGTGTCCTTGGTGATGAAGTCGTAGTTCTTCAGCATCCCGGCCACGCGCTCGGAGATGATCGTCGGCGAGAACATCTCGGTCAGCGACGAGGCGATCGCCTCCAGGAGCGTCCGCTCGGAAACGAAGTGGACGTAGGCCTCGACCGAGAACTTCGTGGCCGACAGGATGCCGCGGGTCGACAGCACGTAGTCGCGGTCGAAGCCGACGCCCTCGGCCAGCTTGAGCCAGCGCTCGATGCCGCCGTCACCCTCGTGGTCGCCGTCGTGGTCGACGATCCGCTGGCGCCAGATCCGCCGCAGCGACGCGTCGGTCATCCGCGCCAGCACGGCGGCGTCCTTCACCGGAATCATCGCCTGGTAGTAGTAGCGATTCAGCGCCCAGGCCCGGACCTGGTCCTTCGACAGCTTGCCGTCGTGCAGCAGCCGATGGAACGGGTGCAGGTTGTGGTAGCGGCGCGCGCCGATGTCGCGCAGGGCCGCCTCCAGTTCCTCGGGACTCAGGAGACGCTGGCTGTCGGCGGCATCGGGGGTCGGGAAAATGGCGTTCATGGCGTGTCCGGCGTCCGTCCTCAGGTCGCGTTTCCTGTGTTCCGATCCCGCCCTCGTGCGCGGGGCGACTGTCCGGGCTCAGCCACGATATAGTGCCGTCCCCGCGGGCGCCCAACCATCGCCGGCGAGCGTCCGTCGCGCATAAGGCCGCGGCGCGGGGATCCGGCAGGCCGTCGGCGCGGCGTCCTAGAGCGTCAGACCCAGCCCGTCATGCGCCACGGTCCAGCCGGCCGCCTCGACATCGGCCCGCTCCGGCGAGCCCTCGACCAGGACCGGGTTCGTGTTGTTGATGTGCACGAAGACGCGGCGCCCGATCTCGACCGAAGCCAGGGCCTCGATCGAGCCGTTCTCGCCGCGCATCGGCACGTGACCCATGCGCCAGCCGGTCTTGGTGCCGACGCCGGCCCGGATCATGTCGTCGTCGTGCAGGACGGTCCCGTCGAACAGCAGCGCGTCGACGCCGGCGATCCGCGCGCGCAGACCGTCCGTCACCCGGGCACATCCGGGAATGTAGGCGAGGCGCCGGCCACCGGCCTCGATCAGGGCGCCGACCGTGGTCTCGGTCTCGGCGCCGATCTGCATGGTCTCGTCCTCCAGCCAGAGCGGCACCTTGCCGGGAACCGGGAAGAGGGTGACCGACAGGCCGGGGAGGGGCTCGAAGCGCTGGTCCATGCCGATCGGCTGACGGGCGACCACGCCCTCGGCCATCACGTCGAAGACGCGGTTGGCATTGACCGAATCGAGGATCCCGCGCGTGCCGTAGAGCGTGTAGGGCTGACCCTCGCGCAGGGTCAGCAGACCCGCGACATGGTCGACGTCGCCGTTGGTCAGGAGCACGGCGCGGATCGGCGAGTGGCGCAGACCCTCGCGCGGATGCATCTGTGCATTGTCGAAGAGCTGTTGCCGGATATCCGGCGAGGCGTTGATCAGCAGCCAGTCCGACCCGTCCGCGGAGACCGCGATGCTCGACTGGGTCCGGGGCCGCACCCGGTCCGGCTCGGACCGCGCCAGCGTGCAGATGGGGCAGCGGCAATTCCACTGGGGAAGGCCGCCGCCGGCCGCGGAACCGAGGATCACGACGCGCATGGTGCGGCTCCCGAGATCCCCGGCCCGTGAAACTCAGTTGAAGGTGTCGATCTCGGCTGACTCGTAGCTCGTCACTTCCATGCCGACGCAGATCTCGGACACGATCGGGGCAGCCCACTTCATGGTGTTTCTCCTCAGGCAACATCTACACCGAGTGTCACGCGGTTCCTAAGAGGACCCTAAGACACTGATGGCGCTCTCATTTCCGGCGCCGGAGAGGTATCGACGATTCACGCGCGGGCTTCAAGCACTAAGTTGCCGGATCCTCCCAAATTTTTCGTGAGAGACTTCCTAAGCGTCCGGAAACCATCACGAAATGGGCGGGCCTGCGACTAAAGTACAGGGGCCTACTGGCGGAAGTCGGGACCGCGCAATTCCAGCATGAATCCTTTACCCCGCACGGTGACGAGGCCGGGCCCGCCGTAGCGCACGAAATCGGCCATCTTGGAGCGGAGGTAGCCGATATAGACATCGACCACGTTGAGGGAGAGCCCGCCCTGGCTCGCCCACAGCCGGTCGAAGATGTCGGCGCGCGAGACCGGCTTGCCGATATTCTCCATCAGCATGGCCAGCAGGTCGGCCTCGCGGGGCGTGAGGCGGGCGCTCGCCTCGCCGCAGCTCGCCTGCCGGGTCTCGAGGTCGAGCATCAGCTTGCCGGCGGTGATGCGCGAGCGCGGCGCCTCCGCCTGCTCCCGGCGCATCAGGTGGGTCCGCAGGCGCGCGACCAGCTCGTCGAACTCGAAGGGCTTGATGATGTAGTCGTCGGCGCCGAGCGCCAGGCCCTCGGCCCGGTCGCGGATCTCGTCGCGGGCCGAGAGGAACAGGATCGCGCCCGGGAAGCCGCCCTCGCGCAGGGACCGGCAGACGTCGTGGCCCGAACCGTCCGGGAGGTTGATGTCGAGCAGCACGGCGCCGGGGGCCGGGTCGTGGGCGGCCTTCAGGGCCTCGTCGACGCAGGCCGCCGTCCCGACCTCGAAACCCTCGGCCTCGAGCCCCCGGGCGAGGAGGCCGCGGATGTCGATATCGTCCTCGACGATCAGGATCCGCGTCATGCGGCCGACTCCTTCACCTGCGCGCCCACTTCAGCGCCCACTTGGGCGCCAACGGCAGCGCCGTCGACCGGGCCCGTCTCCCATGCCGGATCGCAAGCCGGGATGTCCAGGGTGACCCGGGCCCCGCGCCCGTCCGGCCCGGGGCCGAGCCGGATCGTGCCGCCGTGCTGCTCCACGATCCACCGCGCGAGCGCGAGCCCGATGCCGAACCCGGTCTCGTCCGGTCCGGCGCCCGAGCCGCGCTTGAAGCGCTCGAACAGCGCGTCCTCCGACGCGCCGAAGCCCGGTCCGTCATCCGTGATGGTGATCCGTCCGACCGGCCCGGGCCCTGCCGACAGGGCGACCTCGACCCGGGTGAGGCCGGCGGCGTGGCGGAGCGCGTTGTCGACGAGGCTCTCGACGGTCTGGCGCATCCACTCGCGGTCGGCGAGGCACTCGACGTCCCGGGTGCCGGGATCGAGGGTGAGACCGACGCGGCGGCGCGCCGCCTCGGAGCTCATGTTGTCCACGGCCTCCGCCAGGACCTGGGCCAGCCCCAGGCGGCGCTTGTCGAACGCGATCTCGCCGGATTCCGAGCGCGCGACGCGCAGCAGGTCCTCGACGCGCAGCTTGAGGCGCTGCGCCCGCTTCTTGATCGTCGCGAAGACCGGTCCCGGATCGGCGCCCCGGGACGCGCCGCGCAGGGCGAGGTCGCACTCGCCCAGGATCACCGTCAGCGGCGTGCGCAGCTCGTGGCTGACATCGGCGAAGAAGCGGCGGCGGGACTGATCGACGGCCTCGAGCCGGGCGTTGGCGGCGCGCAGATCGGCGGTGCGGGCCGCCACGGTGTCCTCCAGCGCCGCCCGGTCGGCCGCGACCCGCGATTCCCGCCGGGCGAGGCGGGCGGCCATGCGGTTGACGTTGGTCATGAGCAGGCCGAGCTCGTCCCGCGTGGCGACGGAGAGGCGCGTGTCCAGGGCGCCGTGGCCGATGGCGCTCGCGGCGCGGCGGACCTCCTCGATGCGGGCCAGGGTCGGCCGGGTGACGCCGCGGTAGAGGATCGCCAGCAGCACGAGGGCCGCGGCCACCGCAGCGGCGGCCGCCACCCGCAGGCGCTCCGAGAGCGCCCGGGCCTCCTCGGAGCCGAGCGCCATGCTGCGCCGCTCGGCCTCGATCAGGAAGGAGAGCGGCTGGCCGGTCATGGCACCGAAACCGTTGAGCGCGCCCTTGATCGCGTCCTGACGCCGCTCCGGCTCGGTCTGGCGGCTGATCAGCGACACCTGCCGGTCCAGCACGGCGCGCGCCGCGCGCAGCTGCGCCATGGGGCGGGTGCGGGCGGCGTACTGCATCCGGTCGGCCGGGTCGTCGCTCGGCGGAAAGCTCTTGGCGAGCGCCTCGTCCACGGTGGTCAGGGCGCGGTCGGCATTGTCGCGGGCGATCGCCATCGCCTCGGGCTGGCCATCGGGATTGCCGACGGTCTCCACCGCCGCGAGACCGAACTGCGTGAGGCGGCCGGACAGCTCGGCCAGCAGCTCCAGGCGCCGCTGGGCCTCGAGGGTCCGGTCGACGGTGCGCTCCGCCGCCCCGATGGCCGCCAACGCGGCCGCGGCGGCCAGCACCACCACGATGGCGGTGCCGCCGAGCAGCAGCGCGAAGCGGACCTTCAGCGAGCGCATCGTCCCCGTCCCGCCCTCAATCCCGCCGTGCAGGCGGGCCCGAGCATGGCACCGCCGGAGCGCCGAACCAAGGACCCGTCACAGGTCCTTCGGCAGGCTGCCCTTCGCGGCGCAGCGCCAGCGCTCCACGTGCCATTCCGGATGCGCCGCCTGCCAGGTCGCGAGCGCGCTCTGCGAGTTGCGCAGGCACACGAAGGGGCTCGATCTCTCGAAGGACATCTCGATCCGGTCCTCGCGGCAGGTCGAGGGCTGGGCGACGAGACAGATCGACAGCAGAAGCAGCATGGACGCCTCCCCGGGCTGCCGGCCTCGTGCGGGCCGGCTTGGCGGGGAGCATAGGACGCGTCCACGCCCCTTGCCCAGGCGGCGTCAGGCCGCGACCCAGATCTCGCCCTTGGCGATCGTCGCGAGGTCGCCGGAATAGCGGCGCAGCGGCTTGCCGAGGAGGTCGGCGTGCTCGGCGCTCAGGCCGCGCAGGGCCTTGGCCAGCAGCCGCAGGAACACGAGGTCGTGCGTCCCGGTCTCCACGAAGGTCGGCGACATCCGGCCGTGGCTGCCGACGAGGAGCGTCCCGCGGCGCATGCCGAAGCCGGGATGATCGCCCACCGCGAGCGCCGCCAGGGTGCCGGCGATCATGCGCGAGCCCGCGAAGGCGCCCGCGCGCCCGGCCACGATCGTCCCGCGCCGCATCCGGTCGCCGAGATGGGCGCCGGCGCTGCCGCGGATGATCAGCGTCGCGCCGTCGAGGCCGGCCTTCGCGGCGTAGACCGCGCCACCGGCATAGTCCCCGGCATCGCCCTCGACGGTGATCGTACCGCCGGTGGCACCGGAGGCCGCGTAGGGTCCGGCATGGCCGGTGACGGTCAGGCTGCCGCCCGCCATGCCGGCGCCGAGGCGCTGGCCGACATCGCCGGTCACCCGGATCGTACCTTCGGACAGCGACGCCCCGACCCGGTCGAGGCGCTCGTGGCCGCCCTCGATGGTCAGGGTGTCGGAGCCGTCAAGCGCGACCGCGAAGCAGTCGCCGAGGCGCACGCCGGTCCGGGTCGTCCCGATCTCGAGGCGCTCGGCCTCGCCCTGGGACAGGCGGCTGAGCGCCCGCGGGTTGACGTTCAGGAGGTCCAGGCGCTCGGGCGGGGCCGCGCGCAGGGTGAGGGTGCTCACGGCTCAGCCCTCCGGCTTGGCGCTGTCGCGCGCGATCAGGTCGCGCAGGTGGTAGTGGTGGCGGCCGAGATTGCCGCCGTAATTGCCGGCCGTGACGGCGATCAGGCCGTGCTTGCCGCCGATCTCGGTGGCGGCGTGCAGGCCGGCGCGCATCGAGTCGGACACGCCCTGCGAGGTGAGGGCGTCGATCACGATCTCCAGCACCACGCCGCACTCGGCCGGGAGCGCCGAGCCGGCGCGGCCCTTCAGGGTCGGACAGTAGGCGTCGTTCGTCGAGGCCATCATGCCCTTGGTCCGGCCGCCGACCTTGGAGCCGGAGCGGACGATGCCGCCCGGGAACGGCAGGATCGCGCCCGGGACCGCCTTGGCGGCCTCGACGGCGATCTCGGCGACCTTGAGCGTCTCGGCGTGGTTCCGCCCGAGGAACAGCAGGTTGCCGCCGCCGACTGCGCCGTCGACGGCTCGGACCGAATCCTCGCAGAGGAACTCGCCGTCCATCACCGGGATGCGCCAGTAGCGCCGGGCCTTGCCGGTGGCGTCGGGCAGGCGCTTGGCCACCGCGAACCCGTCGCCGAAGTACCGGATCGCGCCGCCGAGCTTGATCTTGGTCGGCCCGTCGACGCCCGCGTAGCAGGCGGTGCCCGGGCAGGTGAGGATGCACTGCCCGACGCGCTTGATCAGCTGGTCCTTGAGGCCGTTCGGCTCGAAGCCGAACAGCAGGATGCGCACGCCCGGCCGCCCGTCCGGCGTCTCCTCGGGCGACAGCTCGGCGTCGATGCCGGCCTCGGCGCCGCAGCCGATCACCGAGGTGGCGAAGCCGGTCATCGTGGTCGCGGCGATCATCGCCCACTTGGCGGTGTCGTTCGTGACGATGATGGCCGTGCCGGCCACGTCGAACGCCTCCGCGAAGGTGTCGACGACCGGGATGCCGTTGAGGGTGAGGTCAGACATCGTACTTCCCGCGGCTCGCCCCGCTGATCACGCCCGGCATGGCACCGCCTCGAAGTTCTCCCGGCCCTCGCCGAAGGCCGCGTCGGGCACGGCGAAGCTGTCGAGGCCCTCGCCGAACCGCTCCGTGAGGTAGGTGTCGGCGCGCTTCGCCATGGCCTTGTCGGACTCGACGGTCAGCGACAGCGTGCGGCCGGCGCGCCACTCCACGACCTCGCCGTCCTCGACGATCGGCACGCCGTCCTTGAGGACGAGCTTGGCGGCGGTGAACATCGCGGTGCGGTTCGCGTCGTCGCGGTAGACCGCGACGTCGGCCCGGGCGCCGGCCCGCAGGTGGCCGCGGTCGGCGAGGCCGAGGAGCTTCGCCGGTCCGGACCGGGTCAGCTGCGCGATCTCCGAGAGCGTGTACTCGCGCTCCAGCCCCGGGAGGCTCGACCGCTCACCGACCACGCTCGGCAGCGTCGCGATCTCGCGGTCGCGCTCCGACTTGTCCATCAGCAGGTGGATGATGCGCGGGTACTGGGTGAACGGGCCGCCGTTCGGGTGGTCGGTGGTCAGGATCGTCCGCTCCGGGTCGGTGGAGAGCAGCATGATCTCCAGGCCGATCGCCCATTGCAGCGAGCTGGTCGGGCCCCGGGGCCGGTACAGGAACGGCACCACGCCGCCGCCCTCGGCATCGCCCGCGTTCAGGACCCACTTCTTCGGCTTGGCGCCCTTCCGGCCGGCGAACTGGCGGAGGATGTCGAGGGACACCGTCACGGTCTGGCCGAACACGACCTGCCCGATATCGAGGGTGGCGTTCGGGTTGTCGGTGATCGCCTGCGCGATCCGCTCGGCGGCCGAGCGGAAGCCGCCGGTGCCGGGATTGGCCGGGTCGACCGCCCCGTAGGCGTAGAACTGCGCGTGGGCGAAGTGGATGCGCCGTCCCTCCGCCGCGTCCAGCGTCGCCATGAAGCTGTCGTCGGCCCCGGGCAGGCCGAGGTTGTTGCAGTGGACGTGCAGCGGGTGCGGCACGCCGATCTCCTCGACCGCGTCGAGGAGCGAGCCCAGGATCTGCCGGGTCGAGAGCCCGTAGCAGGGGATCTCGTCGTCGAGGGAGAGGCGCAGGGCCCCGTCCTTGAAGGCGGAGGCGCCGCCGGCGTTGATGCACTTGACCCCGAGGCCGCGCGACTGGGCGACCGACAGGGCGACGAGGTCGCGCACGGCGTTGCCGCCCTGGCCCTCGCGCAGGAGCTGCAGGAGCTGGTCGTCGTTGCCCATCACGGTCAGGGCGCCGCGGTCGAGCAGCGGGATGTCGGCGAGTTCGAGCTGCGTGCCCAGCGCGTGGGTCGGCGGCATCGCCGGCTCGACGGCCGTGGTGTAGCCCATCCGCGCGTAGGTCGAGCCGATCCAGGCCGCCGCCCCGCCCGCGTGGGCGAAGGGATGGCCGTCGGGCGCCGCCTCGCTGACGTAGAGGTCGGGCAGGAGCAGCCGCGAGGTGATCACGTTGCCGCCGGCGATGTGCGAGTGCACCTCGACGCCGCCCGCCATCACCACGCAGTCCGCGGCGTCGATCACGGCGTCGGGCTCGCGGCCCGGCGGATCGATCACGCGGCCGTCCTCGATCCAGACGTCGCCCACGGAATCGCGGGACGCGGTCGGATCGACGACGCGCCCGCCCCGGATCACGCTCAGCATGCGGGTTCACTCCTCGACGCGGCCGGGCCCGTGACCAGGCGCTCCTTCAGGGCGCCCAGCACTGACGCGGCCGACGGCAGATCCGACGGCGCCGAGGCCGGCCAGAAGGTCAGCGCGGCGCGCTGCTCGTTCCACAACACGCCGCCGTGGTCGCGGCCGGGCTGGCCAACCGCGATCACCACCTCGGCGGCTCCGGCCTCACCGTCCGCGACCAGCGCGACGGAGGGGACGTTCGACAGCCAGTCCGGGCGCGACACCGGGACGGCGCCGAGCCAGAGAACGGCGTCGACCTCGCCGGCGGCGACCTGCCGGGCGGCGTCGAAGCGCCAGGGATCGTGCTCGGGCACGCGGCGCCCGAAGCCGCTGCGCGGCGCCTGCCCGGTGAGCCAGGCCGAGACCGGCACCACCGCCCGGTCCTGGCCGGTGCCGCCGACCGCGAGGGTGAAGCAGCGGGTCGTCTCGCTGAGCTCCATGGCGAGGCCCTGGAGCATCTCGATGCCGACCTCGCCGAGTTCGGCGGCGTCGTAGAGGAGGATTCCGTACTGCGCGGCGGCGAGCCGGGCGGCGATCTGGCCGGGCAGATCATCGCCGGCGAGGTGGCCGCGGGCGTGGGCGCGCAGCACGCCGACCGCCTCGGTCAGCCCGCCCTCGGCCGGCCAGGACAGGGACGCGGTGGCGTTGGCGCCGACGGCCAGCAGGGTGCGGTCCGACCCGGCGGCGCGACCGCGGCCGGGCTTGCCGTCGACGAGGCGCTTCAGGAGCGGCGCCTGCCAGGGGGCGGCGCCCACCACCAGCACCACGTCGGCGCGCCCGACGGCCTCGGCGGGTGTCGAGGTCAGCGCCCCGACCCGGCTCAGCGCCCCGAGGTCCGCGTAGGTGCCGGCCGCGCCGGCGGTGTCGACGGAGGCGCCGAGGCGCCCCGCGAGATCGTAGGCCGCGCGGATCGCGGCCACGTCGGCGCTGAGGCCGGCGATCACCGGCGCGCGCGCTTTGGCGAGGAGGGATGCGGCCGCCTCGATGGCGGTGCCCGCGTCCGTCGCGCCACCCTTCACCCAGGCTGCCATGCTCCCTCTCGCAACGTTCTTGCTTGGTTTCGGAGCGGGCGACGGCCGTAAGACCGGACGAAGCGGGTGCCCCTCGAGCCCGAGGGTTCCCCACCGAATCGGAATGGCTCATCCGCCCGGCATGTCCGGGCAGGCGGCAAACTCGGCGCGCCGTCGCGGGCCTAGGTTTGCCTTCATCCGCGCACCGCGGCAAGGGGGTCCGGCGGCGATGCGCGTCGGGAAGTGAATCGCGGGTATCGGTTCACCGCCGCGCGCGCTCTCCGCGATCGATCAGTCCTGCGCCGTCGGCGGGCACGATCCGCGCGCGTCCACGTTGCCCGGTTCCGGGCCGCGTGTGACAAGCGCGCCGCGCAGGGGCCGGACCTGCGGGATTCGAGACGGGATTCGAGGGAAGAGCGTTGGGCGAGGTCCCCGAACGGAACGAGGCGACGGCGGACGGTACCGTGCGGGTCGAGGCGCCGGCGCGGCTGCATTTCGGCTTCCTGGACCTGCATGGCGGGCTCGGCCGCCGCTTCGGCAGCATCGGGCTGGCCATCGACGCGCCGTCCCTGGTCCTGACCGCCCGCCGGGCGACCCGGCCCACTGTCACGGGCCCGGAATCCGACCGGGTGCGCGGCTACGTCGAGGCCGCCGCCGCCCATCTCGGGCGCGGCGGGGACGTCGCCATCGATGTCGAGCGGGTGATCCCGGCCCATACCGGGTTCGGCTCCGGCACGCAGCTCGCCCTCGCGGTGGCGGCCGCGATGGCGCGCCTCAACGGCGAGCCCTTCGCGGCGGAGGCCTTCGCGGCGACCCTGGACCGGGGCAACCGGTCCGGCGTCGGCCTGTGCGCCTTCACGGAGGGCGGCCTGATCGTCGACGGCGGCCGCGGCGCGGATGGCGGGCCGCCGCCGGTGATCGCGCGCCTGCCCTATCCCGAGGCCTGGCGGATCGTCCTGATCCTCGATCCGAGCATGGCCGGCGTGCACGGGACGCGCGAGGTCGAGGCCTTCCGCGACCTGCCGCGCTTCCCCGAGGCCCAGGCTGCCGAGATCTGCCGGATCGCGCTGATGCAGGTGCTGCCCGCCGTCGCCCTGGCGGAGCCGCAGGGCTTCGGCGCGGGCATCACCCGGATCCAGACGCTGATCGGCGACCATTTCGCGCCCCATCAGGGCGGCCGCTACGCCAGCGCCGCGGTGGCGGAGGCGCTCGCCAGCGTCGCCGCGCGGGGCGTCGCGGGCTACGGCCAGTCCTCCTGGGGGCCGACCGGCTTCGCGCTGGTCCCGTCCGAGGCGGAGGCCCGCGCCCTGGTGGCCGGCCTCGACCGGGGCGGCCCCCTCCGGTTCGTCATCGCCCGGGGCCGCAACGGTGGCGCTTCGGTAACCGGTCCGGCGTGAGCTGGCCGCCCCGGGCTTGACCCGGGGCGCCGCTCCGGGTTTGGACGGAGGGAAGGCGCCTCTCTCGCGCGCCGCACGAGGATTCCATGGCCCGCTCGATCCTCCACATGCTGACGCCGCTCCGGCACATGAGCCCGTTCGACGTGAACATGGCCGTGGATGCCGGCTTCGAGACGGTGGTGACCTACGCGGAGGTCAGCCTCGCCGACGTCGTCACCCTGACGCAGGATTCGATCTTCTCGCGGTCGCCGGCCGACGGGACGCGGACGGGCATCTTCATCGGCGGCAAGAACGCCGAGGACGCCCTCGACATGGTCGACCGCGCCAAGAAGGCCTTCGTGCCGCCCTTCGTGAACCACGTCTTCGCCGACCCGGCGGGCTCGTTCACCACCGGCGCCGCCATGGTGGCGCAGGTCTCCCGCGCCCTGCGGCAGAAGTTCAACACCGACCTCAAGGGCAAGCGCATCGTGATCTTCGGCGGCGCGGGCGTCGTCGCCTACGTGGCCGCGGTGATCGGCGCCCTGCAGGGCGCGACCACAGTCCTGGTCGGCCACGACGGCGAGGAGCGCGTCTCGAAGATCGCCTTCACGATGAAGTGGCGCTTCGGCATCGAGGTCGGCGCCGTCGACGGCACGACGCCCGACGACCGGCGCGCGGCCATCCGCGACGCCGACGTCATCCTCTCGGCCGGCCCGGCGGGCATCCCGATCCTCACCGCGGAGGATCTGAAATCCGCGCCGAAGCTGCTCGTGGCGTCCGACGTCAACGCCGTGCCGCCCGCCGGCATCGCGGGGATCGACGTCAACGCGGTGGACGTCACGCTGCCCACCGGCAAGGGGGTCGGTATCGGCGCGCTGGCCGTCGGCGACGTGAAGTACAAGACGCAGCGGCGCCTGTTCGACCGGATGCTCGCCTCCGACACGCCGCTGTGCCTCGACTTCCGCGACGCCTACGAGCTCGCCGTGGAGATCGCCGGCTAGGCCGCTCCCGGACCGGATGCCGATGGCGGACGCGGTCCTGATCGCCGCGCAGGCCGGGCGCACCCTGGCCGAGGCGGCGCGGCGCGCGGGGCTTCGGCCCTACGTCGCCGACCTGTTCGGCGATTCCGACACCCGCGCGCTGGCCGAGGCCTACCGGCAACTGCCGGGCCGCTTCGGCACCGGCCCCGCCGCCGACGCCACCCTGGCGGCGCTCGACGACCTCGCGGCGCTGGCCGGGAACCCGGTCGGCCTGATCCTGGGCAGCGGCTTCGAGGACGCGCCCGACCTGATCGCGCGCCTCTCCGCGCGGCACCGGCTCATCGGCGCCTCGGCCGAGACCGTCGCCGCCCTGAAGGATCCCGTGGCCTTCGCGGCCCTGTGCGCGCGCCTCGGCGTGCCGCATCCGGCCGTGACGGCCGCGCCGCCGGCGGACCCCGCGGGCTGGCTGGTCAAGCGGATCGGGGGTTCCGGCGGCAGCCACATCCGGCCGGCCACCCGGTCGCCCGCGCCGGCGGGCCACTATCTCCAGGCGCGCGTGCCGGGGCGGCCCCACGCCCTGAACGTCCTCGCCGACGGCCGAACGATCCGTGTCCTCGCGGTCACCGAGCAATGGTGCGCGCCGTCGCCGATCCGGCCGTTCCGTTACGCCGGGGCGCTCGCCCGCGGCGCCGGCGAATCCCCGGCGCTCCCCGCCCACGTCGTGCAGGCCGTCGCCGCCGGGACCGAGCGGATCGTCGCCGCGACCGGCCTGCGCGGCCTCGCCAGCGCCGACCTGCTGGTCGACGGGCCCGAGTGGTGGCTCACGGAGATCAACCCGAGGCCCGGCGCGACCCTCGACGTCCTCGACCGGCGCGGGACGCCGCTGCTCGCGGCCCACATCGCGGCCTGCCTCGGCACGATGCCGGAGCCCGGCCCGCATCCGGCGGGTGCGGCGGCCGCGCAGATCTGTTACGCGGACCGTGAGCTTGCGCCTGTGCCGGACCTCGATTGGCCGGACTGCGTGCGCGACCGCCCGTGCCCCGGCTCGGCGGTCCGCCGCGACGCGCCGCTCTGCACGGTGCTGGCCGAAGGCGCGGACCGGGCGGAGGTGCTCGCCCTGTTGGAAACGCGGACGGCACACCTGCGGGCCGTCTGCGCGGCGAAGAAAACACACCCCGAGGAAGCCCCGTCATGAGTGCCAGCCCGTCCTATCCCAGCATCAACGCGCTCTCCGGCCCCCTGGTCGAGCGGCTCGTGGCCGACGCCGCGACCCTGCGGCTGTCCGTGTCGCAGGCCGCCGGCGGCGCCCGCATGGTCGATGCCGGCGCGCAGGCGCGGGGCTCGATCGAGGCCGGGCGGCGCATCGCCGAGATCTGCCTCGGCGGCCTCGGCACCGTCACGATCGCGCCGAGCGGGCCGATCGCGTCCTGGCCGTACTCGGTGACGGTCCATTCCGCCGACCCGGTGCTCGCCTGCCTCGGCAGCCAGTACGCGGGCTGGAGCCTCGCCGACGAGACCGGAGATTCCGGCTTCTTCGCCCTCGGCTCGGGCCCGGGCCGCGCGGTTGCGGCCGTCGAGGAGCTGTACCAGGAACTCGGCTTCCGCGATTCCGCCACCAAGACCGCCCTCGTGCTGGAAGCGGCCGGCGGACCGCCCGAGAGCGTCGTCGCCAAGGTCGCGGAGGCCTCCGGCCTCAAGCCCGAAGACCTGACCTTCATCTTCGCGCCGACCCAGAGCCTCGCCGGCTCCACGCAGGTCGTGGCCCGCGTCCTGGAAGTCGCCCTCCACAAGGCCCACACGGTCGGCTTCGACCTGCACGCCATCGTGGACGGGATCGGCTCGGCGCCGCTGTCGCCGCCGCACCCGGACTTCATCAAGGCGATGGGCCGGACCAACGACGCGATCATCTACGGCGGCCGGGTCCAGCTCTTCGTGGACGCCGACGATGCCGACGCGAAGCAGCTCGCCGAGCAATTGCCCTCCACGACCTCGAGCGACCACGGCGCGCCCTTCGCCGACATCTTCGCGCGGGTGAACGGCGACTTCTACAAGATCGACGGCGCCCTGTTCTCGCCGGCCGAGGCGATCGTCACGTCGGTGCGCTCCGGCGCGACCTACCGCGGCGGCCGCCTGGAGCCGACGCTGGTCGACGCGTCCTTCGCCTGAGGGCATGCGGGGCGCCCCTCCCGCGCGGCGGGGTCCCCAGTCCGCTCCACCGAGCGACAGAACCTCGGGCCGCCCCGGAGGCGGGCGGCCCCGTGACGATCAGGACCCCATCAGGACCCCCATGCGCATCGGGCTCGCGGCCGATAACGGCACCTGGCACAAGAACCGCCTGCTCGCGGCCCTGCGCGCGAGCGGCGTGGAGCCGGTGCTGTTCTCCCTCGCCGACGTGGCCGTGGTCACGGGCGGCGGCGAGCCGCTGCGCGTGCCGGGCTTCGCTGACGCGCTGCCGGACGGCGTGCTGATGCGGACCATCGCGGGCGGCACCTTCGAGGCGACGACGATGCGGCTCGGCGTTCTGCACGCCCTGGTCGCCGCGGGGGTCACCGTCTGGAACGCGCCGACCGCGATCGAGCGCTCGGTCGACAAGGCGGCGACCTCGCTGCTGATCGACCGGGCCGGCCTGCCGACCCCGGCGACCTGGGTGTTCTCGAAGCGCGAGGCGGCCGCGGCCCTGGTCGCCGCCGAGGCGCGGCCGGGCGCGCCGCTGGTCCTGAAGCCGCTGTTCGGCTCGCAGGGGGAGGGGCTCGCCCTGATCGAGCGCCCGGAGGACCTGCCCGACGAGGAGACGGTGGCCCGGGTCTACTACCTCCAGCGCTACGTGCCGCGCAGGGACGGCCTGTGGCGCGACTACCGGGTGTTCGTCTGCGACGGACGGGCGATCGCCGGCATGATCCGCGAGGGCGACGGCTGGATCACCAATGTCCACAGGGGCGGCCGGCCGCTGCCCTGGGCGATGCCGCGCGCCGCCGCCGAGCTGGCCGAGGCGGCGGCCGCCGCGGTCGGCGTCGACTATTCCGGCGTCGACCTCGTCGAGGACGGGGAGGGCGGGTTCTCGGTCCTCGAGGTCAATTCCATGCCGGCCTGGTCGGGGCTCCAGACCGTGTGCGAGGCCGACATCGCCGCCGCGGTGGTGCGCGGCTTCCTCGCCGCGGCCCGCGGCGCCAGCCGCCCCCGGCTCGTGGTGGCATGAGCGGGACCGGCCTCGACGCGGCGCTGATCGGCACGCTCTACCGGGCGGCCTGCCTCGCGGAGCTCGACGCCCTCAAGCCCGGCAACGTCCACGCCTACGCGCCCGGCCACCGCATGGTGCTGGCGGATTTCGTCACGAGCGCCGACGTCTCGGCCCCGCCCCTGGCCCGCCCGGGCGCGGGCGTCGGAGCGCGGGTCCGCGACGGCGTCGCCGCCACGGTGGCGGCGGTGGGCCAGAACACCAATCTCGGCATCCTGCTGCTCTGCGCGCCGCTCGCGGTCGCGGCCGAGGAGGACCGGACCGTCGCGGCGGTGCTCGACACGCTGGACGGCGCGGATTCGGAGGCCGTCTTCGCGGGCATCCGCCGCGCGAATCCGGGCGGCCTCGGCCAAGCTCCTCGGCACGACGTCGCCGAGGCGGCGCCCGGCGCCCTGCGCGACGCCATGGCGGAGGCCGCCGACCGGGACCGGATCGCCCGCGCCTACGTCACGGGTTTCGCGGACGTGCCGGCGATCGGGCTCGCCGCCCTGCGCGAGGCCCGCGCCGCCGGGCTCGACCCGACCTGGTGCACGACCGCGATCCACCTCGCCTTCCTGCGCGCCGTCCCGGACAGCCACGTCGCGCGCAAGCACGGCGCGGCCGCGGCCGAGGGCGTCCGCCGGGACGTCGAGGCGGCACTCGCCGGGATCGATCTCGCCGCGCGGCCGGTCGACGCGCTGCTGGCCCTCGACGCGTCGCTGAAGGCGCGGTCGATCAATCCCGGCACGAGCGCGGATTTCACCGTCGCGACGCTGTTCTGGGACGCGCTCGCGGGCGCCGGCGCCCGGCTGGCCTGAGCCGCGTGCACGATCCGGTGTCCATAGCGCCGGGCGGATGGAAATTCCTTCGTGTCAGGGCCTTGCGCGGGTTGTGAGCCGCAGGGGCCCGCTGTAGGGTCCGCCGCGCTGTCCGGCCCAACCGGCTCGGCCCAACCGGCTCGGCCGGCATGGTCGGGCGCCGATAACAAGGATGGCTTCCCGGCCGCGGCACCGCCCGGCGCGCGGCTCTATTTCGGAATCCAGGGAGAGACACCGAATGGCGAAGATCACCAAGGTTCAGGTCGGCGAAGCGCTCGTCGGCGACGGCAACGAGGTCGCCCACATCGACCTCATCATCGGACCGCGCGGTTCGCCGGCCGAGACGGCTTTCTGCAACGGCCTCGTGAACAACAAGCACGGCTTCACCAGCCTGCTCGCGGTCATCGCGCCGAACCTGCCGTGCAAGCCGAACACCCTGATGTTCAACAAGGTCACCATCAACGACGCCCGTCAGGCCGTCCAGATGTTCGGCCCGGCCCAGCACGGCGTTGCCAAGGCCGTGCAGGACGCGGTGGCCGAGGGCATCATCCCGGCGGACGAGGCCGACGACCTGTACATCCTGGTCGGCGTGTTCATCCACTGGGAGGCGGCCGACGACGCCAAGATCCAGAAGTACAACTACGAGGCCACCAAGCTGTCGATCCAGCGCGCCGTGAACGGCGAGCCGAAGGCTTCGACGGTCACCGAGCAGCGCAACTCGGCGCAGCACCCCTTCGCCGCCAACGCTTAGATCGGGGACGGTCCTGGGCAGAGCGAGCCTCCGCCCGCACCGCGGGGCCTGCTCCAGCGACTGGCTTCGATCTTCCTTGGCCGATAATTAGGCCCCTGAACGGGACGGCGCGAGCCGTCCCGTTTTTTGTTGATCGCCCACCGCCCGGACCGCCGCGCCACATCGCGGCCGGGCGCGGCGCCGACGTACGGGTGACGCGGCGTCGAAGCTCCGCGGCCGCTGATGGAGAACGGGATCGGCGCGCGCGGATACTCTATCGTCCCGGCCGCACCGGGCAGAGCCGCGAGGTGAGGTCATGCCTGCATCGGACGATGTGTCCGCGACCCTGCGCGATGACTGGATTCACGGCGGCCACTTGGTCCTCGCCACGGATCCCGACACGTCCGATCACGCGGCGATCCATGCCTGGATCCTCGACTTCATCGAGTCAGGCGCGGACGATCCCGATCAGGACAGCATCCGGTCCCTGATCTACCACAGCCTGAACTTCGATATCCCGTTCCAGGCGACGGAGCGCGTCCGGCACTCCTTGATCGCCACCGTGCGGGCGCGTCTCGCGGCCGAAGCGTCGCGTCGCGGCCTCTGACCGGCCCGCGCCCCGCGGGCCACCGCGGCAGGCCGGCGCCAAGAGAAAAGGGGCCGCCTCGCGGCGACCCCCTTCCTTCGTCTCAGCGGATGGCTCGGACTTAGAAGTCCATGCCGCCCATGCCGCCGCCCGGCATGGCCGGAGCAGGGCTGTCCTTCTTCGGCGCGTCGGCGACCATCGCCTCAGTGGTCACCAGCAGGCCGGCGACCGAGGCCGCGTCCTGCAGGGCGGTGCGCACCACCTTGGCCGGGTCGACGATGCCCGACTGGATCATGTCGACGTACTCTTCGGTCTGGGCGTTGAAGCCGAAGGTCTCCGAGGAGGTGTTGTCGGTGATCTTGCCGACCACGATCGAGCCTTCCACGCCCGCGTTCTGGGCGATCTGGCGGAGCGGGGCCTCGAGCGCCTTCAGGACGATCTTGATGCCGGCCTGCACGTCCGGGATCTCGGACTTCAGCTCGGCGACCGCCTTCTTGGCGCGCAGCAGCGCGGTGCCGCCGCCCGGGACGATGCCTTCCTCGACCGCCGCGCGGGTGGCGTTGAGGGCGTCGTCGACGCGGTCCTTCTTCTCCTTCACCTCGACCTCGGTCGCGCCGCCGACGCGGATCACCGCGACGCCGCCCGCGAGCTTGGCCAGGCGCTCCTGCAGCTTCTCACGGTCGTAGTCCGAGGTGGTCTCCTCGATCTGCGCCTTGATCTGCGAGATGCGGCCCTCGATGTCGGACTTCTCGCCGACGCCGTCGATGATCGTGGTGTTCTCCTTCTCGATGCGCACGCGCTTGGCGCGGCCGAGCATGGGGAGCGTCACGTTCTCGAGCTTGATGCCGAGGTCCTCGGCGATCATCTGGCCCTTGGTCAGGATCGCGATGTCCTCGAGCATCGCCTTCCGGCGGTCACCGAAGCCCGGCGCCTTGACGGCCGCGACCTTGAGGCCGCCGCGGAGCTTGTTGACGACGAGGGTGGCCAGAGCCTCGCCCTCGATGTCCTCGGCGATGATCAGGAGCGGCTTGCCGGTCTGAACGACGGCCTCGAGCACCGGCAGCATGGCCTGGAGCGACGAGAGCTTCTTCTCGTGGATGAGGATGTAGGGGTCCTCGAGCTCGGCGACCATCTTCTCCGCGTTCGTGATGAAGTACGGGGAGAGGTAGCCGCGGTCGAACTGCATGCCCTCGACAACGTCGAGCTCGGTCTCGGCCGTCTTGGCCTCCTCGACCGTGATCACGCCCTCGTTGCCCACCTTCTGCATGGCGTGGGCGATCATCTCGCCGATCTCCTTGTCGCCGTTGGCGGAGATCGTGCCGACCTGGGCGACCTCGTCGGAGGTCGAGACCTTCTTGGCGCGCGAGGTGATGTCCTTGACGGCCGCCTGGGTGGCGAGGTCGATGCCGCGCTTCAGGTCCATCGGGTTGATGCCGGCGGCGACGTACTTGGCGCCCTCGCGGACGATGGCCTGGGCCAGCACGGTCGCGGTGGTGGTGCCGTCACCCGCGATGTCGTTGGTCTTCGAGGCCACTTCGCGCACCATCTGGGCGCCCATGTTCTCGAACTTGTCGGCGAGCTCGATCTCCTTGGCGACCGTCACACCGTCCTTGGTGATGCGCGGGGCGCCGAAGCTCTTCTCGATCACGACGTTGCGGCCCTTCGGGCCGAGCGTCACCTTCACCGCGTCGGCGAGGATGTCGACGCCGCGCAGCATCTTATCGCGGGCGTCGGCGGAGAAACGAACGTCTTTCGCTGCCATTGTGTGCCTCTTAGCTAGTGATTGAACCCCGAGTCCGGGACGGCCTCAAAGGGCGGTGACGGGTGATCCGATCAGAGGGCGACGACGCCCATGATGTCGGATTCCTTCATGATCAGGAGGTCCTGACCGTCGATCTTGACCTCGGTGCCGGACCACTTGCCGAACAGGACGCGGTCGCCGGCCTTGACGTCGAGCGCGTTGACGCGGCCCTGCTCGTCGCGGGCGCCGGGCCCGACGGCGACGACCTCGCCCTCCTGCGGCTTCTCCTTGGCGGTGTCCGGGATGATGATGCCGCCCTTGGTCTTCTCTTCGCTCTCGATGCGACGGACGACCACGCGGTCGTGCAGCGGACGGAACTTCATGAGCTGCCCTCTTGCTTCAGGTCTTGAGTTGGCGTTGATGCGGCCGGCGGGACCGCTCGCAAACTCGACTGTTAGCACTCTGTCTCGGCGAGTGCCAAAGACGGCCGCGAGATAGGCGCGGGCGGGTTCCGAGTCAAGGCTGTCGCACCCCCGCGCGACGGTGCGATGACGCGCCGGCGGCCCCGTTCCCCCTCATGGATAACGCGCTCTCATGCTGAGCCTGCACGGACCCGAAGGCCCGGTGGCGCTGCGACCCGGCAGCCCGATCGCGCGCGACACCGTGTGGCTCGACCTGAACGACCCCACGCCGGAGGAGGCCGCGGCGGTCGAGGCCGCGACTGGACTGCGGGTGCCGTCGCGGGCGGCGCTCTCGGAAGTCGAGACGTCGAGCCGCCTGCGCCGGGTGAAGGGCGGCCTCTCGCTCTCGACCCCGATGATCACGTTCGAGCAGAGCGCGTCGCAGCTGAAGCCGCTGGGCTTCCTGCTGACCAAGGATCACCTCGTCACGATCCGCTTCCACGACCTGCGCGCCTTCGAGGCATCCGCGAAGCGTATCGCCGACGGCGACGGCAGCACGACGCCGAGCGAGATCTTCCTCGTCGTGCTGGAGGAACTGGTCGACAGCCTCGCCGACGCCCTCGAGGATATGGGCTCCGAACTCGACACGCTCTCGACCCGCATCTTCGACTTCGACGTCCGCGGTGCCGAGCGGCGGCGCCTGGAGAGCCCGCCGCCCCGGCGCCGCGACCTCGCCCTGCGCCGGATCCTGCGCGGCATCAGCAACCGCGGGAAGGTTCTGGGCAAGATCCGGTCGAGCCTGCTCGGGCTCGAACGGATCATCCCGTTCGTCGCCGCGGCCTGCGACAGCCTCGGCCTGCCGGAGGATGCGCGCTTCGAGACGATCAAGCGGGACATCGAATCCCTCGACGAGTTCGAGACGCGGCTCGCCGAGAACGTGCAGTTCCTGCTCGACGCGGCCCTCGGCCTGATCACCATCGAGCAGAACAACGTCTTCCGCGTCCTCACCGTCGTCTCGGTGGTCGGCGTCCCGCCGACGCTGATCGCGTCGATCTACGGCATGAATTTCAAGCACATGCCCGAGCTGGATTGGGCGCTCGGATATCCCTACGCGCTCGGCCTGATCCTCATCAGCGCGGTCGCGCCGATCGTATACTTTCGCATGCGCGGCTGGTTCTGATATTCGCAAGTACGGTTCGGCACTGACTAAGTTTACATCTAGATGCAATCTCGACGATGGCATCGATCCGGTTACGGACGCACAGACGGCGCGGCGCTCCAAGCATTCGATTTCCGTCAGGCAACTCTTAAACTGGACGAATGCCAGAATAAGGGATTCATTAACGCTGTGAGGCTACACCCCACGCCGGGGGAACGCGAGCCGTACCATGTTCAATCGCACTGTTTTCAATGAAGCCCAGGCCAAGATCGACGCGCTCGACCGCTCGCTGGCGATCATCGAGTTCTCGATGGACGGAACGGTCCTTCACGCGAACGAGAACTTCCTGCGATTGATGAAATACGGCCTCAGCGACGTCCAGAACCGCCATCACCGCATCTTCGTGGACAAGAGCTACGCCGAGTCCGCCGACTACGCGGCGTTCTGGAGCAAGCTGAAGGACGGCCAGTACGTCACGGGCGAGTTCCTGCGCCTCGACAAGGAGGGCGACTCGGTCTGGCTCGAGGCGACGTACAATCCTGTCCTCGACGCGCGCGGCAAGCCGATCAAGGTCGTCAAGTTCGCCGCGGACATCTCGGCGAAGAAGAAGGAGATCAACCGGCTCCTGACGATGATCGACAACGTTCCGGTGGCGGTCATGACGGCCGATCTGAAGGACAACTTCAAGATCGACTACATGAACGCTACGTCGCGCAAGACGCTCGGCACGATCGACCAGCACCTGCCGGTGAAGGTCGACGACATGCTCGGCCGCTCGTTCGACATCTTCCACAAGAACCCCAGCCACCAGCGCACCATGCTGGCCGACGCGAGCCGGCTGCCGCACAGCACCAAGATCAAGGTCGGGCCCGAGACCCTCAACCTGCGGGTCACGGCCGTGAACGACGAGAAGGGGCAGTACCTCGGCCCGATGCTGACCTGGGCGGTCGTCACCGCGCAGGTGAACATGGAGACCGACGTCAAGCGGGTCGTCGAGGCCGTCGGCTCCGCCATCCAGGAAATGCAGAGCTCGGCCGTGGGCCTGATGCAGTCGGCCGAATCCGCGCGCCACAAGGCGTCGTCGGTCGCGTCGAACTCCGAGCAGATGAACGGCGCGATCCAGGAGATCTCCGGCCAGGTCGGGCGGGTCTCGGAGCGCGCGCAGCAGATCGCCGCCCAGGCGGGGACCACCGACGCGACCATGCGCCAGCTCGCCGAGAACGCCCGCAAGGTCGATGCGGTGGTGGGCATGATCAAGTCGATCGCCGACCAGACCAACCTGCTCGCCCTGAACGCCACGATCGAGGCGGCCCGCGCGGGCGCCGCCGGGCGCGGCTTCGCCGTGGTGGCCTCCGAGGTGAAGGCGCTCGCCGAGCAGACCGCCAAGGCGACCGGCGAGATCACGCAGCAGGTCTCGGCGATCCAGAGCGCGACCGGCGAGGCGGTCGGCGCCATCGAGATGATCACGGCCGCGGTGGACGAACTGTCCAAGCTCACCCTGGCGATGGCGAGCGCCGTCGAGGAGCAGGCGGTCTCGACCCACGAGATGGCGGGTAATATCGGCGGCGTCTCCGAGGCCGCCAACGCCACCGGTCAGCTCGCCCAGACGGTCCAGGGCATCGCCGAGAGCCTCGCCGGCCACTCGACGAGCCTGTCGGAGAGCGTGATCCGGTTCATGAAGACGGCCTGATCGGGCGACTCAGTCCCGGGCGAGCTGCGCTCGGCCGATGGCGAAGACCCGCCCGTCCCCGAGGAGATGGGCGGTGAAGCCGTCGGGGAACAGGCTCTCGATCGCCCGGTCGCGGACGTTCAGGCCGCCGGCGTAGGCGCCGAAGGCCGGCATGACGAGGCGGGTACCGTCCGTGACGAAGCAGCGGCGGCGCACCGCCCGCCCGCGCATCGCCACCTTCCCGCAGGGATGGAGATGGCCGGCGATCTCGCCGGGCACGGGCTCCGGGCTCGGCTCGTGGCGCAGGACGAGGCCGCCGAGCGTCAGCGCGTCCGCGTAGCGGCCGCCGACGCCTTCGTTCACGGCCGCGTCGTGGTTGCCGGCGATCCAGACCCAGTCCCGGCCCTCCTGCAGGGCCGCCACCAAGGCGCGGTCGCCCGGCTCCATGCGCTCGGGACCGCGCGCGTCGTGGAAGGAATCGCCCAGCGCCACCACCCGGGCCGGATCGTGCCGCACCACCGCCTCGTGCAGGCAGGCGAGCG
The DNA here is from genome assembly GCF_053345625.1 of Methylobacterium sp. D53M. Taxonomy (NCBI): domain Bacteria; kingdom Pseudomonadati; phylum Pseudomonadota; class Alphaproteobacteria; order Hyphomicrobiales; family Methylobacteriaceae; genus Methylobacterium; species Methylobacterium sp. D53M. Next base: position 655,071 of record NZ_JBKFAL010000001.1, read on the forward strand.
TCTCCCGGGTGTCGTAGGGCGGCAGGAACTGGCCGGAGCGGGCCGCGTAGGACGAGCCCTTCTCCAGGTGGAGATCGGACACGATCAGCGTCCGGTGCTCCGGCAGCCAGAGGCCGCCGCAGAGGTCGAGCACCAGGGTCTCCCCCGCGAGCTGCAGGGTGGGGTGCTTGGGAGTCTTCTCGAGTCTCAGGCCGGCCGCCAAGATCGCATCCTCGGTGTCGTCGGGGGAGGGCGGATCGACGGTCAGGACAGAGCCTCTTGGAGAAGCTCCGCCTCGGCCTCGGCCAGGATCTCGTCGGCGCCCTCGCCATAGACCCGCTCGCGCCCGATCTCGAGCATCACGGACACGGAGAGCGGCGAGACCCGGTCGAGAGACCTGTGGATGATTCGCCCCTGGATGCGCTCTAGCATCATGCCGAGGCGCCTCACGTCGAGGAGTCCGGTTGCCGCATCCTGCCGCGCGGCCCGCAGCAGCAGGTGGTCGGGCTGGTGCTTGCGCAGCACGTCGTAGATCAGGTCGGTCGAGATCGTGACCTGCCGGCCGGACTTCTTCTGTCCCGGGTGATGGCGCTCGATCAGGCCGGCGATCACCGCGCATTGCCGGAAGGTGCGCTTCATCATCGCGGATTCGTCGAGCCACGCCTCAAGATCATCGCCCAGCATGTCGACGGCGAAGAGGTCGCCGATGAAGTCCGGATCGATCGCGGCGCGCTCCGAGACGTCGCGGGTCGACCAGATGGCGATGCCGTAATCGTTGGCCGCGAAGCCGAGCGGGCGCAGGCCGGAACGCTCCAGCCGCCGGGTCAGCAGCATGCCCAGCGTCTGGTGGGCGAGGCGGCCCTCGAACGGGAAGGCGGTGAGATAGTAGCGCTTGCCGCGCGGGAAGGTCTCTACGAGGAGGTCGCGCTCGCCCGGCAGGACCGAGCGGCGGCGCTGCTGGAGCAGGTAGGCGCCGATCTGCTCGGGCAGGCGGTCCCACTCGAACGGGTCGGCGATCAGCGCGCGAACCCGGGCGGCCAGGAAGGTCGAGAGCGGGAACTTCGCGCCCGCGTAGGACGGGATCGCAGGATCGGTGCCGGCCGGCGCGCGGGTGACAAGGCACTCGTCCTCGGCGAGTCCCTCGAAGCGCAGGGTCTCGCCGGCGAACAGGAAGGTGTCGCCGACCGTGAGCGTCTCGGCGAACTCGTCCTCGATCTCCCCGAGCACGCGGCCGGTCTTCGGCAGCACCGTGCCGGGCTTGCCGCGCAGGGTCCGGCCGAGGCGGACCTTCACCCGGGCCGCCTCCACGATGGTGCCGACATTCATCCGATAGGCCTGCGCGGTGCGGGCATCGCGCACCCGCCAGAGCCCATCCGGCCCGCGCAGGATCTTGGCGAAGCGCTCGTAGGCGCGCAGCGCGTAGCCGCCGGTGGCGACGTAATCGACCACCTGCTCGAACGATTCCCAGGTCAGGCCGGCGTAGGGCCCGGCGGAGACGATCTCGTCGTAGAGGTCGAGGGGGTCGAAGGCGTCGGCGCAGGCCATTCCGAGGACGTGCTGGGCGAGGACGTCGAGGGCGCCCTGGCGGGCGTCCGGCGTGTCCTGGGCGGCCTCCTCGACGGCGTCGAGGGCCGCCTGACACTCCAGCATCTCGAAGCGGTTGCCGGGGACGAGGTAGGCCTTCGAGGGCTCGTCCATGCGGTGGTTGGCCCGGCCGATCCGCTGCATGATCCGGCTCGCCCCCTTCGGCGCGCCGACATTGACCACGAGGTCGACGTCGCCCCAGTCGATCCCGAGGTCGAGGGTCGCGGTGCAGACGATCGCCCGGAGCTGGCCCGCCGCCATCGCGGCCTCGACCCGGCGGCGCTGCTGGGCGTCGAGCGAGCCGTGGTGGATCGCGATCGGCAGGGCGTCGTCGTTGAGCCGCCACAGCTCCTGGAACGTGTACTCGGCCTGGAGGCGGGTGTTCACGAAGACCAGCGTGGTCCGGTGCTCCCGGATGAGGTCGTAGATCGCCGGCATCGAGTGCCACGCGGTGTGGCCGGAGATCGGCAGCGCCCGGCCGAGATCGAGCATGCGCAGGTCCGCCTTCGCGCCGCCGGCGACGGTCACGAGATCGGCCATGGGCGGCACGACGGGCTCCCCGTCCCGTCCGGGAGAGGGCCGGGGTGGGGGAGGAGACGCGTCAGGATCGGCCGCGCCGTCCCCGCGCGCGGCGGGAGGAGGGGGAAGCGGCCCCTGCGGCACCAGGTATTTCCGCAGCTCGTCCGGCTCCCGCACCGTGGCGGACAGCCCGATCGCCGCGAGGCCGGGGCTCAGCCGGTGCAACCGCGCCAGCGCCAGGGACAGCAGGTCGCCGCGCTTCGAGGTCACCAGCGCGTGCAGCTCGTCGAGCACCACGCAGCGCAATCCGGAGAAGAATTCCGCCGCCTCGCGATGGGCGATCAGCAGCGCCAGCTGCTCGGGCGTGGTCAGCAGGATGTCCGGCGGCCGGCTGATCTGGCGGGTGCGCTTGTGGGCGGGGGTGTCGCCGGTGCGGGTCTCGACGCGCACCGGCAGCGCCATCTCGGCGATCGGCGCGTCCAGGTTGCGGGCGATGTCGACCGCGAGCGCCTTCAGGGGCGAGACGTAGAGGGTGTGGAGGCCCGCCGCCTTCCGCTGGGGGCCACGCTCGGCGAGGGCCACGAGGCTCGGCAGGAAGCCGGCCAGCGTCTTGCCGGCCCCGGTCGGCGCCACCAGCAGGGCAGAGCGGCCGGCGCCGGCGATCCGCAGGAGATCGAGCTGGTGCGATCGGGGCGCCCAGCCGCGCCCGGCGAACCAGGCGCGGAACCGCTCCGGCAGGATCTCGGACGGGTCGCTCAGGCGAGCGCCATCAGGAAGCGGTCGATCAGCTCCAGCGCCCGCTCGCTCATCGGGCTCGGGTAGCGGGCGAAGACGTGGCAGCCGCCGGGATAGATCGCCGTGTGGCCGCCATTGCCCGCCGCCGCCCAGCGCGCCGACATGTACAGCGTGTCGTCGAGAAGAGGGTCGGCGGTGCCGATGGTGAACAGGGCCGGCGGCAGACCCTTCAGGTCGGCGTAGATCGGCGACACGTCCGGCCGGCGCCGGTCGATGCCCTCCCGGACGTAGCCGTCGGCGAACTTGGTCAGGTCGCGGGTGTTCACGACCAGCCGCTCCTCGCCCCAGTTCCGCACGGACGGTGTGAGGCCGAGATCGAAGAAGCCGGCGTTGAGGTTGGCCCCCCGGAAGGCCCGCGGCAGGTTGTGCTTGTCGCGCAGCCGCAGGAGCACCATCACGGCGAGGTGCGCCCCCACCGACTCGCCGCCGATGGTCAGCGCGTGGATGCCGAGCTCGGTCTTGCCCGGACCGGCCAGCCACAGGGCCGCGGCCTCGCAGTCGAGCAGCGCCGCCGGATAGGGGTGCTCGGGGGCGAGGCGGTACTCGACCGACAGCGCGACGAAGCCGCAGGTGTCGGCGATGCGCTCCAGCCAGGGATCCTGCTCGTCCGCGGAGCCCCAGACCCAGCCGCCGCGGTGGATGTGCAGGTAGGCGCCGCGCAGCTTCGTGCCGGGCTTGGGCCGGACCACGCGGAGCTTGAGCGGGCCGCCGGGCCCGTCGATCGTCAGCCACTCGGCCCGGGCGCTGTGCGGCATGGCGGGCGCCGCCTTGGTGCCCAGACGGCGCCGCTCGCGCACCTCGGCGATCGGCAGCGACCAGGGATCGGGCAGCGCGGCGTGCGCCGCGACGATCTCGGCGTTGAGCCGGAGCGTCTCGGGATCGATCGTCGCCGGGTCGAACAGGGCGTGGTCGATCATCGTGCGTATGGTCCCGTCGGCACTCAGAGCCTCTCACACCAATCCCGGTTCCCGGGAGTTCTCCCTTTGGCCGAGGCCGCGCCGCGAGAGTCCCGCGGCGTAGTCCACCCCGTCCGGCATCTTGGCGCGCGCGACGCCGCTTGCCATCTGCACGGCGCGCGAGAAACCCGCCAACGCCTGATCCGCGCTCGGGTTTCGACGCGGTGTGGTGTGCCGGTCACGGTTCCGCCCGCTTCGTCGCCGATCCGAGGGCCCTGAGGCTTCACGAGGACGCAATGCTCGTCGATCACGACCGGCGCCGGCAAGGCTATCAGCAGGGCGCCCCGCCGAACGCCCCCTACGGCGCGGACAGCTACCGGTCGCGCCCCTCCGCCCTGCGGCGGTTCCTCGGCGGCTCGCCGGCCGGCGTGTTCCTGCGGCTCCTTTTCCTGTCGGTGCTGGTCGGCGCCTTCATGTCGATGCTCGGCCTGACGCCGGGGCGGCTGTTCTGGCACGTCTACGATTCGGCGCGGGCGCTGGTGGAGGTCGGGCTCGCCTCGCTCCACGATTTCGGCGGCTGGATCGTCGCCGGGGCGATCGTCGTCGTGCCGCTCTGGCTGATCGCGCGCCTGTTCGCCGTCTCCCGCTGAGAGGGTCCGGGGCCGATCCGGTCCGGTCGCGCCCCGACGGCCCGGCGCGCCGGGGGTTCGGGCAGTTCGGCAGCCCGCCATCGCAACCCGCCGATGCGATCACCCCGCTTTGCGCGGAGGGCGCGGCTTCTTAGCGTGCGGCATGATGCACACCGTCGCCAGCTCCGCCCGCCCGACGAACCGCCGCGTCCTGGCCCTGGCGCTGCCCATGACGATCGCCAACGTGACGACGCCGATGCTCGGCTTCGTCGGCGCGGCGGTGATCGGGCGGCTCGGCGACGCGGCGCTGCTCGGCGCCATCGCCCTCGGCGCGGTGATCTTCGACGCGATCTTCTGGTCGTTCGGGGCGCTCCGCATGGCGACCGCCGGCCTGACCGCGCAGGCGGTCGGCGGACGCGACGACGCCGAGGTCGACCGCATCCTGGCGCGGGCGCTGGCGGCGGGCGCGCTGATCGGGCTCGTCCTGGTGGTCCTGCAGGGTCCCCTCGCGCAGCTCGCCTTCGCGATCAGCGGGGCGAGCGCGGCGGTGGTCGCCGGTCTCGCGACCTACTTCCACATCCGCATCCTGTCCGCGCCCTTCGTGCTGGCGAGCTACGGCGTGCTCGGCTCGGTCCTGGGGCGCGGGCGCACCGATCTCGGCCTGCTGCTGCAGATCGCCATCAACCTGACCAACGTCGCGCTGACGCTCATTCTGGTCCTGGGCTTCGGCCTGGGCCTCGCCGGCGCGGCGCTGGCGACCCTCGGCGCCGAGGCGCTCGGGCTCGGCCTCGGGCTGATCCTCCTGGCGCGGCTCGGCTCCCGACCGTTCCGGGTGCCGCTGCGCGACCTCCGCGACGCCGCGGCGCTCCGCCGGACGCTCAGCGTCAACGGCGACGTCATCCTGCGGACGCTCGCGCTGATCACCGGCATCGTGCTGTTCTCGGCGCTCGGCGCCCGGCAGGGCGACGTGGTCCTGGCCGCGAACTCGGTCCTGTGGAATCTCTTCCTGATCGGCGGTTTCTTCCTCGACGGCTTCGCCACGGCGGCCGAGACCCTGTGCGGCCAAGCCGTCGGCGCCCGGGACCGGGAGGCGTTCGACGCGGCCGCCGCCCTGAGCCTGCGCTGGTGCCTCGGCTTCGGCCTCGCGGTCAGCCTGATGTCTCTGGCGGGCGGCCCGGCCTTCATCGATGCCGTGACCACGAACGGACCGGTGCGCGAGGCGGCCCGGTCCTACCTCGTCCTCGCCGCCCTGGCGCCGCTCGCCGCCGCGGCGCCCTTCGCGTATGACGGGATCTATATCGGCGCGACCTGGACGCGGGCGATGCGCAACCTGATGGTGTGCGCGCTGGTCGCCTACTGCGCGATTCTCGCGCTCGTCGAGAGCCTGGGCTTCGGCAATACCGGGCTGTGGCTGGCGTTCGTGAGCTTCCTGGGCGCCCGGGGCCTCGGACAGGCGATCGCGTTCCCGCGCCTCGCCCGGGACACGTTCCGGACGCCGGCGGCGGCCGCCCTCGAAACCGCGGCCTAGCGGCAGCCCCGCGCGGCCGGAGGTGCGCTAGCGCGGATCCTTCCAGGTGGTGGGCTGGGCCGGCGGCGCGGCGCGGGCCACGGAGCCGGTGGTCCGCGGTACGGCGGCCTCCGCCCGCCGCGGGTAGGACCGGCGCGGGGCCGCGTAGCCGTAGCGGCGTCCCCGGCGGACGTGCCGGCGCCCGCGCTCCGACGAGTTCCCCACGAAGCCGCCGACCACGGCCCCCGCGACGGCGCCGATCGGGCCGCCGACCAGCGCCCCCGCGACCGCGCCGGAGCCGACGCCGAGGGTGGTCCGGCTCTGGGCCCTGGCCGCCTCGGGTGCCGCCAATGTTCCGAGCAAGGCGAGGGTGACCAAGACTTTGCGCATCGTAGAGATCCCGGACTTCGAGAATTGGTTTCGTCCGGCCTTTAAGCGGCGGAACATGACCAAACCGCGGCTTCGATCTGCGGAGAGACGGCGCGGTATCAAACCGCGCGGGGACTCACCCGCCCCGACCTTTAGGGTGTGGCGCGGCCGGGTTCGTGCTTTAGGGTGCAGCGCAACGACGGGAGGCCGCGCGACGGCCCAGGAGGGAGAAGCCGATGGCCACGACCACCGATCTGCGCCTGCGCCGCAGCGTGCTCTACATGCCCGGCTCGAACCAGCGGGCGCTCGACAAGGCCAAGTCCCTGCCGGTGGACAGCATCATCCTCGACCTCGAGGACGCCGTCGGCCCGGAGGAGAAGGAGCTCGCCCGCGATCAGGTCTGCGCCGCGGTGAAGAGCGGCGCCTACGGCAGCCGCGAGCTAGTCATCCGGGTCAACGCCCCGCAGACCCCGTGGGGCGAGGCGGATCTCCACGCCGCCATCGAGGCCGAGCCCGACGCGATCCTGATGCCGAAGGTCTCGTCCCCCGCCGTGCTGGAGAGCATCGCCGACCGGCTCGAATCCCTCGACGCGCCGGACGGCATCGCGATCTGGGCGATGATCGAGACCCCGGCCTCGATCCTCAACATCCAGGAGATCGCCCGGGCGAAGCGCGACCCGCGCAACCGGCTGACCTGCCTCGTGCTCGGCACCAACGACCTCGCCAAGGACACCTGGGCCAAGATCGTCCCCGGCCGCGTGCCGATGCTGCCCTGGATGATGATGGCGCTGGCCGCCGCGCGGGCGGAGGGGCTCGCGATCCTCGACGGCGTCTACAACGACATCGCCGACACAGAGGGCTGCCGCGACGAGTGCCGGCAGGCCCGGGACCTGGGCTTCGACGGCAAGACCCTGATCCATCCGACGCAGCTGGAGCCGGCCAACACGTCCTTCGCTCCGACCGAGGAGGAGGTGCGCCGCGCCAAGCTGGTGATCGAGGCGTTCGAGCGCCCGGAATACGCCAAGCGCGGCGCGATCAAGCTAGAGGGCCGGCTCTACGAGCGGCAGCATCTCGGCGTGAACCGGCGGGCGGTCACCTGGGCCGAGGCGATCAAGGCGAAGGGGTTCTGAGCGCGTCCGTCCTCGCCGGAGCGAAGCGATCCAGGGCAGCGCCGCGCCCGAGACTGTCGCGGTCCCTGGCTCACTTCGCTACGCGCGTGATGACGGCACCGACGGCCCTGAATCGGCGGTCGTGTAGCGCGTCCGCTGGGTGCGCCCGTCGCGGGCCGTGACGGCGACGAGGCCCGCCTCGTCCAGGCCCGAGAGGGCGCGCAGCACCAGGGCGTGCTCCACCCCGAAGGTGCGGGCGAAGGCGCGGCTGTCGCCCGGCAGGCCGAGGTCGAGCGCCGCCAGGAGGCCCGCCGCCAGCGGGTCGAGATCCGGGCGGGCGGCCGAAACCCGGTCGAGGGCGGCGACGAACGCCGCCTCGTCGGGCTCCGCGCTCACGCGGCCGCGCGCGCCTGCAGGGTGACCAGCACCGACTTGGAGGTCGGCGTGTCGCTCTTCTCGCCGTAGGTCGAGAGCGGCACGAGCACGTTCAGCTCCGGATAGTAGCCGGCCAGCGCCCCCCGCGGCATGTCGAAGGGCACGAGGCGGAAATCCTCCGCCCGGCGGGTGATGCCGTCGTCGTGCGTGCCGACGACGTCGACCCGGTCGCCGAGCCGGTCGCGGATCTCCGCGAGGTCGTCCGGGTGGGCGAAGATCACGCGGCGCTCACCGTAGACGCCGCGGTAGCGGTCATCCAGGCCGTAGATCGTCGTGTTGTACTGGTCGTGACTGCGGAAGGTCTGCAGCACGAACGTGTCGCGCGTCTTCCGGGCGGCCTGGTGCTCGGTCTCGACCGGCAGGGCGTCGGCCGAGAAGGTGGCCCGGCCGGTGGCGGTCTCGAACACCCGCTCGGCGGCGAGGTTGCGCAGCATGAAGCCGCGCGGCTTGCGCACACGGGTGTTGTAGCCGGTGAAGCCCGGGATCGTGGCGGCGATCGCCTCGCGGATCCGGTCGTAATCCGCGGCGAAGCCGGCCCAGTCGATGGCGGCGGAGCCGACGGTCGCCTGCGCCATGCCGGCGATGATGGCGATCTCGGAGCGCAGTTCCTTCGAGGCCGGCTTGTTGATGCCGCCCGACCCGTGGACCATGCTCATCGAATCCTCGACGGTCACGATCTGGATCTTGCCCTCGGCGCCCCGGTCGATCTCGGTGCGGCCCAGGCAGGGCAGCAGGTAGCCGACCGCGCCCGGCACGAGGTGGGCGTGGTTGAGCTTGGTGGCGATGTGCACGGTGAGCCGGCACGAGGCCAGCGCCTGCGCCACGACCGGCGTGTCGGGCGTCGCCCGCAGGAAGTTGCCGCCGAGCCCGATGAAGGCCTTCGCGGTGCCGTCCCGCATGGCCCGGATCGCCGCCAGGACGTTGTGGCCGTGCCGGCGCGGCATGGCGAGACCGAAATGCTGCTCCAGGGAATCCAGGAAGGCGGCGGACGGGCGCTCGTTGATGCCGACCGTGCGGTCGCCCTGCACGTTGGAATGGCCGCGGACCGGGCAGAGGCCCGCGCCGGCCCGGCCGATATGGCCGCGCAGGAACAGCAGGTTGGCGATCTCCCGGATCGTCGCCACCGAGTGGCGGTGCTGGGTCACGCCCATGGCCCAGGTCGCGATGACCCGCTGGGCGCCGAGGTAGACGTCCGCCATCGCGGCGATCTCGTCCATGGTCAGGCCCGACTGGTCGAGGATCGCGTCCCAGGACGTCGCCTCGACGGCGGCGCGGTAGGCCTCGAGCCCGGCGGTGTGGTGCTCGAGGAAGGCGCGGTCGAGGAGCGAGGGCCGGCCGGCCGCCAGCGCCTCGGCGTCGCGGGCGAACACGACCTTGGCGATGCCCCGGAAGGCCGCCATGTCGCCGCCCGAGCGCGGCTGCAGGTAGTGGCTGGCGATGGGGCGGCTGGCGCCGCGCAGCATCTCGACGGTGTTCTGCGGGTCGGCGAAGCGCTCTAGGCCGCGCTCCCGGACCGGGTTCAGAACCACGACCTTGGCGCCGCGCTCGGCCGCCCGGCGCAGGTCGCCGAGCATCCGCGGGTGGTTGGTGCCGGGATTCTGGCCGACGCAGAAGATCGCGTCCGCCTTCTCGAAATCCTCCAGCAGGACCGTGCCCTTGCCGATACCGATCGCGTCGATCAGGGCGACGCCGCTCGCCTCGTGGCACATGTTCGAGCAGTCGGGGAAGTTGTTGGTCCCGTAGGCGCGGGCGAAGAGCTGGTACAGGTACGCCGCCTCGTTGGAGGCGCGGCCCGAGGTATAGAACTCGGCCTGGTCCGGATGGTCGAGCCCGCGCAGGGTCGCGCCGATCTCCGCGAAGGCCTCGTCCCAGCTCACCGGCAGGTAGCGGTCGCTCGCCGCGTCGTAGCGCATCGGGTGCGTCAGGCGGCCCTGGCCCTCCAGGGCGTAGTCGCTCCAGGTGCGCAGCTCGGTCAGGGTGTGCTTGGCGAAGAAGGACGGCTTCGTGCGCTTGTCGGTCGCCTCCCAGGAGACCGCCTTCACGCCGTTCTCGCAGAACTCGAAGGACGAGCCGTGCTCCGGGTCGCCCCAGGCGCAGCCGGGGCAGTCGAACCCGTCGGGCTGGTTCGCCTTCAGCAGCGCGCGGGCGCCGGTGAGGGGTGCGCGGCTGCCGAGCAGGTGCTTGCCGCAGCTCTTCAGAGCACCCCAGCCGCCGGCGGCGGAGGAGCGCTTGGTGGACCCTTCAGACTGGGCCATGAACCGTCCTGGATTGGCTGACGCGATGTGTCTCGCAACCGCGAGATAAGCGCCTCTCCGACCCCCTCACAATGGCGTGCCGGCGCAGGCCCCTCATGCACGGGGCACAGGCTAAGCTCCGGCTGTGCAAAGCCTTTCTAAACTGCGGCCCCAAAAAAATTGTCCGGCGCGGCGCCGCGAACGGCTCGCCCGCGCCGGCTCAGTCCCCGCGGGCGAGGTCGGCGGCGTCGCGCCCGACGACCTGCCGGAGCGAGGCGATGCCGGCCTCGCTCATGCGCCGCAGGAGCCCGTCCTTGATGCGCCCGACGAGGCCCGGCCCCTCGTAGACCAGCGCCGAGTAGAGCTGCACGAGGCTCGCCCCGGCCCGGATCTTGGTCCAGGCCGCCTCGGCCGAATCCACGCCGCCGACCCCGATGAGCGGCAGCGCGTCCCCGACGCGCAGGCGCGTCTGGGCGAGCATCCGCGTCGCCGGGCCGAAGAGCGGCCGCCCCGAGAGGCCGCCCGTCTGCCGCGCGAGACCCTGCTCGCGCAGGCTCGCCGGGCGGGCCACCGTGGTGTTGGACACGACGAGGGCCTGGACCCCGCGCCGCTGCGCCGTCGCGCAGACCGCGTCGAGGGCGTCGAGCGCCATGTCGGGGGCGATCTTGAGGAGGATCGCCGCGCCGGCGCCTGCCGCGTCCCGGGCCTCGACCGTGCGGGCGAGCAACTCGTCGAGGAAGGCCTCACCCTGGAGGTCGCGCAGTCCCGGCGTGTTGGGCGAGGAGACGTTGACCGTGACGAAGTCGACGAGCGGCGCGAGGGCTGCGGTGCAGGCGGCGTAGTCGGCGAGGCGGTCGGCGGATTCCTTGTTCGCGCCGATGTTGACGCCGACGATACCGGCTCGCCCCCTCCGGGCGCGCAGACGGTCGGCCACCACCTCCAGCCCCTCGCTGTTGAGGCCGAAGCGGTTGATCACGGCGCGGTCGTCGGGGAGGCGGAAGACCCGCGGCCGCGGGTTGCCGGGCTGGGGCCGCGGCACGACCCCGCCGACCTCGACGAAGCCGAAGCCGAGGCCCAGCAGCGCGTCGGGAACGCGCGCGCCCTTGTCGAAGCCGGCCGCGAGGCCGACCGGGTTGGGGAAGCGGCGGCCGAGCAGGTCGACGGCGAGGCGCGGGTCGTCCGCCGGCCGCGGCCCCGCGGGCAGGAGCGCCAGGGCGGCGAGGGTCAGGTCGTGCGCGCGCTCCGCGTCGAGGCGGTGCAGCAGCGGTCTGACGAGGGGGAAGGCGGCCGCGATCATGCCGGCAGGATCCCGGCCGGGAAGGCGTGCCGGCCGTCGGCGCCCAGCGGCATATCGTCCACCGCGACCACGGCGGACAGCGGTAGCGGGCCGTAGAGATGCGGGAACAGGTCGCCGCCGCGAGAAGGCTCGTAGCGCAGGCCGTCGCCGAGGGCGTCGGCCTCGACCGCGACGAGGAGCAGGTCGTCCTGCCCGGCGAAGTGCCGGGCCGCCGTCTCGGCGACTTGTGCGGCCGTCGAGAAGTGGATGAAGCCGTCCTGATGATCGATCGGGGCGCCCGTGAACCGGCCCGCGGCCTCGGCCTCGCGCCACAGAGGGCGCGGACAGATCTTGTAGATGAGCGGCATCGAAGCTCCTCGGAGACGACGCTGCGATAGAGGCGCGGGGCCGCGGCGGCAACCGCGCCGCGCCCCGCCCGATTCGAGGAGCGATTGCAATCTGCCGCCCGTAGTTCTACTTTCCTACGACTAGGCTGGACGTCACACAGCCCCGTCCGGACCGGCAGAGCGGATCCGGAAAGCAGATTGTCAAGTATCTCCGCGCGTACCCGGCGGGTGTCGAACGGACCCGGCGGGCGAACCGTCTCCGTGCCTCCGAGGCAGCCGGATCCCGGCTGGTGAGACGGGGGTGCCGGCCCGCTCAGGCTGAGCTTCCGAGCCCGCTATGCTGTCGCACGAGCAGATCTGGAACGCCATCGACCGGCTCGCCGAGCGCCACGGCTACTCGGCCTCGGGCCTCGCCCGCCGCGCCGGCCTCGACGCGACCAGCTTCAACCGGTCGAAGCGCGTGGGCGCCGACGGCCGCAAGCGCTGGCCGTCCACCGAATCCGTGTCGAAGGTCCTGGCCGCCACCGGCTCGAGCCTCGACGAGTTCCTGAGGCTCATCGAGGCCCGCGAGATCCCCGCCCGCACGATGGTGCCGCTGATCGGCCTGACCCAGGCCGGGGCCGGCCGCCTGTTCACCGACGAGGGCATGCCCACCGGGGGCGCCGGCTGGGAGGAGATCGAGTTTCCGGATCTCGGCGAGGAGCGGGCCTTCGCGCTGGAGATCCAGGGCGATTCCATGCTGCCGCTGTTCCGGGACGGCGACGTCCTGATCGTGTCGCCGACGGCCAGCGTGCGCAAGGGCGACCGCGTCGTGGTCCGCCTGCACGGCGGCGAGGTCCTGGCCAAGGAGCTGCGGCGGCGCACCGCCCGGACCGTGGAACTGGCCTCCCTGAACCCCGAGCACGAGGACCGGGTCCTTAATCTCGGCGAGGTGGCCTGGATGGCCCGGGTGATGTGGGTGCGCCAGTAGGCGGTGCCCGGACGGGTCGGCACGCCGATCGACGCGCGGATCCACCCGCGGATCCACGCTTGGCCGTGAGGCCGTTCATCGCTATCGCTGGCCCGTCGCGGACCTTCCGCATCCGCTGAGCGCGAACGCAGCATGGCGCAGCCCGGGACGGATCACAGCGCGGCCGAAGGCGGGTCGCTGGCGGACGAGGCCCGCGCGCTCCTCGACGCGCTGCCGACGCCCAGCCTGGTGCTCGATCCGCAGGGCCGTGTCCGCCACGCCAATCCCGCCCTGGAGCGGATCGCCGGCTACCCGGCGGAGCGGCTCGTCGCGCAAGGACTCGATCTGATCCTGGCGCAGCGCACGGGCCCCCTCGATCCCGCCGGCGCCGAGCCTCAGGAATTCCTGGCCACGCGCGCGGACGGGACGAGCTTCTGGGCCCGCCTGGAGACGGCGCCCCTGCCCGGAACCCCGTTCCGCATCGGCCAGATCCGCGACGAGACGGCCCGGCGCGAGGCCGAGGGCGCACTCGCGCTCTCCCGCCAGCGCGAGGCGCTGGGACTCCTGACCAACAGCGTCGCCCACGAGTTCAACAACTTCCTGCAGATCCTGATCGGCTACATCGACGGACTCAAGCGGCGGCTCGGGGACCGGCAGGAGCCGTTCGTCCAGCGGGCGATCGCCCGCTCGGCCGACGCCACCGAGCGCGCGGCGATCCTGACCCGGCACCTGCTCGCCTATTCGCGCCGCATCGCGCCGGACGTCCGGTCGGTCGACCTCGACGCCATCGTGGCCGACCTCGCCGCCCGCCTCGAGCCCGACCTGCCGCCCGGGATCCGCCTCACCGTGGCGGCGACGCCGGGCCTGCCGCGGGCGATCAGCAATCCCACGCAGATCGAGTTCGCCCTGCGGCATCTCGTCGCTAATGCCTGCGAGGCGATGCCGTCGGGCGGGACGCTGACCCTGTCGACCTTCCGGGTGGATCCCGGCGACCGCTCCCTGCAGCAGCCGGGCCAGGGGAGCGTCGGGATCGCGGTCAGCGACACCGGGCAGGGCATGTCGCCCGAGATGCTCACCCGAGCACTGGCGCCGTTCCAGACCAGCCACGAAGCGGGGCGGGGCGCGGGCCTCGCGATCGTGCACGGCCTCATGAAGCGGCAGAACGGGACCATCACCCTCGACAGCCGCAGCGGGGAGGGGACGCAGGTGCGCCTCTCCTTCCCGGCCGCCCCGGAGCGCACGCTCCACTAGCGCCGTGCCATTCACGCGATGGCCGCGACGGGCGGGCTCGGAATGCGCCGCTGCGATCCGGTGGAAAACGTCGCCCGGGCGACGGCGGCCAGGACTAAAACCGCTGCCCGACCGTTCCCATATCGTCACTGGCGCTCCGCGCCACCCGGTTCTCGTCCTCTGAGGCGTGTACATGTTTACTGAGATTTCGCGCCGCCGGCGTGTGGCCGCCCTCCTGGCGCTGGCCGCTGCGCTGACCGTCGCGGCACCCGTCGTGGAAGCCCGTCCGGGCGGCGGCGGGTCTGTCGGGTCCCGCGGCTCGCGCACCTACACGGCGCCCTCCGCCACGCCGACCGCTCCGGGCGGCGGCACGACGATGCAGCGCTCGCAGACCGCGCCTTCGCCCGGCATGGGCAGCCCCGGCATGCAGGCCCCGGCCGCGCCCGGTCGCCGCTTCGGCGGCGGGTTCTTCGCGGGCCTGCTCGGCGCCGGCCTGATCGGCGCGCTGCTCGGCGGCGGCTTCTTCGGCGGTCTCGGTGGCCTCGCCTCGATGATCGGACTCCTGTTCCAGGTCGGTCTCGTCGTGCTCGTGGTGATGCTGGCCCTGCGGTTCTTCCGCCGCCGGAACGAGCCGGCCGGCGCCGGCGCGCCCTACGCCCGCTCGTCGCTCGACGATCAGCCGGGCGCCCGCGGCCCGATGGGCGGCGCTCCGGGCGGCCCGGCTCCCGGCGGCATGTTCGGCGGTGGGCAGCGCCCGCCGCAGACGCGTCCGGTGCAGATCGGCCCGGCCGATTACCAGGCCTTCGAGCGCCTGCTCGGCGACATCCAGGACGCCTACTCGCGCGAGGATCGGGTGACGCTGGGCAACCTGTCGACGCCCGAGATGGTCAGCTACTTCGACGAGGAGCTGCGCGGCAACGCGGCCCGCGGCGTGGTGAACAAGATCTCGGACGTGAAGCTGCTGCAGGGCGACCTCGCGGAGGCCTGGGGCGAGGACCGTACCGACTACGCGACCGTGGCCATGCGCTACGCCCTCAAGGACGTGATGATCGAGCGGGCGAGCGGCCGCGTCGTCTCCACGGACTCGTCCGAGGCGACGGAGCTCTGGACCTTCCTGCGCCAGCCCGGCCGCGGCTGGGTGCTCTCGGCGATCCAGCAGACCCGCTGACCCGGCAGCGCTCCGGCCTCCGGGCCGGAGCCACGGCTCTCCGTCAGGCCGGCGTCCCCACCGGGGCGCCGGCCTTTCTGTGCGCGTCCCACCGATTGGCGAGATCGACGAACCCGGACACCGGGATCTCCTCGGCGCGCGCGGTCTCGGACAGGCCGGCGGCGGCCAGCAGGGCGCCGGCCTCGGGCGTCAAGGCCTTGAGGCTCTGGCGCAGCATCTTCCGCCGCTGGCCGAAGGCCGCCCGGGTGACGGCTTCGAGCGCGCCGGCGCGGCAGGGCAGGGGCTGGGCGCGCGGCACCAGCCGGACCACGCTCGAGGTCACCTTGGGTGGCGGCACGAAGGCCGAGGGGCTGACGTCGAACAGGATCTCGGCCTCCGTGCGCCAGCCGCAGAGGACGCCGAGCCGGCCGTAATCGGCCCGCTCCTCCGGGCCGGCGACGATCCGCTCGGCGACCTCCCGCTGGAACATCAGCACGGCCTGGTCCCACCAGGGCGGCCAGACCTCCCCGTCGAGCCAGCCGGTGAGCAGGGCGGTCCCGACATTGTAGGGCAGGTTGGCGACGATCCGCGCCGGGGCCTCGCCCACCAGCGGCCGCGGGTCGAAGGCGAGGGCGTCGGCGTCGACCACCTCGAGCCGGCCGGGATAGTGGGCAGCGATCTCGGCGAGGGCCGGCAGGGCGCGCGGGTCGCGCTCGATCGCCACGACGCGGGCGGCGCCCTCGGCGAGGAGCGCGCGGGTCAGCCCCCCCGGGCCCGGCCCGACCTCCACCACGGTCACCCCCGCGAGCGGACCGGCCGCCCGGGCGATCCGGCCGGTCAGGTTGAGGTCGTAGAGGAAGTTCTGGCCGAGCGCCTTCTTCGGCTCCAGGCCGTGGCGGGCGACGACCTCGCGCAGCGGGGGAAGACCGTCCCCGGCGCTCATGCTGGCTGCCTCACAGCTCGTCCTCGGGATCGAAGTGGCGGGCGCCGACGGGCCGGGGACGGCCGGCATAGACGCTGAACGGGATGATCTCGGCCCCGGCGGGGGCCTCGCTCCGCGCGGCCGCGTTGGCGGCCAGCCGGTCGGCGAGGCGCAGGGCCGCCACGAGGCTGTCCGGCCGGGCGACGCCCTGGCCGGCGATGTCGAAGGCCGTCCCGTGGTCCGGCGAGGTGCGCACGAAGGGCAGGCCGAGGGTGACGTTCACGCCGTCGTCGAACGCGATCGTCTTGATCGGGATCAGGGCCTGATCGTGCGTGGGCGCGAGGGCGACGTCGTAGGTCTCCCGGGCGCGGGCGTGGAACAGGGTGTCGGCGGGGAGCGGCCCGCGGATGTCGATGCCCCGCGCCCGCAGGCGCGCCACGGCGGGGGCGAGGACGTCGCGGTCCTCCCGGCCGATCGTCCCGGCCTCGCCCGCGTGAGGGTTCAGGCCGGCGAGGACGAGGCGCGGCTCGGGCAGGCCGAAGCGCTCCCGCAGGTCCCGAGCGACGATCGCGGCGGTCTCCTCGACGAGCTCCTGGGTGAGCAGGTCCGGCACGTCCCTCAGCGGCACGTGGATCGTCACCGGCACGACCGAGAGGCCGGCGCTCCAGATCATCATCACCGGCCGGGGCGGCGTCACGCCGGGCGGCACCGCGAGGGCGGCCAGGAACTCGGTGTGCCCGGGATGGGCGAAGCCCGTCCGGGTCAGCACGAACTTGGCGATCGGGTTGGTCACCACCGCGCTCGCGCGCCCGGCCTTCACGAACTCCACCGCCGCGGTGATCGACTCGATGGTCGCGCCGGCGTTGCCGGAATCGGGGACGCCGGGATCGGCGGCGACGCGGGCGCCGCTCGGCAAGGGCACCACGGGGAGCGCGCGCGGAAATACCTCGGCGGCCGTCTCGGGATCGACCTCCGCCACCGGGACGGGGCGGTCGAGGCGGTGGGCGAGGCGCTCGACGAAGTCGGGATCGGCCACCAGGAAGAACGGCGGCAACGGATCCGCCCCGCCGCGCCCGAGCCACGCGCTGAGCGCCAGCTCCGGGCCGATGCCGGCGGGATCTCCGAGGGTGAGGGCGAGGGGCGGCATGGGCGCTCTATAGCGCCCGCGCGGCGCGGGCGCATCCTCGGCGGCTCAGACCGAGCGGCGGGATCGCGGCGGGCGACGCGCCGCCGGTCCCGGTTCCTCAGCGGATCGAGGCGATGCCGTCGGCGGTGGTGGCGGTCCCGACGTTCTGGCGCAGGTCGGCCTCGCCCAGGGTCTTCAGCTCGACCCGCAGCAGCACGGTCTGGTTGCGCTCGCGGACACCCGTCGCGGTCGCGATCGGCGAGTTGATGTAGTTCAGCGAGACGGTGGTGCACTCGTCCTGGTAGCCGCCGCCGAAGCTCGCGCCCGACAGGTAGAAGCGGCCCGGGTTCTGGTAGATCGGCACGGTCCCGATCGGGTTCGCCAGGTACGAGCTCAGCGCGTCCGTGTAGGTGTTGCGCACGTCGAGGTAGTGGGTCAGGTCGACGAGCAGCGAGCCCGACACGAACCAGTTCGGCGTGATGTTGTAGGTCGCGGTGGCGGTGATGCCCTCGCGGTAGTGGCTGTAGCCCAGCAGCGGCTGCGCCTCGTAGTACGAGTAGAAGGCCGAGACGGTGAGCGGCAGGAACGGCGCGAACCGCGCCGTCGCGCCGGTCTCGAACCGCGCCACGTGGAAGTCGGACTGGTTGAACCGGGCCCGGCTGATGAACGTGATGTTCTGGTTCGGCGAGACCTGGAAACGCCCGACGAAGTCGGAGCGCTGCGTCTCGAGCCCCGAATCGAGGCCGGTGTTGGCGATGTCGCCGCGGCGGAACGAGTTGACGCCCGCGAGCTGGATGGACTCGCCGAACAGGACGTTCGCGTACCAGCCGGACGGGGTCACGACGGAGTACTGGCCGCCGAGATTGGTGCGCACGCCGCCCTCGACCCGGTCGTAGCCCGAGAATTTGTCCCACTCGAACAGCGAGGTGTCGTCGAAGACGAGGCTCTGCGCGTCCTCGTTCGGCAGGCGGCCGATCCGGGTCTCCGACGGGCGCGCGATGATCTGGCCGATCGGCTCCAGGGTGTGGACGCCGAGGGCGCCGAAATTGGCGACGAACGGGTAGCGGTAGTCGAGGCCGATCGCCGGCATGACCCGCCCGGCAAAGCCCTGATCGACGTGCGCGACCTGCGGGACGAGGTCGTTCTGGTAGCCCGAAAAGCTCGTGCTGTTGAAGAACGCGTCCGTGCGCAGGTAGGCGAAGGGCGTGAATTTCTGGCCCAGATCGTCGATGAAGCTGCGGCGCCAGGACAGCTCCGCGGAGGCGCGGGTGTTCGTGCCGGCGAGCCCGTCGATGGCGCACAGGCCGCGCTGGAAAACCGTGCAGGTCTGGTAGAGCGGGAAGCTGACGCCGTTGACGCTCGGCGAGAACAGGTAGCTCGAGGTCCGCGGCAGGCCCTGGTACTGCGTGGTCTCGCGGGTCAGGCTGGTGATGTTCGCCTGGAAGCGCACCTCGCCGCCGATCTCCGATGGGCCGTTGATCCGCTTGTCGTAGTCGATCACCGGCGCCACGATCGGCTGCTGCTTCTGCCAGTCGAAGCTCGACAGGCCCTTGAAGTAGTAGCCCCGCGCCTCGAACCACGAGCGGTCGCCCTGGCCGATCAGGAAGGCCGTCGAGGTGGCCTCACGGAAATAGTCCGTGGTGATGTTCTGGTTGCGGATCCGGTAATTGTCGAGGAACCACTTGTCGGTCACGCCGACGAGGTCCCAGCCCGTGCGCCAGCGCGGGTTGATGTAGAACCGGCCCTGCGATTCGACGGAGCCGCGGAAGTCGCGCTCGCCGGCGCCGAGGGGGCTCGGCAGGAACGCCGAGGGCGTCGTCTGCGAGATGCCCGACAGGCGAATGTTGTAGAAGCCGTTGTCGATCCGCTGGCGGAACTCGCCCTGCGCGAGCAGGCCCTGGCGGCTGAGCAGGGTCGGCGTCAGCGTCAGGTCGTAGTTCGGCGCGAGGTTTATGAAGTACGGGAGCGACACGCCGTTGCCGAGCGCGGTCGTCGTGACGAAGCGCGGCGTCAGGAAGCCGGTCTTGCGCTTCACCGTCGGATCCGGCGCCTCGAAATACGGCAGGTAGGCCACCGGGATGCCGGCGATCTCGAGCGTCGAGTCGTCGAAGTAGACCGTGTGGGTCTCGTTGTCGTGGATGATCTTCTTCGCCTTGATCTGCCACAGCGGCGGCGTCTCAGGGTTGTCCTTGCACGGCTCGCAGGCCGTGTAGCTGCCGGACTCGAAGCTCGTCTGCTCGCCGTTCAGGCGCTCGGCCCGCGGCGCGGAGAAGCGGGTGCGCACCGTCTCGAACTTCCGCTGCACGGTCTGCTGCCCGCGGAAGGCGTCGACGAAGCCGGTCTTGAAGTCGTCGGTGAGCTCCATGCGCGCGCCGGTCACGACGCCGCCGTCGGCCTCGGTGAGGCGGACATTGCCCTCGGCGAAGACCCGGCCGGAATTCCGGTCGTAGCGCACGCGGTCGGCCTGCAGGGTCCGGGGGCCGTAATGCAGCTCGGCGTTGCCCCGGGCCGTCACGGTGCCGCGGTCGTTGTCGTAGATCAGCTCGTCGGCCTCGACGAGCAGCTTGTCGCCGGGCTTGCCGGCCGCGACGGCGGGCAGGCCCTGGGCATGGGCGGACAGGCCCCCGGCCAGTGGCGCGGCGAGCGCCAGCGCGGCCCGGAAACCAGCCTTCCGCAGGATGTCGGCGACCTTACGCAACGCGCGTCCCAACCCCTGTGACGTCTGCCGCCACCAACCTCAACACCCGTCTCCCGTCCCGCGAAGGATCGCGGAAGTCAGCCGTCTTCCTGGTACAGAAGCGTGAGCGTACCGAGAAGACTGCCTACCACGGCCGGGAACCAGGCCGCCACCGGTGCGGCGACGAGTCCGGATGCTCCGAGCCCCTCCATGACCTGTCGGACCACGTAGAGGGCGAAGCCGGCCGCGACGCCACCGAGGACGAGTTTACCGACACCACCAAAGCGGAAGAACCGTAAGGAAACGGTTGCGGCGACGATGACCATGGCCACGAACAGCACCGGCCGCGCCCACAGGACATCGTACTGGAGACGGTAGCGGGTGGCGTCCAAACCGGCCCGCTCGGTCCGCGCGATCGTTGTGGGAAGTTGCCAGAAAGGCACAGATTCCGGGGGGGTGAACCCCTGACGCACCTGTCCGGGGTCGAGGTTCGAGGCGATCAGGTAGGTGTCGAACGACTCAGGCGGTGCGCCCGGTGTGAGAACGCGCACATCGGAGAGCTCCCAGTAGCCGTCGTGGAGCGTCGCGCGGGCCGCGACGAGCTGCTCGGCGAACTTGCCGGCGTCGTCGAAGGTGAAGACCGACACGCCCGCCAGGGTGGTCGTGCCCTCGATGGCGGTCTCGGCGCGCAGGATCGCCTCGCCATCGAGGCCCTTCTGGCGGATCCAGAGGTCCTTGCCCGAACTCGCCTTGGTGGATTTGGCGAAGATCTTCGCCTCGATCTCGGTGGAGCGCTGCTTCAGCATCGCGGAGACCGGGTTGTAGACGCCGACCGCCAGCGCGCCGAGGGCGAGGGCCACGAAGAAGCCGGGCTGCAGGAACTGCCAAGCCGAGATCCCGGCCGCGCGGGCGACCACCAGCTCCAGCTTGCGCGAGAGCTGGAGCAGGGCCGCCATGGAGCCGAACAGGACCGCGAAGGGCAGCACGCCCTCCGCCACCGCGGGGGTGCGGTAGAGCGAGAGCTGCGCCATCAGGCCGGCGGACGCGCCCTGGGCCTCGCCGGCGCGGCGGAGCAGCTCGACGAAGTCGAGCGTGTAGACCAGCGCGAACACGGTGATGAAGACGCCGAGCACCGTGCGGAGGAACCGGGCGGCGAAGTACCGCCCGAGGGTGGGACCGATCAGCATCATCGGATCTAGGCCGCCGGCGCGAGGCGCGGGCCGCGGAACCGGCCGCGGACGGCGCGGGCCAGGGCGGCGTTGAAGGCGCGCGCCCGGGGCCCGTAGAAGATGAGGAGGCTCGACAGGAGGATCGCGAGCAGCGGCACGCCGTAGACCGCCAGGACCGCCGCGGGGCTGCGCGCGGCGGCGCTGACCGCCGCGAAGCCGCCGATGCGCAGCGCCACGACGGCGACGATCGCGCCGGCGATCGCGACGCCGCGCCCCTGCCGGGTCGTGCGGGGATCGCCCAGAGCCGCGAAGGCGATGAAGACCAGGGCCAGCGGGTAGAGGCAGGCGGAGAGCCGGTCGTGCAGCTCGGCGCGGAACCGGCCCTTCTGCAGCTTGTAGTAGCCCTCCGTCGTGTCGGGGAACAGGAGCTGCGCCGTCGAGCGCTCGCGCGGCTTGTAGATCGTGTCGGAATCCGGGGGCGCGAAGGCCGCGAGGTCGATCGTGTAGCGCTCGAAGGTCAGGATCGAGGAATCGCGCGAGTCCTTCTGCTGCTGGTGGACGCTGCCGTTCTCCAGGATCAGGTAGCTCTGCCCGTCGACGTCGACCGCGTTGCCGCGCTCCGCGAGGTAGACCTTGGTCTTCCCGGCCTCGCGCCGGTCCTGGATGAACAGCCCCTTGAGGGTGCCGCCCGGCCCGCGCTCGCGGAAGTGGAAGGTGATGCCGTTGTCGAGCTGGGTGAACTGCCCTTCCTTGACGACGTTCGCGATGAAGTCGCCGCGCACCCGGGTGATCACGTCGCGCAGCTCCTGGAAGCTCGCGGGCATGACCACCACGACCAGGAATCCCACCAGGAAGCTGACGAACAGCGCCAGGGTGAGGAAGGGCCGCAGCAGCGAGCGCGGCGGCATACCGGCCGCCGACATGACGATCAGCTCGGAATCGCCGTTCAGCTTGTTGAGCGCGTAGATCGTGCCGATGAACAGCGCCACGGGGGCGATGACGACGACGAGGGTCGGCAGCGACAGGCCGGTGACGAAGAGGAAGACCAGCAGCGTCTGGCCCTTGGCGGTCACGAGATCGAGCTCGCGCAGGGCCTGGGTCAGCCAGATGGTGCCCGTCAGCCCGATCAGGCAGGCGAGGGTGGCGCCCAGGGCGATCCGAAAGATGTAGCGCTCGATCTGCCTCATCGGCCCGGCAGTCCCGCTCGTCCTCTCGCGCCCTCGAGGCGGCAGGGACCCGACAAAAGGGGCGATTCCAGGGCTGTCACGCCGCGTTGCGTTCTCCGTCTCAGCGGCTACACAGGGCGGATCGCCCGCGCCTCGGCGCGCGGGTGCGTAGTACGGCTCCGGACTAACGGGCAGGGCGACGGGTATGGCGGACGGTATCGAGATCGGTTTCGGTCCCCTGGAGCAGAGCGGCCAGGGCCCCGGCGGATCCGGCGATCTCGTGGTCTTCGTCGGCGACGACCTGTCGCTCGGGTCGGCTGCCCGCGAGGCACTCGGCGCCTCCGGGGCGGATCTCGTGGCCCGCGCCGCGGCCTCCGAGAAGTTCAAGGGCCGCTCGCTCAGCGCCCTGTCCCTGCCGGCCCCGGCGGGCGTCGGTGCCGACCGCCTCGTGGTCGTGGGCCTGGGCTCGGAGAAGGACCGGGCCAAGACCGACTGGCCGGCGCTCGGCGGCTTCACCGCCGGCAAGGTGGCGGGACGGACCGCCCGGGTCGTGCTCGACTGGCCGGGCGCGACGGTCACGGCGGCGCAGGCCGGCGAGTTCGCCCTCGGCGCGCGCCTGCGGACCTACGCGTTCGACCGCTACAAGACCAAGAAGAAGCCCGACGCCGACGACAAGACCGTCACCGCGCTGACCCTGCTGCTCGCCGATCACGGCGCGGCCGCCCGCGAGGGCGAGGGCGCCAAGAGCCTGTCCGACGGCGTGGTCCTGGCCCGCGACCTCGTGAACGAGCCGCCGAACGTGCTCTTCCCGGCTGAGTTCGCCCGCCGCGCCTCGGAACTCGCCAAGCTCGGCGTCGAGATCGAGGTGCTGGAGCCGGCCCGGATGCGGGAGCTCGGCATGGGCGCGCTGCTCGCGGTGGCGCAGGGCTCGGCCCGCGAGCCGCGGATCGTGATCATGCGCTGGAACGGCGGCCCCGCGGCCGAGGCGCCCGTGGCCCTCATCGGCAAGGGCGTCGTGTTCGATTCCGGCGGAGTCTCGATCAAGCCGGGCGGCGGCATGGAGGACATGAAGGGCGACATGGGCGGCGCCGCCGCCGTCGTCGGCGCGCTCCACGCGCTCGCCGCCCGCAAGGCGCGCTGCAACGTGGTCGGCGCCATCGGCATCGTGGAGAACATGCCGGACGGCGGCTCGTACCGCCCGTCCGACATCCTGACCTCCATGTCGGGCCAGACCATCGAGGTGATCAACACCGACGCCGAGGGTCGGCTGGTGCTGGCCGACGTGATCACCCACGTCATCCGCAGCACCAAGCCCAAGGCGATCGTCGACCTCGCGACGCTGACCGGCGCGATCATCGTGGCGCTGGGCCAGGACATCGCCGGCATGTTCTCGAACGACGACACGCTGGCGGGCAACATCCACGCTGCCGGCGAAGCGACCGGCGAGAAGGTGTGGCGGATGCCGCTGATCCCCGCCTACGACAAGGCGATCGATTCCAAGTTCGCCGACATGAAGAACACCGGCGGCCGCCACGGCGGCGCCGCCACTGCGGCGTCGTTCATCAAGCGCTACGTCGAGGACGTTCCGTGGGCGCATCTCGACATCGCCGGCGTCGCGATGTCGTCGAACGCCAGCGAGATCAACCGCAGCTGGGGCGCGGGCTGGGGCGTGCGCCTCCTCGACCGGCTGATCCGCGACCATTACGAGGCCCGCTGAGGCGGCGGCGGCTTTCCTGACCCCGCGCGCCTCTCCGGCTGATCCCAGCATGGCCGCACACGCCAACGCCGCGCTCGACCGGGTCGGCCCGGGCGCCGGGACGTTCGGAGGCCGCTCCGGCGGCCTTCTGGCAGCGGCGGGGCCGATCCTCGCCATGCTGGCCGCCCTGGCTCTCGTCGCGGCGACCGGCCTGAGCCAGCGCGACGCCGTGCCGGAGGCCCTCGAGCCCTGGATCTTCGGCTACTTCATCGGCCGCTACCCGCTCTTCGCCTTCGCACTGGTCTACGGGCTCGGCCACCTCGCGCGGGTGGCGACGGGCCCGGGCCCGGGCTCCGCGCCGCGCCGGATCGTGTTCGGACTGGCGGGCGCGGCCGCGCTCCTCGCCGCCGGGCTCTACCCGACCTTCGGCGGCCTCGTCCTGCGCGGCGCCTTCGCCACCGGGGGCATGGCCTTCCTCACCCACCAGCCCCTGTGGCTGGCCTACGGGCTCGGCGCCGCCGTGGGCGCGCTGACGTTCGGCGGCGTCCTCGGCCTGTTCGCGGTCGCGGCCAACCGGCCCCTGCGGCCGCGGCTGCGCCGGGTCGGCTACGGCGCGCTCGCCTTCCTGACCCTGTGGCTCGGCGCGATCCTGATCGGCCTCGCCTGCGACCTGGGCGTCGGCCCCTGGCCGCGGCGTGCGATGCGGCCGGAGGAGGCCGCGCTCGCCGCCGGCCTGCTGATCGCGGCGGCCCTGCCCCACAACGTGCTGGCGACATTGCGCCGGCATCGTCCAGCCCTCTGACCCCCCTGCCTTGCGGGCCGGCCTCCGTTCCCGCAGAGTCCGCGCGACAGGCGTTGCGGGACTCGGCCCCCGAGAGTCGGGCCCGCGGGAGGCATCGCGATGCATGAGGCGAACGTGATGGAGCACGGCGCTCGAGCCGCCACGGCCGGAGCGATGCCGGGCCACGGGGCCTCCGACCGGCCCTGGCTGCCCTTCTATCCGCCCGGCGTGCCGGCGGAGATCGACGTCGCGGGCCTCGGGACCCTGGTCGACCTGTTCGAGACCAGCGTCACCGACTTCGCCGACCGGCCGGCGATGCTGTGCTTCGGCTCGACCATGACCTACGCGACCCTCGGCCAGCAGGCGCGCGACCTCGCGGCCTGGCTGCGCGGACAGGGTCTGGCGAAGGGCGACCGCGTGGCGATCATGCTGCCGAACGTCCCCGCCTACGCCGTGGCGATCTTCGGCGTCCTCCTGGCGGGGGGAACGGTGGTCAACACCAACCCGCTCTACACGCCCCGGGAATGCGTGCAGCAGATCCACGATTCCGGCGCGCGGATCCTGATCGTCCTGGAGAATTTCGGCGCCACCATCGCGGCGGCGCTGCCGGACGTGGCCCTGGAGCGGGTCGTTCTCGTGGGTCCGGGCGACGGGCTGGGGCTGAAGGGGCGGGTGATCAACCTCGCGAGCCGGCACGTCCGCAAGGCGGTGCCGCCGTTCCGCCTGCCGGAAGGGCTGGCGATCCCGTTCGCCACCGTGCTCCGCCAGGGCCGGACGATGCCGCGCGCGTCCGCCGCGGTCGACCCGGAGGACCTCGCCTTCCTGCAATATACCGGGGGCACCACCGGCATCGCCAAGGCGGCGATGCTGAGCCACCGCAACATCATGGCGAACGTCGAGCAGTCGCAGCTCTGGTTCAACTCGAAGGATCCGAGCATCGCGCGCTGCGTGGTCACGGCGCTGCCGCTCTACCACATCTTCGCGCTCACCGCGTGCTTCTTCCAGTTCATGCGCAGCGGCGGCTCCTGCCTGCTGATCCCCAATCCGCGCGACTGCGACGGCATGGTCAAGACCCTGAGCCGCACGCGCTTCACCCACCTGATGGGCGTGAACACGCTGTTCAACGTCCTGATCAACCATCCGAAGATCGGCACGGTGGATTTTGCCCACCTCGACTTCGTGGTCGGCGGCGGCACGGCCGTCCAGCGGGCGGTGGCCGAGCGCTGGAAGGCCCTGACCGGCAACACGATCATCGAGGGCTACGGCCTGTCGGAGACCTCGCCGGTCGTGTGCGTCAACCCGCGGGGCATGCGCGACTTCTCCGGCACGATCGGCTACCCGCTGCCCTCCACGGAGGTCTCGATCCGCGCCGTCTCCGGCGAGCCCCTCCCGGCCGGGCAGCCGGGCGAGATCTGCGTGCGCGGCCCGCAGGTGATGCGCGGCTACTGGAATCGGCCGGAGGAGACCGCGCGGGCGATGACCGCGGACGGGTTCTTCCGGACGGGCGACGTCGCGATCCTGCAGGCGGACGGCCAGGTCCGGATCGTCGACCGGATGAAGGACATGATCCTCGTGTCCGGCTTCAACGTCTATCCGAACGAGGTCGAGGACGTGCTGGCGGCCCACCCGGCCGTGCTCGAATGCGCGGTGGTCGGCGCGCCGAGCGAGGAGACCGGCGAGATGGTGGTGGCCCACGTGGTCCTGAAGGACCCGTCGGTCTCCACCGATATCCTGCGGGCGCATGCCCGCACCCAGCTCACCGGCTACAAGGTTCCCCGCCGCGTGGTGCTCCACGAGACCCTGCCGAAGACCAATGTCGGCAAGGTGCTGCGGCGGATGCTGCGCGACGAGACGCCGCCGGCCTGAGCCTCGCCCGCGCGGCGGAAGACGGCCTGCGTCCCGGTGCCGCTCACGGGCGGCGTAACTCCTGCGCGCCGTTCGCCGAAAGGTGAGGCTGCGGCGCTTGCGCCCCTGTCGGCCGCGGCCGATCTGTGGGTTGTGCAGGCAGGAGATCCGAGGAGACGGCCATGTTGATCAAGCGCAGGCGCGGTTGGGAGATTCCGGAGCATCTGGCGACGCCGGAGGCCGTCTTCCTCAATCGGCGGGCCCTGATCGGCGGCGCGGCCGGGCTCGCGGCCGGCTCGCTCCTGGGTGGGCGCGCGGCCCTCGCGGCAGCGGGCGACCAGCCGCTCTACCCGGCGCCGCAGAACCTCGCCTACACGCTCGATCGCCCCCTGACCCCGGAGCGCTTCAGCGCCGACTACAACAATTTCTACGAGTTCGGCACGTCGAAGACGGTGCTGCCGGCGGCCAACGCCCTCAAGACGCAGCCCTGGACCCTGAAGATCGACGGGCTCGTCGAGAAGCCGTTCGAGATCGGCGTCGACGACCTGATCCGGAAGGTCGGCCTGGAGGAGCGTCTCTACCGTCACCGCTGCGTCGAGGCGTGGTCGATGGCGGTGCCCTGGACCGGATTCCCGCTGGCGAAGCTCGTGGCGCTGGCCAAGCCCGCCTCCGGCGCGAAGTACATCCGCTTCGAGACTTTCATGGACAAGGCGATGGCGCCCGGCCAGCGGGCGTTCTTCTATCCCTGGCCCTACACGGAGGGCCTGACCCTGGCTGAGGCCGGGAACGACCTCGCCTTCATGGTCACGGGGATCTACGGCAAGCCGCTGCCCAACCAGTTCGGGGCGCCGATCCGCGTCGCGGTGCCGTGGAAGTACGGGTTCAAGTCGGCCAAGTCGCTGGTAAAGATCTCGTTCACTGCCGACCGGCCGAAGACCTTCTGGGAGGGCCTGCAGGCCTCGGAGTACGGCTTCTGGGCCAACGTTAACCCGGCCGTGCCGCACCCGCGCTGGAGCCAAGCGACCGAGCGCGTCCTCGGCACCGATCAGCGCGTACCGACGCTGATCTTTAACGGCTACGGCGAGCAGGTCGCCGGCCTCTACAAGGGCCTCGAGGGCGAGCGCCTGTTCGTGTGAGCACGGGCCTGCCGGAGCCGCGCTGATCTGGCGCGGCTTCCGCAGCGACGATGCGGCTCCTACGCTGCCCGGCCGACGAGGTCGACGGTCCGCGGCCTAGCGCGGGCAGGCATGGGCCCGCTCGAAGGCCTGCAGATCCGCCACCGTCGCCTGCTCCTGGCGCGAGAGCGGCACGCGATCCATGGCGTCGTACCGGCAATCGGCGTTGCCGAAGGTCCGGATCGCGCGCGGCGTGGTGAAGCAGTAGCCGGCCTGCTTGTAGATCAGGTTGCGTTGGTACCAAGCTTCCGCGCAGTCATCCGCCATCGCGCCGGTGGAGCCCGCGACGAGGATCAGAGCGTAGAGAGCAGCGCGCATCGAATCGTCTCCGTGAGGAGCCGGATCCAACCATCGGATGCTCAGTAGGTCCAGCGCTGCGCCTTCGAGACGAGGAAGTCGCGGAACGCCTGCACCCGGGCGACCGAGCGCATCTCCTCGGCGTAGACGAGGTAGCTCTCCAGGCTCGGCATCTCGGTCTCGCGCAGCACCTGCACGAGCTGCTGGCCGCCATCCACCGCGTAATCGGGCAAGATGCCGATGCCGGCGCCGGCCTCCATGGCGCGCTGCAGGGCGCCGATATTGTTCACCGTCAGGTGGACCTGGCGCCGCTCGCGGCCCTCACGGCCCGCATCGGCGAGCCAGTGGGCGGCCAGCAGGTACGAGGGCTCGTTGCCGCCGAAGGAGACGAGGCGATGGTCGTCGAGCTCCTCGATGGTCTTGGGCTCGCCGAACCGCTTCACGTAATCCGGGCTGGCGAAGGCGTGGTAGTGCACGGTGAACAGCCGCCGCTGGATCAGGTCCGGCTGCGCCGGGCGGCGCATGCGGATCGCCACGTCGGCCTCCCGCATGGCCAGATCGAGCTCCTCGTTGGTGAGGATCAGCTCGATGCGCACGTCCGGGTAGAGGTCCAGGAACTCGCCGACCCGCTGCGACAGCCAGGACGTGCCGAGGCCGACTGTGGTGGTGACCTTCAGGTCGCCGGTCGGCCGCTCGGAGGTCTCGACGAGGCGGGCCCGGGTATTCTCCAGGCGCAGCTTCATGTCCCGCGCAGCGCGGAACAGCAGGTCGCCCTGCTCGGTGAGCAGGAGGCCGCGGGCGTGGCGGTGGAAGAGCGGCGCCTTCAGCTCGCGCTCCAGGGCGCTGATCTGGCGGCTGACCGCCGATTGGCTGAGTCCGATATCGTCACCCGCCTTGGTGAAGCTCCCCGCCTCCGCGACGTTGAGGAAGATCCGGATCTTGTCCCAGTCCAAGGCGAGAACCCCTACCAGCGCGCGCCCGCGGGTCGCGCCCGGGGTGGAGAATGGGCGCGAAGCGGCGGGCAGATCACCGGGCGAACTGCGCGGTGCCTCGTGCGGATGGCCGCTCTCGACACCGCGCGGGCATGCAATCGGTGCATCCCGGCGCAGTCAGCACTCCTATGCACACGGTGCATGGTCCTGCGCAAGCATAAGCAGCGCGAACTTGTTGAAATGCCGGGCCTGACGGCTCCGCGCGGGAGGTGCGGAAGCCCGTCCGGCCGTCATTCCGCCGCGGCGGCCTGGACCGGGCTCTCACCGATCTCGAGATTGGCCAGGAACTTCTCCGCCTCCAGCGCCGCCATGCAGCCCATGCCGGCGGCGGTGATCGCCTGGCGGTAGACGTCGTCCGTGACGTCGCCGGCGGCGAACACGCCCGGGATCTCGGTCTCGGTCGTGCCGGGCTTCACGGTGAGATAACCGCCGTGGCGCATGGGCAGCTGACCCTCGAAGATGGCGGTCGCCGGCTGATGGCCGATCGCCACGAACACGCCGTCGGCCTTCACCTCGCTGATCTCGCCCGAACGCGGATCCTTGAGACGGACGTGCGTCACGTTCGGTGCCGGCTTCTGCACGCCGCAGATCTCGGCGATCTCGCGGTGCCACAGCACCTCCACGTTCGGGTGCTTGAACAGGCGCTCCTGAAGGATCCGCTCGGCGCGGAAGCTGTCGCGGCGGTGGACCACCGTCACCTTGCTGGCGATGTTGGCGAGGTACAGGGCCTCCTCGACCGCGGTGTTGCCGCCGCCGACCACCACGACCTCCTTGCCGCGGAAGAAGAAACCGTCGCAGGTCGCGCAGGCCGAGACGCCGCCCCCCTGGAACGCCGCCTCGGATGGGATGCCGAGCCACTTGGCCTGCGCCCCCGTGGCGATGACCAGGGCGTCGCACGAGTAGGTCTCGCCGGAATCGGCCTCGAGGCGGAACGGCCGCTGCTTGAGATCGACCTTCGTGATGTATTCCGAGACGATCCGGGTACCGACGTGCTCGGCCTGGAGGCGCATCTGCTCCATCAGCCAGGGGCCCTGGATGGCCTCGGCGAAGCCCGGGTAGTTCTCGACATCCGTGGTGATCATGAGCTGGCCGCCCGGCTGGAAGCCGGAGATCAGCAGCGGCTCGACCATGGCGCGGGCGGCGTAGATCGCCGCCGTGTAGCCGGCGGGTCCCGAGCCGATGATGACGAGCTTGGCGTGGGTGTGGGCCATCTGTCTCGGTCTCCTCAGGCCGGTCCGGCCGCGCGGCGCGCGGCATAGGCGTCGGCGAGCGCCCGGGCGATCACCGGAGTCGCGTCGATCGGCTTGTACGTCAGATCTGCCAACTGACCGGTGAACGGTCGCAGCGCCCCGGCGATCGCCAGCCCGGCGAACATGCGCCGATGCCGGATATAGGTACGCGGCAAGTCGAACAGCAGGACCGGCGCGCCGGTGGACACCGCCTCGCTCACCATGTTGGCCGAGTCGGAGGTCACGACGATCGCCTCGGCGAGCGCCAGCATGGCCACGTAGGGGTTGTCGCCGCTCCCGTCCCAGAGGAACCCCCCGGTCTCGGCGGCGAGCACCTTCACGGCATCGCGGAGCGGGTTCGGCGTCCGGCGGGAGATCGTCACCATCAGCCGGCAGCCCTGCGCGGCCAGCCCGCGCAGATCCTCCACGAGGCGGTTCATGTCGGTCTTGCGGTAGCTCAGGTGACGGCTGTCGCCGCCGACCAGCACCGCCACCCGCGGGCCGTCGAGGCGCGCGAGCCGCGGATCCGGCCGGGCCCGGGCCGCGGCCAGGCGCGCCGCGGTGACGAGGTGCGGCGCCGTGAGCGTGGTGAAGACGTTGGGACCGCGCAGATCGTCGTAATCCGGCACCCAGATGAAGTCGGCGCTGTCGGCGCCGGTCCGCGGATCCTTCAGGAAGGCCGTGAACGTCCGGCCGCCGGTGGCGCGCCGCACGGTCCGCAGGTACGGGACCGACCGGCGGCCGGAGGCGATCAGGATGTCGGGGTAGGGGCCCGACAGGGCTCCGGCGCGGCGGCGCGGGCCCTCGCGCGGGTCTATCGGCCCCCAGGGCGCCATCCAGCCGAATGGTCCTGAGGCCGGCACCTTCCGGATCTCGAAGTCGAGACCCAGGGTCTCGGCGATGCCGACGCACTGGTTCTCGTCGCCGGCCTTGCCGTCCGTGACGATCCAGGCGCGGGCGCGGGCGAGCTCGGGCAGGCGCTCGCGCCGCGGATCCGGACTGCTGACCGGCGCGCTCTGCGCCTCCGACACGTCGATGCTTGCCATGCTCCTCACCAGATACGCCCCACGCTGCCGACCGGGGCCGGCGGCCGTCTTCTAATCCCGCGGCAGGTCGCGGGCGAGCCACTGGGCGTAGATGTCGGCGATGGCGGCGAGCCGGCGCTGCTCGAATTGCGGATCGTACCACGCGCCGCCGTAGCTCGACGGCGTCGCGGTCATCTGCGGGTAGCGCCCGAGCACCTGCCCCTTGGGCCCGACGAGCAGCGCCTCGCCCTCCATGTAGTCGGTCTCGAAATTGCCGCCCAGGCCGCGCAGGGAACCGCTGCCGACATAGGGCCGCAGCGACAGGCTCGTCACGACCACGACGAGGCGCGGCCCGCGGCCCCCGATGCGACCGGCGAAGTTCTTCCGGAGGGCGTCGGTCAGGTCGCCGGCCAGCGCCTCGGCCTGCAGCCCCGCGCCCTTGTTCAGGAGCGGCCGCACGTCGACCCGGACGTCGGAGAAGACCGGGGTCGGGGGAAAGTCGCTCGCCGCCGCGGACCCCGCGACGGCACCGAGGAGCAGGCCGGCGAGCCGGCCCCACGTACGCAGGCGCATCGGCTCAGCCGCCGTACTGGACGGCGACGACCTCGTAGGACTTGCCGCCCCCGGGCGTGGTGACCTCGACCGTGTCGCCGACGCCCTTGCCGATCAGCGCGCGGGCGATCGGCGAGGTGATCGAGACGCGGCCCGAGCGCACGTCGGCCTCCGGCTCTCCCACGATCTGGTAGGTCTTTTCCTCCTCCGTGTCCTCGTCGACGAGCTTCACGGTGGCGCCGAACTTGATCCTGTCACCCGAGAGCTTCGTGACGTCGATCACTTCGGCCCGCGCGATCATGCTCTCCAGTTCGAGGACGCGGCCCTCGTTGTGGGACTGCGCCTCCTTGGCGGCGTGGTACTCGGCGTTCTCCGACAGGTCGCCGAGCGCGCGGGCCTCCGCGATCGCCTGGATGATGCGCTGGCGCTCCACCTGCTGGCGGTGCTTCAGCTCCTCTTCGAGGGCTGCCAGCCCGCGCACCGTGATCGGAACCTTGTCTATCGCCATCGTCTCGCGCCACAATGAAGAGGCCCGGCCGAGAGTGCAGCACTCTCCCCGGGCCATGAAATGAAGTCAGCGGAACCCTGAGGTTCAGGCCGCGAAGTATTCCTGCAACGCGCGGACCTTGAGATCGCCTTCTAGATAGGCCTTGATCCCCTCGGCCGCGGCCATCGCGCCGGCTAGAGTGGTGTAATACGGCACCTTATGCAAGAGGGCCGCGCGTCGGAGCGAGCGCGAGTCCGAGAGGGCGCCGGCCCCCTCGGTGGTGTTCAGGACGAGGTGGATCCCGCCGTTCTTGATCGCGTCGACCACGTGCGGCCGGCCCTCCAGAACCTTGTTGATCCGCTCTGCCGGAACGCCGTTCTCCGCGAGGTAGCGCTGCGTGCCGCCGGTCGCCAGGATGGTGAAGCCGAGATCGGACAGGAGCTTCATGGTCGGCAGGATGCGGGCCTTGTCGGCATCCCGCACCGAGACGAAGACGGCCCCCGCCTTCGGTACCTGGGTGCCCGAGCCGAGCTGGCTCTTGGCGAAGGCCACGCCGAAGCTGGCGTCGAGCCCGATCACCTCGCCGGTGGAACGCATCTCCGGTCCGAGCAGCACGTCGACGCCGGGGAAGCGGGCGAAGGGGAAGACTGCTTCCTTCACGGCGATGTGCGGCAGGGTCTTGGGCTTCAGGCCGAAGGTCGCGAGCGGCTCGCCCGCCATGATCCGGGCCGCGATCTTGGCGATCGGCTCGCCGATGACCTTGGCGACGAACGGCACCGTGCGCGAGGCGCGGGGGTTCACCTCCAGCACGTAGATCGTGCCGTCCTTGATGGCGTACTGCACGTTCATCAGGCCGACGACGTTGAGCGCCAGCGCCATGGCCTTGGTCTGCCGCTCCAGCTCGTCCACGATCTCGGGCGAGAGCGAGCGCGGCGGCAGGGAGCAGGCCGAATCGCCGGAATGGATGCCGGCCTCCTCGATGTGCTCCATGATGCCGGCGATGAACACGTCCTTGCCGTCGCAGACCGCGTCGACATCGACCTCGACCGCGTCCGAGAGGTAGCGGTCGAACAGGAGCGGGTTCTTGCCCAGCACCGTGTTGATCTGGCCGGTCTTGTCGTTCGGGTAGCGGGCCTTCACTTCGGAGGGGATCAGGCTCGGCAGCGTGTCGAGCAGGTAGTCGGCGAACTGCGTCTCGTCGCGGATGATCGCCATGGCGCGGCCGCCGAGCACGTAGCTCGGGCGGACCACGAAGGGCAGGCCGAGCGTCTCGGCCACCAGCCGGCTCTGCTCGACCGAGTAGGCGATGCCGTTCTTCGGCTGCTTCATCGCGAGCTTGTCGAGGAGCCGCTTGAACTGGTCCCGGTCCTCGGCGAGGTCGATCGCATCGGGCGAAGTGCCGAGGATCGGCACGCCGGCGGCCTCGAGGGCGCGGGCGAGCTTCAGCGGGGTCTGGCCGCCGAACTGCACGATCACGCCGTGCAGGGTGCCGGCCTGCCGCTCGGTCTCGATGATCTCCAGCACGTCCTCGGCGGTCAGCGGCTCGAAGTAGAGCCGGTCCGAGGTGTCGTAGTCGGTCGAGACCGTCTCCGGGTTGCAGTTGACCATGATGGTCTCGTAGCCGGCGTCCGACAGCGCGAAGCAGGCGTGGCAGCAGCAATAGTCGAACTCGATGCCCTGGCCGATCCGGTTCGGGCCGCCCCCGAGGATCACGACCTTCTTGCGGTCCGAGGGCTCCGCCTCGTCGACGACGGTGCCCGCGAAGGGCGCCACGTAGGTCGAGTACATGTAGGCGGTGGGCGACTTGAACTCGGCCGCGCAGGTGTCGATCCGCTTGTAGACCGGGCGCACCGCCAGCGCGCGCCGGGCCGCGCTGACGGCGGCCTCGTCGGTCCTGGCCAGCACCGCGAGGCGGGCATCCGAGAAGCCGGCGGCCTTGAGCTGGCGGAAGGCGCCGGCCGTCTTCGGCAGGCCGTGGGCCTTCACGCGGTTCTCGAGGTCGATGATCGCCTGGAGCTGCTCGAGGAACCACGGGTCGATCTTGCAGGAGGCGTAGACCTGCTCGTGGCTCACGCCGAGCCGCAGGGCCTGCGCGACCTTCAGCAGCCGGTCCGGGGTCGGGGTGCCGATCGCCGCCTTGATGGCGTTGTGGTCGTCGCCCTTGCCGAGCCCCTCGATCTCGATGTCGTCGAGGCCGGTCAGGCCGGTCTCGAGCGAGCGCAGGGCCTTCTGAAGCGATTCGGCGAAGCAGCGGCCGATCGCCATGGCCTCGCCCACCGACTTCATGGCGGTGGTCAGCGTCGGCTCGGCGCCCGGGAACTTCTCGAAGGCGAAGCGCGGGATCTTGGTGACGACGTAGTCGATCGTCGGCTCGAACGAGGCCGGCGTCGCGCCGCCGGTGATGTCGTTGGCGATCTCGTCCAGCGTGTAGCCGACCGCGAGCTTGGCCGCGACCTTGGCGATCGGGAAGCCGGTGGCCTTGGAGGCGAGCGCCGAGGAGCGCGAGACGCGCGGGTTCATCTCGATCACGATCATGCGCCCGTTCTCGGGGTTGATCGCGAACTGCACGTTCGAGCCGCCGGTCTCGACGCCGATCTCGCGGAGCACCGCCAGCGATGCGTCGCGCATCACTTGGTACTCCTTGTCGGTGAGCGTCAGCGCCGGGGCGACGGTGATCGAATCGCCCGTGTGCACGCCCATCGGGTCGATGTTCTCGATCGAGCAGACGATGATGCAGTTGTCGTTCTTATCGCGAACGACCTCCATCTCGTACTCCTTCCACCCGAGCACGCTCTCCTCGATGAGCACCTCGTTGGTCGGCGACGCGTCGATGCCGCGCTCGACGATGTCGAGGAACTCCTCGCGGTTGTAGGCGATGCCGCCGCCGGTGCCGCCCATGGTGAAGGACGGCCGGATGATCGCCGGCAGGCCGACCTCGGCCAGCGCGATCAGCGCCTGCCCGATCGCGTGCTCACCGTAGCGCTTGCGCCGCTCGGTCTCGCCCGCGGCCCAGCTCTTCTCGTAGGCCGCCAGCGCGGCCTGGCGCGCCGCCGGATCGCTGTTCGCCGCCTCGATCCTGGCGATCTCGGCCAGGTAGGCCTGACGGTCCGCCTTCTTGGCGGCGGACGCGTTGGCGAGCGCCGATTTCGGGGTGTCGAGCCCGATCTTGGTCATGGCGTCGCGGAACAGGCTCCGGTCCTCGGCCTTGTCGATGGCCTCGGCGGTGGCGCCGATCATCTGCACGCCGTACTTCGCGAGCACGCCCATCTTCTGAAGCGACAGGGCGCAGTTGAGCGCCGTCTGGCCGCCCATCGTGGGCAGGATCGCGTCGGGGCGCTCCTTCTCGATGATCTTGGCGACGATCTCCGGGGTGATCGGCTCGACGTAGGTCGCGTCCGCCATGTCCGGGTCGGTCATGATGGTCGCGGGGTTCGAGTTCACCAGGACGATGCGGTAGCCCTCCTCGCGGAGCGCCTTGCAGGCCTGGGTGCCGGAATAATCGAACTCGCAGGCCTGTCCGATGATGATCGGACCCGCACCGATGATCAGGATCGAGGAGATGTCGGTGCGTTTGGGCATCGTGGGCCTTCTCAGGCCAAGCGCGCCCGATCGGGCACGGCTCGAGTGAGCCCTGCTCCCGGACGCGCGTGGCGGGAATGTCGTTGAGCCCCGCGTTTACACGGGCGACGGGCGCATTGGAAGGCCGGGACAACCGCGCAGTCTGGCCGCGCGCCCGGCGCATGGATGCGGCATCGATCCTTCGATTTGGAGGATTTATAAATTCTCACAAGAATTCATCGATTTCTTGCAGGAAATCGACGCCGGACTTTAAGCTCCGATGGGTCGGCCAGCGCGCCGATCGACATCATCATCGTTCGAGACCGAAAATGCCCAGGCGAGAGACACTCTTCGCGATACTTCTGATCGGCCCGATGACGGGCGCGAACGCTTCGGAGGTCGCCATCAAGACCTTGAACAGCGGTCCGGGCGGGATGATGGTCTTCGACCCGGCCTTCGTGAAAATCCAGCCCGGCGACACGGTGCGGTTCGTGCCGGCCGACAAGGGTCACAATGCCGAGCTGATCAAGGGGATGGCGCCCGAGGGCGCGGCGCCGTTCAAGACGGTGGTCGGCAAGGAGGAGGCCGTGACCTTCGACAAGCCCGGCCTCTACGGCATCAAGTGCTCGCCGCACTACATCATGGGGATGGTCGGCCTCGTCCAGGTCGGCGACAAGCCCGACAATCTGGAGGCGGCCCGGGCGGTGCCGCAGAACAAGCTGGCCGCCAAGCGGTTCGAGCCGCTGTTCGAGAAGGTCCAGTAGGCGCCGGGGCGGCTCTGGCCGCCCCGATCCGTCTCAGAAGCCGGCGTGTAGCGCGGCGACCGCCCGGTCGATCGAGAGGTAGAACACTCCGAAGGCCACCAATGCGGCGGCCGCGAATTCCACGGCGACGTTCGAGAGCGTCTGCGCGCGGCGCAGGGCCTCGCGGCCGAAATAGACCGAGACCCAGGCGAGGGCGAGGACCGCCGGCATGGCGAAGAGGTAGGACACCGTGCTCTCGACGCGGTCGAAGCCGCCGGTCGGATCGATCAGCGCCCGGATGTTGCGCACCCAGGGGGCGTAGACGGCGGCGTAGAGGGCGGTCAGCCAGGACAGGCCCGCGGCGACGCCGAGATGGAAGGTGAAGCTGCGGTGCAGGCGGGAGAAATCGTCGCGCGCCTCGTCGATGG
Organism: Methylobacterium sp. D53M; assembly: GCF_053345625.1. Taxonomy (NCBI): domain Bacteria; kingdom Pseudomonadati; phylum Pseudomonadota; class Alphaproteobacteria; order Hyphomicrobiales; family Methylobacteriaceae; genus Methylobacterium; species Methylobacterium sp. D53M. The sequence goes on from NZ_JBKFAL010000001.1 coordinate 691,944, forward strand.
TCATCCGGCAATCCCCTGCGACGGGCCGCCGTCGCCGGGCGCGGATGCGCCGCCGTTCAGGGGCCGTCGTGGGCTCCCTTAAGCCGTCCGATCTAGCGGATTTTATGGCCCCGCCGCGGCCCGATTGGGGTCGGGACGCAGGACTGAAAGGCCGCGCGCCGCGGCTCTGCCGCGCTCGCGAAGACGACGCGTCAGGCGCGCTCGGGCTCACCCGAGCGCATCAGCGTCACGAAGCGCTCGAAGAGGTAGTGGCTGTCGCGCGGGCCGGGGGAGGCCTCCGGGTGGTGCTGCACCGAGAAGGCCGGGCGGTCGGTGAGGGTCAGGCCGCAATTCGAGCCGTCGAACAGCGACACGTGGGTCTCCACGGCCGTCTCCGGCAGGCTGTCCGGATCCACCGCGAAGCCGTGGTTCATCGACACGATCTCGACCTTGCCGGTGGTCTTATCCTTCACCGGGTGGTTCGCGCCGTGGTGGCCCTGGCCCATCTTCACGGTCCGGCCGCCGAGGGCGAGACCCATCAATTGGTGGCCGAGGCAGATGCCGAAGGTCGGCACCTTCTCGTCCAGGAGCTTGCGAATCACCGGGACCGCGTAGGCGCCGGTGGCGGCCGGGTCGCCGGGGCCGTTCGACAGGAACACGCCGTCCGGCTTCAGCGCCAGGATCTCCTCGGCCGTCGTGGTGGCCGGCACGACGGTGACGTCGCAGCCGGCCTGGGCGAGGAGGCGCAGGATGTTGCGCTTCACGCCGTAATCGATGGCCACGACTTTGAGGCCCTCGCCGGGTGCGCGCGTGCCGTAGCCGTTACCGAGCGCCCAGACGGTCTCGGACCATTCCGACGGCGCGCGGCTCGTCACCGGCGGAACGAGGTCTAGCCCCTCCATGGGGGCGAGGGCCGCCGCGCGGGCCTTGAGGGCCTCGCGGTCGAAATTGCCCTGGGGATCGTTGGCGATCACGGCGTTGGGCATGCCCCGGTCGCGGATGCGGGCCGTGAGCGCCCGGGTGTCGACGCCCGTGATGCCGACGATGCCGCGCGCCCTGAGCCACCCGTCGAGGTGCGACGAGGACCGCCAGTTCGACGGGTTCGTCACCGCCGAGGCGATGACGGTGCCGCGGACGCCCGAGGCCGGCGCCGCCTCCAGGCTCTCCAGATCCTCGTCGTTGGTGCCGACATTGCCGATATGCGGGAAGGTGAAGGTGACGATCTGGCCGGCATAGGACGGGTCGGTCAGGATTTCCTGGTAGCCGGTCATCGCGGTGTTGAAGCAGACCTCGCCGTCGGCCACGCCGGTCTGGCCGATGCCGAATCCCTCCAGGATGGTGCCGTCGGCCAGCACCAGCAGGGCCGTCGCGACGGGCTCGGCCCAGGGCTCGGGAGCCTGAGGCTCGGGGGCATGCGCGGCGGCGTCTTGCAGCATGGGCTGAGTCTCGCTTATGTCCGGCCGAAGGCGGGCGCCGGGTTGCGGCGCTCTCGGCTTGCGGCATGATCGTGTGCGGCGCTCTTAGCGAGCGGCCCGCGATGGGGTCAATGTGGCTCCGCTGCCGGCAGGGCTCAACACCCGCAAATCGCAGGCCAGCCCCCCGCTTCGACCGTTGGAAGGTTCATCGAGATGCTGCGCGCGCGCTTCACCACCGAGATGAAGGAGGCCATGAAGGCCGGCGACAAGGAGCGGCTGGCGACCGTCCGGATGATTCAGGCCGCCCTGAAAGACCGGGACATCGAGGCCCGCGGCAACGGCAAGGAGCCGATCTCCGATGAGGAGATCCTGTCGCTGCTCCAGAAGATGATCAAGCAGCGCACCGAATCGGCCGCGGTCTACGAGCAGGGCGGCCGGCCGGAACTCGCCGCCAACGAGCGCGCCGAGATCGCCATCGTCGAGACGTTCCTGCCGAAGCAGATGGACGATACCGAGATGAAGGCGGCGGTCGAGGCGGCGATCCTCGAGACCGGCGCGGCCGGCCCGAAGGACATGGGCAAGGTGATCGCCGCCCTGAAGGGCACCTTCGCGGGCCGCATGGATTTCGGCAAGGCGAGCGGCCTGGTGAAGGCCGCGCTGGCGGCGAAGGGCTGAACCTCTCCCCGCAATCCTCCACCGGATTCCGGGCGTGTGAGGGACTCGGTCACGCCTCTCGCGCTATAGGAGCGGGTTCACGCAACCCGTCCCAGGCCCCGTGCGCTATCCGCCCCACATCCTGGAAGAGATCCGTTCCCGGCTGCCGGCCTCGTCGGTGGTCGGCCGCCGCGTGCAGTTGAAGAAGGCCGGCCGCGAGTGGCGCGGCCTGTCGCCGTTCAACGCCGAGAAGACGCCGTCCTTCTACGTGAACGACCAGAAGCAGTTCTACCACTGCTTCTCGTCCTCCAAGCACGGCGACATCTTCACCTTCCTGATGGAGACGGAGGGCCTCAGCTTCCCCGAGGCGGTCGAGCGGCTGGCGGGCGAGGCCGGCGTCAGCCTGCCAGCGCCCACCGAGGACAACCGCGCCAGCGAGCAGAAGCGGGCCGGGGCGATCGAGGTCATGGAGATGGCCGCGCGCTGGTTCGAGGAGCGCCTGCGGTCCGGCCAGGGCAGCGAGGCCCGCGCCTATCTCGATCTGCGCGGGTTGCGGGACGAGACGCAGCGCGCCTTCCGCCTCGGCTATGCCCCGGGCGAGCGCTACGCCCTGCGCGACCACCTCGCCGGTCAGGGCGTCGAGAAGGCGCTGATGGTCGAACTCGGCCTGCTCGCGGCGGGGGAGGGGGTCTCCGTCCCCTACGACTATTTCCGGGACCGGGTGATGTTCCCGATCACCGACACCCGCGGCCGGGTCGTGGCCTTCGGCGGCCGGGCGCTCGCCAAGGAGGTGCGCGCCAAGTACCTCAACTCGCCGGAGACGCCGCTCTTCCACAAGGGACGCACGCTCTACAACCTGCACGGCGCCCGCAAGGCCGCGCATGATCGCGGCTCGATCATCGCGGTGGAGGGCTACGTCGACGTCATCGCCATGACGCTCGCGGGCCATCCCGAGACGGTGGCGCCGCTGGGCACCGCTCTCACCGAGGACCAGCTCGGGCTGCTCTGGCGCCACGCCGACGAGCCGATCCTGTGCTTCGACGGCGACAAGGCCGGCCAGCGGGCGGCCTTCCGGGCCCTCGACATCGCGCTGCCGCTCCTCGAGCCCGGCCGCTCGCTGCGGATCGCGCTGCTGCCGGGCGGCCAGGATCCGGACGACCTGCTGCGCTCGGGCGGCCCGACGGCCATCGACCAGGTGCTCGCGGCCGCGCTTCCCCTCTCGGAGCTGCTGTGGCGGCGCGCCCTCGAGGCGGGACCGGTCGACACGCCGGAGCGCCGCGCCGGCCTGACCCAGACCCTGCGCACCACCGTCGCGACGATCCGCGACGAGACCGTGCGGCGCTACTACCGCGACGATATCGAGGAGCGCCTGCGCGGCTTGTCGCCCCGCGGCAACCGCGCCGCCGGCGGGACCCCGCGCGGGCGCCAGCGCTTCGCCCGGCCCGGCGAGCCGGTCTCGCCGCGCATCACCGGGAGCCCGAGTCCCTCGGTGACGGCCTCGGCGGGCTTCACGGGCGCCGCCCCGGTGCGTGAGGCGGTGATCGTCGGCACCCTGCTGGCCCATCCCGAGATGATGGCGGAGTTCGGCGAGGAGGCGGCCGAGCTCGACTTCGCCGATCCCGACGCCCGGGCGCTGCTGTCGGTCCTGCTGGCCTGCGCGGCCGAGGACGAGGACACGGCGCCCGAGGTGTTGCAGAACCGCATCAATCGCGCCGGACTCACAGGGGCGGCCGACCGAATCCTCGCCCTGGCCCGCTCGCGGGACCGCACGACCCTGGCCCCGCACGCCGATCCTGCCCACCGCGCAGACGCGCTCCGACAGGCGATGATCTTGCACCGGCAGGCAGGAGCGCTACATAGCGAACTTCGCGAAGCACGGCAGGCGTTTGAGGACGATCCGACCGATGCCGGGTGGGCATGGCTCTGCGAAGTGAAGGCGAGGCTGGAAACCGTCATCGCCGCCGAGGCGGAGGCCGATGCACCGGTGTCGAGCGACTCGACGGCCGTGTGATGCCTGTGTCATGGCGGTGGCGGGGTGACGTGTCCCGCCATAGTTAACAATCGGTCAAGCCTCGGGCTTGCATACGGAAACCGACGACTCACGGCGACCGGAGCGATCCGGCGCCGATCTCATACAGCGGCGCCGACGGCGTGGACTGGCCTCATCGGGGCCTCCGCTACGCGCCGCGTGCGAAACAATAGGCTGATCATGGCGACGAAGGCAACGGAACGGGACGAGACGGACGCTGCCCCCGAGCAGCAGACCGACGGGCCGCTCCTCGACCTGACGGATGCTTCGGTCAAGCGGATGGTCAAGCTCGCCAAGAAGCGCGGCTACGTGACCTACGAGGAGGTCAACGAGGTCCTGCCCGAGGGGCAGTCCGATCCGGACCAGCTCGAGGACGTGCTCTCGCAGCTCTCCGAGATGGGCATCAACGTCGTCGAGGCCGAGGAGACCGACGAGGCCGCGGGCGAGAAGGCCGCGGACGGCGAGGAGGAGGAGGCCGAGGGCGGCGAGGTCGCCGAGGTCGCGCCGGCGCGCGCCGTCGCGGTCGCCACGACCACCAAGGAGCCGACCGACCGCACCGACGATCCGGTGCGCATGTACCTGCGCGAGATGGGCTCGGTGGAGCTCCTGTCCCGCGAGGGCGAGATCGCCATCGCCAAGCGCATCGAGGCCGGCCGCGAGGCGATGATCGCGGGTCTCTGCGAGAGCCCGCTGACCTTCCAGGCGATCATCATCTGGCGGGACGAGCTCGTGGAGGGCAAGGTTCTCCTGCGCGACATCATCGACCTCGAGGCGACCTACGCGGGCCCGGACGGCAAGAACGCGCCGCAGATCGCCGAGGGCGAGGATGGCGGGGACGACGCGGAGCCGCCCGCGCCGCCGGAGGGTGGCGACGACGAGGACGACCTCGAGAACAACGTCTCGCTTGCCGCCATGGAGGCGGAGATCAAGCCGCGGGTCCTCGAGACCTTCGACGCGATCGCCGCGAACTACCGCAAGTTGCGCAAGTTCCAGATCGAGGGCACCGAGCGCAAGGCCGCCGGCGAGCAGAACACCCCGGCCCAGAACCAGAAGCAGATCGAGCTGAAGGACATCGTCGTCGCCGACGTGAAGTCCCTGTCTCTGAACAACAACCGCATCGAGGCGCTGGTCGGCCAGCTCTACTCGATCAACAAGCAGCTGATCGGCCACGAGGGCCGGCTGATGCGCTTCGCCGAGAGCCACGGCGTGGCCCGCGACGAGTTCCTGCGCCACTACCAGGGCTACGAGCTCGATCCGAACTGGATGGAGCGCGTCGGGACGCTCGGCGGCAAGGGCTGGAAGAACCTGGTCGAGCGCGGCTCGCGGCAGGTGGCGGAGCTGCGCGCGCAGATCCTCGACCTCGCCTCGGAGACGGGCCTGGAGATCGGCGAGTACCGCCGCATCGTCAACATGGTCCAGAAGGGCGAGCGCGAGGCCCGTCAGGCCAAGAAGGAGATGATCGAGGCGAACCTGCGCCTCGTGATCTCGATCGCCAAGAAGTACACGAACCGCGGCCTGCAGTTCCTGGACTTGATCCAGGAGGGCAACATCGGCCTGATGAAGGCGGTCGACAAGTTCGAGTACCGCCGCGGCTACAAGTTCTCGACCTACGCCACGTGGTGGATCCGGCAGGCGATCACCCGCTCGATCGCCGACCAGGCCCGGACCATCCGCATCCCGGTGCACATGATCGAGACGATCAACAAGATCGTTCGCACGTCGCGCCAGATGCTGCACGAGATCGGCCGCGAGCCGACCCCGGAGGAGTTGGCCGAGAAGCTGGCCATGCCGCTGGAGAAGGTCCGCAAGGTCCTGAAGATCGCCAAGGAGCCGATCTCCCTCGAGACGCCTATCGGCGACGAGGAGGACAGCCACCTGGGCGACTTCATCGAGGACAAGAACGTCGTCCTGCCGATCGACGCGGCGATCCAGTCGAACCTGCGCGAGACCACGACGCGCGTGCTCGCCTCGCTCACGCCCCGCGAGGAGCGCGTCCTGCGCATGCGCTTCGGCATCGGCATGAACACCGACCACACCCTGGAGGAAGTCGGCCAGCAGTTCTCGGTGACCCGCGAGCGCATCCGCCAGATCGAGGCGAAGGCGCTGCGGAAGCTGAAGCATCCCTCGCGCAGCCGGAAGCTCAGGAGCTTCTTGGACAACTGAGCCCGCGCCGCGAACCGCGCGGCGCTTCCCCGTCGCCCGCGTTGCCACGGTGCCGCGCGGCATCCAGTCTGGCGCCATGCTCGAACGCCGCCCGCCAACGCCCGGATCCCCGACGGCCTTCGCGGACGGCTCGGAGGCCGACGACGTGCCCTTCGGCGCGCTCCAGCCCTCCGTGGGCATCCGCGACTGGCTGCTCGGCGAAGGCGCGCGGATGCCCAACGCCGAGGAGATGCTGGCCGGGCTGGCCGAGCGCCTGATCGCGATCGGCGTGCCGGTGGACCGGGCCTCCACGGCGATCGACACCCTGCACTCGGAATATGCCGGAGTCGGCCGAATCTGGACCCGCGACGGCGGCACCACCGTGCGGCTGTTCCCCCACGGGGCCCGCTCGACGGACGCGTACCTCAACAGCCCGTTCCACACGGTCCACGAGACCGGCGAGTGGCTGATCCTCGACCTGTCGAAGACCCCGGACGACGCCTACGCGATCGTTCCCGACCTGAAGGCCGGCGGCTACACCCACTACGTCGTGGCGCCCCTGTTCTTCACGAACGGCACGCAGAACGGCATCACCTTCGCCACGCGGGCCCCCGAGGGGTTCCGGGACGACGACATCGCGATCCTCCGCTTCGTCATGCCGGCGCTGGCGGCCGTGATGGAGATGCGCGTCCTCAACAAGCAGCTCGACCACGTGCTCCGGCTCTATGTCGGCGACGAGCCGCACCGGGCGATCCTGGCCGGCGACATCCGCCGCGGGCAGGTGACCCGGATCCGCTCGGCGATCCTGTTCGCCGACATGCGCGACTACACCCGCACCACCGCCGACATGACGCCGGAGGAGGCGGTGGGCCTGCTCAACGTGTTCTTCGACTGCCTCGTGCCGCCGATCGAGCGTGAGGGCGGCGAGGTCCTGAAGTATCTCGGCGACGGCCTGCTGGCGATCTTCCGGGAAACCGGCGACGATCTGGGCGGCGCGGCCAAGGGCGCGCTCACGGCGGCCCAGCACGCCCTGGCGGCCCTCGACGAGGCGAACGCCCTGCACCAGTTCCCGGTGCCGGTGGCCGCCGGCATCGCGCTCCACCACGGCGAGGCCGCCTACGGCAATGTCGGGTCCGGCTCACGCCTCGACTTCACGGTGATCGGCCGCGACGTGAACCTCGCGAGCCGCATCGCGCAGCTGAACCGCGCCCTCGGCGAGCCGCTGCTGATGTCGAAGCCCTTCGTGGACTTCCTCTGGGGAGACCCGATCCCAATGGGAGAGCACCGGCTCAACGGCTTCGACGAGCCCATGGCGGTGTTCCGGCCGAAATTCCTGCGCCCGCGCAAGTCCAGCTGAGCGGCCCTCCGATCGGACCCGACGTCACGCGGCGCTCGCGGAGATAAGCCGCGATCTGAGGCTCGCGGGCGATCCGCGCGCGGTGCGCGTTCACCACGTCGGCACGAACGGCAGAGCGTAGGGCGTGTGCCGGCAACCCCAGACCGGATCGATCATCTGCGCCATCACGTCCCGGGCCAGGGCGCCGGCGCGTATGGCGACCTCCCGCGGGACATGCGCCCGCTCGAGGATCTTCAGGCAGGCATGTCCGCAGGCGCTGAACTGGCCGCTGTGGTACGCGTTGAGGGCGAACTCGTCGAGCAAACCGTACTCGTAGACCCACGGGTTCAGGGAGATGCCCTCGCTCGGAAGCTCGAGAGCCAAGCCCGCCTCGGCGTAACGATAGCCTTCCGCGAACCGCTTCCTCAGCCTGCAGAATCGGCTGGCCCCGTGACGCGCTTCCGCCCGCCCCGGACGGATTGCGGTGGCGCGCTCGTAGAGCTGCAGCACCCTGTCCTCCGGCTCGTCGAGGCGCTCCGCGTTCACCGCAGCCATCAGCAGGTTGAAATAGACTTCCTCGTCCCATCCGCCGAGATCGGCCCGCTTCAGGAAGCAGGCGAGCGCTTTCCGGTACTCGCCGGCGGCGTCGTAGGTGGTGCCGAGGTACATCGTGTACCGGGCGATCATGAAGGGGTCCGTCTCGACCGCCAGCGCCTTCTCGAGGACGGCGATATCCCGCGCGTCCGCCGTCGCGTCGCGGTGGCGGGCACCGTCGTCGCCCCGACGCATCGCGAGGGGGAGGATCGGTGTCTCTGTCACGCCGGGGCAGCTGAGGAATTCGTGCAGGACGCCCCGGTAACGCCAGTTCTCCCGGGTGCTGACCAGCTGGTTGCGCCAGTACCGCGTGTGCGCGTCGATGATCTCGAACCGATAGCCGGGCGCACGCAGCTTCGGCATCGTGAAGTCCGCCGGGATGATCAGCTCATCGTCGGCGTCGATGATCAATGCGTACTGCGCGTGACGCCGCGCGAGTTTCAAGGCCTCGTTCCGGTTGAAGGCGAAATCAACCCAGGGGCGCTCGACCAGGGCACCCGGTATGTCCGCGAGCGCGGCACGGACGACATCCTGTGTTCCATCCGTCGAGCCGGTATCGACGACGATCCAATGATCGATGATCGGACGAACAGAATCGAGGCAACGCCGGATAACGTGGGCCTCGTCCTTCACGATCATGGACAAACAGATCGTCGATCCGCGATTCTTCATACCGAAGCCGTCCCATCGTGCGCTCACGCGTCGGATGCGCAGTCATGAACGCTCCTAGCATTGCCGGAATGCGCTGACAAAACAAACATATCCTTCGGCAAAATTTGGATTAAATATCTGAAACGACTTATAATCGGCCAGTTATATATAAATACTCCGGCTCACGGTCTTATGACTGCAAATACACGCGACCGATAGACTGATCGAGCGGATCAGGAGACACCCGCCATCGGGCTGGCACGAGGCCCGAACGCCGTACGTCATCGGCGCGGGCGTTGGGCCCGCAGCCGATCCCGTGGTGCAAACCCGGGGGCCCGCCACAGGCGCGCCTCGACCAGACAGATCAGCGTCGATCTCCGGCCGCTTCAGCCCCTGAGCGTCATCGTGCTGCCGGAGATGCCGAAATCGCGCAGACGCCTGAGGAACGACATGCCCAGCAAACTCGTCGACAGGAGCCCGCGCGGGATCACGACCGCATCGACGTCCCGCACCGTGATCGATCCGATCTGCACGATGGCGATCCGGATCGGCGCCACGCGGACCGTGCCGTTCGCGGTGTTCCAGACGCGGGTGAAATCGGTCGGAGTGACCCGGATCCCGATCCGCGCGGCATCCTCCTCAGAGAACGCGCAGGCGCTCGCTCCCGTATCGACCATCATCGGCAGCGAGCGGCCGTCCAGCAGCGCGTTGACGAAGAAGTGGCCGTTGCGCCCGGCCTGGAGAGCCACGCCGGCGGCGTCGACTGCGGGAACGGGCTCCGGCGGCGGCGTGACGGCGAGGGCCACCGGCGCCGGCCTCATGCCGTCGCGCAGCTTCAAGGCGGCCGTGACACCGAGGAAACCGAGCAGGCAGATCAATAGGATTGCGCGCACGCGAGTCCGCCCGTGACGTGGAGTGCCGGCGACCGGAGACGTTCCGGAATCCCGGTGATGAGATGCCAGACCGGTGAAGGGATGGTGCGCGATCGCGGTCGCCGCCGCGGCGCGCGCGCCGATTCCGCTCCGCTTGGTGTCCAGATCGTCACCGGGATCCGCGGATTGTCGCGGGAACGACTGGATGCTCGCGGCGCGGGGTTGACCGGCAGCGGCCGGGGAGCCACATCTGCGTCTGTTCCAGGGAGATCCCCGGCAAGGGGCTGAGAAACCGCTGGCACGTCCGTCAGGACCTGCGGCGCGGAAATCCTTCGAACCTGATCCGGCTCATACCGGCGTAGGGATTGGACCGCGGCCGCCTGAAAGGCAGGCCACAGCTTCTCACCGAAGCGCACGGCCCGATCTCCGCGACGGCAATCCGCGGAGATGATTGTGCCCCTCGACCGACCCGCCTCACCGATCGGCCGCCGCCGCAACCCGGACGGCAGCGTCGCGCCGGCGACCCTTCCGGCGCGGACGGACGTCGCCGTGGTCGGCGGCGGGCTGATTGGGCTGTCGATCGCGTGGCGCCTCGCCCGGGCCGGCCGCGCCGTGATGGTGCTGGAGCGGGACACGATCGGGGCGGGCGCGAGCCTCGCGGCCACCGGCATGCTGGCCCCGGCCGCCGAGCACGAGCCGGGCTCCGATCCGCTGCTCCCGCTCGCCCTGGACTCGCTCCGGCTCTGGCCCGCGTTCCGCGACGCCCTGGAGGCCGAGTCCGGCCGGGCGATCGACTACCGCGCCGACGGCACCCTGGTGCTGGCGGTCGGCCGCGACGAGGTCGAGCGCCTGCGCTTCCGCTACGACCTTCAGCGCCGCTCGGGGCTCGAGGCCACGTGGCTGCCGGGCAGCGAGGTCCGGCGCCTGGAGCCGGGCCTGCGCCCCTCCGTCACCGCCGGGATCCACTGTCCGCGCGACCATCAGGTCGATCCTCGCCTGGTCATGGACGCCCTCACCGAGGCCTGCCGCCGCGCCGGCGTGATCCTGGCGGAGCGGACCCCCGTCACCGCCCTGGACTGGTCGGGTGGCCGCGTGACCGGGATCCGCGCCGGCGACCGCGTCGTGTCGGCTGAGACCGTCATCCTCGCCTCCGGCGCCTGGAGCGGGGAGGGCGGCCTGCTGCCCGACGCGCTCGCCCTTCCGATCCGCCCGCTGAAGGGCCAGTCCCTGGCCCTGCGCACCACCGCCCGGACCGGTACCCTGGCGCGGATGGTCTGGACCGAGCAGGTCCACATGGCCCCGAAGAGCGACGGCCAGCTCGTCGTGGGCGCGACCGTGGAGGATTGCGGCTTCCGTCCCGGCGTCACCGCGGGCGGGCTCTACGCCCTGCTGGAGGGCGCCCGCCGGGTGCTGCCCGGCATCGAGGAGATGGAGGTGGAGGCTGTGTGGAGCGGCTACCGACCGACCTCGGACGACGACGCGCCGATCCTCGACGCGATCGCCCCTGGCCTCGTCGCCGCCACCGGGCATCACCGCAACGGCTACCTGCTCGCCCCGGTCACCGCCGACGCGATCGCCGCGCTGGTGCTGCGCGGCGCGCTGCCGGAGGTGGCGCGTCCCTTCACCCGCGCGCGCTTCGGCCAGCCGGAAGCGCTGAGGGCCTCGGCATGAGACTCCTGGTCAACGGTGAGCCGCGCGAGTGCGCGGTCGAGACTGTGGACGCCCTGTTCCGCCTCGAGGCGGAGGAGAGCGGTATCGAGAGTCCGCAGGGCGTCGCCATCGCGCTGAACGGCCGCGTTCTGCGCCGCCGGGACTGGGGCGAGACACCGGTCGCGGAGGGCGACCGGGTCGAGATCGTCCGCGCCATGCAGGGAGGTTGAGCATGGACCAGAGTCACACGCCGCCGCGCCCCGAGGGTGGGGATGACAGCCTGACCATCGCCGGGGTGAGGATGTCGTCCCGGCTGTTCATCGGCACCGCCGGCTACCCGACGCAGGCGATCATGCGCGACGCCGTCGCGGCGAGCGGCGCCGACGTGGTCACCGCCTCGATCCGCCGGGTCTCGCTCCAGGGCCACGGCTCGGACACGGTCAAGATCCTGAAGGGCAAGCGCTTCCTGCCGAACACGGCCGGCTGCGAGACGGCCCGGGACGCGATCATGACCGCCGAGCTCGCCCGCGAGGCGCTCGACACCAACTGGATCAAGGTCGAGGTGATCGGCGACCGGGAGACGCTCTACCCGGACGTGATGGAGCTGATCGAGGCCTGCCGCCATCTCGTGGACGACGGCTTCGTGGTGCTGCCCTACTGCAACGACGACCCGATCGTGTGCCAGCGCCTGGAGGATCTCGGCTGCGCCGCGGTGATGCCCATGGGCTCGCTGATCGGCTCCGGGATGGGGGTGGCCAACCCGGCCAACCTGGAGCTGATCTGCCGCCGGGCGACGGTACCGGTGGTGGTCGATGCCGGCATCGGCACCGCCTCGGACGCGGTGATCGCCATGGAACTCGGCGCCTCCGCCTGCCTGATCAACACCGCGATCGCCAAGGCCGACGATCCGGTGCGGATGGCCCGCGCCATGGGCCGGGCCGTGGAAGCCGGGCGCGACGCACATCTGGCCGGGCGGATCCCCCGCCGCGGCCGGGCCGAGCCGTCGAGCCCGCAGCTCGGCCTCGTCGGCTCGTGAGGGCGCTGCCGTCGCCGCTGCTCGCGGTGACGGACCGGCACGGGCATCCGCGGCCCCTCGCCGAGACCGTCCAGGCGGTCCTCGACGGCGGCGGGCGCTGGATCTGGTTCCGCGACAGGGACTTGGAGGCGGATGCCCGCCTGCGTCTCGGCGTGCGCGTGGCCGAGCGCGTGCGGGCCGCGAACGGCGTCCTGACGGTCGGAGGCGACGTCGCGTTCGCGCACGCCCTCGGCGCCGACGGCGTGCATCTCGGCGGCGGCTCGGGACTGGAGGTTATCGCGGCGGCGCGGGCCACCCTGGGCGAGGCCGCGCTGATCGGCGTTTCCGCGCACGCGCCGCACGAGGCCGCGGCCGCCGCGCGGGCCGGCGCCGACTACGTGACCCTCAGCCCGATCTACGCGACAGCGAGCAAGCCCGGTTACGGACCGGCTCTCGGACCGGAGGGCCTCGCCGCCGCACGCGCGGCGGGCCTGCCGATCGTGGCCCTGGGCGGTGTCGGTCCGGAGGTGATCGGGGCCTGTCGCGCGGCGGGGGCGGCGGGCTTCGCCGTCATGGGCGGCCCGATGCGGGCGATGGATCCGGCCGAGGCGACCCGGGCGCTAATGAAGGCCTGGGGCGCAGCGGAGTCTTCAGCGGCTCGGACAACCACGTAGAAATCTGCCCCCGTCCCGGCGAGCACAGCGGAGCAAGACGGCCGATGCTGTGGTTGCCCTAGGCATTGGACGGTCCGTAGGGCGGGCGCGGGATCGCCCGGTGCGCCGCGCGCAGCGCCGCCGACCAGCGCTCGCGCAGATCGTGGAAGTAGCCCTCGCCGGCCTCGATCCGGTGGTTCACCTCGAGCGTCAGCGCGTTCCTGCGGGCGACCGCGATGTCGATCGGCAGGCCGACGCCCAGATTCGACCGCATGGTCGAATCCATCGAGACCAAGCTCACCTTGAGGGCGTCATAGAGGTCGGTCGTGTACTTCACGGCGCGGTCGAGGATCGGCTTGCCGTACTTGTGCTCGCCGATCTGGAGGAACGGCGCATCGGTGCTGCACTCGATGAAGTTGCCGGCGGAGTAGATCAGGTACAGCCGCATCTCGCCGGTGCCGATCTGGCCGCCGAACAGCAGCGAGATCGAGAACCGGATGTTGGCGGCCTCGAACCCGTCCTTCTCGATGGCGCGCACCCGCCGGATGGCCCGGCCGATCAGCTGCGCCGCCTGGAACATCGTCGGCGCCTCGACGAGCTTCTGCGGCGGCTCACCCTCCTCCTCGCCGGGCACGCCCTCCTGGAGCAGGCTGAGCACCGACTGGGTGATCGAGAGGTTGCCCGCGGAGGCGAGCATCATCACCCGCTCGCCCGGCACGTTGAAATGGTGGAGCTTGCGGTAGGTCGAGATGTCGTCGAGCCCCGCATTGGTGCGGGTATCGGCGACCATGACCAGCCCTTCCTCCACCAGGACACCGACGCAGTAAGTCATCGTCTTCGGGCTCTCGTGCGGTCGGCGGACCGGGGTCGGGACGGTCAGGATTGAGCGGCGGCCCTGCCTTGCTCGACCCGGAGCTTCACGTCCAGTGTCTCGGTGCCACCGCCGGTCCGGCTGCCGCGGATCGGCGCCGCCCCGAGATAGTCCAGGCCGGTGGCGACGCGGATGTAGTTGTCCGTCGGGCTGACGTCGTAGCACGGGTCGAACGCCACCCAGCCGAGATCCGGCACCAGGGCCTCGACCCAGCCGTGGGGCGCCTCGACATCCGCCTGCCCGTCCTCCCGGGCCCGGTAGCCGGCGACGTAGCGCGCCGGGATGCCGATGTGGCGTGCGGCGGCGATGAGCACGTGGGCGAGATCCTGGCAGATCCCGCGGCCCGCCGCGAACGCCTTGCCGGCCGGCACCGCGCCGCTCGCGGGACCGGGCTCGTGGGCCACAGCACCGTGGACCGCCCCCATCAGCCGGTGAAGTCGGCCCAAGGTCGCACCGTCGTCCTCGGCGGCGACGCGCTCCGCGAAGGCGTGCAACTCAGGGCTCGCGGCGCACAGGTCCGTGTCGCGCAGGTAGAACTCGTCCGGCAGGCGCTCCACCGTGCCACGCACGACACCGTGCGTGTCGTCGGTGTCGACCTCGCCGGTGACCCGGATGGTCAGGGCGTCGGCCGGCTCGTCCGGGGTGAACCAGTGGACGACGTTGCCGAACCCGTCCTCGCGGGCGGTCAGCCGCCCGTCGACGGTGGTGTCGATCCGCCACCCGCGGACGTACTGCCCATCATGGTCGCGCGGCGTCAGCCGCAGGACCTGCACGAGCCCGCGGGCCGGCTGCTCGTACGTGTAGATGGTCTCGTGAACCACGCGGATGCGCATGCGCCGTCCTGTCCGTCCTGTTCAGCCGACCAGATACTGCTTCGCGATCGCCTCGCCCACCTTGTTGTTCTCGGCGATGAACGCCTCGACGAACTCGTGCAGCCCGGTGGCGAAGACCCGGTCGATATCCTCGCCCTCCAGCTTCGCCAACATGTTTCCGGCGAGGCGCTGGCTCGGGCCCCGGCGGCCGTAGGCGTCGGCGATCAGGTCGAGATACTCGACGATCACGCCGTAGCAGTTCGCGAAGGAGCGCGGCATCTGCTTGTTGAGCATCAGGAGGTCGGCCACCAGCAGCGGCTTGATGCTCTCCCGGTAGACCCAGTGGTAAGCGTTGAACGCCGACACTTCGCGCAGGATCGTGGTCCACTGGAAGTAGTCGAGGCTGCCGCCCACCGTCTCGTCGTGCGGCAGCAGGATCTGGTACTTCACGTCGAGGATGCGGGCGGTGTTGTCCGCCCGCTCGATCGCCGTGCCGAGCCGGGTGAACCAGAAGGCGTCGTTGCGCAGCATCGTCCGGAACGCCGAGCCGTCGAAGGTCAGCGAGACGGTCTTCACCCAGTCGAGGAAGCGGCCGAACTCGTCGCGGTTCAGGTCCTTGCCGGCGTAGTTGCGCAGCTCCAGCCACGCGCCGTTGATCGCGTCCCACATCTCGGTGGTGAGCGCCGTGCGCACCGAGCGGGCATTCTCGCGGGCCGCCTCGATGCAGGAACGGATCGAGGAGGGGTTGTGCGGGCTGAAGGCCAGGAAATCGCAGACCGTGTCGGCGTTGATCGCGCTGTAATGGGTCTTGAACGCGTCGGGGTCGCCGGCCGAGGCCAGGGCCGATTCCCACTCGTTGCTCCCGCCACCGCCGTAGCTCGTCGGCAGCGACGCGAATCGGTGCGCCGCGTCGAGGATGCGGGCGACAAAGTCGGCGCGCTCGACGTAGCGGGAGAGCCAGAAGAGGTTGTCGGCAGTCCTGGAGAGCATCGGTCTTCAGCCAAGTCGTGCGGACCACGGTGTCCGCGCCTCGGAACGTCCGGATATCGCGGAGCTCAGGCGTCGAGCACCCAGGTATCCTTGGTGCCACCGCCCTGGCTGGAATTGACCACCAGGGAGCCTTCCTTCAGCGCCACCCGGGTCAGGCCGCCCGGAACGATGCGGATCTTGTCGGCCCCGCACAGCACGAAGGGCCGCAGGTCGACGTGGCGGGGCGCGACGCCCGAGGCCACGAAGGTCGGGCAGGTGGAGAGCGACAGCGTCGGCTGGGCGATGAACCCGTCCGGGGCGTGCTTGAGCTTCTTGGCGAAATCGTCGAGCTCGCGCTTGCTGGCATGCGGCCCGACCAGCATCCCGTACCCTCCCGAGCCGTTGACCTCCTTCACCACCAGGTCGGACAGGTTGTCCATCACGTACGCGAACGCGTCCTTCTCGCGGCACCGATAGGTCGGCACGTTGTGCAGGATCGGCTCCTCGCCGGTGAAGAACTTCACGATCTCCGGCATGTAGCTGTAGACCGCCTTGTCGTCCGAGATGCCGGTCCCGACCGCGTTGGCGAGGGTGACCGAACCGCGCTCGTAGGCGTTCATCAGGCCGGGCACGCCGAGCACCGAGTCCGGGCGGAAGACCAGCGGGTCGAGGAAGTCGTCGTCGAGGCGGCGGTAGATGACGTCGACCTTCCGCGGCCCCTCGGTGGTGCGCATGTAGACGACGTCGTCCTTGGTGAAGAGGTCGGACGCCTCCACCAGCTCGACGCCGAGCTTGTCGGCCAGGAACGAGTGCTCGTAGAACGCGGAATTGTAGCGTCCGGGGGTCAGCAGCACGACGGTCGGGTCCCGGGTCGCCGAGCCCGGCGCGAGGCTGCGCAGGGTGGCGAGCAGGGCGTCCGGGTAGTTCTCCACCGGCGCGACCCGGTGCTTCGAGAACAGGTCCGGGAACAGGCGTAGCATCACCTCTCGGTTCTCCAGCATGTAGGAGACGCCGGACGGGATCCGGGCGTTGTCCTCCAGCACGAAGAAGTCGTTCTCGCCGGTCCGGACGATGTCGATGCCGGCGATGTGCACGTAGAGGTCGTGCGGCACGCGGAAGGACCGCATCTCCATGCGGTAATGGGCGTTGCGGTAGACGAGGTCGGCCGGGATGATGCCGGCCTTGATGCATTCCTGGGCGCCGTAGATGTCCTTGAGGAACAGGTTGATGGCGGTGACCCGCTGCGTCAGCCCGCGCTCCAGGAAGGCCCATTCCGGCTTGGTGATCACCCGGGGGATGATGTCGAACGGGATCAGCCGCTCGGTCGACTCGTTGTCGCCGTAGACCGCGAAGGTGATGCCGATCCGGCGGAACAGCAGCTCGGCCTGGCTGCGGCGGGTGTTGAAATGCTCGGGCGGCGTGGAGTCGAGCCAGGCCTTGAGCTGACCGTAGGCGTCGCGGACGGCCGCTGGATCGGCCGCGCCGATCCCGTTCATCTCGTCGAAGGCCGTCACCGCCATCTCGCTCCTCCCGTACGCTCCCGCTCTTGAGGCAAGAGGCGCGCCACCCGATCATGGCTATATCCGCGGGCGATAACGCTCAAGGAGGCCGGAGGATCAGATCAACTTCAGGCCTTTCAGGCTGGCGTGACCGTTTCGGCCGAGGATCACGTGGTCGTGGACCACGATCTTGAGCGGCGCCAGGACGGCCACGATCTCGCGGGTCATCGCCACGTCGGCCGCCGACGGAGCCGGGTCGCCGGACGGGTGGTTGTGGGCCAGAATGATGGCCGTCGCCGACAGTTCGAGCGCCCGGCGGGCGACCTCGCGCGGGTAGACCGGCGTGTGGTCGACGGTGCCGCGCCCTTGCACCTCGTCGGCGATGAGGTGGTTGCGCTTGTCGAGAAAGAGGACGCGGAACTCCTCGCGCGGGGCGAACGCCATGGTGGCGCGCAGGTACTCGTGCAGGGCGCTCCACGAGCCCAGGAGCGCGCGCTCGCGGATCGCGCCCCGGGCCAGCCGCCGCGCCGCGGCCTCGATCACCTTGAGGTCGGACGCGACCCCGGCGCTCACGCCCTCCACTTCCATGAGCCGCGCCGGCTCGGCGCTGACCACCTCGGCGAAGCTGCCGAACCGGGCGACCAGCGCCTTGGCGAGGGGCTTCACGTCGCGCCGGGGAATCGCCCGGAACAGGACGAGCTCCAGCAGCTCGTAATCGGGCAGCGCGTCGGGCCCCGCGGCGGAGAAGTTCTCCCGCAGGCGGTCGCGGTGGCCGTGGTAGTGCGGCGTCTCCTTCTCGACCGGCGACGGGGCGGCGCTGTCGGCGAACAGCCCCGCCTCACCGTCATCCTGCCGCTCGGGCACGGCCGGTCAGGCGGCCGGGTTGACGGGCTGGTGCAGCCCCTTCGGCGAGATCGTGAAGATCTCGACGCCGGTCTCGGTGACACCGACCGTGTGCTCGAATTGGGCGGAGAGCGAGCGGTCGCGGGTCACGGCGGTCCAGCCGTCGCCCAGGACCTTCACGGCGGGACGGCCCAGATTGATCATCGGCTCGATCGTGAAGAACTGGCCGGGCTTGAACGGCACGTCGTAGCTGGCCTCGACGTAGTGCAGGATCGTGGGCGCGTCGTGGTAGGTGCGCCCGAGGCCGTGGCCGCAGAAATCGCGCACCACCGAGCAGCGCTCGCCCTCGGCGTAGGACTGGATCGCCCGGCCGATGTCGTTGGTCGATCCGCCGGGCTTCACGGCGGCGACGCCCCGCATCAGCGCCTCGTAGGTGATCTCGCACAGGCGCTGGGCCTTGCGCGGCACCTCGCCGACATAGGCCATCCGGCTCGAATCACCGTGCCAGCCGTCGAGGATCAGGCAGATGTCGAGGTTGACGATGTCGCCCTCGCGCAGCGGCTTGTCGTTGGGGATGCCGTGGCAGACCACGTGGTTGATCGAGGTGCAGATCGACTTCGGATAGCCGCGGTAGAGCAGCGAGGCCGGATAGGCGCCGTGATCCATGGCGAAGGTGTAGGCGAGCCGGTCGAGTTCCTCGGTGGTGACGCCGGGCTGCGTCGCCTCCATCAGCAGGTCGAGGGCCTCGGCGGTGAGCCGACCCGCCCGGCGCATGCCCTCGAAGCCCTCGGGACCGTGGATCGGCGGTTCCGGGGCGCGGCGCGCACCCTGCGCACTGGCCTGTTCCTGCTGCATGATCGGGACTTTTTTCGCGGCGGCGTCAATCGGGCTTCGCCCTATGTACGGCGCGGGGCCCGCGAGTCCAAGCCGCATCGGTCGTAGGTCGGGCGAGGCTTGCGCCGGTCGCGGGGCTGGCGGCATAAGCGGCCGCGAGACGCCCGGGAGCGCGCTGGCAGATTCGCCGCGCGGTCGGTCGCGGGGCAGGCGAGGGCCGGATGGCAGGCAAGGCGGTACCGCACTTCCACAACGAGCCGGGCGTGCCGGTGATCACCGTGGGCGTGAAGGAGTTCATGTGCATCGGCGCGCTGCCGCCGTTCGACCACCCGCACGTGTTCCTCGACATGGGCGCCGACAGCGAGATCATCTGCCAGTACTGCTCGACGCTCTACCGCTACCGGGCCGGCCTGAAGGCCGACGAGGCGGAGCCGCAGGCCTGCGTGTGGCGGGACGACGCCAAGGTCGCGGCGGAGTAGGCGCCGCCCACCGTGCCTTCTGGCAGTCCATCTCTGCGGATCGGGATCGTCGGGGCCGGGATCGGCGGCCTGACGGCGGCGCTGGCGCTGTCGGATGCCGGCCACGCCGTCACGGTGATCGAGCGCCGGACCGGCTTCAGCGAGGTCGGGGCCGGGATTCAGATCTCGCCCAACGCGAGCCGGGTTCTGGCGGGCCTCGGGCTCTCCGCGGCGCTGCGCCGGGCGGCGAGCGAGCCGCCCGCCGTCGAGGTGCGGGCCCTGGACAGCGGCCGCCGCATCGGCGGCGTGGCGCTCGGCGCACAGGCGCAGAGCCGCTTCGGCGCGCCCTACTACGTGATCCACCGCGCCGACCTGCAGACGCTGCTGCTCGACGCGCTCCGGAGCCGCTCGACGATCCGCCTGATGATGGGGCGCACCGTCACGGCCGTGTCCCAGACGACGTCCGAGGCCGTCCTCACCGTCGAGGGCGCGAGTGGGGCCCAACCGGTCGCCTTCGACCTCGCGATCGGCGCGGACGGGCTGAGGTCCCGGCTGCGCGCGCATCTCGATTCGGCCCCGCTCCGGCCGGGTCAGGCCGCGGCGTGGCGCGCGCTCATCCCGATGGAGGCGGTTCCGCAGGACCTGCGCGGCGGCGCCACCGGCCTGTGGCTCGGCCGCGGCCGGCACGTGGTGCATTACCCGGTGCGGGACGGCCAGTTCCTGAACGTGGTGGCGGTGGTGCCCGAGGCGGTGGGCGACGAGGGCTGGGGCCGGCTTGGGGAGCCGGCCGTGCTGCGCGGGCATCTGCGCGGCAGCGCCGCGCCCCTGCGCGACCTCCTGAGCCTGCCGGATTCCTGGCTGGTCTGGTCGCTCGCCGACCGGGCCGTGGCGCGCCCGCTCGCCCGCGACCGGCTCGCGCTGATCGGCGATGCCGGCCACCCGGTGCTGCCCTATCTCGCGCAGGGGGCCGCCCTGGCGATCGAGGACGCCGCGGTCCTGACCCGCGCGCTGGCGGACCACGCGGACGTGCCGGCCGCGCTCGCTGCGTTCTCGGGCGCGCGGACCGCACGGGTGCGACGGGTTCAGAAAGCGGCGCGGAGCAACGGCCGGACCTACCACGCCGGCGGCGTGGTGGCGTTCCTGCGTAACGCCGTGATGGCCCGTCTCGGCCCGGACGGCATGCGCGACCGCTACGCCTGGCTGTATGGCTGGACGCCCCCCGCTTGATCGGACCCGCCGCCCCCGCTACCGAGGGTGCATGCGGACGTGGCGGAACCGGTAGACGCACGAGACTTAAAATCTTGCGGCCGCGAGGCCGTGCGGGTTCGAGTCCCGCCGTCCGCACCAGCACGCAGCGCGACGCCGGACCGGGATGCCGGAGGGGAATGGCGTGGTCTACGTGCTCATCATCATGCTCGCCGGCTCGGGCTCCGCGATCGGATCGGTCGAGTTCAACACCAAGCAGGCCTGCGAGGCCGCCGCGAAGCAGATCGCCGAGGCGGAGCGGCCCTACGGCGGCGCCTCTCCGGTGACCGTGTGCGCGCCGAAGGGGTGAGGCGGCCGTCGCGCCGGATGGATCGCATTTGAGCGATCGCCGAAACCGGCCCTTGTCGTGTCCCTGCCAGAGTGGCGGCGGGGAGATTCCGGTATGATCGACGCCCTTCAGACCGCCGCCACCGGCATGAGCCGGGCCACCGACCGGCTCGGGAGAGCGGCCGAGACCATCGCGGCGAGCGGCGCGCCCACCGGCGACACGGCCCTGCCGCCGGCCGCGCAGGTGGACCTGTCGGGGGCCGCGCTGGACCTCATCGGGTCGCGGTCGGCCTTCGCGCTGAACGCCGCGGTGGCGCGCTCCGCCGACCGCATGATGGGCCAGCTCCTCGACGTCACCGCCTGAGAGCGGGGAGGGCGAGTCCGGCCAGGATCGCGGCCGCCGCGAAGAGCAGGGCCACGCCGACGAGGCGGTAGGCCACGACCCCCACCACACCGCCCGCCAGGAAGGCGCCGACGGTCAGCAGGTACAGCCGCAGCCGCTCCGGATCGTGGGGCTTGAGTGGATCCGCGCCGGATGGGCCGCGGTCCAGCCAGCGCGCGAGTTCGATGCCGATGTCGGTGATCATGCCGGTCACGTGCGTGGTCCGCACCCGCGATTCGGAAATCTTGGTCACGGCCGCGTTCTGGAGGCCCAGGACGAAGCTCAGGCCGAGCACTAGGGCGTGGCTCCGCGCCGGCTCGTGGAGCGGCAGCACGACTAGGCCGACGGCGACGAGGAGGATCGCCTCCGCGCAGACCCCGTAGGCGTAGGCGCCCGGTCGGTGCCCGCGGCGGCGGCGGCGGATCAGCAGCGTCGCGGTGACGGCGCCGAGCACGAACAGGACGACGAGCAGACCGGCTTGCAGGGCGAGGAGCAGGTCGCCCGTGCCGGTCCTGTCCGAGATGGCCGAGACGTTCCCGGTCATGTTCGAGGCGTAGAGGCCCACCGCGTAGAAGCCGGCGGTGTTCAGCGCGCCGGCCACCCCGGCGAGGGAGAGGGCGAGCGCCCTGTCGGCCTCGGGGGTACGCGTCTCGCCTTCGTGGACCAGCATGGACCCGTCGATGACCCGTCGGTGGGGTGCCGAGAACCCGATTCGGTCGGCGCCGCCACCGTCTTAAGCCACGCGCCCGGGCGCCGTCACGGCGCCGGGCGCAACCCCCGGCTCACCAGCCGCGATAGCCGTAGCCGCCCTCGTAATCCCCGCCCCAGTGGCGGGCGGGGCCGTAGCCGACCGGGACTCGCTCGTAGGTCACGGTCCGGCGGGTGGCGTAGACCGGCGCGTCCTCCTCGTAGACGCGGTAGACCGGGGCCCGCCGCACGACCACGGGAGCCGGGGCGTAGCCGTAATCCGCGTATCCGTAGCCGTAGCCGGGCGCCGCGTGGGCCTGGGTCGCGGCGCCGATCAGGGCGCCGGCCGCGAGGCCGCCGATGATGCCGGCCGCGATGGCGCCGCCGCCGCGGGCCTCGGCGGCGGTGGAGGCCAGGGTGCCCGCGCCGATCAGCGCGGCGGCCGAGAGCAGAGCGATGCGTGTCATGACCTGTCTCCGGTGGGTGCGGGGAGCGCCTGCGGCGCCCCGGATCACAGGAGGGACAATGCCGCGCCCGCGCTGCACCGATGCTGAAGCCGGCCTGCAGCCACGGTTCAGCTTGCCGCTCCGGCCTCCGTGTCGGGGGCGGTGCGGACGTAGCCTCGGGAGATCAGGCGACTGCGCTCGCGCGTGCGCCGCTCGGCCTCCATCAGGTCGGACAGGGCGTCGGCGATCGCGCAGCGCAGGGCGATCCCGGCATCGCCGCCCGCGAAGCCGAGATACGCGGCGCTGATCGCCTCGACGGGGCATACGTGATCGTCGCGCTGGGCCAGGACCTGGGTCAGCATCGGGTTCTCCTTCGTCGCGTCCGGGAACGAAAAGAGAACAAGCCATCAGGGTTAACGTTCCGTCAACGGCGGCCGGGCCAGCCGCACGGGACCAGCCAAACCCTGTGGACAACGCCGTTGCCGCTGCCGGGCGACTGTGGATAAGCGGGGTCACTCGGGCATGCGCGGCAGGGGCTTGCCGTCGGCGGGAATCGGGTAGCGGGCCGCGTTCAGCTCCATCGCCAGGAACGTGTAGTAGCCCGAGATCGCCGCCAGATCGACGACGCCGGGCTTGCCGAACCGGGCCTCGGCGCGCGCGAAGGTCGCGTCGGAGACGCGCTTCGTGTCCTGGAGCTCGGCGGTGAAATCGTACACGAGGGTCTCGTCGTCGCTCATCTTCGCCGGCCGGCGGCCGTCGCGGATCGCCGCGATGATGTCGGCGGAGATGCCGGCCTTCTCGGCGATCGGCGCGTGGACGTACCACTCGTAGTCCTGCGTCCAGCGGCGGGCGGTCATCAGGATCACCAGCTCCGAGAGCGTGGTGCCGATCTTCGGCTTGAAGCGGAGGTAGTCGCCCATCGACCGGGCGAGCGTCATCACTTCCGGCGAGTACATGAGCGGCTCGAACGGCCCGAAGGGCGGCTTGCCGCGTGCCTGCGCGAAGGCCTCGGCCGCCTGTTTCTGCTCGGGCGTGTAGTCCTGGGGCGGGATGGTCGGCAGCCGGTCTTGCGCCCGCGCCGCCACGGTCGCCAGCGGAGTCGCCAGCGGCAGGGCCAGGGCGAGGGCGGCCAGAGTCAGCGCGCGGCGGCGGAGGGTCATCGTTTAGCTCCCGTTGGATCTGTGCAGTCGCGCCGCACGATCGCGGCGGCGCCGCGCGGCCACCAGGGCCCGGGGCGGCAAGCCCGTGTCGAATCGCGCGCGGCGTCACGGGAATGCCGGACGCGTCGCGGTCCCGGGCCCGGCCCGGTTGCGCTCGGCGCCGCACCGCGCCATCAGCGGCCGCGATGGCCGGTCCCGCACCCGTGCTGCCGATCGAGGCGGCGCTCCCCGATCTGCGCCGCGCGCTCGCCGCGCGGAACGCCGCCGTCCTGGTGGCGCCCCCCGGCGCCGGCAAGACGACCCGCGTGCCCCTCGACCTGCTCGCGGCGCCCTGGCTCGACGGGCGCAAGATCGTCCTGCTGGAGCCGCGCCGCCTCGCGGCCCGGGCCGCCGCCGCGCGGATGGCCCAGACTTTGGGCGAGCCGGTCGGCGGCACGGTCGGCCTGCGCGTCCGCCTCGGCTCGAAGATCTCGGGCCGCACGCGGATCGAGGTCGTCACCGAGGGTATCTTCACCCGGATGATCCTGGACGATCCGGAACTATCCGGGGTCGGAGCCGTCCTGTTCGACGAGTTCCACGAGCGCTCCCTCGACGCCGATCTCGGCCTCGCGCTGGCGCTCGACGCGCAGGGCGGCCTGCGGGAAGACCTGCGGATCCTCGTCATGTCGGCGACCCTCGACGGCGCCCGGGTCGCGCGGCTGATGGGCGACGCCCCGGTCGTGGCCTCCGAGGGGCGCGCCTTCCCGGTGGAGACCCGCTACGCGGAGCGCGATCCGAACCGGCGGATCGAGGACTCGGTCGCCGAGGTCACTTTGCGCGCCCTGCGGGCGGATCCGGGCTCGATCCTGGTGTTCCTGCCCGGGCAGGCCGAGATCCGCCGGACCGCCGACCTGCTGGCCGAGAAGGTCGGCCCCGACGTGCAGGTCGCACCCCTCTACGGCGCGCTGACGCCCGCCGAGCAGGACCGCGCCGTCGCGCCGGCCTCCGCCGGAACGCGGAAGGTCGTCCTCGCAACCAGCATCGCCGAGACCTCCCTCACCATCGAGGGCGTCCGGATCGTGGTCGATTCGGGGCTGGCGCGGGTCCCGGTCTACGAGCCGGGCCTCGGTCTGACCCGCTTGGTCACGGCCCGCGCCTCCCGCGCCTCGGTGGACCAGCGCCGGGGCCGCGCCGGCCGCACCGAGCCCGGCCTGTGCTGGCGGCTCTGGTCCGAGGCTGGCACCAACGCCCTGGAGCCGTTCACGCGGCCCGAGATCCTGTCGGCCGACCTCGCCGGGCTGCTCCTCGACTGCGCCGCCTGGGGCGTGACCGACCCGGGCGCGCTCGCCTTCCTCGACCCGCCGCCGGCGCCGGCCCTGGCGGAGGCCCGCGCCCTGCTGAGTGAGCTGGGCGCCCTCGACGCCGACGGCCGCCTGACGCCGGTCGGCGCGCGCCTGCGGGCGCTGCCGCTGCCGCCGCGGCTCGCCCGGATGGTGACGGTCGCGGCCGGTACCGGCCAGGCGCGGGCCGCGGCCGACCTCGCCGCCGTGCTGGTGGAGCGGGGCCTCGGGGGCGACGGGGTCGACCTCGACGAGCGGGTCGAGCGCTTCCGCCGCGACCGGGGCGGGCGCGCCGCCGACATGCGCCGGCTCGCCGAGAACTGGGCCCGGAGCGCCGGGGCCGACGGGCCGGCGAGTCCGGATGCCGGCCCGGCCGCCGCCGGGCCGCTCCTGGCACTCGCCTATCCCGACCGGGTCGCCCGGGCGCGCGGCCGCGAGGGCGAGTTCGTGATGGCGAGCGGTCGGGCCGGGCGCCTCGACCCGGCGAGCCCGCTCGCCCGGGAGACCCATCTGGTGATCGCCGACCTCGCCGGGTCGGCCGGGAATGCGCGGATCCTGGCCGCGGCGGCGATCGGCACCGAGGCGATCGAGCGCCTCTTCGCCGACCGGATCGAGTCGCGCACCGAGATCACCTTCGATCCGCAGGCGGCGGCCCTGCGGGCGCGGGCTGTCCGGCGGCTCGGAGCGGTCAGTCTCGGGTCACGGCCGCTGCCGGTGCCGCCCGACACGGACAGCGCCGCGATCCTGGCGCGCGGCATCGCCGATCTCGGGATCGACCGCCTGCCGTGGACGCCGGCCCTGGCGCAGTGGCGGGCCCGGGTGACCTTCTTGCACGCCGCCGACGGCGCGGCCTGGCCCGACCTGTCGGCCGACGCCCTGGCCCGCACGGCGGAGACGTGGCTGGCGCCCGCCGTGGTGGGGCGCGCCGCCCTGGCGTCGGTCACGGCGAGCGACCTCGCGGACGCCCTCCAGGCCCAGCTGCCCTGGGACCTGCGCGCCCGACTCGACGCGGAGGCGCCGACTCATGTCGAGGTGCCAACCGGCTCGCGCATCCCGGTCGATTACACGGCCGAGGAGCCGGCGCTGGCGGTCCGGGTGCAGGAGCTGTTCGGCCTCGACCGGCATCCCAGGGCCGGCGGGCGCCCGCTAGTCCTGCACCTGCTGTCGCCGGCGCAGCGACCGATCCAGATCACCCGGGACCTGCCGGGTTTCTGGCGAGGATCCTGGGCGGCCGTGCGGTCCGAGATGCGCGGGCGCTACCCGCGCCATCCCTGGCCGGAGGACCCGCTCAGCGAGGCCCCGACCCGCCGGGCCAAGCCCCGGGGAACCTGACAGCCGCCCTTCGAGACCCCGACACGAACGGACCCGACGCGATGACGACCGACACGGATGCCCACGACCCCGCCGCCGAAGGCTGGACGCTGGTGGAGGACAAGGGCTTCATCGCCCATGTCGGGCCGCTGCACGTCCGCGGCGCGGACGGCGCCTACGCGTTCCGGGCCGATCAGAAGCACGCCAACCTGATCGGCGTGGTCCACGGCGGCATGCTGATGAGCTTCGCCGACCGCGCCCTCGGCGAGACCGCGATGCGCGCCGCCGGGGGCGCCAACTGCGTGACCATCCAGCTGGAGATGAAGTTCATCGATGTCGGCCGCCTCGGCGACTGGATCGAGATCCGGCCGCAGGTCGTCAAGCGCACGGGCTCCCTGGTGTTCATGCGCGGCGACGTCCGCGACGGCACACGTCTCCTCGCCTCGGCGGACGGCGTCTGGAAGATCCTGAGGCGCCGTCCCGATTGACCCGCGCAGGACGACGGTCCTAACCTGCTTGGGCGCATCGCGGCGCAGAGGCCCGATGTGCGGGGGAGGATCGCATGCGACCGTCGCCGACCGACGCATCCGGGATCGCGGCTGAACGCGGGTCCGCCCCGCGATCCCGGCGCACGATCCTCGCGGGCCTGGGGGCCCTGGCCGTCACTGCCGGCGACGCGGCGGCCCGACCGGAACCGCCCAGCACGGTGACGAGCCCGCCGCGCGACTTCCGGCCTGGCGCCGCCCCGACCACCTACTTCACCGATCCGGACATCGTCACGGTCGACCCGGCGTTCGAGCCCTACATCGTGCCCAACAGTGCCATCCGCCGGCTCTGGACCGGCGCCCTCTGGGCGGAGGGACCGGCCTGGAACTCGGTCGGCCGTTACCTGGTCTGGAGCGACATCCCGAACAACCGGCAGATGCGCTGGCTGGAGGAGGACGGGCACGTCTCCACCTTCCGGATGCCGAGCAACAACTCCAACGGCAACAGCTTCGATCGACAGGGGCGACAGCTTACCTGCGAGCACGCCACCGGGCGGGTCGTCCGCTACGAGCTCGACGGCTCGGCGACGGTCCTGGCCGATTCGTTCGAGGGCAAGCCGCTCAACTCGCCCAACGACGTCGTCCAGCACCCGGACGGCGCGTACTGGTTCTCCGATCCGCCCTACGGGGCGCTGCTCTACGAGGGCCTGCCCGACGTCGCCGGTGGCCCGAGCAACCGGCAGGGCCATCTCGATCCGCGGCTCGGCCAGCCCGCCGGGACCGTCCCGCGGCGACGCGTGCTCCCGAACGCCGTCTACCGCATCGACCCGTCCGGCCGGATCGACCGGGTGCTCACCGACGACGAGGTGCCCGACCCCAACGGCCTGTGCTTCTCGCCCGATCACCGGACGCTCTACGTCTGCTCCACCGGCAAGGGTCCCGGGGATACCGGACCCGGCGGCAAGGGCGAGATCTACGCCTTCGACGTCGGGGCTGGGGCGGCGCTCTCGAACAAGCGCCTCTTCTCGGACTGCGTCGTCGACGGGGTGAAATGCGGGCCCGACGGCCTGCGGACCGACGTCGACGGCAATCTCTGGGTGTCGAGCAATGCCGGCCGGGCCGTGGGCTACAACGGCGTCACCGTCTGGACGCCCCAGGGCAAGCTCATCGGTCGGATCCGCCTGCCGGAAGTGTGCGGGAATCTCACCTTCGGCGGCCCCAAGCGCAACCGCCTGTTCATGGCGGCGAGCCAGTCGCTCTACGCCCTGACGGTGAATACCCAGGGCGCCGGGCCGGCCTAGGATCGCGCACCCGCGATCCGGGACGGAACCGGCGCCGATCCTCCTCTCGGCCATGGCTGACCGGGCATCGCGACGCTATCTGTCACGGGCATGAGCGAGGATCCCGCCCCCGACCCGACCTTGAGCCGCCTCAGCGCGGCCCTCGGGGATCTGCCGAAGCGCGGGCTGCCGCCGGTCGAGCGGTGGGACCCACCCTATTGCGGCGCCATCGACATCCGCATCGCCGCGGACGGGACGTGGTTCCACAACGGCTCGCCGATCCGACGGGACAAGCTGGTCAAGCTCTTCGCCACCATCCTGCGGCGCGAGCCGGACGGCCGGACCGTCCTGGTCACGCCGGTGGAGAGCGTGGGCATCACCGTGGACGACGCGGCCTTCGTGGCCGTCGAGATGGCGGTGGACGGGAGCGGGGCGGACCGGCGGGTCTCGTTCCGGACCAACGTCGACGACCTGGTAAGCGTCGACGCCGACCACGCCCTCCGCTTCGAGGAGGCGCCGGACGGGGCGCTGAAGCCCTACCTCCATGTCCGCCGCGGGCTGTGGGCGCTCGTGACCCGGGCGCTCACCTACGACCTCGTGGACCTCGCCGAGGAGCGTCTGGTCGACGGGAAGCCCTGGCTGGGCCTGTGGGCCGGCGGCGCCTTCCACACGATCGCGCCGGTCGCCGCCGCGTGAGCGACCCGCTCGCCGACTTCCTCGCCCGCGCCGCCGCCGGCCTGTCGCCGGACCCGCCCGGACCGGACGATCCGACCTCCAATCCCCGGGGCGACCACAGCCTCGATCCGGACGGGACGGCCGTGATCCCGCCGCCGCCGCACCGCCGGGCCGCCGTCCTCGTGCCGGTCGTGCCGCGCGCGGACGGTCCGACCCTGATCCTGACGATGCGGGCCGCCAACCTGCGCGACCATTCCGGGCAGGTGGCGCTGCCGGGGGGCAAGATCGATCCCTCCGATCCCGGCCCTGCGGACGCGGCCCTGCGGGAAGCCTACGAGGAGATCGGGCTGCCGCCCGAGGCGGTGCGGTTCCTCGGCTATCTCGACCCGTACCTCTCGGGCACCGGCTTCCTCGTGACCCCGGTCATCGGCCTGGTCGATCCCGGCGCGGTGCTGACGCCGAACCCGGACGAGGTGGCCGACGTCTTCGAGGTGCCGCTCCCGTTCCTCATGGACCCGGAGCGCTACCGCCTGCGCTCCCGCGCGTGGCAGGGCCGCGAGCGCTGGTTCTACGCCCTGACCTTCGGCGAGCGGCTGATCTGGGGCGTCACGGCGGGGATCCTGAACAATCTGCGGGAACGGCTCTACCCGGAGGCGGCGCCCGGCGACGCCGACCGCGCGGCGCGTTAGGCTGACCGCATGCTCCGCCGCATCCTCGAAGAGTTCGGCCTCTTCCTCATCCCCTTCGCGCTGTTCCTCGTCTACCTGCTGCTGTCCGGTCGCAATCCCCTGCGCCGGGTGCACTGGGACGCGCACCTGTTCCGTTTGGTCCTGGCCGGGCTGGCGGTGGTGATCGGAACCCTCGTCTACGAGGGCCTGTTCTCGGAGCGCCGTCCCGGGGGCTACGTGCCGACCCACATGGAGAACGGCCGCCTCGTCCCCGGTGGCTTCCGGTGAGCCGCGCCCTCGATCCGGCGGGGCTGGCAGCCCTGCTCGAGCGCCCGGGCGTCCGCCGCGTCCTCGCGGCCCTGGACGCGCCGGGCGCGGAGACCCGCCTGATCGGCGGCTGCGTCCGAGATGCGCTCCTCGGCGCGCCGACCGCCGACATCGACATGGCGACGACGCACCGGCCCGAGGCGGTGATGCGGGCGGCGCAGCGGGCGCCCGGCCTCAAGGCGGTGCCGACCGGCATCGAGCACGGCACCATCACGCTGGTGACCGAGGACGGGCCGGTCGAGGTCACGACCCTGCGCGAAGACGTCGAGACCGACGGGCGGCACGCCGTCGTCCGCTTCGGCACCGACTTCCGCCGCGACGCCGAGCGCCGGGACTTCACCGTCAACGCGCTCTCCCTCGGCGCCGACGGAAGTCTGCACGACCCGGTGGGCGGCCGGCCCGACCTCGCGGACGGGCGGGTGCGCTTCATCGGCGATCCGGCGACCCGGATCCGGGAGGACGCGCTGCGGATCCTGCGCTTCTTCCGCTTCCATGCGCGGTTCGGCGCCGGCGCGCCCGACGCCGCGGCCCTGGCGGCCTGCGTGGCCGCGCGGGACAGCCTGGACCGGCTCTCTCGCGAGCGGGTGCGCGCGGAATTCCTGAAGCTGCTCGCGGCCCCCGGCGGCCCGGCCATGGTGACGACGCTGAGCGCGACCGGGCTGCTGCCGCGGATCACCGGCGGCGTCGGGGAGCTCGGGCGGCTGGAACGGGCCGCAGCCGCGGGCCTGCCTCCGGTGACGCGCCTCGCGGCCCTCGCCGTCGGCGCCCGGCACGACGCCGACCGGCTGCGCGAGCGGCTGCGCCTGTCGAAGAGCGAGCACGGGCAGCTGCTCGGCTACGCCGCGGCGCTGGCCGATCTCCACGGATGCGCGGTGCTGGACGCGGTCGCGGCGCGGGCCCTGGCGGCGGAGCACGGCCCGTCGTGCCTGACCGACGCGCTGGCGATCCTGGCCGGAGAGCCGCGGCCCGCCGTGACGGAGGCGGCGCGGGCGGCCCTGCGGGCCCTGGAGGGGGAGGGGGCGTCGCCGGCCTTTCCCCTGACGGGGGCGGATCTCGTCGCGGCCGGGGTGGCGCCGGGGCCCGGGATCGGGCGCGGGTTGGCCGCGGCGCGGAGGATCTGGCTGGAGCGGGGCTGCCCGACGGACGCGGAAGCGCGGGCCAACCTGCTGGCGCGGGCGCTGGAGAGCGCCCGCTGAACGAGGCTCAGAGCTTCAGGAGCGCCTTGGTCTCCTGGAGCTGGACGATCTGGCCGTTCAGCTCCTCGCGCTTCTGCAGGTCCTCGGTGGCGTCGCGCTGCATCTCGATCGCCTCGATGTCGCGGTCGAGGGATTCGTGCGTCAGCTCCTCGATCGGGGCGGCGCGCTCGGCCAGCACGGTCACGGCTGTCGGGCCGATATCGGCGAAGCCGCCGCGGACGTAGATCCGCTTGCCGCTGCCCTGGCTCTCGGTGATCACGATGACGCCGACCCGGAGGGAGGTCAGCACGGGCGCATGGCCCGGCATCACGGTCATCTCGCCCTCGGTGCCGGGCAGCTGAACGGCGGTCACCTCGCCGGAATACAGCGTCCGCTCGGGGCCGACGAAATCGAAGTGGAAGGTGGCCATGGCCTGACGTGTTCCCGGATCGGCGGCGCGCGCCCCGCCAAGCGGGCGGAGCGTCTCGGAAAAAGGCTGCGCGGACGGCACCGGTCAGGGTCGCCCGCGCGGCCTCTGTCCCCTTCCCGCGCGGGGAAGGGGGTGTCGTCTTACGCGGCCTTGAGCTTCTTGGCCTTCTCCTGGGCCTCCTCGATGGTGCCGACCATGTAGAAGGCGGCCTCCGGGAGGTCGTCGTAGTCGCCGTTCACCAGGCCCTTGAAGCCCTTGATGGTGTCCTCGAGGGCGACCTGCTTGCCCGGCGAACCGGTGAACACCTCGGCCACCGAGAAGGGCTGGGAGAAGAAGCGCTCGATCTTGCGGGCGCGCGCCACGGTCAGCTTGTCCTCCTCGGACAGCTCGTCCATGCCCAGGATCGCGATGATGTCCTGGAGCGCCTTATAGCGCTGCAGCGTCTGCTGGACGCGGCGCGCGACGTCGTAGTGCTCCTCGCCGAGGATCGCCGGCGACAGCATGCGCGAGGTCGAGTCCAGCGGGTCCACGGCCGGGTAGATGCCCTTCTCGGCGATCGAGCGCGACAGCACGGTCGTGGCGTCGAGGTGGGCGAACGAGGCGGCGGGCGCCGGGTCGGTCAGGTCGTCGGCCGGAACGTAGATGGCCTGCACCGAGGTGATCGAGCCCTTGGTCGTGGTGGTGATGCGCTCCTGGAGGGCGCCCATGTCGGTGGCGAGCGTCGGCTGGTAGCCCACCGCCGAGGGGATGCGGCCGAGGAGCGCCGACACCTCGGAGCCCGCCTGCGTGAAGCGGAAGATGTTGTCGACGAAGAACAGCACGTCCTGGCCGTCGTCGCGGAACTGCTCGGCGATCGTGAGGCCGGTCAGGGCGACACGCGAGCGGGCACCCGGCGACTCGTTCATCTGGCCGTAGACCAGGGCGCACTTCGAACCCTCGGCGGAGCCGTGCTCCTTCGGGTCGACGTTCACCTTGGACTCGATCATCTCGTGATAGAGGTCGTTGCCCTCGCGGGTGCGCTCACCCACGCCGGCGAACACCGAGTAGCCCGAGTGCACCTTGGCGATATTGTTGATCAGCTCCATGATCAGCACGGTCTTGCCGACGCCGGCGCCGCCGAACAGGCCGATCTTGCCGCCCTTCGCGTAGGGGGCGAGCAGGTCCACCACCTTGATGCCGGTGACGAGGATCTGGGCCTCGGTCGACTGCTCGGCGTAGGAGGGGGCCGGCTGGTGGATGGCGCGGAACGTGTCGGCCTGGACCGGGCCGGCCTCGTCGATCGGCTCGCCGATGACGTTCATGATGCGGCCGAGCGTGTTCATGCCGACCGGAACCTTGATCGGCTCGCCGGTGTCGGTGCACTCCTGGCCGCGGGTCAGGCCCTCGGACGTGTCCATGGCGATGCAGCGGACGGTGTTCTCGCCGAGCTGCTGGGCGACCTCGAGGACGAGGCGGGCGCCGTTGTTCTTGGTCTCCAGCGCGTTCAGGATCTCGGGCAGGTGGCCCTCGAACTGCACGTCGACCACGGGGCCGATGACCTGGGTGATCTTGCCGACCTTGTTGGAGCCGGTGCCGGGGAGTGCGGTGTTCGCCATCGTTAACCTACCCTTCAAGCTGTGCGGTCGGGTCGCGGTGCCTCAGAGGGCTTCCGCACCCGAGATGATCTCGATGAGTTCCTTGGTGATCATGGCCTGACGCGTCCGGTTGTAGATCAGCGTCTGCTTCTTGATCATCTCGCCCGCGTTGCGGGTCGCCGAGTCCATGGCGCTCATGCGCGCGCCCTGCTCGGAGGCGGCGTTCTCCAGGAGCGCCCGGTAGATCTGCACCGTCAGGTTCTTCGGCAGCAGCGTCTCGAGGATCGCCTCCTCGGACGGCTCGAATTCCAGGGCGGCGTTGCCGGCGGCCGCCTTCGCGGTCGTGTCGACCGCCGGCAGCTCCGCGGGGATCAGGCGCTGCGCGGTCGGGATCTGCGAGATGACCGAGCGGAACTCGGAGTAGAACAGGGTCGCGACGTCGAACTCGCCGTTCTCGAAGCGGGTCAGGATCTTGTCGGCGATCGAGGCGGCGAACTCGTAATCCACCGGGCGGTTGCCGCGGATGTCCATGCTCTCGACGATCTGGTCGCGGTACTGCCGGCGCAGCGCGTCGAGGCCCTTCTTGCCGACCGTCATGATCTTGACCGTCTTGCCCTCGGCGGCGAGCTTCTGGGCGTGCTCGCGCACCGCGAGGCGGACGATCGATGAGTTGAACGCGCCGGCGAGGCCGCGGTCGCCCGTGCACACCACGAGCAGGTGCGTCTGCTCTGAGCCGGTCCCGGACAGGAGCCGCGGGGCGCCGACGCCGCCGACGAGGTTGCCCGCGAGGTTGCCGAGCACCGCCGACATCTTCTCGGCGTAGGGACGGCCCGCCTCAGCGGCCATCTGCGCCCGGCGCAGCTTGGCGGCGGCGACCATCTGCATGGCCTTGGTGATCTTCTGCGTCGCCTTCACCGAGGTGATGCGGTTGCGCAGGTCCTTCAAACTCGCCATCGGGTGAGGTCCAGGTCCGTTCTATGGGCCTCTCCTTCCCTCGGCGGGAAGGAGCCGGAAGTTCGGGCGGTGCGGCGGGGACCGGGATCCCCCCGGCACCACCCAAGATCCCTCCCCGAGGGGAGGGGCCTCACATCAGCCGATCGACTTGGCGACGCTCTCGACGACGCTCTTCAGCTTGCCGGCGTTCTCGTCCGACAGGTCCTTGGAGGCGGCGATCGAGTCGAGCAGGTCCTTGTGCTTGGAGCGCAGGGTCGAGAGCAGCGCGTCCTCGAACGGGCGGACCTTGGTCACCGGCATCTTGTCGAGGTAGCCGTTCACGCCGGCGTAGATCACCGCGACCTGCTCTTCCATCTTCAGTGGCGAGAACTGCGGCTGCTTCAGGAGCTCGGTGAGCCGCGAGCCGCGGTTCAGGAGGGCCTGGGTGGAGGCGTCGAGGTCCGAGCCGAACTGCGCGAAGGCGGCCATCTCGCGGTACTGCGCGAGCTCGCCCTTGATCTTGCCGGCGACCTTCTTCATCGCCTTGGTCTGGGCCGAGGAGCCCACCCGCGACACCGAGAGGCCGACGTTCACCGCCGGGCGGATGCCCTGGTAGAACAGGTCGGTCTCGAGGAAGATCTGGCCGTCGGTGATCGAGATCACGTTGGTCGGGATGTAGGCCGACACGTCGTTGGCCTGGGTCTCGATGACCGGCAGCGCGGTCAGCGAGCCGTTGCCGGCGGCGTCGCCCATCTTGGCGGCGCGCTCGAGCAGGCGGCTGTGGAGGTAGAACACGTCGCCCGGATACGCCTCGCGGCCCGGCGGGCGGCGCAGCAGCAGCGACATCTGGCGGTAGGCCACGGCCTGCTTGGAGAGATCGTCGTACACGATCACGGCGTGCATGCCGTTGTCGCGGAAGTACTCGCCCATGGCGCAGCCGGCGAACGGCGCGATGAACTGCATCGGGGCCGCGTCGGACGCCGTCGCGGCGATGACGATGGAGTACTCCAGCGCGCCCTGGTCCTCCAGGACCTTCACGAACTGGGCCACCGTCGAGCGCTTCTGGCCGATGGCGACGTAGATGCAGTAGAGCTTGGCCTTCTCGTCACCGCCGGCGGTGTGGCCCGGCTTCTGGTTCAGGATCGTGTCGAGGGCGATGGCGGTCTTGCCGGTCTGGCGATCACCGATGATCAGCTCGCGCTGGCCGCGGCCGACCGGGATCAGGGCGTCGATCGCCTTCAGGCCCGTGGCCATCGGCTCGTGCACAGACTTGCGCGGGATGATGCCCGGGGCCTTGACGTCGACGCGGCGACGCTCGGTCGACTGGATCGGGCCCTTGCCGTCGATCGGGTTGCCGAGGGCGTCGACGACGCGGCCGAGCAGGCCCTTGCCGACCGGCACGTCCACGATGGCGCCGGTCCGCTTGACGGTCTGGCCTTCCTTGATCTCGCGGTCGGAGCCGAAGATCACGATGCCGACGTTGTCCTGCTCGAGGTTCAGGGCCATGCCGCGCACGCCCGACTCGAACTCGACCATCTCGCCGGCCTGGACGTTGTCGAGGCCGTAGGCGCGGGCGATGCCGTCGCCGACGGACAGGACCTGCCCGACCTCGGAGACCTCGGCCTCCTCGCCGAAGTTCTTGATCTGCTCTTTCAGGATCGCGGAGATCTCGGCGGCGCGGATGTCCATACTCGGGCCTCTGTCGCTGATGCGTCTATGCGTGTTCGGGTCGGATGGGGGCGCTTACCGCGCGGCCCGCATCGCGAGGCGGATACCGTTGAGCTTGGTCTTGAGGGAGGCGTCGACCATGCGCGAGCCCATCTTCACGACGAGGCCGCCGATCAGGCTGGGGTCGACCATGAGGTCGACGGCGACATCGGCCTTGGCGATGTCGCGCAGCGACGCCTTGATCTCCTCGACCACCGCGTCGGAGGGCTTCTCGGCCACCCGGACCTGGGCGCGCACGATGCCCTTCGAGTCCTGGACCAGGGTCCGGAACGCGTCGATCATGTCGGGCAGGGCGAAGAGCCGGCGGTTCGAGGCCGCGAGGCGGATGAAATTGCCGGCGAGGCCGCCGATGCCCGCCTTGTCGAGCACGGCGCCGATGGCGGCCGCCTGCTCCTCGGCGCTGAAGACCGGGCTGCGGACGAGGCGGCGGAGATCCGCGCTCTCCTTCAGCAGCGTGTCGAATTGATCGAGAGACTCGGCGACCGCGTCGACCTGGCGCTCGTCGCGCGCGAGCTCGAACAGGGCGGAAGCGTACCGGCCCGCCACGCCTGCGACCAGGGGACCAGCCTCGGAACCGTTCTGCGCCACCCGTCGCTCTCTTCTCTGGTTGCCCGTCCGCTCCGCGCGCTCCGGCTGGAGCGCGGTGCGAGACCGTTCGGGACGTGGGATCGCGCCGGCAACGGACAGGTCGAGAACTGTCCTCGCGGCGCGGCGACCGCCTAGCATGCCAGCATGGCCGCGCGCAACACGGCAGGCGCGCGTCGCTGCGCGTCAGGACGGCGGAAGTGTGACGCGGGTCCCGCCTCAGCAGGCGAGCCGGTCGCAGCGCCGCACGCTCGCGATCATCTTGGCCATGGCGCCGGCGCCGGGATGCCCGAGGATCCCGCTGTTGCCGATCACGTAGGACGGCGTCGCGTAGAGGCCGAGATCCGCGGCCATCCGCATCTGGCTCTTCAGCGCCGCGCGCACCTCCTCGCTGTCGGCGATCTCCTCGACCTCCGCCTGCGGGATCCCCATCGTGGCGGCGACGGCGAGCGCGCCGGGCCCGTCGATGCGGCCGGGCTTGCCCAGCAGCGTCTGGTAGAAGCGCCACGCGGCCTCGGAGCCGAGCTTGCGCTGCACCGCCAGCATCACCTTGGCGGCCTGGGCGGATTGCGGCGACAGGATCGGGTTGTGGACAAGCCCGATCCGCAGCTCCGGATCGCTGTCGTGCAGGGCGACCACGTCGGCGGCCGCCTTCCGGCAGTACGGGCAGTTGAAGTCGAAGAACTCGTAGAGCGTGGTCCCGGCATCCCGCGGCCCGACATAGGTCACGCCGCGCAGGGCCGGGATCTGCCCGGTGATCTCGCCCGGCAGGATCGAGTTCGCCACCGCGCGCCCGTCGTCGCCCGTCACCGCGACCCGCTGGCCGTAGGATTGCGCGGAGGCGCCGGTCAGGCCGGCACCGAAGGTGGCGGCTGCGGCGAGCAGGAGACGTCGCGAGACAGGCTTCGAAACAGGCATGGGACTCGTCCGGGGCATCGCTGTCCCGCTCCGGCCGCGCCGAAGCGGAGCCGGACCAGAACCAGGGGGTCGAGTCGGTTTCATGGCCGAGCGGCCGTGAACGTCGCGCGACCGCGGGGCGGGCGCGGCCTAGCGCAGCCCCTTCGGCCGGTCGCCGGTCGCCCAGGCCAGGGCCTGCTCGAGCCGGTCGTTGCCCCAGAACAGCTCGCCGTCGTCGGCCAGGAACGTCGGCGCCCCGTAGATCCCGCGGGAGCGCGCCTCCTCGACGCTGACCCGCAGCTTCGTCTTGTTGGCCTCGGCGGCGGCGGCCCGCACGGTCTGCGTGCCGTCGAGCCCGAGCGAATCGAGGATCTCCGCGACGGCCGCCGGCTCCGCGATCGAGCGGCCCTCGGCGAAGCTCGCGGTGAAGACCGCCTTCGAGAACGGGACCAGCCAGGGCTGGTCCTGACCGAGGATCGCGACCCGCACCGCGCTGAGGCTGTTCTGCGGGAACTGGGCGGGGCGCGTCACCGGCGGCAGACCGAGGCGCGCGGCCTCGCGCTCGACGTCGCGCCACATGTTCTTGCCCTTGGCCGCGTAGAGATTGAACGGCGAGGTGGTCCAGCCCTGCGCGGCGAAGAGCGGCCCGACCAAGAAGGGGCGCCACCGGATCGCCACGTCCGCCTCGGCGGCGGCGGCCTCGACGCGCATGGCCGCGAGGTAGGAGTAGGTGGAGGCGAATTCGTACCAGAACTCCAGAATTGGCTGGCGCGCCATAGACTTCGCTTCTCCGATGCACTCTCGCGGCGATGACGACCTGCAACGCCCGCGCCGTTTCTGACACAACCGCAAGGCCGTCGTGAGGCGAAACGCGGCCGATCCTCCGGCATCTCGGCTACGCGCGAGGCGGCGCGCCGGTTGCAGGCCGGTGACACCCGCGATAAGCCGCAGACGCCGAGCCAGATCCCTCGCCCAGTTCCGGAAGTCCCATGTCCGTCCCCGCGAAGAGCCCCGTGAAGAAGGTCGTGCTGGCCTATTCCGGCGGCCTCGACACATCGATCATCCTGAAGTGGCTGCAGACCACCTACGGCTGCGAGGTCGTCACCTTCACGGCCGATCTCGGCCAGGGCGAGGAGCTGGAGCCCGCGCGCCGCAAGGCGGAGCTCCTCGGCATCAAGCCCGAGAACATCTACATCGAGGACCTGCGCGAGGAATTCGTCCGCGACTACGTCTTCCCGATGTTCCGGGCGAACGCCGTCTACGAGGGCGTCTACCTGCTCGGCACCTCGATCGCCCGGCCGCTGATCGCCAAGAAGCAGATCGAGATCGCCGAGCGCGTCGGCGCCGACGCGGTCTGCCACGGCGCCACCGGCAAGGGGAACGATCAGGTCCGGTTCGAGCTCGGCTACTACGCGCTGAAGCCCGACGTCACGGTAATCGCGCCCTGGCGCGAGTGGGACCTGCGCTCGCGCGAGCAGCTCATCGCCTTCGCCGAGCAGCACCAGATCCCGATCGCCAAGGACAAGCGCGGCGAGAGCCCGTTCTCGGTGGACGCCAACCTCCTGCACGCCTCCTCGGAGGGCAAGGTGCTGGAGGATCCGGCCGTCGAGGTGCCGGACTACGTCTACTCGCGCACCCTCTCCCCCGAGGAGGCGCCCGACCAGCCGACGATCATCACGATCGGGTTCGAGCGCGGCGACGCCGTCTCGATCGACGGCGAGGCTCTGTCGCCCGCGAGCCTTCTGACCAAGCTCAACGAGCTCGGCCGCGCCAACGGCATCGGCCGGCTCGACCTGGTGGAGAACCGCTTCGTCGGCATGAAGAGCCGCGGCATGTACGAGACGCCGGGCGGCACGATCCTGCTGCCGGCGCACCGCGCCATCGAGTCGATCACGCTGGACCGGGGGGCCGCGCACCTCAAGGACCAGCTCATGCCGCAATACGCCGAGCTGATCTACAACGGCTTCTGGTTCTCGCCGGAGCGCGAGATGATCCAGGCCCTGATCGACAAGAGCCAGGAGAAGGTCACCGGCACGGTGCGGCTGAAGCTCTACAAGGGCGGCGTCCACGT
Organism: Methylobacterium sp. D53M; assembly: GCF_053345625.1. Lineage (NCBI taxonomy): Bacteria > Pseudomonadati > Pseudomonadota > Alphaproteobacteria > Hyphomicrobiales > Methylobacteriaceae > Methylobacterium > Methylobacterium sp. D53M. The sequence continues at coordinate 730,886 of NZ_JBKFAL010000001.1, forward strand.
GATCGGCCGCGAGAGTCCGCACTCGCTCTACGACCAGGACCTCGTGACCTTCGAGGAGGGCGCCGTCGCCTACGATCACCGCGACGCGGCGGGCTTCATCAAGCTCAACGCCCTGCGCCTGCGCACCCTGGCCCAGCGCAAGAAGCGCGAGGGCTGAGCCCGGTGCCGGTCGCCGCCGCGCGGGCGGCCGCGACCGGAGGTAGCCGTCAGGCGGGGAGCCAGCGCTCGGCGGCCCGACGGAAGTCGCCGGGCCCGAGATCGGCGTAGCGCAGGAAGATCTGCAGGGCCGGCTGCAATTCGCGATGGAGGCGCACGAGCCGCGTCTCCGCGTCCTCGTCGTCGTTCGCGGCCGCGCCCGGCACGGCGGCGAGAAGGCGCTTCATCGCCGCGGTGTAGGCGCCGTCCGCGCCGTAGGGCCGTTCCGGGTCGACGCGCGGTACCCCCTGCTCGGCGTTCCACCCGATATTCAGCTGCGGGATCAGCGCGAGGTGCTCGGGCGTCACCGCGAAGGTGATCAGGTCCGGGGTCTCGCCGGTGGCCGCGTCCCGGAAGACGTCGCCCACGGCGCCCGGATCGAGCTTGGCCAGACCGTTGTGGTACTGGTACCGGCCCGGCTTCAGCTGCCCGTTCTGGACGAAGACGGCGAGGCCGTCCTCGAGCGACCGGTGCTCCTCCTCGGCGCCCTCGTCGTCGCCGGTGACGTTGGCGATGTCGCCGTCGCGGTCGAGGCTGCCATAGGGGGCGGCCGGGTGGATGGTCGGCGCCCCCGGCTCGGCGCCGTCCCAGGCGACGACCATCCGGCGGATCAGGGCGATGCGCTCCAGGCTCAGGTCGTAGACGGCATCGCTCATCGTGTATCGGTCCCGGCTCTCACGCTTGGAAGGCCCGTCTTACAGAGGCGAGTCGCCCCCTGCTACCGCCGCAAGCAGCCCGTGAGGCCGTCGATCTGTCCCATCATCGCCTGGATCCGCGCGGCCCGGCGGCGCACCCCGGGGGAGGGCCGGCCGGCGCTGCGGGTGATCGGGTTCGGCAGCACGGCGGCGAGCAGGGCGGCCTCGTTGCGGGTCAGCCGGCTCGCGTCCTTGCCGAACCAGTGCCGGCTCGCGGCCTGCGCGCCGTAGATCCCGTCGCCCCACTCGGCGACGTTGAGGTAGATCTCCATCATACGGCGCTTGCCCCAGAGCGTGTCGAGCGCCAGCGCCAGCGGGATCTCGATGGCCTTCCGGATGTAGGAGCGGCCGGGCCACAGGAAGACGTTCTTCACCGTCTGCATGGCGATCGTGGAGGCGCCGCGGCTCGGGGAATCCTCGTCCTCGACCACGTCGCGGATCGCGCCGAAATCGACCCCGTGATCCAGGCAGAAGCGCTGATCCTCCGAGGCGATCACCGCCTGCGGCAGGGCCGGCGCGATGGCGGAGAGCGGGACCGGATCCCGACTCACCGGCTGAAGCGTCAACCACCGTCCCAGCATCAGGGTCGACGGCGGCATCACCGCGCTATAGACGAGCGCCAACGTCAGCGCGAGGACGAACCCGGCGGCGGGGAGCAGCAGCAGCGCTCCCACAAGCTGTCGGACGCGACGGGAACGGCGCGGGCGCGCGAGCGGGAGGTCGCGACCTGCCGTCTCCCGCCTGCGTCGAGCCCCGTCCACCGTGAGTCCGTCCCCGCCCAACTGACACCCGATTGGTTTTCGCAAGGCCAGGACCGGACGTAAGCCCGATGACCCCGACCCCCTCAACGCAGGCACCGACCGGTTCGGTCAAGGCAGTCACGCCGGCCGCCGATTTTACCCACAGGTTGACGGAGGTCGCCGGCACGGTCGAGACCTTCCTGGTCGAGCGGCTCGGCCCCGCGGTCGGCGCCGGCGAGATCGCCCGGCCGCCCCGCCTGATGGAGGCCATGCGGCACGCCGTGCTCGGCGGCGGCAAGCGTCTCCGGCCGTTCCTGGCCATCGAGACCGCCCGGATGCTCGGCGGCTCCGAGGCCGCCGCGCTGGCGGCCGGCGCCGGCGTCGAGCTGGTCCACTGCTACAGCCTCGTCCACGACGACCTGCCGGCGATGGACGACGACGACATGCGCCGCGGCAAGCCCACGGTCCACAAGGCCTACGACGAGGCCACCGCCATCCTCGTCGGCGACGCCCTGCAGACGCTGGCCTTCGAGATCGTGGCCGACCCGACCTGGCAGCCGGATGCGCGCATCCGCGCCGACCTCGTGCTCGGCCTCGCCCGGGCCTCGGGCCTCGGCGGCATGGTCGGCGGCCAGCTCCTCGACCTCACCGCCGAGGGCCGGTTCGGTGCGGCCAACATGGACGTGGACGACACCCTGCGGATGCAGGCGATGAAGACCGGCGCGATCCTGGCCTTCTCGGTGGAGGCCGGCGCGATCGTCGGCGGTGCCGACAAGGACCAGCAGGCCGCACTCCTGCGCTACGGCCTCGCCCTGGGGCAGGCCTTCCAGATCGCCGACGACATCCTCGACCGGGAGGCCTCGCCCGAGGCCATGGGCAAGGCCACCGGCAAGGACAAGGATGCCGGCAAGGCGACGCTCGTCGACCGTCTCGGCATCGACGGGGCCCGCGCCGAGTGCGACCGCCTCGTCGGCGTCTGCGAGGACGCGGTGTCGTCCTGGGGGGAGGGCGCCCGCGTCCTGCGCGACGCCGCCCGCTTCACGGTCGCCCGCAAGACCTGATCGCGCCGGGCGGCCGGGCCGGGCCCGGCGGCCCGACCTCCGCGAACACTGCGCCACGACCACGCGGGGCACGCCACAAGCGATCGCGGCTCCGCCGGATCGAAACCCTCCGCGAGGCGGACCCGCGCCGTCCCGATCGGGGCCATCCGAACCGGAGGCAGGACCGCGGAGCGCGCGGCGCCGGTCAGAGCCGGTTGGTCTTGTTGTGGACGTCGAGGCACACGGCGGCGAGCAGGACGACACCCTTGATCACCTGCTGCCAGTCGACGCCGATCCCCAGGATCGACATGCCGTTGTTCATGATGCCGATGATGAAGGCGCCGATCACGACACCCGAGACCTTGCCGATGCCGCCCGCCGCCGAGGCGCCGCCGATGAAGCAGGCCGCGATCACGTCGAGCTCCATCCCGACGCCGGCCTTCGAGTTCGCGGTGTTGAGCCGGGCGACGAAGATCATGCCGGCGAGGCCCGCCAGCGCGCCCATGTTGGCGAAGGTCAGGAAGGTCAGCCGCTCGGTCTTGATGCCCGAGAGGCGCGCGGCCTTGATGTTCCCGCCCAGCGCGTAGATCCGGCGCCCGATCGTCGTCCGCGTCGTCACGAAGCCGTAGAGCGTCACCAGCGCCAGCAGCACGAGGAGCACATTGGGCAGGCCCCGGTACGCGCTCATCTGCCAGGCGAAGGCCAGGATCAGGATGGCGGTCACGCCGTTGCGGCCGATGAACGCCGCCGGGGACTCGGCCGGGCTCTCGTTCCGCAGCCGAGCCTGCCGCCGTCGCCAGTTCAGCCCGGTCAGCGTCGCGACCAGCGCGGCGGCGATCAGGACGGCGGTCCAGGGTCCGGCGCCGTTGACGAGGAAGCCCTTGGCGAGGAGCTGGAACACCTCCGGGAACGGTCCGATGGAGGCCCCCTGAAGCAGCACCTGCGTCAGGCCGCGGAACACCATCATGCCGGCCAGGGTGACGATGAAGCTCGGGATGGCGAGGTAGGCCACGAAGTAGCCCTGTAGACCGCCGATGACCGCGCCTACCGCGAGGCACAGGAGGGCGGCCGAGAACGGGTCGACGTGGAAGCGGACCATCAGCAGGGCGGCGAGCGCCCCCACGAAACCGACCACCGAGCCGACCGACAGGTCGATATGCCCGGCCACGATGACCAGCAGCATCCCGAGCGCCATCACGACGACGTAGCTGTTCTGGAGGATCAGGTTGGTCAGGTTCAGCGGCTGGAACAGGACGCCGCCCGTCGCGACCTCGAAGAACAGCGTGATCGCCGCCAGCGCGACGACGAGCCCGTAGGCGCGCAGCTGCGCCATCGGCAGGCGGCCGCGCCCGGCCCGGACTTCGCCCGCGGCGGCGGCCGGGATGAGTTCGCTGCCGGGGCTCATGGACTTGCTCACTGTGATGTCGGTCATCCGTTCGGCCCCCTGGAGCGCATGATGGCGCGCATGATCGCTTCCTGGCTGGCCTCGGCGCGGTCGAATTCGCCCACGAAGCGCCCCTCGTTCATCACGTAGATGCGGTCGCAGAGGCCGAGCAGTTCCGGCATCTCCGAGGAGATCAGGAGGACGCCGCGGCCGTCCTCGGCCAGCTCGTTGATGATGCTGTAGATCTCGTACTTCGCGCCGACATCGATGCCGCGGGTCGGCTCGTCGAGGATCAGCACCTTGGGCCGGGTGAACAGCCACTTGCTCAGCACGACCTTCTGTTGGTTGCCGCCCGACAGGTTCACGGTCTGCTGCGTCACCCCGACGGAGCGGATGCGCATCTTGGTGCGGTAGCCGGTCGCGACCCGGTGCTCGGCCGCCTCGTCGATCACCGCGGCGGTGGAGATCCCGGGCAGGTTCGCCAGGGTGGTGTTCCGGGCGATGTCCTCGCCCAGCACGAGCCCGAGCTGCTTGCGATCCTCGGTGACGTAGGCGAGGCCGGCCGCGATCGCCCGGTCGATCGTCGAGACGTCGACCTCGACACCCTCGATCCGGACCGTGCCCCGGATGTCCCGGCCGTAGGACCGGCCGAAGAGGCTCATGGCAAGCTCGGTCCGGCCCGAGCCCATCAGGCCCGCGATCCCGACGATCTCGCCCCGGCGCAGGCTCAGGTCGACGTCGCGCACCACCGCCCGGTCGGCGTGGACGGGGTGGTGGACCGTCCAGTCGCGCACCTCCATCAGCACCGCTCCGATCCGCGGCGTGCGGACCGGGTAGCGGCTCTCCAGCGTGCGGCCGACCATCGCCCGGATGATGCGGTCCTCGTCGATCGCGCCGCCGCGGCAGTCGAGGGTCTCGACGGTGCTGCCGTCGCGCAGGACCGTGATCCGGTCGGCCACCTTGGCGATCTCGTTGAGCTTGTGGGAAATCAGGATCGAGGCGATGCCCTGCGCTTTGAAGCGCAGCAGGAGCTGCAGCAGGGCCTCGCTGTCGGTCTCGCTCAACGACGCGGTCGGTTCGTCGAGGATCAGGAGCTTCACCTCCTTGGAGAGCGCCTTGGCGATCTCCACGAGCTGCTGCTTGCCGACCCCGAGATGGGTGACGAGGGTGTCGGGGCTCTCGTCGAGCCCCACCATCGCCATCAGCGCGCGGGCGCGGGCCTGGACACGATCCCGGTCGATGACCCCGAACCGGGCCGGCTCGTTGCCGAGGAAGATGTTCTCGGCGATCGACAGGTACGGCACCAGGGCGAGTTCCTGGTGGATGATCACGATGCCGAGGCGCTCGCTGTCCGTGATGTCCCGGAAGCGGCCCGGCCGCCCCTCGTAGGTTATGTCGCCCGTGTACGACCCGTAGGGATACACGCCGCTCAGCACCTTCATCAGCGTCGACTTCCCCGCGCCGTTCTCGCCGACCAGGGCGAGGATCTCGGCGGGCTCGACCGTCAGGTTGACGTCGGCGAGGGCCTTCACGCCGGGGAAGGTCTTGGTGATTCCCCGCATCTCGAGAACGGGCTGCATGCGGCGCCTACCAGCTCGGACTGCACGTTCGGCCCGCGCGACAGTCGTCGCGGCGGGGATCGGATCGGGCGGAGCGACCGGGCTCCACCCCGGCATCGGTCACTTGAGCTGGTCGAGCGTGTAGTAGCCCGTGTCGATCAGGGCCGGCTTCCAGTTGGCCCGGGTAACGATCACCGGCGTGAGCAGGTAGGACGGGACGATCTTCTTGCCGTTATCGTAGGTCTTCACGTCGTTGACCTCGGGCTGTCGGCCCGCCTCGATGGCGTCGATCATCGCCACCGTCACCTTGGCCAGGTCCCGGGTGTCCTTGAAGATCGTCGCCGTCTGCTCACCGGCGATGATCGATTTGACCGATTGCAGCTCGGCGTCCTGGCCGCTGATCACCGGCAGCTTCACGCCGCCCGACCCGTAGCCCACGCTCTTCACCGACGAGAGGATCGCCGTGGAGATGCCGTCGTAGGGCGAGAGCACGGCATCCAGATGGGCGTTGCCGTAATAGGCCGAGAGCAGGTTATCCATCCGCGCCTGGGCGGTCGCGGCGTCCCAGCGCAGGGTGGACACCTTGTCCATGCCGAACTGGCCCGAGCGCACAACGAGCCTCTTCGCGTCGATGTAGGGCTTCAGCACCGACAGGGCGCCGTCGTAGAAAAAGTATGCGTTATTGTCGTCGGGCGAACCGCCGAACAGCTCGATGTTGAAGGGCCCCTTCCCGTCCTTCAGGCCGAGGGCGTCCACGATGGATGTCGCCTGCTGAACGCCAACCTTGTAGTTGTCGAAGGTGGCGTAGAAATCGACGTTCGGCGTCCCCCGGATGAGCCGGTCGTAGGCGATGACCCTGACGCCGCGCTCGCTCGCTTTCGACAGCACATCGCTGAGGGTCGTGCCGTCGATGGAAGCGATCACCAGGATCTTCACGCCGGTGGTGAGCATGTTCTCGATCTGGGCGAGCTGGGTCGGGATGTCGTCGTCCGCGTATTGTAGATCCGGCTTGTAGCCCTTGGCCTTCAGAAGCCTGACGATGTTGTTGCCGTCGTCGATCCAGCGCTGCGACGACTTGGTCGGCATGGCGACCCCGATCGGATCCCCGCCGGCCGCCTGCGCGGATGTCGCGGCGGACACGCCGAGGAGCGACAAGCCCAGGATGTATTTGAGAACCGTCTGCCTGGCGATCATAATCCCCCCTATCGCTTCGCGGCCGGACTTCGACTTCAATCGAAGCGAGTCCGCGCTCCCGTTATTGCCGATTGAAAATTTTTATAGTTACAACGCGATGTTGGACTTACCCAGTCTATGACCAACACCCATTTACTGCCCGACCGAATACCCATGCGGGAGCCGATCCGGCAAGCTTGGCCGGGTTGGCAGGCAGAGGCGCGATACGGGCGCCGCCGGCAGCCTCTTCGAGGGCTGAGCCCGCGCCCGCGAAGCTCGAGCGTTCGATTTGTATGAGTTATAGAACGGGCCGTCAATCGGCGCGCGCGGGGCGCCGTCGCGAAGCGCGGCCTGAGACGTGTGTGGAGCCGGCCGCGGATTCAGGCCCGGATTCGATCGCCGCTCGGCGCGATGGGGTCGGGTGGGCCACGGGGCGCGGCCGGCCGATCGGCACGGCGGCCATGACCGGTCCGCTCGATCGGATCAGGGCAGGCCGGATCGCGTGTCCGCACCGCCAAGCAGTTCAGCGGGGCGTCGCCGCGCGGGCCCGGAAACGGCGTTGGTTCAGCCGCGGCCGACGAACGGCATCTTGGTGGCCATGATGGTCATGAACTGCACGTTGGCCTCCAGCGGCAGGCTCGCCATGGACAGCACGGCCTGGCCGACATGGTCCGGATCCATCACCGCCTCGGCCCGCAGAGAGCCGTCCGCCTGCGGGACGCCGGCCTTCATCTTGCCGCCCATGGGCGTGTCGGCGTTGCCGATATCGATCTGGCCGCAGGCGATGTCGTAGGCCCGGCCGTCGAGGGAGGTCGCCTTGGTCAGCCCGGTCACGGCGTGCTTGGTCGCCGTGTAGGCGATGGAGTTCGGTCGGGGCGCGTGGGCCGAGATCGAGCCGTTGTTGATGATCCGGCCGCCCCGGGGATCTTGGTCGCGCATGATCCGGAAGGCGTGCTGCGTGCACAGGAACAGCGCCGTGAGGTTGGTGTCGACCACCTGCCGCCAGGTCTCGAGGGGCAGGTCCTCCAGCGGGACCGCCGGAGCGCCGATCCCGGCATTGTTGAACAGCAGGTCGAGCCGGCCGAACTCCGCCTTGGTGCGCGCGAACAGGGCGGCGATCGAGTCGGGATCGGTCACGTCGGTCGGGACCGCCAGGGCCCCGTGCCCGATCCGCGCGGCGACCTCCTCGAGGGGAGCCTGACGCCGCCCCGAGAGGACGACGCGCCATCCGGCATCGGCGAGCGCCAGGGCGGCGGCCTTGCCGACACCCGTCCCGGCCCCGGTCACGATCGCGATCCGCTCAAGCCCCGACATGCGTTCCTCCCGGTTCCGGTGTTTCACCGCCTGTAGCGGATGGCCGCCGCCGCGCGAAGGCGTCGGCGTTTCAGATGCGGGCCGCGGTCACGGGGCGTACCGGCGGCCGCCATGCGCTATGGTGGTCGAAAGACACGGGGACGGGAACGGAACGATGGGGCAGGGTTCGTCGGCAGGCCTGCGCGGGACGAGCGACGCGGCGGTCCCGGCGTGAGCGCCCCCGAGATCCCGTTCCTCGCCGGCCTCGACGCGCCGGCGGTCGCGGCCGTGCGGGCCCGGATGGTGCCGGTGGCGGTGCCGGGCGGCCGGACCCTGTTCGAGCAGGGCGAGACCGGGGACGCCCTGTACACGCTGGTCTCCGGCGCGGTCGGCGTCTCGGCCCGCGACCATGCCGGGCGGCCGACCCGGATCGCGCGCCTGCGGCCGCCCGAGACCTTCGGCGAGATGGCCCTGCTGTCGGACGCCCCGCGGGCGGCGACCGTTATGGCGCTGCGCGATTCGCACCTCCTGCAACTCACCCGCGGGGCCTTCGAGGCGGTGATCGCCGAGCACCCGCACACACTCCTCTACTTCGCCCGGATGCTCGCCGACCGCCTGCGGGCGATCTACGACGGCCACTCGGTCCACCACGCACCGCGGATCTTCACGATCCTGGCCGTGACCGAGGGGCCCGATCCGGCGCGGGTGGCGCGGCAGCTCGCCGCCGCCTTCGACGCCCTGCTGCCCGGGAAGACCGGCTGCCTCACCGACTGGCCGGAGGGCGCCGACGAGGCGTGGTTCCAGGCCTTCGAGGGCGCCCACGCGCGCACGATCTTCGCGGCGCACGACATCGACTGCCCCTGGTGCCGGCAGAGCCAGCGGCGGGGCGACCATGTCCTGCTCCTCGCCGAGCCCGGCGCGCCGCCGCGGCCGGGCGCGGCGGCCTATCTCGACCGGGTGCGCTCCGACTGGATCCGCATGGACCTCGTCGTGCGCCAGGACCCCGCGGCCCGGCGCCCGAGGGCCCTGCATCCGGAGGTCGCCGCGCTGCCCGCGGCGATGCGCATCCAGGTCCGGGACGGCGACCGGGGGGATCTGCATCGCCTCGCGCGGCTCGCCAGCGGATCGGCGCGCGGCCTCGTCCTCGGCGGCGGCGGGGCGCGGGGGCTCGCCCATCTCGGGGTGCTCAAGGCCCTCGACGAGGTCTCCTGCGCGCCCGACTTCGTCGGCGGGACCAGCATGGGCGCGATCATCGCGGCGAGCCTCGCCATGGGTTGGAGCGTCGCAGAGATCCAGGCCCAGATCGAGGCGTTCTTCGCCACCAGCAACCCGATCAACGACTACACGCTGCCGCTGCACGCGCTGACCCGCGGCGCCAAGGTCGATGCCGGCCTCGCGGCGCGCTACGGCGGCGTGCGCATCGAGGACCTCTGGCTGCCGTTCTTCTGCGTCTCGTCGAACCTGACGACCGGCAACACCATGGTGCACCGCTCGGGCGACCTGCCGAAGGCCCTGCGCGCCAGCATCGCGATCCCCGGCCTCCTGCCGCCCGTGCTGTGCGACGAGGGCGTCCTGGTCGACGGCGGCATGATGAACAACCTGCCGGCCGACGTCGCCGCCGGGCTGGAGCGCGGACCGGTCCTGGCCGTCGATGTCGGGACCGACCGGGCGTTCCAGGACATGCCGCGGCGCGGGTGGAGCGGCCGGCTCATGCGCAGACTGATCGGCTCGCCGCTGGCGATGCCGGGCCTGGCCCCGCTGCTCCTGCGCGCCGCCACCGTGTCGAGCGACGCGCAGAGCCTGATGGCGGCGGCCCACGCGACCGCCGTGCTGAAGCCGCAGCTCTCCGGCATCGACCTGCGGGCGTGGTCGCGCTTCCGGGAATCGGCGGAGCTCGGCTACCGGGAGACCCGCGCGGGCATCGCGACCGGGACCCTCGCGCGCTGGCTCGATCCGATGCGCTGAACGGGTGCACTGACCCGGTGCGCCGAGATGTCCGCGTGCGGCGGCGCACGCGCGGCGCCCGCGGCCCTGTAACCCGGACCATCCGCCGACGATCTCCGGTGCAACACGTCATCGGGAGACCGGAACCATGACCCATCCTGCCAAGACCCTGACCGGCGCCGTGCCCGGTTCCGCGCCGGACCGGCGCGCCGCGGCCGACCATTCCGGGCCGCACGCCCTCCTGCACGGCGCCGCCTTCGTGCTGCTGTGCCTCTGGACGCGGACCGCGCCGGAGCGTCTGCGCGACCAGCTCTCCCCGGACGCCGGCGACGGCGCCGCGCTCGGCTTCTGAGCGGATCGGACCGGAGGACGCGCGCGTTCTCCGCCGCGGGGGAGCCGGACATGACGGAGCGCGCGCGAGGATGACCGTCGCGGGAGTGAGGTTTCGCCGGATAGCCCTGCCGGAGGTCGGCCTGCACGTGGCCGAGGCAGGCCCCGAGACGGGGCCGCCGACCATCCTGCTGCACGGCTTCCCGGAATCCTGGTACGGCTGGCGCCACCAGATCGGGCCGCTCGCCGAGGCGGGGCTGCGGATCATCGCGCCGGATCAGCGCGGCTACGGCCTCAGCGACAAGCCGGCGGGGATCGCCGCCTACCACCTGGACCGGCTGGCCGGCGACGTCCTGGCCCTGGCCGACGCCTACGGCGCGCCCACGGTGCGGCTCGTCGGCCACGACTGGGGTGGTCTCGTCGCGTGGTGGGTGGCGAGCCGCCACCCCGAGCGGATCGACCGGCTGGCGATCCTCAACGCGCCGCATCCCGCGATCGTCGGCACCTACATGCGCCGCCACCCCGGTCAGTGGCTGCGCAGCACCTATGTGGGCCTCTTCCAGCTCCCGCGCCTGCCCGAGCGGCTGCTCACGGCGGATCGCGGCCGGGCCCTGCGGCGCGCGCTGACGACCTCCAGCCGGCCGGGCACCTTCGCGCAGGCCGATCTCGACCATTACGTCGCGGCGTGGCTCCGGCCCGGCGCGATGACCGGCATGCTGAACTGGTACCGGGCCCTGGTGCAGCTGCCCCGGGCGCGGCCGCCGCGGGTGCGCGTGCCGGTGCTGATCCTCTGGGGGCGACGGGATACGGCGCTGCAGCCCGGCTTGGCGGAGGCGAGCCTCGCGTACTGCGACGCCGGCCGGCTCCGCTGGTACGAGCGGGCCAGCCACTGGCTCGCCCACGAGGAGCCCGAGGCGGTCAACGCTGACCTCGGCGCTTTCCTCCGCTAGCCGCCTTGCACCCGCGTGAAAGCGGGCCGGTCCACGCGGGCAAGTTGTAGAGCGATATTCAATGCACGGCCGGATCTCGCAAGTCTCCGCGCCGGTGCGTGCGGACGCGCGTCGGGCGGTGCGGTAATCCGTTCGCTTCTCGGAAGCCAAGTACTATTTTTCGCTCGCCGCTCCGGAACAAGACGAGCACTTGTCACTTGGTGGTGGCCCATGAGGGCTGATCGGAGCTACTCCACGATGTCTTTTCGTTCTTTCCTGACCGCGGGTGTGGTCTTCGGCGGCCTCCTGGCGGGAACCGTCGCGTCGCAGGCCGCGCCCGCGATCGCGCAGCCCGGCTTCGCCGGATCCGACATGGTCGAGACCGTGGCGATGCATCGCCACCACCGCATGCATCATCACCGGATGCACCGCCATCACTCGACCCGGCATGAGCGCCGGATGCGGCGCATGAACACGATGCGCCACGGCAACCCGAACGCCCGCAACCCGTCGCGCCCGGGCTACCAGCAGCAGCTCGGCAACACCACGGGCGGCCCGCGCTACTGACATCGCGACCGCGCCCGGATCCCGCGCAGGCTGTGGCGGATCCGGGCGCCATCCACCGGCGATGCGGCGTCCGGGCGCCTTCTCCCCAGGCGCATCGGTTCGCCCGGCCTGATTCGCCGGCGTCGCTCTGCTAAGAGGCGGCATGGCCAGAACCGCCGTCCGAACCGACGCCCGCCCCGCCGCCGACGCGACGCCCACGCCCGGCCTGGACCCGGCCGGCGCGACGCCGATGATGGCGCAGTACATCGAGATCAAGGCCGCCAATCCGGACTGCCTGCTGTTCTACCGGATGGGCGACTTCTACGAGCTGTTCTTCGAGGACGCGGAGATCGCGTCACGGGCCCTCGGCATCGTCCTGACGAAGCGCGGCAAGCACGCGGGCGGCGAGATCCCGATGTGCGGCGTGCCGGTCGACCGGTCCGACGACTATCTCAACCGCCTCATCGCCCTCGGCCACCGCGTGGCGGTGTGCGAGCAGACCGAGGATCCGGCCGAGGCCAAGAAGCGCGGGCCGAAATCCGTCGTCCGCCGCGAGGTCGTGCGGCTCGTCACCCCCGGCACGATCACCGAGGACCGGCTCCTCGACCCGGCCCGCGCCAACCTCCTCCTGGCCATCGGCCGCCGGAAGACGGGGGAGGGCGCGGTCGCCTACGGCCTCGCCGCGGTGGACATCTCGACGGGCCGCTTCTCCCTCAGCGAGGTCGCGGGCGGCGACCTGTCCGGCGCCATCGCCCGGCACGACCCGCGGGAGATCGTCCTGTCGGAGGCGATCCACGCCGATCCGGCCCTCGCGCGCCTGTGGCAGGAGAGCCGCGCGGCCGTCGTACCTCTGGCGCAGGCCGAGCTCGAGCCCGCGGCCGCCGAGCGGCGCCTGCGCGAGCAATACGGGGTCTCGACCCTGGAGGGGTTCGGCCAGTTCACCCGGGCCGAGATCGCGGCCGCCGGGGCGGCGCTGCTCTACATCGCCCGGACGCAGCTCGCGGCCCGTCCGCCCCTGGCGGTTCCGACCCGCGAGGATGGCGGCGCCACCCTGGCGATCGACGCGGCGACGCGGGCCAATCTCGAACTCACCCGCACCCTGTCGGGCGAGCGCGCCGGGAGCCTCCTCGCCACGATCGACCGGACCGTGACGGCGAACGGGGCGCGGCTGCTCGCCGAGCACCTCGCGGGCCCGTTGACCCATCTCGACGCCATCGCCCGGCGGCACGCCGCGGTGGCGTACCTGGTGGACGACGCGCGCCTGCGCGGCTTCCTGCGCGACGCCCTGGCCCGCGCGCCCGACCTCGCGCGGGCGCTCTCGCGGACGGGGCTCGGTCGCGCGGGTCCTCGGGACCTCGCGGCCATCCGCGACGGCCTCGCGGTCGCGGCGGATCTCGGCGCGCGCCTCGCCGCCATGCACGGCCTCCCGGCGGAACTCGCCCGGCTGGCCGAGCATCTGGCCGAGGCCGACCGGGCGCTCATCGCGACCCTGGCGGCGGCGCTCGCCGACGAGCTGCCCCTCAGCCGGCGCGACGGCGGCTTCGTCCGCACGGGCTACCACCCGGAGATCGACGAGGCGCGGACCCTCGGACAGGATTCCCGCAAGGTGATCGCCGCCCTTCAGGCGCGCTACGCCGAGCAGACCGGCTGCCGGACCCTGCGGATCAAGCACAACAACCTGCTGGGCTACTTCATCGAGGTCCCGCAATCGGTCGGCGAGGCCTGCCTGAAGGGCCTGCAGAGCGAGTTCGTCCATCGCCAGACCATGGTGGACGCGATGCGCTTCACCAGCGTCGAGCTGGGCGAGCTCGAATCGAAGATCTCGGGCGCCTCCGACCGGGCCCTGGCCCTGGAGGCCGCCGTCTTCGACGACCTCGCGGCCCGCGTGCTGGCCCAGGCCGAGCCCGTCGCCGAGGTGGCCGAGGCGCTGGCCGGGCTCGACGTAGCGGCGAGCCACGCGGAACTCGCCGTCGAGCTCGACTGGCGGCGTCCCGTGGTCGACGACTCGCTCAGCTTCGTCGTGGTCGGTGGCCGCCACCCGGTGGTCGAGGCGGCCCTGCGCCGGGCCGGCGAGCCGTTCATCGCCAACGACTGCGACCTGTCCGGCGACACGCGCGGCCGGATCCGCCTGATCACCGGCCCCAACATGGGCGGCAAGTCGACCTTCCTGCGCCAGAACGCGCTGATCGCGGTGCTCGCCCAGATCGGCGCCTTCGTGCCGGCCGCGGAGGCGCGGATAGGCCGGGTCGACCGGCTGTTCTCCCGCGTCGGCGCCGCCGACGATCTCGCCCGGGGGCAATCGACCTTCATGGTCGAGATGGTCGAGACCGCGGCGATCCTCAACCAGGCGACCCGGCGCTCCCTGGTGATCCTGGACGAGATCGGCCGCGGCACCGCGACCTTCGACGGCCTGTCGATCGCCTGGGCCTGCCTGGAGCACCTCCACGAGGTGAATGCCTGCCGGGCGCTGTTCGCCACGCATTTCCACGAGCTGACGGCGCTGGGCGACCGGCTGGCGCGGCTGGAGAACGCCACCCTGAAGGTGGCCGAGCACCGGGACGGCGTCGTGTTCCTGCACGAGGTCGTGCCGGGCGTCGCCGAGCGCAGCTACGGGCTGCAGGTGGCACGGCTCGCCGGCCTCCCGGGCAGCGTCGTGACCCGGGCCGGGGCGATCCTCAAGAGTCTGGAGAAGGCCGAGCGGGGCCGCCCCGCCCGCGCCCGGATCGACGACCTGCCGCTCTTCGCGGCCCTCGCGCCACCCCCGCCGCCGGAGCCGCCGCCGGAGGATCCGCTGGGCGCGCTGCTCGACGGGATCGACCCGGACGCGCTGACGCCGCGCGAGGCGCTGGACGCGCTCTACCGGCTGAAGCGCGAGCGGGCGGCGCGGGGCTGAGACCCGTGGGCCGCGCGCCAGGGGCCTGACCCGAAGAACCTCAGACGGGCGCGGGCGAGAACCCGTCCGGGCAGGCCGGCCCGTCGCGGCCGGCCCGGCGATCGGCCACGTAGTCCAGGGTGCTGGCCACGACGCGCTCGGAATAGGGCTTGGCGATCACCCCGATCGCGCCGGCGAAATCGGCCGGGATGCGCTTGGCGTTGGCGGTCATGAACACCACGGTGGTGCGCCGGTCGGCCGAGAGCGCCCGGGCCACGTCGATGCCGGTCGGGCCGTCGACGAGGTGGATGTCGACGAGGGCGACGTCGGGCGCCGTGGACCGGCCCATCGCGATGGCCTCCGTCGCGTTGCCGGCGACGCCGACGGTGACGTGCCCGAGATCGTCCAGCAGGCATTCCAGCTCGAGGGCGATCAGGGCCTCGTCCTCGACCACGAGGATGCGGAGGGCGGCGTCCGCGGCGGCGTTCCCGGTCCCCATGCGCTCTTCGTCCTCCGGCCCCGCGGCCGACGAGCTTGATGCCTCCACGTCGATTTCTCAAGCCGGCTGCTGGAGCGGGATGTCGATCTCGACGGTCGTGCCCGGGCCGGCATCCGCCCAGGCGATGGTCCCGCGCATCTGCCGGACCACCATCTCCACGAGATTGCGCCCGAACCCCGCCGGGTTCGGGGCCGCCGCGGCGACGCCGACGCCGTCGTCGCGGATCGTCATGTGCATCCCGCCATAGGTGCGGCGGGCGACGATCGACACGCGCCCCTCGCGCTCGCCCGGGAAGGCGTGGCGCAGGGCGTTGGCCGTCAGTTCGTGGATCATCAGCGCGAGAGGCGCCGCCATCGCGGCGGCCACCGCGATCGGCTCGACGTCGGCCTCCACCCGGCGCCGCTCCGGGTCCAGGCCGGCATTCATGTCGGCCAGGAACTCGGCCGCGAAGTCGCCGAGGTTGAAGTGCGTGCAGTCGCCCTCGGAGTAGAGCATCCGGTGCGCCGTCGAGAGCGCGCCGATCCGCTCCGCCATGCCCTGGAGCGCGTCGCGCGCCTCACCCTCGGGCGTGCGCCGCGCCTTCAGGAGCATCAGCGACGAGATCACCTGGAGGTTGTTCTTCACCCGGTGATCGACCTCGTGGAGGAGGGCGGTCTTCTGCTCCAGCGCCGATGTCAGGTCCTGGGTCCGCGCCGCGACGAGGCGCTCCAGCTCGTCGTTGGTGCCGCGCATCGACACTTCCATCTGGTGGACATGGGTCATGTCCGCCTGGGCGGCGTAGAAGTAGGCGAGCCCCTCGGCGTCGCGCACCGGGGTGATGGTCATCGCGTTCCAGAAGGACGTCCCGTCCTTGCGATAGTTGAGCAGCTCCACCGAGATCGGCTCTTCGGCCTCCACGGCCGAGCGGATCCGCTGCACCGTCGACCGATCGGTGGCCGGCCCCTGCAGCATCCGGCAGTTGCGCCCGACGATCTCGTCCGCGGCGTAGCCCGTGGCGCTAAGGAACGCGTCGTTCGCCCAGGCGATCGGGTTGTCGGGCGCGCGCGCATCGGTGATGACCATCGGCGACGGGCTCGACGCGAACGCGTCGACGAGCGTCGCGAGGGGCGGACCGGTCTCGGATCGGGCACTCAACGCGTCATTCCACAGTCAGGCGGTGACCCCGTTCGTCCGGCGGCGCCACCATCGCGCTCCGACCGCGGGACGTGGACACCGCGTTAAGCAAGCTTCTACCAAGATTGGGGCGCAAGACAGCAGGATCCAGCGGAGACAGGTGCGGCGTAAGGCTGCCACGATTTCGCGGGATCAAGGCCACGAAGGCTCAGGAGTTCCATGCCATGGCGAACCAGCCACAGGCGACGCGTCGATTCCGGCTCCGCGACATCGTCGAGGACCGGCGGATCGCGCTCATGCTGGCGCTCGGATTCTCGTCCGGCCTGCCGCTGCTCCTCGTGCTGGGGACCTTCACGCTCCGCCTCGCCTTCTCGGACATCGACGTGCGGGCGATCGGCCTGTTCAGCTACGTGGCGCTGCCCTACTCGCTGAAGTTCCTCTGGGCGCCGGCGATCGACCGCCTGAACGTGCCGGTGCTGAGCGCCCGGCTCGGGCGCCGCCGCGCCTGGATGGTGACGACCCAGGCCGCGGTCGCGCTGTGCCTGATCCTGATGGCCTTCTCGGACCCGAAGACCAACCTCGCGCTCCTCGGGCTCGGGGCCTTCCTGGTGGCGTTCTGCGCGGCCAGCCAGGACGTCGTGATCGACGGCTGGCGCATCGACGCCGCCGGCAGCGACTTCCAGGGCATCCTGGCGGCGACCTCGAACCTCGGCTACCGGCTGGGCCTGATCACCGCCGGCGCGGGCGCGCTGTTCATCGCCTCCGCGGGGGGCTGGACGCTGGCCTACCTGATCATGGCCGCCCTCATGCTGGTCGGGATGATCGCCGCCCTGCTGGCCCCGGCCTTCGACAGACCGCGCGCGGCCCCCGCCGAGACGCCCGGCCGGTCCCGGTTCTGGTCGATGCGCCGCGCCATCCTGGAGCCGCTGACCGAGCTGCACGGCCGGTTCGGCGGCGCGCTCTGGGGCATCCTCCTGCTCGTGGCCCTGTTCCGACTGCCCGACTTCCTGTCCGGCGTCATGGCGAGCCCGCTCTACCGGACGCTGGGCTTCGACCTGAAGGAGATCGCCACCGTCACCAAGCTCTACGGCATCTGGGTCGGCATCGCGGGCGGCTTCGCGGGCGGCTGGGCGCTCGCCCGGTTCGGCCTGTTCCCGACGCTGCTGCTCGGCGCCTTCCTGGCCGCCGCCTCCCACCTCGCCTTCGCGTGGCTGGCGGCCGGCGCGCCCGAGATCTGGCGCCTGACCGTGGCCATCTCGATCGAGAACTTCTGCGGCTCCTTCGCGGGGATCGTGCTGATCGCCTACATGTCGAGCCTCACCAGCCCGGCCTACGCGGCGACGCAGTACGCGCTGTTCTCCTCGCTCTACGCGCTGCCGGGCAAGCTGATCGCGGGCTCGTCGGGCTTCGTGGTCGCGGCGATCGGCTACCCGGCCTTCTTCGTCATGACCTCCCTCGTGGGAATCCCCGTCCTCGTGCTCTGCCTCGCGGTCGGGCGGCGGAGCGGGCGCGGAGAGGCCGCGGCCCCGGCGCGGGACGCCCAGGAGCCGGGGAACCGCATCCCGGGGCCCGAGCTTCCTACCACGGCGCGCGCCCCAGGGGCCGCGTGAGCGGGACAGATCCAGGGATCGACGGATGAGCACGAGCGACCTCACCCGCGCCGGCGAGACGCTGCCGGCGGAGACGCCAGAGATAGCGCTGAGCGACGCGGACCTCGCCGCCCTGCGCCGCGCCGTGCAGGTGCTGGAGCGTCCGAGCCTCGCGGCGCGGCTCTCCGCGGCGGCCGGCGCACCCCTCGACATCATCGGCCGATCGCTGCCGACCCCGGTCACCGAGGCCGTCAGCCGCAGCACCGAGGTGGCGATGCGGGGCGCGCTGCGCGTCGCGCTGGCGACGCTGCCGCGCAAGGAACTCGTCCCCGCCGAGGGCGAGGGTCTCGGCGGCGCGGCCGCGAAGGCCGAGAGCCGTCTCACGCGGCTGCTCGGCTCGGGCGACGCCAAGCACAAGGCGATGGCGGCGCTCTCGGGCGCGGTCGGCGGCGCGTTCGGCCTCGCGACGCTGGCGGTCGAGCTGCCGGTCTCGACCACGCTGATGCTGCGCTCGATCGCCGAGATCGCCCGGGAGGAGGGGGAGGATCTCGAGACCCCCGAAGGCGCGCTCGCCTGCGTGCAGGTCTTCGCCCTCGGCGGCCGGGCCATGGCGGAGACCGAGGCGGGCTCGGCGCTCACCGAGAGCGGCTACTTCGCGGTCCGCGCCGCGCTGGCCAAGACCCTGTCGGAGGCGGCCCGCTACGCCGGGAGCAAGACGCTCCTCGACCAGTCGGCCCCGGCTCTGATCCGCTTTACCGCGCAGATCGCCGCGCGCTTCGGCCTCGTGGTCTCCCAGAAGGTCGCCGCCCAGGCGGTGCCGATCCTCGGCGCCTTCGGCGGGGCTGCGGTCAACACCGCCTTCATGAACCACTTCCAGTCGACCGCGCGGGCGCATTTCACCGTGCGCCGCCTGGAGCGCGCCTACGGCGCCGCCGCCGTGCGGGCCGCCTACGAGGTCGAGAAGGCGGCACTCGGGATCGCTTGATCCGCCCACGCTAAAGCCGCAAGGATCCGCGCGATCCGCGCGGGGCGGAGGCACGGAGGCGGCTCTGATCGGCAACGGCGAGATGGTGGCCCGGCTGGCGCTGGCGGCCCTGTTCGGCAGCGTGGTCGGCCTGGAGCGCGAGCGCCTGCTCTGGGCGGCGGGCCTGCGGACCCACATGCTGGTCTGCGTCGGCTCCTGCCTGATCATGCTGGTCTCGGCCTTCGGCTTCGCCGACGTGCTGGGCGCCGAGCACGTCGTCCTCGACCCGTCCCGGATCGCCGCGCAGGTCGTCTCCGGCATCGGCTTCCTCGGCGCGGGGACGATCCTGCTGCGGGGCGAAGTCGTGAAGGGCCTCACCACGGCGGCGAGCCTGTGGGGCGTGGCGGCGATCGGACTGGCGATCGGCAGCGGCCTCTACGTTCCGGCGCTCGCCGCGACGGCGCTCATCGTCGGGATCCTGGCCGGCGTGAAGCCCTTCGAGGAGCGCTGGCGCGACCGGATGCGCGCCCAGACGCTGCGACTGACCGCCCGACGGGGCACCATGTCGATCGACACCCTCCAGGCGGCGACCGGCGAGCGCGCCTCGCGCGTCCGGACCTTCACGGTCCACCCGGGGCCCGACCCCGACCACGACGAGGTCACCGTCACCTTCGTGCGCCTGTCGCGCACGAGTTTCGAGACCATCGCGGCGAAGCTGCGGGCGATGCCGGACGTCACCTCCGTCGACGTGGCGGAGAGCTGACGGGATGTGACGCGGGGCGAGCCGCCGCCGGCGCTCAGAGCGCCCCGGAGCCCTCGCCGTCTAGGAACAGGCGGTAGGCCGGGTTCTCGGTCTCGTCGGTGGCCGGGTAGCCGAGCGCCTCGATGACGGCGTCGAACCGGTCGCGCTCGGCCGGCGGCACAGCGATCCCGGCCAGCACCCGGCCGTAATCGGCGCCGTGGTTGCGGTAGTGGAACAGCGTGATGTCGAAGTCCGGGCCCAGCGCCTCCAGGAACTTCATCAGCGCGCCCGGCCGCTCCGGGAACTGGAAGCGGAACAGGCGCTCGTGCGCCACCCCCACGGCCCGGCCGCCGACCATGTAGCGGACATGGACCTTGGCCATCTCGTTGTCGCTCATGTCGAGGACGCGGTAGCCGGCGTCGCGCAGGGAGCCGATCAGCGCCTGCTTCTCGCGCTTGCCGCCGCCGACGTTGATGCCCACGAAGATCTGCGCCTCGGAGCCCGGGGCGTGGCGGTAGTTGAACTCGGTGACGGCGCGCGGACCGAGCGCCTGGATGAAGGCCCGGTAGGCACCGGGCCGCTCGGGGATGGTGACCCCGATCAGGACCTCGCGCTGCTCGCCGATCTCGGCGCGCTCGGCGATGTGGCGCAGGCGGTCGAAGTTCAGGTTCGCCCCCGACGAGATGGCGATCAGCGTGCCGTCGCCGCCCTCGCGTTCGGCGTACATCTTGGCGCCGGCGAGGCTCAGCGCCCCGGAGGGCTCGGACACCGCGCGGGTGTCGTCGAAGATGTCCTTGACCGCGGCGCACATGGCGTCGGTGTCCACGGTGATGACCTCGTCGAGGTGCTCGCGGCAGAGCCGGAAGGTCTCCTCGCCGGCCTGCCGCACGGCGACGCCGTCGGCGAACAGGCCGACGCTCGGGAGGCTGACCCGGGTGTCGGCCGCGAGCGCGGCGGCCATGCAGGCGGCGTCCTCGGGCTCGACGCCGATCACCTTGGTGCCGGGCCGCAGGTACTTCACGAAGGTGGCGATCCCGGCGGCCAGCCCGCCGCCGCCCACCGGCACGAAGATCGCCTCGATCGGGCCGGTATGCTGCTCCAGGATCTCCTTGCCGATGGTGCCCTGGCCGGCGATCACGTCCGGATCGTCGAAGGGGTGCAGGAAGGTCAGGCCCTGCTCGGCCTCGAGGATCTTGGCCTGCGCCAGGGCCTCGTCGAAGGCGTCGCCGTGCAGCACGACCTCGGCCCCGCGCGCCCGGCAGGCATCGACCTTGATCGAGGGGGTGGTGCGCGGCATCACGATGACGGCCCGCGCGCCGAGCTTGGCGGCGGCGAGGGCGACGCCCTGGGCGTGGTTGCCCGCCGAGGCGCAGACGACGCCGCGGGCGATCTGGTCGGGGTGCAGGCCCGACATCTTGTTGTAGGCGCCGCGCAGCTTGAACGAGAAGACCGGCTGGAGATCCTCGCGCTTGAGCAGGACCGGCCGGCCGAGCCGCTGCGTCAGGCGCGGCATCGGATCGAGGGGGCTCTCGATCGCGACGTCGTAGACGCGGGCGGTGAGGATCTTGCGGATGTAGTCCGTCACGGTGTGCAGTCTCGGCCGATGCGCGGGGCGATGCCGGCCAGATAGACCCTCCGGCCCGCGGATGCGAGCGCGCCCCGCGCGCGGCAGGTCAGCCGAGACGGTCCACCAGAGCCGCCACCCAGACGAGCAGCGCCGCCATCTGCGCCATGAAGGTGCCGGCGGAGGCGAGGTCCTTCACGGTCCCGATCATCGGGTGATGGCCCGGATGGACGTGGTCGCAGAGCTTCTCGACGGCGGTGTTCAGGAACTCCGCGGCCAGCATCACCAGCAGGCTGACCATCAGGGCGACGCGCACCCAGAGCGTCGCGCCGAGGAACAGCGCGACCGGGATCCCGAGCGCCAGGAGGACGAGTTCCTGGCGCACGGCCCGCTCGGTGCGGGCGCCGTGGCGCAGGCCGCGCCAGGAGTTGAGGAAGGCGAGGACCAGGGCGTTCATCGGATGGCGGCCTCCCGCACGGACCGGCTGATCCACTTGGCGAGCAGCGGGCCGGTGAGCAGCACCACGAACAGGCGCAGGGTCTGGACGGCCAGCACGAAGGAGACGTCCGCCTTCGAGCCGACCGCGATGATCGCCACCGAGTCGAGGCCGCCGGGGCTCGTGGCGAGGATCGCGGTCAGCAGGTCGATGGGCAGCAGGAGGGTCAGCCCCCAGCCCCACGCCGCGCAGAGGGCGATGACCGAGAAGGTCGCCGCCAGGATGCCCGGCAGGGCGGTGACGGTCAGGCGCAGCGTCTCGCGGGTGAAGCGCAGCCCCACGTAGATGCCGATGCAGGCGTAGGCGAGTTCGAGGAGCGGCACCGGCAGCGCCATGCGCACGAGCCCGGTGGCGTGGAGCAGGCTGCCGAGCACCATCGGCCCGATCTGCGCGCCGGCCGGAACCCGCAGGGCGAGCGCCGCGCCCGCGCCGACGATGGCGACCGCGAGCGTCGCCAGCAGCGAGAGCGGACCGATGACCTCGCCGGCGCCGGCCGACGCCCCCGGGACCGGGGCCTCCATCAGGAAGCGGGCCGCCAGCGAGGCCGAGAACACCACGGCGGCGACGCGCACGTACTGCATGAAGGCGACGAGGCGCGGATCGGCGCCGAAATCCTCGGCCATCGCCACCATGGCGGAGGCGCCCCCGGGGGACGAGCCCCAGGCCGCGGTGGTCCCGGGGAGCACGCGCAGGCGGGTCAGGATCCAGCCGACGAGGCCGCTGACCGCGACGGTGACCAGCACGACCGCGACGATGAGCGGCCCGTCCTCCATCAGGGTCTGGGCGATCTGCCCGGTGACGGCGTGCGCGACGAGGCAGCCGATCGCCGCCTGGGAGGCCTGGAACGCGGGCCGCGGGACGCGCAGGCGCGAACCGCCGACGCCGAAGGCGATGGCCGCGATCATCGGCCCGAGCAGCAGCGCGGCCGGGAACTGCGCCTGCATCAGGCCGTACGACACGGCCGCCGACGCGGCGGCGAGGGCGGCCCAGAGGCCGAGGGTGCGGAGAGGGGGCAAGGCGACCGATCGGGAGAGGCCCGCTTCAGCCGGCAGGCGTCAGGCGCGCGCTATACCGCAATATTGGCCCTGTCACGGCAGAGTTTCGGCACGGCGCCCCCGCGCGGAACTCAGGGCTCGCGCGTGAGGGCCGCGAAGGCGGCGTCGAGGCGCGCCCGGGCGTCGGCCAGGCCCTTCCGGCGGGCGTCGAGCCAGTCGCGGTCGGTCCGCAGCCGCGCCTGCGCGGCGCCCAGCATCCGCCGGACCTCCGCGGGCTGCGGGCCGCCGAGCCCCTTCGCGGCGTCGACCATGCCGCGGGCCGACAGCGCCGCCCGGAAGCGGGCCTCGTCGAGGGGCAGGTCCGGCTTCAGCCCCGACCCCGCCGCGGCCTCGGCGTAGATGCGCCGCACCTCCGGGAAGGGCAGGTCGGCCGGGCGCAGGTCGTGGCTGCGGCCGTAGCTCACGAGCTCGGACGCGAAGTGGTGGCCGAGCCGGAACGGCACGTCGGCCTCGCGCTGGAGCGTGTCGGCGAGCTCGGTGGTGGTGGAGTAGTCCGCCGCGACCTCGTCGGCGGCGCGCGCCCGGTCCACGACCAGCCCGTCGAGGACGCGCGTCCAGCGCCGGCACATCTCGGCGGCCTCGGCCAGGGTCCGCCCCGGCGGCTCGGCCTGGTTGCGCTTGTAGTCCGGCATGCCGGAATCGACGTTGTGCGCCATGATGACGAAGGCCTGGGCGGCCCCCACGACGTCGCTGGCCTTCATGCGCAGGCTGTAGAGCGCGACGGGGTTGCGCTTCTGCGGCATGATGCTGCTCGGCCCGGTGAGCGCGCCCTCCCGCAGCAGGATCCAGGGCCGGGTCTGGTGGTACTGCGCGTAGAGGTCCTGCGCGAAGCTGCCGGCCGTGGTGGCGAGGTTCGCCGCGAGCCCGGTCAGCTCGAGCCCCATGTCCATGGGCGCGAGCTGGCCGGAATCGTAGCTGTTCTCCACCGGCGCGTCGAAGCCGAGCAGCGCCGCCAGCCTCTCGCGATCCACCGGGAAGCTCGACGTGCCGAGGGCGGCCGCGCCCAGGGGCGACAGGTTCAGCCGCGCCCAGGTCTCCCGGAGGCGATCGGCATCGCGAGCGAGGACGGATGCGTAGCCCAGGTAGACGTGGCCGAGCGTCGTCGGCTGGGCCTGCACCCCGTTGGTGTAAGCCGGGACGATCGTGTCGGCCTCGCGCTCGGCCACCGCCAGCAGAGCCGCCCGGGTCTCGTCGAGCGCCCTGGCCAGGTTCAGGAGACGGTCGCGCTGCTCGAGCTTCAGCACCGTCGGGATGATGTCCTGGCGGCTGCGCCCGGAATGCATCCGGGTGGCGTCGGCCCCCGCGATGGCGGTGATCAGCGGCTCGATCCGCAGGTAATCGTCCGGCCGCTCGGCGCCCGGCTTGGCGGCGTCGGCGGCGACCTGGTCGAGGGCGCGGGCGACGGTCGCGCCCAGCGCCCGCGGCACGATGCCGGTCTCCACCGTCATCACCAGGGAGGCGCGGTTGATCTGGTCGATCCGGGCGAAGCTGTCCTTCGGCTCGGCCCGCGCGCCCGCGGGGATCAGCAGCGCCAGTACGGCCCAGATTATCGTGCGCCGCATCGAGCCGCTCCCTGTCATCACCCCTCCTGATAGACCGGTCGCGGCCCCTCTTCCTATTCACAACCGCTCAAGGTGGGCGTCCGCGGCGGCTCAGGCGACGGCCTCCCCGTCGCGGCAGGCGGCCGTGCCCGCTGGCGCGTGCGCCCGGAAGAAGGCGGCCAGGCTCGCGAGGCCGGCGGCCCGCGGATCGCTCGCGCGCCAGACCAGCGCGATGGTCCGACCGGGACCGTCGACGTCGAAGGCGCGGGTCACCGTCAGGCCGCTGGGATCGGGGCTCGCCGGCACCGCCAGGGCCGGGAGCAGCGTGTATCCGGCGCCCGCCGCCACCATCGAGCGGAGCGTCTCCAGGCTGGTCGCGTGGCGGCCGACCGAGGAGCCGGCGCCGCAGGCCGCGATCGTCTGGTCGCGCAGGCAGTTGCCCTCGTCGAGCAACAGCAGGTCCGGCCCCGCGATCTCGTTGGCGGAGAGCGCGCCGCCCCGGGCGAGGGTGTGCTCGGCCGGGCAGGCGAGCCAGAACGGCTCGACGAACAGCGGCGAGACCGCGAGCCCGTGCGACGGCAGCGGCAGCGAGACCAGGGCCGCGTCGATGCGCCCGTCGCGCAGCCCCTCGACGATGTCGGCCGTCCGCGATTCGGACAGCGAGAGCATCAGCAGCGGGTACTGCTCGCGCAGGGGCCGCAGCACCAGCGGGAAGAAGTAGGGGCCGAGCGTCTGGATCGCCGCCAGCACGAGACGCCCGGTGAGCGGCGAGCCGCGCCCCTCGCTGGCCAGCGCCAGGAGCCGCTGCGCCTCCGCAAGGACGACCCGCGCCTGCCGGACGATGGCCTGGCCCGCCTCGGTGAGCAGGATCCGCCGGTTCGAGCGCTCGAACAAAGTCAGGCCGAGCGCGGTTTCCAGCTTACGGACCTGCACGCTCAGCGTCGGCTGGCTGACGTTGCAGCGCTCGGCAGCCCGGCCGAAATGCCCCTCGTCGGCGACTGCGACGACGTATTCGAGATCGCGGAGGGAGAGGCCAGCCAGATTCATAGGCTGCGTCTATCAGAACCTTTGTGACGATGCATTTGCCTCGGGGTCACGCCCCGGTCATAACCCTTCACCAGAACGGTTCCAGGCTGACTCCGCTGTCCACCGAGAGCCTTCGCAGTACGGAGAGACGGTACGCATGAGCGATCAACGCCCGATCCTGACCACCCGCCAGGGCCATCCGGTCCGCGACAACCAGAGCACCCGCACGGTCGGTGAGCGGGGCCCGGCCACGCTCGAGAACTACCAGTTCATCGAGAAGATCACGCACTTCGACCGCGAGCGGATCCCGGAGCGCGTCGTCCACGCCCGCGGCGCCGGCGCCCACGGCTGGTTCGAGGCCTACGGCAAGATCGGCGACGAGCCGGCCTCCAAGTACACCCGCGCCCGCGTGCTGAACGAGACCGGCGTGAAGACGCCGATGTTCGTGCGCTTCTCGACGGTCGCCGGCGCCAAGGAGAGCCCGGAGACCGAGCGCGATCCGCGCGGCTTCGCGGTCAAGTTCAAGACCGTCGACGGCAACTGGGACCTCGTGGGCAACAACCTCAAGGTCTTCTTCATCCGCGACGCGATCAAGTTCCCCGACATGATCCACGCGTTCAAGCCGGACCCGGTGACGAACCGGCAGGAGGCGTGGCGCTTCTTCGACTTCGTGGCCCAGCACCCCGAGTCGATCCACATGGTGACGCACCTGAAGTCGCCCTGGGGCATCCCGGCCAATTACCGCGAGATGGAAGGCTCGGGCGTCAACACCTACAAGCTCGTCAACGACCAGGGTGAGGCCGTGCTCTGCAAGTTCCACTGGGAGCCGAAGCAGGGCGTGCGCAACCTGACCTCGAGCCAAGCCTCCGAGATCCAGGCCAAGGATGTCGGCCACGCGACCCGCGACCTGTACGACAACATCAAGGCCGGGAATTTCCCCGAGTGGGAATTCTGCGTCCAGATCATGCCGGACGGCCCGAACGACCACCTGTCGTTCGACCCGCTGGACGACACGAAGCTGTGGCCGGTCGACCAGTTCCCGCTGCTGCCGGTGGGCCGCATGGTGCTCGACCGCGTGCCGGACAACTTCTTCGCCGAGGTCGAGCAGTCGGCCTTCGGCACCGGCGTGCTGGTCGACGGCATCGACTTCTCGGACGACAAGATGCTGCAGGGGCGGACGCTGTCCTACTCGGACACGCAGCGCTACCGCGTCGGCGCCAACTACCTCCAGCTGCCGATCAACGCGCCGCAGCCCGGCGTGAAGGTCTACTCGAACCAGCGCGACGGTCAGATGGCCTACACGGTCGACGGCACCGGCCCGAACAAGCACATCAACTACGAGCCGTCGACGCTGGCCGAGGGCCTGCGCGAGGCGCCGAAGCCCGCCAAGGACTACCACCAGCCGGTGGAGGGCCGCCTCGGCCGCTACCAGACCTCACGCACCGAGGACGACTACACCCAGGCCGGCGTCCGGTACCGGTCGTTCCAGGATTGGGAGCGCGACGACCTGATCGCCAACCTCGTGGCCGACATGAAGCAGTGCCCCGAGCCGATCCAGCTGCGGATGGTCTGGCACTTCTGGCACGCCGACGAGGATTACGGCCGCCGCGTCGCCGAGGGCGCCGGGATCGATCTGGAGAAGGCCAAGGCCCTGCCGCCGCTGCCGGGTCGCGCCGCCCCGGGCAAGCGCCTGCAGTCCGAGACCCTGACCGACGGCTCGCAGGCCCACCGGGTCGCCGCCGAGTAAGCCTCGCGCGCGCGCTCATCGACACAGCCCCGCGCGGTCACCCGGCCGCGCGGGGTTCTCGTTTGCGGAACGGACGGGGGCGAAGATGGCGAGTGTCGTGCACCGCGGGCCCGGCCCGAACGCCGTCATCGGCGGCATGCGGGTCTCCTATCTCGCGCGCAGCGACGAGACCGGCGACGGCCTCGGCATCTACCGCGTCGCGATGGATCCCCGGACGCCGGGCGCGGGACTGCATCGCCACGCCCGGCTGACCGAGACCTTCTCGGTCGAGGCGGGCCGGCTCGCCCTCCACGTCGACGGTGCGGACCACGACCTGGGACCCGGCGATTTCGCGCTCATCCCGCCCGGCGTCGCGCACGCCTTCGCCAATCGTGGCGACCGCCCGGTGCGGTTCACGCTGAGCTTCGCGCCGGCGCTCGGCCGCGAGGGCTTCTTCGAGGGTCTGGCCCGCCTCGCCGCGGAGGGGCGGCTCGGCGACGCCGCCGCGATGACCGACCTGATGGCCCGCTACGATCAGGAACCGCTGGCCGGGTTCGCCGGCTGGAGTTCGGTGAGCGGCTGAGCGGCCGGATCCCGCGGCTCGGGTTCGGCCGCGCTGACCTTCCGGTCGCGTCCGGCGGCCAGCCCGATCAGGATCGCCGCGACGGTGATGCCGACGAACAGGGCGCCCGGCACGGCCCAGCCGCCGGTCGCCTCGTGGGCGAGACCGAAGACCAGCGGCCCCAGCGCGGCGCAGGTGTAGCCGATGCCCTGCGCCATGGCAGAGAGGCCGGCGGCGCTCGCCGCGTCCGCGGCGCGCAGCACGATCAGGGTCAGGCCCAGCCCGAAGCAGCCGCCGATCCCGAAGCCCAGCGCGCAGGCGGCGGGGATCCGCAGAGAATCCGCCCCGAAGGCGAGGACCACGAAGGCGGCGGCCGTCAGGCCGGGAATCACGACGATCCAGGCGCGCTGGTCGCGGGCGCGGGCCGCCAGCATGGCAACGAGCAGAGCGCCCGGCGCCTGCACCAGCGTCGCCAGCGAGGCGTAGAGCCCGGCATTCAGCGGCGTCAGCCCGCGGCCCTGCAGCAGCAGCGGCAGCCAGCCGAACAGGATGTAGGCGAGCGACGATTGCAGGCCCATGAAGCCCGTCACCCACCACGCGAGCGGGTTGCGGAGCAGCCGCCCGGCCGAGGGCGCGGCGGTCGAGGCGGTCCGGCGGGCGAACGGGATCCACACGAAGGCCGCCACCAGCGCGGGCAGCGACCAGATCGCCAGGGCGGAGGGCCAGCCGCCCCCGAGGGCGTGCTCCACCGGCACCGAGGCGCCGGCGCCCGCGGCCGCGCCGAGGCACAGGGTCATGGTGTAGAGGCCGGTCATCAGGCCACCGTTGCCGGCGAAATCGCGCTTCACCAGCGCCGGCAGCAGGACGTTGTCGATCCCGATCCCGATGGCCGCCAGCGCCGTCCCGGCGAAGAGCGGCACGAGGCCGCCGAGACCGCGGAGCGTCAGGCCGGCGACGAGGATGGTCGAGCCGGCGAGCACCGCGAGGTCGGGCCCGATCCGGCGGATCAGCGGCGCGGCCAGCGCGCAGGCGATGCCGAGGCACATGACCGGCAGCGTCGTGAGGATGGCGGCGCCGCCGGCGCCGAGCCCCGTGCCGTCCCGGATCGTCGCCAGCAGCGGGCCGACCGTGCTCAGCGCCGGGCGCAGGTTGAACGCGACCAGCATCAGCGCGAGGCCGAGCAGGAACCGGTTGGCGGTCGCCCGGTCCGCGCTCACGGGCGCCGCCGCGCGATCACGGCCCCGCCCAGGCAGGCGGCCAGCATCAGCGCGAAGGCGGCGTCGCCGAACTGGCCGTAGAGCGTGCCGCCGACGATGCGGGCGGGCAGGTCGGCGTCGAGCCAGGTCTCGGTGTCGAGCGCGGTGCGGGCGACGACGCGGCCGTGCGGGTCGATCACCGCGGAGATCCCGGTATTGGCGTCGCGCACGAGCGGCAGCCCCTCCTCGACGGCGCGCAGGCGCGCCTGGGCGAGGTGCTGGCGCGGCCCCGGCGTGTCGCCGAACCACGCGTCGTTGGTGACGTTCAGGATCAGCCCCGGCGGCTGCGGGGACGGCGCGGCGTGCCCGGCGGGCAGGATCGCGCCCGGGAAGATCGCCTCGTAGCAGATGGTCGCCGCGACCGGCGGCAGGCCCGGCACCGTCAGGATCCGCTGCCCGGCGAGCGTCCCGGCCGAGAACCCGCCGGGGATCGCCACGAACTGGCGCAGCCCCACGGCCCGCAGGGCGGCGTCGAGGGGCGCGGGGAGATACTCCCCGAACGGGACGAGGTGGACCTTGTCGTAGCTGTCGGAGATCCGGCCGTCCGGGCCGATCACCAGGACGGCGTTGTAGAAGCGCAGGCGCTCGCCCGGCAGCGGCTCCTCGGCGCGGGCCGCCCCGGTGATCAGGTGCTGCCCGGGCTTGAGGCCGGCCGCCACCTTGGCCAGGGCGTCGGGGTCGCGCTGGATCAGGAACGGGAAGGCCGATTCCGGCCAGACGATGTGGGTCGGTTCCGGCGCGCCGGTCTCCGTCGGGCGCTGGCTCAGCTCGATGTAGCGGTCGACGATGTCGGCCCGGTTCTCGGGCCTGAACTTGGCGTCCTGGGGCAGGTTGGGCTGGACGAGCCGCAGCCGGACACCCGTGACCACCGGGTCGGGCGGACCGAGCCGCTCGGCCCCGTAGAGCGCCAGGCCGGCGAGGACGATCGCGGCGGCGACGCTCGGCCCGAACCGGGCGCGCGGATTCGCGCCGGTGGCGAGCGTCGCGGGCGCCGCGCAGACCAGCGCGGCCAGGATGCACAGGCCGTAGAGCCCGATCGCCGCCGCCCCCTGCATCAGCCAGAGGTTCTGGGCCAGCGCCATCCCGAGGGTGTTCCAGGGGAACCCCGTGAACAGGTGGCCGCGCAGCCAGTCGGCCGCGCCGAGCCCGAAGGCCAGGGCGGCGATCCGCGCCGCGCCGCGGCCCCAGAGCAGGCCCGCGGCGCCGAAACCGGCGCCGTAGAACAGGCCGAGGACGAAGGGCAGGCCGATCACGCCCAGCGGCAGGGCCCAGAGGAACTCGTCGGCCTCGACCAGGAAGGCCTGGCCCAGCCACCAGAGCCCGGCAGTGAGATAGCCGAAGCCCCAGGCCCAGCCGATGAGGAAGCACGGCGCGAATCGCCGGAGTGTCGTCCGACCGGCCGCAGCCCCGTCCTGCAGCCAGACCGCGATCGTCAGGGAGACCGCGAGGGCCGGGAGGAGCCCGTAGGGCGGCATCGCCAGCGCGCCCAGGGCGCCGGCGAGCCACGCCAGCCCGAGCCGGCGCCAGCCGGTCAGGCGCGCGATCGCCAGCACCGCGCCGGGGACGCGCGCCCGCTCCGGATCGGACATGGGACCCGGGATCGGCCCGCGCATCGGTGCGCCGGCCGCCGCGGGCGACCGGGCGAAACCGTCCACCAGACCCGTCACGCCGCGACCGTCACGGGTGCGGCGTCTCGGCGACCGGGGCGTTCGCGGGCGGCGGCAGGGCGAGCGGCACGACATTGCCGATGCGCGCCGCGCCCTTGTGGAACCGGAGCCGCTTCAGGCGGCGCGGATCGGCGTCGAGCACCTCGAACTCGAGGTCGCCGGGGCCGGCGATCAGCTCGCCGCGCGAGGGCACGCGGCCCGCCAGGGTTACGATCATGCCGCCCAGCGTGTCGATCTCCTCGGCCATCTCTCCGACGGCCGCGACGAGGTCGACGCCCGTCACCTCGGAGACCTCGGCCAGCGGCGTGCGCGCGTCGGCCACGAAGACCTCGCCCTCACCCTCGACGCGCTGGACGTGCTTGTCCTCGGCCACGTCGTGCTCGTCCTCGATGTCGCCGACCACGACCTCGATCAGGTCCTCGATGGAGATCAGCCCGTCGGTGCCGCCGTACTCGTCGATGACCAGCGCCATGTGGGTGCGGGTCGCCTGCATCCGCACCAGCAGGTCGATCGCCGGCATGGAGGGCGGCACGAACAGGACCGGCCGCTGGATGCGCGCCGCCGCGAGCGTGGTCGTGAGATCGACCTTGCCGAGGTCCAGGCCGCGCGGCAGGCGCGCCGCGGGCCGGCGCGGGCGCGGCGCGGGCGGCGTGTCCGCCGCGCCGTCGACCGCGAGTTCGGCGGGCTTCGCGACGGCGGGCGCGCTGCGCCGGGCCGGCTCGGCCTTGGCGGCGATGTGGTCGACGAGGTCGCGGATGTGGACCATGCCGCGGGGATCGTCGAGGGTCTCGCCGTAGACCGGCAGCCGGGAATGGCCGGCCGTGCGGAACAGCTTGAGCAACTCGCCGAGGCTCGTGTCGTTCGAGACGGCGACGATGTCGGCCCGGGGGACCATCACGTCGTCGACGCGCACCTTGTGCAGGCCGAGGACGTTCTTGAGCATGACGCGCTCGAGCGGGGTGAGGCCGCTCTCGCCGGCGTCCGGCTCCGCCAGCGCCTCCTCAAGACCCTCGCGCAGCGAATCGCGCGGCTTGAGATGGAGCGCCTGGAGCAGGCGGTCGTACCAGGGCTCCCGGTGCTGGGACTCGCCCTCGGTGGAACTGGGCGCGGCCAGGGCCGCGCCGCGACTTCGATCGTTGCTCATGTCTCTCGGGTCTGGGGTCGCTCGGACGTCGCGCGCTCAGGCATAGGGATCCGGGATGCCGAGGGTCGCGAGTGCCGCGACCTCGAGGGCTTCCATGGCATCGGCCTCGGCCTCGCCGATCTCGTGGTCCTGACCGAGACAATGCAGGGTGCCATGGACGAGGAGGTGGGCGAGGTGATTCTGGAGCGGCTTCGACTGCTCCGCACTCTCGCGCACCAGGGTCTCGTACGCAAGGACCACGTCGCCGAGGGGCGCGGCGGTGCCGGCATGCCGCGGCTGCGGGGCGGCCGGGAAGGACAGGACGTTGGTGGGCTTGTCCTTGCCGCGCCAGGTCCTGTTGAGTTCCTGGACGGCGGCATCGTCCGTCAGCAGGACGCTGACCTCGACGGACCCGTCCGGCCTCTCGGGGGCGACGGCGAGTCCGGCCTCAACGGCGCGGGTGACGAGGGCCTCGAGGTCCGGGACCGCCGCCTCCCAGCGCGCGTCCTCGACGGCGAGGTCGA
This sequence comes from Methylobacterium sp. D53M, assembly GCF_053345625.1. Classification (NCBI taxonomy): domain Bacteria; kingdom Pseudomonadati; phylum Pseudomonadota; class Alphaproteobacteria; order Hyphomicrobiales; family Methylobacteriaceae; genus Methylobacterium; species Methylobacterium sp. D53M. The sequence continues at coordinate 763,033 of NZ_JBKFAL010000001.1, forward strand.
TCTCGTGGGGCACGGTCACGCCAGCGGCCGGCGGCGGGGATTCGGGTTGCGGTCGGCCTCCGCGCTGCCGTGGGCGGCGCTCTCGTAGGCGGTCACGATCCGGCGGACGAGGTCGTGGCGGACCACGTCGACGTCCTTGAACCGCACGTGCCCGATCCCCTCGACGCCCTCCAGCACGCTGACCGCTTCCACGAGCCCGGATTTCTGGCCCGGCGGCAGGTCGATCTGGCTCGGATCGCCGGTGATGATCATGCGCGAGCCCTCGCCCAGGCGAGTGAGGAACATCTTCATCTGCATGGAGGTGGTGTTCTGCGCCTCGTCGAGCAGCACCACCGCGTTGGTGAGGGTTCGGCCGCGCATGAAGGCGAGCGGCGCGATCTCGATCTGGCCGGTCTGGAGGCCGCGGTCGACGTGGCGGGCCTCCATGAAGTCGTACAGGGCGTCGTAGATCGGGCGGAGGTAGGGGTCGACCTTCTCGCGCATGTCGCCTGGCAGGAAGCCCAGGCGCTCGCCGGCCTCGACCGCGGGCCTGGACAGGATCAGCCGCTCGGCATGGCCCTGCTCCAGGAGCGACACGGCGTGGCCGACGGCGAGCCAGGTCTTGCCGGTCCCGGCCGGGCCCTCGGCGAAGACCAGCTCGTTGGTGCGCAGGAGCTTGATGTAGGCGTCCTGCGCCGGGTTGCGCGCCCGCACGGCCCCGCGCTTGCGGGTGGCGATCTGCTCGAAATGCGGCCTGTCGGCCTCGGCCGCGATGACCTCGGCCGGGAACAGGGTCGCCTGCGCGGTGGCCTCGCGGATGGCGCCGTCCACGTCGCCGAGGGTCAGCGTGCTGCCGCCGGTCCGCACCCGGGCGTAGAGCTTCTGGAACACCCGCCGCGCCGTCTCGGCGGCGTCGGCCGGCCCCTTGATGACGAGGTGGTTGCCGAGCGCGGTGGCGGTGACCTCCAGCCGGCGCTCGATATGGGCGACGTTCTGGTCGTACTGGCCGAAGACGAGGCTCGCGAGGCGGTTGTCGTCGAAGGTCAGCGGCACCTCGACCGCCTCGTCCGATCCGGCCGGCCGCGCCGCCGGGCCGCGCCCCTTGAGCGCGCCGCGCGCGCCCGCACCGTCCGACGCGCTCAAGCCGCCATCCTCGCCATCATCCCGACCGCTCCGCTCCTCACGCCGCCGCAGCCGCGGAGACGAGCTCTCCGAACAGGCTGTTGGACCCTGCCTCGGTGATCCGCACGGGCACGACCTGTCCGATATGGTGAGGCGCGGCGTTGAACTGGACGGCCAGCAGGTGCGGCGTCTTGCCCGCGACCTGACCGGGATGCCGCCCGGGCTTCTCGACCAGAACGTCGACGACCCGGCCGACGGCCGCCCGCTGATAGGCGTGGCGCTGGCCGTCGAGGAGCGCCTGCAGCTCGGCGAGCCGGGCCGCCATCACGGCCTCCGGCACCTGATCGGTGCGGTCGGCGGCCGGCGTGCCGGGGCGCGGGCTGTACTTGAACGAGAAGGCGCTCTCGAAGCCGACGTCGCGCACGAGCCGCAGGGTCTCGGCGAAGTCCGCGTCGGTCTCGCCGGGGAAGCCGACGATGAAGTCGGAGGACAGGGCGATGTCGGGCCGCGCCGCGCGGATCCGGTCCATCAGCCGGCGGTACTGGTCGCCGGTATGCTTGCGGTTCATCGCGGCGAGGATCCGGTCGGAGCCCGACTGCACCGGGAGGTGCAGGTAGGGCATCAGGGCCGGCACCTCGGCGTGCGCCCGGATCAGGGCGTCGTCGAAGTCGTTCGGGTGGCTCGTCGTGTAGCGGATCCGCGCGATGCCGGGGATCTTCGCCACCGCGCGCACCAGGTCGGCGAGGCCCGCGGGCGCGCCGTCGGGGCCGTCGCCGTGATAGGCGTTGACGTTCTGCCCGATCAGCGTGATCTCGCGGACGCCCCCGTCGGCGAGCTTCTCGGCCTCGGCGAGCACCGCCGCCACGGAGCGCGAGACCTCCGCGCCCCGCGTGTAGGGCACCACGCAGAAGGCGCAGAACTTGTCGCAGCCCTCCTGCACGGTGAGGAAGGCCGACGTCCCGAGGGTCCGCCGGCGGGGCAGGTGGTCGAACTTGTCCTCGACCGGGAACTCGGTGTCGACGACGCGGCGCTCGCGGGAGCGCGCCAGCAGGTCCGGCAGCCGGTGATAGCTCTGCGGGCCGACGACCACGTCGACGGCGGGCTGGCGCGCCTGGATCTCGGCGCCCTCGGCCTGGGCGACGCAGCCCGCGACCACGATGCGCGTGTCGAGGCCCTGCGCCTTCCGCTCACCCTTGAGCACGCGCAGGCGGCCGAGTTCGGAATAGACCTTCTCGGCGGCCTTCTCGCGGATGTGGCAGGTGTTGAGGACGACGACGTCCGCGTCCTCGACCGTGTCGGTCGCCGTGTAGCCCTCGGCGCCGAGGACGTCGGCCATGCGGGCCGCGTCGTAGGCGTTCATCTGGCAACCGTAGGATTTGACGAAAGCCTTCTTCAACGCGCGCCGTCCCGAACCGTCCGATGATCCTTGCACCCGCCCCGCGGGGCCCGGCACGCGGCCTGTAGCACGGATCGCGGGGTCCGTCGCGGCGCCCGAAACGCGACCGGCCGCCCGAGGGCGGCCGGTCAGAGGCTGTCGCGGTCGAACCGGCCTCAGTGGGCGGCCGGCGCCGCCGCGGGCAGGTCGATGACCATCTGCTGGAAGAACGGCACGTAGGCCTGCAGCATCACGAACAGGCCGACGAGGCAGGCCAGCGCGATCGAGTGCCAGAACACGAAGCGCAGGATCTTGCCTTCCTGGCCGAAATAGCCGGTGGCCGTGGAGGCGACGACGATCGACTGGGCGTCGACCATCTTGCCCATCACGCCGCCCGACGAGTTCGCCGCCGCCATCAGCACGCCCGAGAGGCCGAGCTGCTCGGAGGTGATCCTCTGGAGGCCGCCGAACAGCACGTTCGAGGCCGTGTCCGAACCCGTGAGCGCCACGCCGAGCCAGCCGAGCAGCGTCCCGAAGAACGGGTAGAGGATGCCGGTGCCCGCGAAGGCGAGGCCGAGCGTGGCGTCGACGCCCGCGTAGCGGGTGAGGACGCCGAGCGCGAGCATCGCCGCGATGGTGATGAGCGAGTAGCGCAGGGCCCAGATGGTCTCGAAGTAGGCGGTGACGAGGCGCAGCGGCGAGAACCGCATGATCAGGCCGGAGATGATCGCCGCGATCAGCACGCCGGTGCCGGTGTACGACATGTAGGTGAACAGGAAGACCGCGCCCTCCGGCACCGGCTTGGCCACCACCGGCGGCACCTTCATGATCACGTTGTGCAGGCCCGGCACCTCGTATTTCCAGGTGAAGAGCGGGTTGACGATGCCCTTGAACCAGCCGGTCCCCCAGACCGCGACGATGACCGAGAGGACGATCCACGGGACCCAGGCCATCAGGATCTCGCCCTGCGAGGCGGTGCGGGCGCCGGTATGGACCGGGGGCGTGCCGGGCACGCCGGCGCCGAGCGCCACGGGCCGCGGACCGGCGACGGCGAGCGACGGATCGTGGCCGCGCAGAGCCGGCGACGACCAGATCTCCTTGGGCTGCCAGACCTTCAGGAACAGCACCAGCGCGAGCATCGAGGCGAGCGAGGCGCCGATATCGACGATCCACGGGTTGACGTAGTTCGAGATCAGGAACTGCGCGACCGCGAAGGAGGCGCCGCAGACCAGGATCGGCGGCCACACCCGGATCATGCCGCGGAAGCCCGCGAACACCCAGATCAGCCAGAACGGCACGATCAGCGAGAACAGCGGCAGCTGCCGGCCGATCATCGCGCCGAGGATCTCGGGCGGGTATCCGGTCACCGAGGCGAGGCCCTGGATGGGCGCGCCGAGCGCCCCGAAGGCCACCGGCGCGGTGTTGGCGATCAGCGACAGGCCGGACGCGGCGAGCGGCGAGAAGCCGAGGCCGATCAGGATCGCGCCCGTGACGGCGACCGGCGTGCCGAAGCCGCCCGCGCCCTCGAAGAAGGCGCCGAACGCGAAGGCCACCAGGAGCAGCTGCAACCGCCGGTCGGCCGTGATGCCGGCCACGGACTGCTGCAGGATCGCGAACCAGCCCTTCTCCACCGTGAGCCGGTAGAGGAAGATGACGTTGAGGATGATCCAGCCGATCGGGAAGAAGCCCGTGACCATCCCGAGGATGGCGGCGCGGGTGGCGAGATCGGTCGGCATGCCGAAGCCGACGATGGCCACCAGCATGGCGAGGCCGAGGGCGATGACGGCCGCGATATGGGCCTTCACGCGCCCGCTGGCGATCATGGCGAGCAGTGCGATGACCGGCACTGAAGCGGCGAGCGTCGAGAGCCACGGGCTCCCGAACGGGTCGTAAACCTGGTTCCAGGTTTGCACCGGGCGTCCTCCAATAATTTCCGTCTGTTCCGGATTGCGGCCTAGCTAGCAGACGTGTTCCGGCCGCTCAATGCGTTGAATCATGTATTCTGACGGTGATTCCACCGGCTTTCTCTCGCGCGGATCGGCGGATCCGCCCGGTCGAACAGCGACGAGCTGGTCTCGAAAGGATCAGACCCGTCCGGAACAGGCGTAAAGTCTGGAGCTGAGACAGGATTCCGTTCGCGGTCAAGAGCTTAGGCGTGGAGAAGCAGGCCGCGCGCGCCTCCCGCGGTGCCGGGGTCGCGGGCGCGCCGGCTCCGGATCCCGAGGCGGGCGCAGCGTCCGGCGCAGCGCCGAGGATTCAAACCGGCGCGATCTCCGGCCCCTGGAGACCGATCTCCGGGGCGGCCGGCCGCGCGTCGGGTGCCGGGGCGGTGCCGGCGCCCGTGCCGGCGCCCCGCAGGGCCGCGCGCACCTCGGCTTCGGCGGCCGCGGTGGCGACCTTCCGGTCGGTGGTCGCCTCGAAGGGGATCGGCGCGCCCCAGACCACGTGCACGTCGATGGGGCCGCCCTGCACGAAGGTCGCGAGGTGCGGCACCAGCTCCATGTCGCCGTACCACGCGATCTCCGCGCGCTCGGCGCGCGTGACCGGCAGGCCGTTGCGCCGTGGATAGGCGATGGCGAGCGGCTGGAGGCGCACCCGTCCGCGCCCGGCCTCGGCCTGCAGCGCCGCGCGGGCGGCGCCGACGAGGGACGAGCGGAACGGCAGGAGCCGGGTCCCGTCGCCGGTGGTCCCCTCCGCGAACAGGACGACCAGCTCCCCCTCGGCCAGGCGGTGGCCCATGGCGGTGCTGACGCTCGCGGTCGCGCCGCGGCGCTGCCGGTCGATGTAGATCGTCCGCTGGAGCCCCGCGAGGACGCCGATCAGCGGCCAGCCGGCGATCTCGGACTTCGCCACGAAGGAGAGCGGCCGCAGCGAGCCCACCGCGATGATGTCGAGCCACGAGACGTGGTTGGCGAGCACCAGCGCCGCCTCGCCGGGGGCCGGGGGCGTCCCGCTCTGCGTGACCCGCACCCCGAACAGCCACAGGAAGACGCGGTGGAACAGGATCGGCGCCAGGGTCGCGCGGCGGCCGAGGAGCCGCAGGGCGATCCAGTGGGGCGGTCCCAGCACCGCGAAGGCGAGGGCGAGGGCCGCGACGCGCCAGGCGATGCCGAGGCGGCTCACGGCGTCACAGGTCGGCGCTCATCGTCAGCGCGGTCGCCCGGCTGCCGTCGGCCTTGAGATAGTAGCCGGTGCGCGAACCGACCTGCCGGAATCCGTGCCGGGCGTAGAGCCGCAGGGCGGGGGCGTTCCCCTCGTCGACCTCCAGATGCACCCGGGCGACGCCGTCGAGGGCGAGGCTCGCCAGGTGCTCGCGGAGCAGCTTGCGGCTGTGGCCGCCGCCGCGCAGAGCCGGGGACAGCACGACCGTCAGGATCTCGGCCTCGTCGGCGGCCCGGCGCGAGAGCACGAAGCCCTGGAGCACGCCCGCGCGCCAGAGGGCGTGCGCGTGGGTCGAGCGCTCGCAGAGCATCCGCTCGAACTCGTGCGCGTCCCAGGGCCGCGCGAAGGCGGTCGCGTGGAGGCGGGCGAGGGCAGGGGCCTGCGCGGCGTCGCGGAGCGGCGCGACGTAGGGCTCCGGGGTCAGCGCGTCCCACCACGCGAACCACCAGTCGAAGGGCCAGAAGGGCAGCGGGCGCGTCATCGCCGTGCGATCCGCGCGTGGTCCTGCGGCCGGGCATCCGGCCCCCGCAGGTAGAGGGGCCGCGCCAGGGCCTGCGCCGGGTCGGCGACGAGGCCGAGGGAGGCCACCGCCGCGATATCGGGACCGCCGACATGGGCGACGCGCGCCGCGACGCCGCGCGCGGCGAGCGCGGCGGCCAGCATCGGCGCGCCGGAACCGGTCAGCACCACCGGGCCGTCGCCCAGCTGCTCGGCCGCCGCCTCGACGGCGAGATGCGCGGGCGCGAGGCCGTCGCCCGGCCCGAGGGCCTGCACGTAGACGGCGCCGTGGCGGGCGTCGATCACCGCGGCGATCGTGCCCGCGACGGTGTCGGCCAGGAGCGGCGCGAGGAGCGCCGAGAGGGTGCCGACGCCGACGACGGGCTTGCCGGTCGAGAGGCCGATGGCGCGGGCCGCCGACAGGCCGACCCGCAGCCCGGTGTAGCTGCCGGGCCCGACCGTCACGGCGACCCGGTCGATCGCCTCAAATCCGCCCTCGACCCGGGCGATCACCCGCTCGATCAGCGGCAGCAGGGATTCCGCGTGGCCGCGCGCCATGGGCAGCGACTCGGCGGCGAGGGGCGCCTCGGACTCCTCCGCCATGACGCAGGCGGCGCAGGTGTCCAGCGCTGTGTCGATGGCCAGGATACGCACGCTCACTCCCACAGGCCGGTCCGCGCCGACGGTTGCCTCCCTGCGCCGCGACGGGCGCGAAGAGCCTCCAGCGTTAGAGCAAAACCGCCGCCTCGTCAGCGGCGGGGTGCCCGCACCGGGCGGATCACCGGTGGAGTGTTGCCGGCTTGCGCCGGTGCGCGCCCGCGGCCTCGGACGGGTCCGGCGCACCGGCCCCCGGCTCCGCCGCGAAGGCGGGAGCCGGGGGGCAGCCGAGTGCCGTTCCGGCCCTCCGGCGTGCCGCCCGCACCGCGGCGCGGGCGCAAATCCTCAGATCGCCTGGACCTCGCGGATCTCCGGCAGGAAGTGCCGGAACAGGTTCTGCACGCCGTGCCGCAGGGTCGCCGTGGAGGACGGGCAGCCCGAGCAGGCCCCCTTCATCTCCAGATAGACCACGCCCTCCTTGTAGCCGCGGAAGGTGATGTCGCCGCCATCGCCCGCCACCGCCGGGCGCACCCGGGTCTCGAGCAGGTCCTTGATGGTCACGACGGTGTCGTGGTCCGCCTCGTCGTAGAACTCGTCGCCCGGCTCGATCTCGCCGTGGCCGCCCTCGGCCATCACGGGCGCGCCGGACTGGAAGTGCTCCATGATCGCGCCGAGCACCGCCGGCTTGACCTGCGCCCAGTCCGAGCCGTCCTCGGCCTTGGTCACCGAGATGAAATCGTGGCCGAAATAGACGCCCGCCACGCCCGGGACGGTGAACAGCGCCGCTGCCAGGGGCGAGCGGGCGGCGGCCTCGGCGTCCCGCGCCTCGAAGGTCGATTCCGCCAGCACGACGCGGCCGGGCAGGAACTTCAGGGTGGCCGGGTTCGGCGTGGCTTCGGTCTGGATGAACATGGTGGCGATACTCCGCTGCGCCGGTTCAAGGCCGGCCGGGACAGGCGCCGCGAGGCGCCGCCTCCCATGTGGACCGGCGATCGGATTTTCTCAACCTGTCGTCCGGTCCCGCCGGCGCGCGAGAGTGGACATTCGGCCGACGGCGCGACAGGACGAACGCCGTCGAACGCCAGAGGAGCCGGCAGTGGACATGACCGCGGACCAGACCCTCGCGCAGGACTTGCTGAAGGATCTGCGCGAGGCCCAAGCCAAGCTGGACGCGGCGCGCGCGGAAGCGGCCTCGCTCAAGGTGCTGCTCGCGCTGCGCACGCATCAGCACGACCAGGCCTGGCAGGAGGGGCAGCGCCTCGCCGCGGCGCTCGCGGAGGCGCAGACCCGCGCGGAGGCGGCCACGACCGCGCGGACCGAGACGCAGGTGGACGCGCAGGCGAACGCGGCCGCGTCCGAAGCCGCCGCGATGGCCGACGAGCGCACCGAGGCGGTCCGGATCGTCCTGGGCGCGGTCCTCGCCAGCATCGGGCACCGCGCCCTCGACCGGCGGCGCTTCCAGGACCTGATCGCCCGGGCCGGCCGCGAGGCGCCGGATCAGGGTCCGGGCGCGGCCCGGCACGCCGTGCTGCTGACCGAGGCGCGGCGGGTGCTGGGGATCGCCCAATAGGGCGGCCCGAAGCGCGCGCACCGCGACCGGTCGCCGGCGGCAGGGTTAACCGACGCTTAACCCGGCTCTCCCATCGTCGTCCCCGGGACGGACAGGAGATCGACCGCATGCTGATCAGCGAGCACCACGTGCGCGAGTGCGCCTACTACATCTGGGAGAACGAGGGCCGGATTCACGGGCGCGCTGCGGCCCACTGGATCCGCGCCGAGTCCGAGCTGCGCGCGAACGCGATGCTCGCGGCCGCCGCGTCCGCGACGGTCGAGGCCGCCAAGCCCGTCGAGGCCGCCGCGAAGGCCGCGCCGGTGAAGATCGCCGCCAAGCCGGTCGCCAAGCCGGTCGCCAAGACCGCTGCCACCAAGACCGCCGCTGCAAAGCCCGCCGCCAAGGCCGCCGCGTCGAAGACCGCCGCTGGCAAGCCCGCGGCCGTGAAGGCCGCCGCGAAGCCGGCGGCTCCGAAGCCCGCCCGCGCCTCCAAGGCCGCGGTGACCGCCGGCCTCGCCGCCAAGGCGAAGCCTGCCCGGACCCCGGCCTCGATGCACTGAAGGGTCGGCGCCGCGGCGCCACCACGGCCTTTCCCGGAGCCCGCCCCTCGCGCAGGGGCGGGCTTCCGTCGTTCGTGGGCCCAGCGCGGAACAGGCCGGGCGCCGGCAGGTTGTCCGGCCTGATGCGGGCGCAGGGCTCCGCGACGGGGCTGCGATGCGCGCGGTGATCTTCGACATCGACGGGACGCTGCTCGACAGCGTCGACCTGCATGCCCGCGCCTGGGTGGAGGCTTTCGCGCATTTCGGCGTGGAAACCGGCTTCGCCGAAGTCCGCCGGCAGATCGGCAAGGGCGGCGACGAGCTGATGCCGGTCTTCCTGTCGGAGGAGCGGATCGCGCGGGAGGGCGAGACCATCGAGGCCTACCGCTCCGACCTGTTCAAGCGGCGCTACCTGTCCGAGGTTCGGCCGTTCCCGGGTGTCCGGCCGCTGTTCGAGCACATCCGCTCCGCCGGGCTGAAGATCGCGCTCGCCTCGTCGGGCAAGCGCTCCGAGGTCGAGCACTACACCGAGATCCTGGAGATCGGAGACCTCGTCGACGTCGCCACGAGCTCGGACGACGCGGACCGGTCCAAGCCGCACCCCGACATCTTCGAGGCCGCCCTGGCGAAGCTCGACGGCGTCCCGCCCGACGCGATCATCGTCGTCGGCGACACCCCCTACGACGCCGAGGCCGCCGCGAAGGCGGGCCTGCGCACCGTCGGCCTCCTCTGCGGCGGCTTTCCGGAGGCGGACCTGAGGGCGGCCGGCTGCGCGGCGATCTACCGGGACCCCGAGGATCTGCTCGACCGATTCGCGGAGTCGCCGCTGGCGGGCGGCTGAGCGCCGGCCCGGCAAGCGGATTCCGCGGCGGGTCCGGCGTCGTCCACACATTCCCGCCACGCTGTTGCAGCGCGGTGACGCGGAGCGATGCCGGCTACGTATTCACGCGAAAAGGACTGGTGCCCGTCGATCGAAAGGCGTAGCGACCCGCCCGCCAATCTGGACTCCTTCGAAGGACGAGCGCCTCGCATGCCCCAGACTCACCAGGCCGGCCCGGCACCGCGCTTCGTACCGGTCGCCAAGTCGCTGCCGGAGCAGATCGCCGACGCGGTCGAGAGCCGGTCGACCCCGCTCAGCCAGCTGCTCCGCCTGATGGCCGCCCTCGATGCCGAAGGCGGTAACGAGGCCCTGCGGCTGCGGCTCCGCGCCCGGATCGGCGCGCCGCTCGACGCCTGACCCCGCGTCGCGGGTCAATGCCGCCGGTGCCGATGGCGCCGGCCACCCCGCTTCGCCGCCGGTGCGGCCGCCTTCGCGACGCGGTCCATGCAGGCGAAGTAGATCCGGCGCCCGATCTCCTCGAGTTCAAGACCCTGCGGGTTGGGCGCCGAGAACACCTTCGCGCGGGCCTCGTTGCGGCAGGCCGCGTCCTCCTGGCTCCGGATCGGCGGCTCCGCGCGGGCGGCCCCGCAGGCCAGGGCCGAGACGATCCAGGTCGCTGCCACGATCGATACGCGCGTGCTTGCCAGGGTACTCGGCATACTAACGTTCGGACCTCACTCGCTCGAGACATAGATAGAGCGTCTCGATCACCCGTGAAGCTTGGTCAGAGTGCGGGCTCCGGCAATAATCGACAGCCTTCGCGTCAGGGCACGATCCAGCGGCACGGCCCCCCGCCGGCGACGGTCAGGCACTCGTAGGGCGCCCCGCCGATCAGGGCCCGCTGCTCCACGGTGCCGATCGCGCTGCGCGGGATTCGCCGACAGCCGGCCTCCGCGGGGGCGGGGCCACTGCTGCCAGAGGCAGCGTCGATCCGCCGGGCGGCGATCAGCGTCTCGCAGGCCATCACCGAGTCCGCCCCCTGCGCGCGGGCCGTCCGGGGCGCGACGGCGCCGGACAGGGCGGCGAGGACGAGGACCGCGGGGAGAACCTGTCGGGATCGGGAAAGCATCGCGGCCTCGGCTGCCCGCGCCGGACGGGCGCGTCGCGGTTCGGCCGCCCTCAACGCGTTGCCGCGCGCGTTGGTTGCCGCGTGCGGACACGCTCCCCCGAACGCGACGACGCCCGCCTTAGGGGCGGGCGTCGTGGGCGTCCGAAGCTCGGGTGAGCCGACGGCCTGCGCTTAGCGCTTGGTCTTGACCTTCGCCTTGCGGGCCGCGTAGCGCGCGTCGCGCTGGGCCTTCTTGGCGGCCAGGTCGGCCGACTTGCGCTCCTGCGCGGCGGCCAGCTCGGCGGCCTCGCGGGCGATCTGGGCGGCGAGTTCCGCCTCCTCCCGCTGCCGCTTTTCCTCGGCGGCCTTCCGCTCGGCGGCGATCCGGGCAGCCTCGCGCTCGCGGGAGCGCTCCTCGCGGGCCTTGGCGACCTCGGCGCGGGCCTTCGCCTTGGCGATCACCTCGGGGTCATCGGCCGCGGGGCGAGCCTTGAACTTGGCCAGCAGGGCGGCCTTGGCGTTCTGCGAGTTCTGGCGACGGTCGTCGAAATTCCTGTAGTCGAATGCGCTCATCTGACCTTTCTCAGTTGGGTACGTCTCGCGTGTCGCGGGGACATCCGGCGGGGCCGGGCACGTACGGAGTCTGCAGGTTCCGACGCCATCCCCGCGCCCCGGAACCGCACCGATCCACCGGCTGTACCGATGGTCCGACCCGAGCGTTCGGCCTGCGTCTGAACGCTCGGGTCGGACCATTGTTCGAAGATCGCAGAGCCCTTAATCAGAGCTTCACGCGAGATGCAATCGGCGAGACCTGCGCAGGCGGTCGGTCCAGCGACAATCCCGGCCCACTCTGTAAGAGTTTCGACCCGCGGTGCGGAAATACCTCAGGCCGGCGGCCGGCAGGGGCTTCGGTGCTCGACAGGTGGGCGCGCATCCATCCCCTGGACTTGCCTGCCAGCCCTAGATGGGTCGCGCGCCGGGCGAAGACAAGATTCGTGTTCGCCCGGCGCCCGTGGCGCACCTGTCCGCTGGACGGACCTATACTTTCATCGCAAAGCAGACCTGCAAAATCGACAGCGTATTCGTCGCCGGACCTTCGATCCCGCGGGGGGGGGGCGCGCTTCCGCTTCGGCGCGCGGGCGTGCCCGGAAACCGCTCTTCCGCCGCCGCCTAATTCTTGTGCACGCGGATCGGAGCGCATCGAATCCATCGCCAGCACGTCCCTGCCTGCCTATGATCTAGGCACGCGAGCGCGCTGGTTCGCGGCACTGCGCGCGGGCTCGCGGCACAGGGCCTGCTTGCCGCGATCGATCGCGTCCCGCGCGATCGGCCGGAGGAGTTCCATGTCCGAGACCCGCCCCCCGTACGATCCCGAGAGTTACGCCGCGGCCGCGGCGGCCCATCTCGGGCTCACCCTCGATCCCGCGTGGATCGCCCCGGTGACCGCGAATCTGCGCGTCCTGGCCGCGGCGGCCGAGCTGGTGGAGGCCTTCCCGCTCGCCGACGAGATCGACGCGGCCCCGAGGTTCGAAGCGTGAGCGCGAGCGATCCCTCGACGGCAACGGCGATCGCCGCAGCGATCGCCGATGACCGGACCACCGCGCGGCAGGCCGTCACGGCGGCGCTCGACCGGATCGGGCGCCTCAACGACCGGGTCGGCGCCTTCACCGACGTGCTGTCCGCCCGCGCCCTGGCCCGGGCCGACGCGCAGGACGCGGCGCGCCGCGACGGGGCGTCGCCGGGCCCGCTGGCCGGCGTGCCGTTCGCGGTGAAGAACCTGATCGACATCGACGGCCTGCCGACCCGCGCCGGATCGAAGATCAACCGGGAGCGGCCGCCGGCCGAGCGGGACGGCGCCCTGGTCCGGCGCCTGGAGGCCGCGGGGGCGATCCTCGTCGGCGCCCTCAACATGGGTGAGTACGCCTACGACTTCACCGGCGAGAACATCCACGACGGCGACGCCCACAACCCGCACGCCCTGGATCACATGACCGGCGGCTCGTCGGGCGGCTCGGGCGCGGCCATCGCCGCCGGGATGGTGCCGCTCACGCTGGGCTCGGACACGAACGGCTCGATCCGTGTCCCCGCCGCGTTCTGCGGCTGCTTCGGCCTCAAGCCGACCTACGGCCGGCTGACCCGCGCGGGGAGCTTCCCCTTCGTGGGCAGCCTCGACCACCTCGGGCCGATGGCCCGGAGCGTGACCGATCTCGCGCTCGCCTACGACGCCATGCAGGGCCCCGATCCGGACGATCCGGTGGCGACGCTCCGCCCGGCGGAGCCGGTCCTGCCGCGGCTCGAGGCGGGGATCGACGGCCTGCGCGTCGCGGTGGCCGGCGGCCATTTCGCCCGCAACGGCGATCCGGAAGCCTTCGCGGCGGTGGCGCGCGCCGCCGAGGCGCTCGGCGCGCGGCGCACCGTCGAGTTGCCGGAGGCGCACCGCGCCCGCGCGGCCGCCTACCTGATCACCGCCGCGGAGGGCGCCACGCTCCACCTCGACCGTCTGCGCACCCGGCCGCAGGATTTCGACCCGGCGGTGCGCGACCGGCTGATCGCCGGGGCGATGATCCCGGCGCCCCACGTGGAGCGGGCGCAGCGGTTCCGCCGCTGGTACCGGGCGCGGGTGCTGGAGCTGTTCGAGACCGTCGACGTGATCCTGGCCCCGGCCACGCCCTGCCGCGCGCCGCGGGGCGGCCAGACCCACTTCGTCCTCGACGGCGTGACGCTGCCGGTGCGCGCCAATATCGGCGTGTTCACGCAGCCGGTCAGCTTCATCGGCCTCCCGGTCGTGGCGGCGCCGGTCCGGCTCGACGCCGGTCTGCCGCTGGGGGTCCAGATCATCGCCGCCCCCTGGCGCGAGGATCTCGTCCTGCGCGCGGCGCGCCATCTCGAACGGACCGGCGTCAGCGCGGCGCCCATCGCGGAGCTTGACCGATGATCATCGACGATCCCGCCGTGAAGGCCGAGGTCGAGGCCGCGTTCCGGGCCTACGAGACGGCGCTGACCACCAACGACGTCCCGACCCTGGAGGCGCTGTTCCGGGACGATCCGCTGACCATCCGCTACGGGATCGGCGAGAACCTCTACGGCATGGACGCGATCCGCGCCTTCCGCCGGGCCCGCTCCCCGGTGGGCCTGGAGCGGACCCTGGCGCGGACGCAGATCACCACCTACGGGCGCGACTTCGCCACCGCGATGACGCTGTTCACCCGCGCCAACGCACCGGGGAAGATCGGTCGCCAGAGCCAGACCTGGGCGCGCTTCCCGGAGGGCTGGCGGGTGGTCGCAGCCCACGTGAGCCTGATCGACGCGGACTAGCCGCGGAGCGGCCCGCGCCCCGGCGGGGGCGTGTGGCCGCGGGCTTGCATACGGTCGAGCGTATTCCGCGCCGTCTGGCGCGGACCAACGCGAGTACCCGACCCAAGATGCTGTCCCGTCTGAGAAAACTCGGCGCCCGTGCGGCGCTGGCCGGTGCCCTGGCGCTCTCCGCGAGCACCGCTGCCCTCGCGCAGGGGACGCTGCGGATCGGCATGACCGCCTCCGACATCCCGCTGACCACCGGCCAGACCGACAACGGCGGCGAGGGTATGCGGTTCATGGGCTACACGGTCTACGACGGCCTCATCAACTGGGACCTGTCGAGCGCCGAGCTGGCCTCCGACCTCGTGCCGGGGCTCGCCACCAGCTGGGGCGTCGACGCCACCGACAAGACCAAGTGGACCTTCAAGCTCCGGCCGGGCGTGAAATTCCACGACGGCTCGGACTTCACCGCCGACGCGGTGGTCTGGAACCTCGACAAGCTCCTGAAGGCCGACGCGCCGCAATACGACCCGCGCCAGTCCGCGCAGGGCAAGACCCGCATCCCGGCTGTCGCGAGCTACCGGGTGGTCGACCCGCTGACCGTCGAGATCACCACCAAGGCCCCCGACGCGACGCTGCCCTATCAGATCGCCTGGATCATGATGTCGTCGCCGGCCCAATGGGAAAAGCTCGGAAAATCCTGGGACGCCTTCGCCAAGCAGCCCTCGGGCACCGGCCCGTGGAAACTGACCCTGTTCGCCCCGCGCGAGCGCGCCGAGATGGTGCCGTTCAAGGAGTACTGGGACAAGGACCGCGTGCCGAAGCTCGACAAGCTCGTGCTGATCCCGCTGCCGGAGGCCAACGCCCGGACGGCCGCCCTGCGCTCCGGTCAGGTCGACTGGATCGAGGCGCCGGCACCCGATTCCGTAGCCTCGCTGAAGAGCGCCGGCTTCACCATCGTCACCAACGCCTATCCGCATAACTGGACGTGGCACCTGTCGCGGGTCGAGGGCTCGCCCTGGAACGACATCCGCGTCCGCAAGGCCGCCAACCTCGCCATCGACCGTGACGGGCTGAAGGAGTTGCTCGGCGGCCTCGCGATCCCCGCCAAGGGCTTCATGCCGCCCGGCCACCAGTGGTTCGGCCACCCGACCTTCGACATCAAGTACGACCCGGACGCCGCCAAGAAGCTGCTGGCCGAGGCGGGCTACAGCCCGGCCAAGCCCCTGAAGCTGATGGTCGCGATCTCGGCCTCCGGCTCGGGGCAGATGCAGCCGCTGCCGATGAACGAGTTCGTGCAGCAGAACCTCGCCGACGTGGGCATCCAGGTCGATTACGAGGTCGTGGAGTGGAACACGCTGATCAACATCTGGCGGGCCGGGGCCAAGGCCGACATCTCCCGCGGCGTCTCGGCGATCAACTACTCGTACTTCATCCAGGACCCGTTCACCGGCTTCATCCGCCACCTGCAGTGCAACTTCGCGCCGCCGAACGGCACGAACTGGGGCTATTACTGCGATCCGGCGATGGACAAGCTGTTCGATCAGGTCCGCAACACCTTCGACAAGGCCGAGCAGACGAAGGTCCTGGAGAAGGTCCACGAGAAGTACGTCGACGACGCGCTGTTCATCATGATCACGCACGACGTCAATCCGCGCGCGATGAGCCCCAAGGTGAAGGGCTTCGTCCAGGCGCAGAACTGGTTCCAGGACTTCTCGAAGATTACCATCGCCTCGGCGGGGCGGTAGCGTAACGGGGCGCCTCTCTCCTCCCCCTTGTGGGGAGGAGCCGGAGGTGGGGGTGGTGCAGGATAGAGCGTTGCGGTGCCTCCTGAACCACCCCCACCCCTGACCCCTCCCCACAAGGGGGAGGGGAATAGTCTCGGCTGAGTAGACAACAGGCCCTTGAATGCTGCTCTACATCCTCAAACGACTGGTCTACGTGACGCCCGTGGCGTTCGGGGTCAGCGTCGTCTGCTTCCTCCTCGTCCACCTCGCCCCGGGCGATCCCCTGAGCGCGGTCCTGCCCGCCGACGCCACCCAGGCCACCATCGACGAGATGCGGTCGGCCTACGGCTTCGATAAGCCCCTGCCGGTCCAGTACCTGATCTGGCTCTGGCACGTGCTGCACGGCGATCTCGGCACCTCCATCGCCACCGGCCGCCCGGTGCTCGGCGAGGTCAGCCGCGCCGTGGTGAACTCGCTGATCCTCGCTTCGGTGGCGACCGTGATCGGCTTCACCTTCGGTACCCTGTTCGGCTTCGTGGCGGGCTATCACCGCAACTCGCTGGCCGACCGGGCCGCCTCGGCCGTGTCGGTCTTCGGCGTGAGCGTGCCGCACTACTGGCTCGGCATGGTCCTGGTGATCGTGTTCTCGGCCAATCTCGGCTGGCTGCCGCCCACCGGGGCCGGGCCCGACGGCTCCGGCAACTGGCGGCCCGACTTCGAGCACCTGCGCTACCTGATCCTGCCGGCCATCACGATGTCGGTGATCCCGATGGGCATCATCGCCCGCACGGTCCGGGCGCTGGTGGCCGACATCCTGTCCCAGGACTTCGTCGAGGCCCTGCGCGCCAAGGGCATGGACGAGCGCGGCGTGTTCCGCCACGTCGTTCGCAACGCCGCCCCGACCGCGCTCGCCATCATGGGCCTGCAGCTCGGCTACCTGCTCGGCGGCTCGATCCTGGTCGAGACCGTGTTCGCGTGGCCGGGCACCGGCTTCCTTCTCAACGCCGCGATCTTCCAGCGCGACCTGCCCCTGCTCCAGGGCTCGATCCTCGTGCTGGCGATGTTCTTCGTGCTCCTCAACCTGCTGGTGGACGTGATGCAGACCGCCCTCGACCCGCGCATCGAGCGCGCTTGAGCCGGAGCCCGACGATGACCGTTCCCGTCACCGCGGCCTCCGTGGCCCTCGACGGCGGCGTCCTCGCCGCCGAGGACGTGACCCACGGGCCCGAGGCCGCCTTCGCCCCGTCGCGGGGCTTCTGGGGCCATGTCGGCCACCGGCTCGTGCGCGACCCCGTCGCCATGGGCGCGGGCGCCGTGATCCTGATCGTCGTGCTGATCGCGATCCTCTCGCCCTGGATCACCCCGATGGACCCCTACAAGGGCTCCATGCTGCGCCGCCTCAGGCACGTCGGCGACGCCACCTACTGGCTCGGATCCGACGAGCTCGGCCGCGACATGATCAGCCGGCTGATGCTGGGCTCGCGGCTGTCGCTGTTCATCGGCGTCACGCCGGTGCTGATCGCCTTCGTGATCGGCTCCGCGATCGGGATCCTCGCCGGCTACGTCGGCGGCTGGACCAACACGATCCTGATGCGCACCATCGACGTCTTCTTCGCCTTCCCGTCGGTGCTGCTGGCCATCGCGCTGTCCGGGGCGCTCGGCGCCGGCATCTTCAACTCGATCGTGTCGCTGACCTGCGTGTTCGTGCCCCAGATCGCCCGCGTCGCCGAGAGCGTCACCACGGGCATCCGCAAGCGCGACTACATCGACGCCGCCAAGCTGTCGGGCGCCTCGGCCCTGACGATCATGCGCGTGCAGGTGCTCGGCAACGTCGTCGGGCCGATCTTCGTCTACGCGACCAGCCTGATCTCGGTCTCGATGATCCTGGCCTCCGGCCTCTCGTTCCTCGGCCTCGGCGTGCGCCCGCCCGAGCCCGAATGGGGCCTGATGCTCAACACCCTGCGCACCGCGATCTACGTCAATCCGGTCGTGGCCGCCCTCCCGGGCGTCTGCATCTTCATCGTCTCGATCGCCTTCAACCTGTTCTCGGACGGGCTCCGGTCCGCCATGGAGATTCGCCAGTGAGCGTCATCCCGGACGCCCCCGACCCGTTCGCCCGCGACCGCGGCGGACCCGGCCAGCCGCTCCTGTCGGTCTCCGGCCTCGTCAAGCACTTCCCGGTCCGCAAGGCCGGGGGCAAGAAGCAGGTTGTCCGCGCGGTCGACGGCGTCGATTTCGATGTCCTGAAGGGCGAGACGCTCGGCATCGTCGGCGAATCCGGCTGCGGGAAGTCGACGACCGCCAAGCTGCTGATGGGCCTGATCGAGCGCGATTCCGGCACCATGCTGTACGACGGCCAGCCGGTCGGCGAGCGCGCCATGCCCTGGCGGTCCTACCGCCGCCAGGCCCAGATGGTGTTCCAGGACAGCTACGCGTCCCTCAACCCGCGCATGACCGTCGAGCAGTCGATCGCCTTCGGCCCGAAGGTCAACGGCGTGCCCGCCCGCGAGGCGGTGGAGCGCGCCCGCGGGCTGCTCGCCCGGGTCGGGCTGGAGCCGAAGCGCTTCGCCGGCCGCTACCCGCACGAGATCTCCGGCGGCCAGCGCCAGCGGGTGAACATCGCCCGCTCGCTCGCCCTGGAGCCGCGGCTGGTGCTCCTCGACGAGGCGGTCTCGGCGCTCGACAAGTCGGTCGAGGCGCAGGTCCTGAACCTGCTCCTCGACCTGAAGGCCGAGTTCGGCCTGACCTACATCTTCATCAGCCACGACCTGAACGTCGTGCGCTTCATCTCCGACCGGGTGATGGTGATGTATCTCGGCCGGGTCTCCGAGATCGGCCCCTCCGACACGGTGCTCGACGCGCCGGCGCACCCCTACACCGAGGCGCTGCTCGCCTCGATGCCGTCGCTCGATCCCGACAACCGCACCCAGGCGGCGCTGCTCGCGGGCGACCCGCCGAACCCGATCGACCCGCCGTCGGGCTGCCGCTTCCACCCGCGCTGCGCCCTGGCGGAGGACGTCTGCGGCCGGACGGAGCCGCCCCTCGACACGATCCGGCCGCTGCACCGCGTCGCCTGCCTCGCCCGCCAGCCGGGTTCCGGCCACTCCGCGGCGCCCGCGGGCGCGCTGGCAGCATGAGCACCCCGATGTCCGGTTCAGAACCCGCGGTCGCCCTCGAGAACCTGCGCGTCGCCTTCGGCAAGGTGCAGGTCGTCGACGGCGTCGACCTGAGCCTGGAGCGCGGTCAGGCGCTGGCGCTCATCGGCGAATCCGGCTCCGGCAAGAGCGTCACCCTGCGGGCGATCCTGCGGCTGTTCCCGGAGGGGCGCAGCCGGATCGAGGGCGGCATCCGGGCCGCCGGCAAGGACGTGCAGGCGCTGACCCGGCGCCAGCTCGCCGATTTCCGCGGCGGCGACGTCTCGATGATCTTCCAGGAGCCGCTGCTCGCCTTCGACCCGGTCTACACGGTCGGCCGGCAGATCACCGAGGCGATCCTGCGCCACGAGACGATCTCCAAGGACGCGGCGCGGAAGCGGGCGCTCGCCCTGTTCGAGCGGGTGCGGATCCCGAGCCCGGAGCGGCGGCTCGACAACTACCCGCACGAGATGTCGGGGGGCATGCGCCAGCGGGCCATGATCGCGCTGGCGCTGGCCTGCCGGCCGCAAGTCCTGCTCGCCGACGAGCCGACCACGGCGCTCGACGCCACGGTGCAGATCCAGGTGCTGCTGCTGCTCCGCGAGCTGCAGCGCGACCTCGGCCTGTCGATCGTGATCGTCACCCACGATCTCGGCGCGGCGGTCGAGGTCGCTGACCGGATCGCCGTGATGTACGCGGGCAAGATCGTCGAGACCGGCACGGCGCATCAGGTGGTCCTGAACCCGCACCATCCCTACACGATCGGCCTGCTGCGCAGCCGGGCCGAGGGGGCGCTCGCCAAGGGCTCCCGGCTCCAGACCATCCCCGGCAGCCCGCCCGACCTCGCCAACCGCCCGCCGGGCTGCCCGTTCGCGCCGCGCTGCTTCCTGGCCGAGGAAAGCTGCCGCCGGGAGATGCCGCCGGTCGTCGAGATCGCCCCCGGCCACCGCGTCGCCTGCTGGCGGACCGAGGAGGCCTCGGCGGCGTACCGGGCCGGGCCGACACCGGTGCGCGCCGCCGAGCCGGTCCCGGCCTGACCTCGACGCACCCGCGCCGAGGCTTTATCCGGCTCGGCGCGGTCCCGCGGCGGCGGACCGCGTCCGAACCGGCCGCGCGGGCGTCACGATGAGCCAAGTCCAATCCGGGCCAGTCCCGTCCGAGATCCTGCTTGTGCCCCGGGGCGAGGCCGGGCACTTCCTGCCGGCGGCGCTCGGTTGGCTGGGCAAGCGGGTCACCGTCACCGCCCAACCCGGCCCGGCGAACCACGTCCTCTGCCTGCCGGTCCTCGATTTCGTGCGTCTGGGCTTCCCGGAGGCGAACGGGCGCCTCGACCTCCTCGAACCGGGGGACGCCGAGAACCTCCGCGCCGGGCGCGCCGCGCTGCTCCTCGACCTCTCGAACGAGGGGCCGGGCCTGCACGCGCCGACCTTCGAAGCGCTGCACCGGAACCTCGAAGACCGCGGGATCCCGCGCGAGCGGGTGATCCTGGTCACGCAGAACCGGCTGCTGCGGCTCGACTACGAGCGCCTCTACGGCGAGGGCCTGCGGTTCTGGACCTTCGAGTTCTTCCCGCTCCAGGTCGCCCTCTGGCTGGACGACGCCGAGGGTCCGCGGCTCTTCCCCCAGCACCCCCTCGACCGCACCGGCTACGCGCCCTTCGCCCGCGCCGCCGGCCCGGCCCGGTTCCTCTGCCAGAACGCGGCCCTGCGCTGGCACCGGGTGCTGCTCTACCGCTGGTTCCAGCTCGCCGGGCTGGACCGCGACGGGCTGATCTCCTTCCACGGCATCGGCGAGGACAACCCGAAGGCGGGCGGCATCGACGTCTTCCACGCCCCGCCGGAGATCGAGGCGGCCTTCGGGCCGCTGCTCGCCGATGTCGGCAGCTGGATCCCGCGCCGGGCGCGGCGGATCGATGCCGATCAGGGCACCGACATGGTCATGACCCTCGACACCCAGGCCTACGCGGCGTGCGACCTGACTGTCATCTCGGAGACCGACTTCTTCGAGCCGGGCGTCGAGCGGATCACCGAGAAGTCGATCAAGGCGGCGGCGACGGGCCTGCCCTTCGTGACGGTGGGCGCGCCGCGCGCCGTCGCGCGGCTGTCCGAGCTGGGCTTCGAGACCTTCGGCGGCCTGATCGACCACCACTACGACCTCGTGTCCGACCCGGCCGAGCGGCTGCCGCTCGTGTTCCAGTCGATCGAGCGCGCCTGGGCCGCGTGCCGGGACGACCGGGCGCGCTGGCATCGCCTCGCCCGGGAGCAGGCCGAGGCCAACGTGGCCCACGCGCGGCGCGGATTGCTGCCGCAGTACGAGCGGGTGATGGTCGCGCCGCTGGTCGAGCGGCTGAACCGGTTCATGGAGACGGGCGCGATCCTCCACTGACCGCCGCCCGCAGGGCCTCCGCCATGCGCCGCACCGCCGGCTCGATCGCCCGCTCGGGCACGGCGGCGTAGCCGAGGAGCAGGCCCGGCTCCGCCGGACCGGCGTGGTAGGCCGAGAGCGCGACCGCCGAGATCCCCGCGCGGCCGAGCGCCGCCGCGGCGGCCACGTCGGTGAGGGCCGGGCGCCAGGCCGGCCCCGGCCGGGCGATGACGTGCATCCCGCCTTCCATGGCGGCGATCGCCGCGACGTCCCCGGCGTGGCGGCGCGCGGCCTCGATCAGCGCCTCCTGGCGCAGGGCGTAGAGGCGGCGCGTCCGGCGCAGATGGCCGGCGAGGTGGCCGTCCTCGATGAAGCGCGCCAGCGCCCACTGGCCGATCCCGGGCGGGGCGGGACCGGTCTCGGCCAGCGCCTGATTGACCGGCGCGACGAGGCCGCGGGGCAGGACGAGGTAGCTCAGGCCGAGGGCGGGCAGCAGCAGCTTCGAGAAGCTGCCGACGTAGATCACCCGGCCGCCGCGATCGAGGGCGCGCAGCGGCGCGAGCGGGCGTCCGGCGTAGCGGTAGGCGCCGTCGTAATCGTCCTCCACGATCCAGCCCGAGACCGCCTCGGCCCAGGCCAGCAGGTCGAGGCGGTTCTCCAGGCTCATGGCGTGCCCGAGGGGGTAATGGTGGGCCGGCGTCACCACCGCGAGCCGCGCGCCGGGCGCCCCCGCGGCGGCCAGGGCCACCGGCAGGCCCCCGGGACCGACCGGGACGGGGATGGGGTTCAGGCCGGCGCCGGCGAGGGCCTGCGCGATGCCCGGGAAGCCGGGCTCCTCCACCAGGGCGGTCTCGCCGGGATCGAGGAGCAGCTCGGCGAGCAGGCGCAGGCTCTGTCGGATACCCGCGGTGACGATGACGTCGTCGGCCTCGCAGGCGACGCCGCGCGCCTGCGCCAGGTAGGCGGCGATGGCGCCGCGCAGGGCCGGCGAGCCGCGCGGGTCCGGCCGCTCGGTCGGGCCGTGGCGCCACTCGGCCTGGAGCAGGCGACCCCAGACCTCGAAGGGGAAAGCGTCCTGCGCCGGCCTGCCCAGCGCGAAGGCGTCGGGCACGTCCGCACCCGCCATGTAGCGCCGCGGCGGCGCGGACACGAGGCGGGTGCCCCGACGGGACAGGGTCGGGGCCGGCTCGTCCCCCGGGCGTCGGAGCGGGCCGGGCGCGGGCAGCGCGTCGTCCGGCAGGGTCGCGGCGACGCGGGTTGCGGAGCCGGGCCGAGCCGTCAGGTAGCCCTCGGCGGTAAGCTGCTCCAGCGCCAGGACGACGGTCCCGCGCGCGCAGCCGAGGTCGGCGGCCAGGACCCGCGAGGCCGGGAGCCGGGCCCCGCGCGGCAGCCGGCGCTCGAGGATCGCCGCGCGCAGGCCCTCCCGGAGCTGCGCGTGCAGCGGCGCCGCGGCCGCGGTGTCGAGGGTGAGCGTCAGGGGCAGGGGAGCCCGGGCCATGAGGCGAACTGGTCCAGTCGCGGTGCGAGAATTGGACCTTTCGCCTGGACCGCCGAACGGTCAAGCCCGGATCCGCAAGATCGCCGCAGGACAGGCCCATGTACCAGCCGCCCCATTTCCGGGACGATTCACGCGCCGCGCAGCACGCGCTGATCCGCGCCAACCCCCTCGGCCTGCTGGTGACCGCCGGGGCGGGTGGCCTGACCGCCAACCCGATCCCGTTCCTCCTGGACGACGACGGTCCCCACGGGGTGCTGCGGGCGCATCTCGCCCGCGCCAACCCGCAGGGTCAGGATCTCGCCGCGGCGGAGGAGTGCCTGATCGTGTTCCAGGGGCCGCAGGGCTACGTCACGCCGAGCTGGTACGCGAGCAAGCGCGAGCACGGCCGGGTGGTCCCGACGTGGAACTACGCCACGGTCCACGCCTGGGGCCGGCCGCGGATGATCGAGGATGCGGACTGGCTCGGGCGCCAGATCGCCGACCTCACCGCCCTGCGCGAGGCGTCCCGGGCCGAGCCGTGGGCGGTCGCGGACGCGCCGGCGCCGTTCGTCGCCGCGCAGGTTCGGGGCATCATCGGCATCGAGATTCCGATCACGCGGGTCGAGGGGAAGTGGAAGATGAGCCAGAACAGGCCCGAGGCCGACCGGCACGGGGTCATCGCGGGGCTGCGCGCCGAGGGCGAGGCGGGTCTCGCCGGGCTGGTCGCCGAGCGGAGCGGGCTGTGAGCGCGCGCCTCAACGGCTTCGGCCAGCCCGTCGGCCCGGCGCTACCGGACTGGAGCCCGCGCCCGCTTCCGCCGCGCACGCCCCTGGAGGGCCGCTTCTGCCGGCTCGTACCGCTCGACGCCGCGGCGCACGCGGACGCACTCTACGCCACCTACAGGGCCGCCCCCGACACGCGCGGCTGGACCTATCTCGGCGACGAGATGCCGGAGAGCGCGGAGGCCTACCGGGCGCGCCTCGCGCGGCAGCAGACGAGCGAGGACCCGCTGTTTCACGCGATCCTGGATCCCGAGAGCGGCGACGCCCTCGGGATCGCCTCGTATCTCCGGATCGATCCCGCCAACGGCGTGATCGAGGTCGGCCACCTCCATTTCGGCCCGCGTCTGCAGCGGGCGCCCGCCGCCACGGAGGCGATGGCGCTGATGATGGCCCGGGCCTTCGACGAGCTCGGCTACCGGCGCTACGAGTGGAAATGCGACAGCCTGAACGCCCCGTCCCGGGCGGCGGCGCTGCGCCTCGGCTTTACCTTCGAGGGCATCTTCCGCAACGCCGTGGTGGTGAAGGGCCGCTCCCGCGACACGGCGTGGTTCTCCATCACCGATGCCGAGTGGCCGCGGGTCCGCGCCGGCTTCGCGGCGTGGCTGGACCCGTCGAACTTCGACGGGGCGGGTCGCCAGCGGCGCGGGCTCGCGGAGATGCGCGCCGCCGCGGACTGAGCAGGCTCAGGGGCTGCCGGCCAGGAACGCCTCCGCGCTGCGCAGGCTGAGCGCCATGATGGTCAGGGCCGGGTTCGCCGCGAGCGAGCTCGGGAAGGTCGAGCCGTCGCAGATCCACAGGTTGTCGATGTCGAAGCTGCGGCCGTGCGGGTCGACGACGGCGCTCGTCCCGTCGCGGCCCATCCGGCAGGTCCCGAGCGTGTGGGCGACGCGCTCCAGCACCCAGACGTCGTCGGCCCCCGCCTCCTCCCAGAGACCGCGCATGACCTTCGTGGCGTGCGCGTTGAGGCGGTTCTCGTTGGTGCTGTAGCCGAAGCTGATATGGGCCTTGCGCATCCCGTGCGCGTCAGTCTCGTCGGCGAGGGTCAGCACGTTGGCGTCGCAGGGCAGCGTCTCGCCGTTGATGCCGATGCCGGCGAAGTGGTTGTAGCGGTCGAGGTAGTCGAGCAGCGGCTGCCCCCACAGGCCGCGCCCCCGCGCCGCCGAGTTGCCGAAGGTCACCGGCACCACGCCGAGGCTCTGGATCAGGTAGCCGCCGGCGAAGTCGGCGCCGGCGCGGATGAAGTCCTCGGTGATCAGCGAGGACGGATAGCCCCGGTTCATGCGCACCTCGTGGTCGAAGGTGCCCCAGACCTGGGTCGCCACGTGCCCCATGTAGTTGCGCCCGATCTGGCCGCTGGAATTGGCCAGGCCCAGATGGAGCAGCAGGCGCGGCGTCTCGACCGCCCCGGCGCAGAGGAAGACGGCGCCGCAGCGCTGCCGCCGCTCCGCGCCGTCCTGCCTGTAGACCACGCCGGTGATCCGGCCATCGGCGCCCCGCTCCAGGCCGTGGACGAAGGCTTCGGCCCGGATCTCGGCGCCGTGGGCGACCGCGTAGGGCAGGTAGGTCACGTCCATGCTGGCCTTGGCGCCCGTGCGGCAGCCCTGGTGGCAGAAGCCGCAATTGATGCAGGCGTTGCGGCGGGGCCCGTCCTCGGACTGGAAGTCCCGCGAGACCACGGCGGCGGGCGCGTCCGCCCACCGGATGCCGCGGGCCTCGCAGGCCCGCGCCATGATCTGCGCCGGCCCGTTCCGCGGGACCGGGGGCAGGGGATAACGGCGGCCGGCATCCCACGGATAGCTCTGCGCGCCGGAGACGCCGAGGAAGCGCTCGACCCGCTCGTAGAACGGGAGCAGGTCCTCGTAGGACAATGGCCAGTCGACCCCTTCGCCGCTCTCCGTGTGCAGTCGGAGGTCGCGGGCGTCGGCCCGTGGCACGAAGGCGCCCCAGTGCAGCGTCGAGCCGCCGACGCCGGTCCCGCTGTTGTTCGCCCCGAAGGCCTCCGGGGTCGAGCCGCCGCTCAGCCGCTCCTCGGTCCAGTAGATCTCGTCGGCCAGCGTCTCGTCGAAGGCGAAGCGCTCCGGGGTGAAGTTCGGTCCGGCCTCCAGGGCCACGACCTTCAGCCCCACCGCGGCGAGGCGCGCGAGGAGCGGCGCGCCGCCGGCGCCGGTCCCCACCACGACCGCGTCGACGGCCTCGTCCGCGCGGTAGGTCCGCATCCCCGCGAGGTTCATCGTCCCGCCTCCGCCCGCAGCGCTCGCGGCTCCCAGGGTTCCGGCGCGTCGAGTCCGACGGCGTGGAAGCCCGGCAGGCCGTCCGCGATCTCGCCCGGCCGGTCGCCGCCGGCACCGATGCCCGAGAAGCCGATCCGCGCCAGGGCCGCCGGGTGGCCGAGCCAGAGGCGGACCGCGTCGGCGCGGAGATCCTCGAACCAGAACCGCATCCGGTCGGCGTCGAGGCGGCCGCCGAGGCTCTCCGGAACCTTCAGCGCGGCGCGCGCGCACAGGGTGAGCAGCCCGTCCTGCTCGGCCGCGTCGAGGGTCACAAACGGGCGGTTGCGGGCGATGCGGGCGGCGGCGTCGAGCGTCCGAAGGGCGGCGCGGTAGGCCTCCGCGTCCGGCGGCAGGGCCGAGAAGCGCCAGCCGTCCCCGTCGCCGGAGGAAAGCCGCCGGTCGAGGCGGCCGGCCAGATCGAGGTGCGGCACCGGCACGACGCGGGCGAGGGCGGCCCGCAGGATCGCGAGTTCCACCGGGTCGAGGGCCGCCGGCCGATAGGCGGGATCGCCCGGTGCGGCGCGCTCCGCGAGCGCCTCACGAAGGCGGCTGTTCACGCGCTCGGAGGCGATCAGCGCCGCGTAGTCCGGCGGCACCGCCGGGCCGGCCTCGACGGGCGGCCGGGGCCGGTCACCGAGATGGGCGCGCAGGTGGTCGGCCAGGGCCGCGGGCCGCTCCAGCGGCAGGAGGTGGCCGACGCCGTCCACGGTGACGAGACGATGGTGCGCGAGGTGGGGCGCCGTGAGGGCCCGCTGCGCGTCCGGCCCGAGGTCGGCATCCTCGGACCCCGCGAGGACCAGCGCCGGGGTGCGCAGGACGCCGACCCGGCGGCACCAATCCTCGTTGGCGCCCTCCTCGAGCCAGGCTTTCCAGGCGGCCGGCTCGGCCCGCAGGACGTCGGCCACCGCCCGCGCCTCGCTCTCGGGATCCAGGCCGTCGCCCACGTTGGCGCGCACGAAGGCCTCGGCCTCGCGGCGCCGGGTCTCGGGATCGGCGTCGATCCAAGCAAGCATGTCGGCGCGCCGGTCCTCCGGGATCGGCTCCGGGCTCGGCGGCGAACCGGAGACCAGGACGAGGTCGGTGAGCCCCGCCAGCCCCGCCTCGCCATCCTCGGCCCGGCGCGCGAGCGCCAGCGCAACCTTGGCCCCCATGCTGTGGCCGGCAATCGCGTAGCGCGCCGGAGCCCGCGCGCGGATGGCCTCGGCCACGTGATCGGCCATGGCGGCGACAGAGTAGCCCGGCGTGCCGGCGGCATCGCCGAAGCCCGGCAAGTCTACGGGCACGCAAGTCAACGGCGTCCCGTCGAGGGCGCGCGCGAGACGCTCCCAGCTTCGGGCACTTCCGCCCAGAAAGTGCAGGCAGAACAGGACTTCGG
This sequence comes from Methylobacterium sp. D53M, assembly GCF_053345625.1. Lineage (NCBI taxonomy): Bacteria > Pseudomonadati > Pseudomonadota > Alphaproteobacteria > Hyphomicrobiales > Methylobacteriaceae > Methylobacterium > Methylobacterium sp. D53M. The sequence continues at coordinate 790,211 of NZ_JBKFAL010000001.1, forward strand.
GCTCGGACATAGGCGAGACATCGCGCGGCGCCGGAATGCTTCAAGCGTACGCGACGCCGCATGGCCGAAGTCTTGTCTCGGACTCATTGGCCGAGTCGTGGCCGCGTGCGATCAGGAGTATCGGAGGAGGCGGCGATGGTGGATCTCGAACAGGCCTGGCGCGTGGAGGAGGCCTGCCTCAACGCCTGGCCGAGCCCGCGCGAGCTCCTGGTCCACGGCTACCTGCTGCGCGCCGCCGGCGGCCGCTCGAAGCGGCAGAATTCCGTGAACCCCATGCGCGGGAGCGGCGCGCCCGGACCGGCCATCGCGGCGGCGCGCGCGATCTACGGCCGCCTGGGGCAGCGCCCGATCTTCCGCGTGCCGGCCATCGCCCCGCAGATGGAGCCGCTCCTCGCCGGCGGCGATTACGATGTGGTCGACGAGACCTGCACGCTGATCCGCGGTCTCGACGACCTGCCGATTGCGCCCGATCCGGCCGTGGCGGTCGCCGCGGCGCCCGGGCCGGACTGGCTGGCCCTGCGCGACGCGGTGAACCGCGCGGATGAAGCGGCCGCGCGGGTGTTCCGCGACACCGTCGCCGCCCTGGCCCTGCCGCGAGCCTTCGCGGCGGCAGCGGCCGAGGGGGGCATCGGCGCCATCGCCTTCGGGGTTCTCGACCGGGAGCTGATGGTCATCGAGGCGGTGGCGACGCCCGAACCCCTGCGCGGCCGCGGCCATGCCCGGCGCGCGGTCGGCGCGCTGCTGCGCTGGGGCCGCGGGGAGGGCGCCCGGGCCGCCTGCCTGCAGGTCGTGGCCGCGAACACGCCGGCGCGGGCGCTCTACAGCGCCCTCGGATTCGAGCGCGAACTGTACCGCTATCACTACCGGGTCGGACCGGAGCCCGGCTGAGACGCGGGGGGTCGCGGGCCGGCCCTTACATCCGGCCGCGGCGACCGTTTCAGGCGTCGAACAGCGAGCCCTGCCGCGTGGGGGCGGGGCTCGCGCCGGTCCGCTTGCCGGCCGTCGCCGGCGCGGCCGCGCCGCCGCGCCGAGCGGGCTTCGCGGACGGGGATGGAGCGGCCGACAGGGACGGATCGGCCGTCCCGTCGGGCACGGCCGTCACGGTCCCGTCGGCGAATTGCAGGCTGAGGCGCTGGGCGGCCGCCGCCTCCGCGGCGCGGCGGACGGGCAGCCCCGCGGCGTCGCGCACCAGCACGTAGCCCCGGTCGAGCACCGCGCGGTAGCTGAGCGAGCCGAGCAGGCCCGCCAGACCGTCGAGCCGGTCGCGGCGCCGCTCGATGCCGCGCGCGCCCGCCTGGGCGAGGCGCTCCGACAGGGCGAGGAGCCGGTCGGTGCGGCGCGCCTGCAGCGCCCGGGCCCGTTCCAGGCTGGCCTCGCGCGCGACGACGAGGCGGCGCCCGAGCTGGACCAGGGCCTCGCCCTTGCGCTGGACGTCGTTGCGCAGGGCGTGGAGCGGCCGGTGGTCGATCCGCGCCAGCCGGGCGCGGGCGTTGGCGAGGGCCACGTCGGGCGAGCGGCGAGCCATCCGGTCGAGGAGCAGCTGGAGCCGCGCGCGGTGGCGGCTCGCGCCCGCCGCCAGCGCCGGGGCGAGGCGCGCCTCGGCGAGGTCGAGCCGCTGGCGCTTGGCCGCCAGCAGGGCGTCGGCGCTCGGAAGGGCGCGTCCGAGGGCGCGCAGGTCCGACCGGTCGCGGTCGATCCGGCGCCCGACCGCCCCCCGGCCGCGGGCCGACAGGTCCGCCACCGTGGCGATCAGGTCGGCGCGGACCGGCACCGCCATCTCGGCGGCGCCCGTCGGGGTCGGCGCGCGGCGATCCGAGACGTAGTCGATCAGCGTGGTGTCGGTCTCGTGCCCCACCGCCGAGATCAGCGGGATCGCGCTCGCGAAGGCGGCGCGGACGACGCATTCCTCGTTGAAGGCCCAGAGATCCTCGATCGAGCCGCCGCCGCGGGCCACGATGAGCACGTCCGGGCGCGGGATCGGCCCCCCGGCCGCGAGGGCGTTGAAGCCGCGGATCGCGGCCGCGACCTCCTCGGCCGCGCCGTCGCCCTGGACCCGCACCGGCCAGACGAGGACCGGACGGGGAAAGCGGTCCTCCAGCCGGTGGAGGATGTCGCGGATCACCGCGCCGGTCGGCGAGGTGACGACGCCGACGACCCGCGGCAGGTAGGGGATCGGCCGCTTGTGGTCCGGCGCGAAGAGGCCCTCGGCCGCGAGCTGCTTCTTGCGCTCCTCCAGGAGCGCCATCCAGGCGCCGAGCCCCGCGGGCTCCAGGCTCTCGATGACGATCTGGTACGAGGACTTGCCCGCGAAGGTCGTGATGCGGCCGGTGGCGACGACCTCCAACCCCTCCTGCGGCCGCTGGCGCAGGCGTCCGAACACGCCCTTCCAGACCACCGCATCGATCCGCGCCTGCCCGTCCTTCAGGGAGAAATAGGCGTGGCCCGAGCCGTGCTGGCCGCGATACCCCGAGATCTCCCCGCGCAGCCGGACGTGCCCGAAGGCGTCCTCGAGGGTGCGCTTCAGGGCGCCCGCGAGCTCGCCGACCGACCATTCCGGCTGGTTGGCGTTGAGCACGCTGGTCGGCGGGATGTCCGCCGCTTGCTGGGCTGCGGGGCGCGGGGGCGGCACGAGGGGCATGAGCCGACGCTAGGGGCCTCCGGCGGGACAGTCAAAGGCCCGCTGTGGAGACGGGATCGCTCGGCCGGCGCCGCGCCTGCGGCGCCTCTCCCTCGGCGAAAGCCGCTCCCTTCACTCGACGGCGAGCTCGCGCGGCCGGTCGGAGATCGCCACCGGCGGGACCAGCAGCGACAGGAGCAGGGTCAGCCCCGCCACGGCGAACACCGTCCAGAACGTGCCGTGCAGGGCGTGCTCCAAGCCGGCCCGGATCGCCTCGCCGCCGGCCCCGAGGCTTGCCGGATCGTCGAGCAGGCGCCGCAGCTGATCAGAGTTCACCGCCGGGCCGCTCGACGGGTTCGCGAGCCGGTAATTCAGCACCGCGCCGAGGACGGTCGCGCCGAGCGTCGAGCCGAGGTTGCGCGAGAAGATGTTGGAGGCCGTCGCCGCCCCGCGCTGCGCCCAGGCGACGCTGTCCTGAATGATCACGATGGCGGCCGTGGACAGGAAGCCCATGCCGAGCCCCATCACGACCGAGCCGCAGGCCGCCACCGCCGGGGAGGTGTCGGGCCCGAGGGCCACGAAGGCGACCGCGCCGAGGGGCAGGAGCGTCGCGCCGACCAGCAGGATCGGGCGCAGACCGAACCGCACGAAGTTGCGCGCCGCCGTCGTGGCGCCGATCGGCCAGCCGAGCACCATCAGGGTCAGGGTCAGTCCGGCGATCAGGGGCGACTGCCGCATGACGCCCTGCACGTACATCGGCAGGAACGCCGTGAGCCCGATCACCGTCATGCCGGAGAGCAGCGTCGCGGTGTTGGCGGTCGCGATGGGGCGCTGCAACCACAGGCGGATGTCGAGCATCGGGTCCGGCGCGCGCCGCTCCTGGACGACGAACAGGGTCGCGGCCACCACGAAGGCCACCGCCGGCCACAGGGCCGCTTCGGCCGACTCGCCCGCCTCGGTCAGCGCGATCATCAGCGCCGCGATGGCGGCGGTGAACAGGGCCGCACCGATCGCGTCAATCTGGCGCGGGCGGCGCTCGACGCCCTCGTGGAGGTAGCGCAGGAACAGGCCGGCCGCGATCACGCCGATCGGCAGGTTGATCCAGAAGATCCAGGGCCAGCTCAGGTGGCCGATGATCAGGCCGCCGACCAGCGGGCCGGCCACCGACGAGATCCCCCAGACACTCGCGAGGTAGCCCTGGACCTTGCCGCGTTCCCGCACCGCGTAAAGGTCGCCGATGACGGTCAGGCTCACCGGCTGGATCGCCCCTGCGCCGACGCCCTGGATGAGGCGGAACAGGATCAGCGAGGGCATCGACCACGCGAGCCCGCACAGGAGGGAGCCCGTCAGGAACACCGCGATGCCGAACAGCAGGACTGGCCGGCGTCCGTAGAGGTCCGAGAGCTTGCCGAACACCACCGTGGTGGCCGTCTGCGTCAACAGGAAGGACGCGAACACCCAGGCGTAGAGGTGAAGGTCGCCCAGATGACCGGCGATCTGCGGCATCGCCGTCGAGACGATCGTCGCCTCGATGGCGATCATGAACATCGACGCCATGACCGCGGCGAGGACCAGCGGGCGGCGCGTCTCGAGGGACTTGGGCATCGGGCCGATCTAGGCCCGCCGCGCCTGCACACCTAGCGTTGGCTCGGGCAACCGGCCTCTCCGCGGCGAGATCCGTGCGCGGGCGCACATCCGCTCGGCGTCGGCCCCGCGATGGGCGCATGGATGACGCGCCCCGATGCAGCACGTGCATACATAATGCGGAACGCCCCGGCGCGACCGACTCAGGCCTCCGCGTCGGCGTCGAGGTCCCTTCCGCGGGTCTCGGGCAGCAGGAACGCGGCGATCGTCCCGACGAGGCTGAATGCGGCGAGGTAGTAGGCCGGCGCGAGCCGGTCGCCGGTCGCGGCGATCAGCCAGTTCACCACGTAGTTCGTGCTGCCGCCGAACACCGAGACGGAGACCGCGTAGACGATCGACAACCCGGCGCTGCGCACCGCCCGCGGCAGGGCCTCGGGAATGCCGACGATCACGGCCGCCGCGTTGATGGACGATAGCGCCGAGAGCAGGAAGGTGACCGCGTAGACGCTGGCAGCGCTCGGCGCCCGCACCACCCAGGCGAAGGCCGGGACCGCCAGGATCAGGATCAGCGCCCGCGGCCAGATCATCACCGGTCGCCGCCCGTACCGGTCGGCCAGCCAGCCGCCGAGCAGCGGGAAGATCACCGAGGCGAGCCCGAGGGCGATCGGCACCGCCGTCGCGGCGGTCTCGCTCAGGCCGAGGGTCGCGCCCGCGAAGACCGGCATGTTGGTGCCGACCGCGTTCGACACGGTCGAGGCCGCGATGACCAGGAAGGTCAGGCCCAGCAGGCGGCCGTGCTCGCGCAGGAGCCGGCCGACCACCGCCATCGTCGAGGCCGCCGCGTGCGGATCCTCCTCGGCGCCGGCGGTCTCGGGCAGGTGGCTGCGGATGATGAGGCCGACCGGTACGACGCACAGGCCGAGGGCGAACATCAGCCGCCAGCCCCACTGCGCCATCGCTTGGTCGCCGACCGCGAGCGCCAGGGCGGTCGCGATGATCCCGGCGAACAGGGCGGCGCAGCCCTGGCTGGCGATCTGCCAGCTCGTCACGAAGCCGCGCCGGTCCGGGGGCGCGGCCTCCAGCAGGAAGGCGGTCGAGGGACCGACCTCGCCGCCGAGGGCGAGGCCCTGCACGAGGCGTCCGGCGATGACGATGACCTGCGCCCAGCCGCCGATCGTAGCGTAGGAGGGGCAGGCGGCCAGCATGAGCATGCCGACGGCCATCAGCGCGATGGTGATCAGCATCGCGGGCTTGCGGCCGGCCCGGTCCGCGAAGGCGCCGATCAGCACACCGCCGATGGGCCGCATGACGTAGCCGATGCCGAACAGGGCGAGCGATGCCAACAGGCTGTGGGTCGGGTCGTTCGCCGGGAAGAAGGCCTCGCCGATCGGCTTGGCGAAGAAGGCGTAGACGGTGAAGTCGTAGAATTCGAGGGCGTTGCCCAGGACGACGGCCCCGACCGACTTGCGGTCGAGAGTCGAATGATGCGCGCCGGGATGCGGTGCGGTCCGGGCGTCCATCAGCGGGCCGACCCGTCGACCGGGTGCTTGGCGAGACCGCCGGTCACGGGCGTCTCGCCCTCCGCCAGGGCCGCGTCGTAACCGGCCAGCCAGAGCGCGCGCGCCTCCGTCCCCTCCGCGTAGGGGCAGGCTTCCCGGGCGAGCCCTTTGGCGGGCGCGGCCCGGCCGAGGGCGCGGGCATCGAGGTCGTTCGGTGGCGTATCCATACGGGCGCAGCTCCGTTCCGGTGGGCTGCGGCGCGATGTAGGGCGCGGAGCGCGCGCGTCGCCGATCTCAGTGACGCGTCGGGTCCGCGTCGGCGGGCAGCGCCACGGCCTCGCTGAACGGGAATTCCAGCACGACCTCGCCGTCGTCGTCCGTGACCACGAGGCGCGCCGTCATCAGCCGGGCCTGATCCTGCGGCTGGCGCAGGGCGGCGCGGATCGTCTCCCGCGCCGCCTCCCAGGCCGCGTCCGGATCCCGCAGCTCGATCCCGGTCGGGTCGGAGATGACGTCCTCGCCGATCTGCGAGTGGAAGAAGTAGCGCGGCATGGTCTTCACCGATTGCAGGGGTGCCGCCCCGGGCGGAGCGACCCACGACAGGTGGTGATGGCCGCGCGTCGGACCAGATGCGGCGCGCCCCCCTGTCTCGGCCCTCAGCCGTGCGCGGCGCGCGCGGCCGGCGCGGACGGGACCGGGCGCAGCGCCCGCACCTGGCCGCTGGAACCGCCCGCGCGGTGCTGCTTCTCCATCGCCATGAGCGGCCGCAGCTCGGGCTCGGCGAAATCGAGGAGCTTGGCGTTGCGCCAGCGCGGCTTGCCGGAGCCGCGGCCGAACCAGCGGGGGCGCTCCTCCTCGACCAGGAGCACCAGCCGCCCCGTCCAGGTCTTCCGGAACCAGAAACGCCCTGTCAGAGACATCGTCCCATCCTCGCCGTCGAGCCGCCCCCGGTCTGGCCGCCTCAATAGCGAACTTGGCTGTTCGCGTACTGATTGAGGACGCGGGCGAACAGGCGCACCACCGATATCCACAGCGTCACGCCGGGGCTGCGGGGGGCTCGGGGCGCGATCAGTGCGCGATATGCCGGACCGACAGCGCCAGCACGACGAGCCAGACGAGCCCCGAGAGACCGAACACGAAGCCGCGGAGGATCGCCGCTTCAAGCGCCGCGTGTGCGGAGCGCGGCTCCGAAGCCCGCTCCCTCAGCGAAGGCTCGGGACGCGCCCGGACCGGGCGCTGCTCGGGCACGGTCAGCAGGCGCGTCAGGCTGTCGGGGAGCGGTCTCGGATCGGGCTGCACGGCAGCCGCGAGCCTAGCGCGTCACGCGCCCGCGCGACAGGCCGCTCGGAGCGTCGGCAGGCTCATGTCGGCAGGCTCATGTCGGACACCGATTTGTCGCGCCCATACCCCATGCTACAGCTCGACCCCGGGCGGCCAGTCAGCCCGTCGGTCCGCGCGCATGTCCCTGCCACCTGTACTGATCACCGGCGTCGCAGGCTTCATCGGGAACCAGCTCGCCCTGCGCCTCCTCGAGGACGGCCGGCAGGTCGTCGGGCTGGACAGCGTCAACGCCTATTACGACGTGCGCCTCAAGGAAGCCCGGCTGCAACGCCTCGCGGATTTCCCGGGCTACAGCTTCGCGCGCCTCGACCTCGCCGACCGCGACGGCCTCGACGCGCTGTTCCGCCGCCACGCGTTCCGCACGGTGATCCACCTCGCGGCCCAGGCCGGCGTGCGCTACTCCCTCACCGATCCGCACGCCTACGCGGCGAGCAACCTCGTCGGCTTCCTGAACATCCTCGAGGCCTGCCGCCACGGCGGCGTGGGACACCTCCTGTACGCGTCCTCCAGCTCCGTCTACGGCGGCGTCACCGCGATGCCGTTCTCGGTGCACCAGAACGTCGACCATCCGCTCAGCCTCTACGCCGCGACCAAGAAGGCGAACGAGCTGATGGCGCACAGCTACAGCCATCTCTACGGCCTGCCCACGACGGGTCTGCGCTTCTTCACCGTCTACGGCCCCTGGGGCCGGCCCGACATGGCGCTGTACCTGTTCACCCGCGCGATCCTGGCGGGCGAACCGATCCGCGTGTTCAACGAAGGGCGGATGCTCCGGGACTTCACCTACATCGACGACATCGTCGCGGGGATCCGGGCCCTGGCCGATCGGCCGGCCGCGCCCGACCCCGCGTGGAGCGGCGCGGCGCCGGATCCCGGGACCAGCTCCGCCCCCTACAGGATCTACAACATCGGCAATAACGAGCCGGTGGCGCTCCTGGAGATGATCGCGCTCCTCGAGGACGCCCTGGGCCGCAAGGCGGAGAAGATCCTCCTGCCGATGCAGCCCGGCGACGTCCCGGCGACCTACGCCGACATCGACGACCTCGTGCGGGACGCCGGCTTCCGGCCCGCCACGCCGCTGAAGACCGGGATCGGGCGCTTCGTCGACTGGTATCGGACCTATCACGGGATCTGAGGGAACGGCGCCGCGCGCCGTCGCACGGAGCCAATCCGTTCACGCGGTGTTGAGTGGGGCGGCGGCCTGCAGCAGCCGCCAACCGGCCCCGGATGACGGCTATCCCAGACTGGGCCGTTGCGCGCGCCGGGCACATTCATTTAGAGCTGTTCCAGGCAGGCAAGCTCTGCCCGCATCGCTGCCCAAGCGGCGGCCAACAGGAGGAAATCCATGCGTTCACTCGTTTTCGGCGCCGTCCTTGCCGTCGTGATGCCGTTCGCCGCGCAGGCCCAGGACGCCGGCGACGCCGCGGCCGGCGAGAAGGCGTTCGCCCCCTGCAAGGCGTGCCACAACTTCCAGAAGAACGGCGTGGGTCCCGACCTGAAGGGCGTCGTCGGCCGCAAGGCGGGCACCTACGAGGGCTACAACTACTCCGCCGCCCTGAAGAACTCCGGCATCACCTGGGATGAGGCCAACCTGCACGAGTGGCTGAAGAACCCGAAGGCGAAGGTGCCCGGCACCAAGATGATCTTCCAGGGCTACCCCGACGACAAGAAGATCAATGACGTCATCGCCTACCTCAAGACGCAGTCCTGAGAGGCGAAGATCGGTACGAACCGGGAGCGGCCGCCCGGCCGCTCCCGGGGCTCCGGCCGCGCCCTAGTCGGGCGTGAGGCCGGCCTGCAGGCTCAGCCTGAGCGTGACGAGATCCTGAAGAAGGTCTTTGCGGCCCTGGATATCGAGACCGGTCATGCCCCCCGCCTCGTCGGGCAGGCAGGCGAGTTCCTCGCGCAGCGCCTCGCCGGCGGCGGTGAGGAAGATGCTGACCTGACGCTCGTCGACCCTGTCGCGGGCGCGGCGCACGCGCCCGGAGGCTTCCAGGCGCTTCAGGAGCGGCGTCAGCGTCCCCGAATCCAGGAACAGGCGGTTCCCGATCTCCTTGACCGACAATCCGTCCTGCTCCCACAAGACCAGCAGGACGAGGTATTGCGGATAGGTCAGTTCGTGGCGCCCCAGGAGGTTGCGGTAGGCGCGGCCGAACGCGTGCGCGGCGGCGTAGACCGCGAAGCACAGCTGATTGTCGAGGCGCTGCCGCTCCCGCTGCGAAAGCTGGTCGGCACGCGTGTGCCCCGCTCGATCCGGCTCGATGCCGATCTGCGAGGCCGTGGGGCCTGACATAGGAAAACTCTCTCTGGTAAAGGCTGGCTCGCGTACCGGTATGGCGAGGGGCTACTTCTAGGCAGTTCGCTAAACGTATACAATTGGGGCGACCGACCGAGAGTTGCCACACCATCCGCCCGGCAGCGCTCAGCCATCCATCAACGGATGCAGATCGCGGACCATCGCCTTCAGGCGCTCGTCGAGGACGTGCGTGTAGATCTGCGTCGTCGAGATGTCGGCGTGGCCGAGCAGCTCCTGGACGATGCGCAGGTCGGCGCCGTTCTGCAGGAGGTGACTCGCGAAAGCGTGGCGGAGCACGTGGGGGCTCACCCGATCTGGGTGGAGCCCCGCCGCCGAGGCCAGCACCTTGAGATCGCGGGCGAAGGCCTGCCGGGTGAGATAGCCGCTGTCGCTGTCGGCGGGAAACAGCCACGGGTTGTCCTCCGGCACGGCCGGAAGATGCACCGCCATCGCGGTGCGGGCCGCATCGGTCAGGGGCACGAGGCGCTCGCGGCCGCCCTTGCCCTTGACGATGAGGTAGCGCTCGCGCGTCGCGCCCGCCGCGCGGGGCAGGGCGACCAGTTCCGAGACGCGCAGGCCCGTGGCGTAGAGCAGCTCGAGCAGGCACGCCATCCGGCGCGCCCGCCGGGCCGGGCCGGGGGCCTGATCGGCGGCGGCGGCCGCCTGCGCCGTGGCGAGCAGCCGGTCGACCTCCGCGATGGACAGGACCTTGGGGAGCGCGCGCCCGCGGCGCGGACCGGACACCGCGACGCTCGGATCGCTCTCGGCGCCGCCCTCGGCGTAGAGGAACTTGTGGAAACCGCGCACGCACGACAGGCGCCGCGCCGCCGAGGACGCCTTCAGGCCCCGGGTCTCGAGGTCGATCAGGAAGGCCCGCAGCGTGCCGGCCTCCACGTCGCCGAGCGCCGTGCCCGAGCGCGCGAGAAAGTCGAGGTAATCGTCCAGATCCCGGCGGTAGGCGCTCAGGGTGTTCAGCCCGGCACCGCGCTCGGCGGCCAGCATGTCGAGGTACTCGGCGACCTCGGGGCGCGGCGCCCGGGCGGCGTCGCCGCTGCCCTCCGGCCCGCTCAACGGTTGCCCGGCTGCAGCTTCGAGGCGGGGATGGTCACGCTCATCTCCCGCGGCGTCGGCTGGACGAAATGCGCGAGCGCGAACATGGCCGCGTAGACCAGACCCGCCAGGATCGCGAGGGTGGCAAAGAAACGGAACAGGGTCGGCACGTCGGTCGAACCTCGGGCAGACGGGCGCTGGCGGCGGGGAGGGGGCGGGCGAAGGCCTTCTCCGAGCCGCCGCCGATGCCCGGGTTCGACCACGTGAACGAGGCGCTGACAAGGCCCACGACGACACAGGGATGCGTTTCGCAGGCCGCTTGAATCGCGCTAAGAGCCTGCCGCAGGATGTGAGGCTGCCCGGGCGACAGGCGCGCGGGGGCCGGTGGAGAGGCGGGGACGCCGCACGGATGCGATGCAGGAGTCGATGCAGGAGGCCATGAGCGGGGAGGAGGCGGGGGAACCGATCGAGGCGCGTCTGCGCCGCGCGCTCGGCCTGCGCTCGATCGTGCTCGTCGGCCTCATGGGAGCGGGCAAGAGCACCGTCGGCCGGCGTCTGGCGAGCCGCCTCGGCCTGATCTTCAAGGATGCCGACATCGAGATCGAGGCCGCGGCTGGCCTGACGATCCCCGACATCTTCGCGATCTACGGCGAGCCGAGCTTCCGCGACGGCGAGGAGCGGGTGATCTCGCGCCTGCTGCGGGCCGGCCCGCTGGTCCTGGCGACGGGCGGCGGCGCCTACCTGCGCGAGGCGACCCGCGCGCGCATCGCTGAATCGGCGGTCTCCGTCTGGCTGAAGGCCGATCTGGACGTGCTGATGCGGCGGGTCCGCAAGCGCGGCAACCGCCCGCTGCTGCAGACCGAGGATCCCGAGGCGACGATGCGCGACCTGATGGCCGTGCGCCACCCGGTCTACGCCGCCGCCGACGTGATGGTCATCTCGCGGGAGGTCTCGCACGACCGGGTCGTCCAGGACGTACTGGAGGCGCTGGATGCCCATCTCAGCGGCGAAGGATCCATCCCGGTGGCCGCCCAGTGAGACCCGAGCGAACCGATCCATGACCGAGCCCCGTCCGGACCTCCTGACCGTCCACGTGCCCCTCGACGCCGGCCGCGCCTACGACATCCAGATCGGGCGCGGGCTGATCGACACAGCCGGCACCGCGGTCGCCGCGCTCGGGGCGCGCCGGGCGGCGATCGTGACGGACGCGACGGTCGGCGCGCTCTACGCCGCGCGGCTGCGGACCAGCCTGGAGCGCGCCGGCCTCCAGGCGGGCGTGGTGACGGTGGCGCCGGGCGAGGCCTCCAAATCCTACGCGGGCTACGCGGAGGTCTGCGACGGGCTGCTCGCCCTCAAGGTCGAGCGCGGCGACCTCGTCGTGGCGCTGGGCGGCGGCGTGGTCGGCGACCTCGCGGGCTTCGCGGCCGCCACCCTGCGGCGCGGCGTGCGCTTCGTGCAGGTGCCGACGAGCCTGCTCGCGCAGGTCGATTCCTCGGTCGGGGGCAAGACCGGCATCAACGCGCCGCTGGGCAAGAACCTGATCGGCGCCTTCCACCAGCCGCGCCTCGTCCTGGCCGACACGGCCGCCCTCGATACCCTGTCCGAGCGCGAGATGCGCGCCGGCTACGCCGAGGTCGCCAAGTACGGGCTGATCGCCGATCCGGGCTTCTTCGACTGGTGCGAGGCGAACTGGCGCGGGATCTTCGCCGGCGGCCCGGAGCGCGAGCAGGCGGTCGCCGCCTGCTGCCGGGCCAAGGCCGCGGTGGTCACCCGCGACGAGCGGGAGGACGGCGAGCGGGCGCTGCTCAATCTCGGTCACACCTTCGGCCACGCCCTGGAGCGCCTGACCGGCTACGATTCCGCCCGCCTGGTCCACGGCGAGGGCGTCGCGATCGGGATGGCGCTCGCCTTCCGCTTCTCGGCGCGCCTCGGGCTCTGCGCCGGCCAGGATGCGGGCCGGGTCGCCAACCATCTCGCGCTCGCCGGCCTGCCGACCCGTCTGCAGGCCGTTCCGGGCGGGTGCGGCGACGCCGAGGCGCTCCTCGACGCGATGACCCAGGACAAGAAGGTCCGCGACGGCGCGCTGACCTTCATCCTCGCGCGAGGGATCGGCCAGAGCTTCATCGCCCCCGGCGTGGACCGGGCGGAGGTGGCGGCGTTCCTGCAGGATGAATTGGCGTCGGACCAAGCCGCCTGACGCCCGCGAGCGCCGGCTGTGGCCTTGCCTAACGCAGGCCGGGCCGCTATGAGCCTGCCACGTCCGGCGCCGGTCACCGCGCGCCGCCGACGGTCCCGTCGGGGCCAGGGCCGCAATAGCTCAGCTGGTAGAGCACCTCATTCGTAATGAGGGGGTCGGGGGTTCGAATCCCTCTTGCGGCACCATTTCCCCCAGGCGTTTCCCGAAAGCATACACGAGCGAGCCGCTGGCCGATGGCCTGTGCCGGCTCGAGCCCGCGTGAGCCCGCCGGCTGAGGCGCGCGGCGACGGGCGCGCTCAGGCGATGGCCAGCACGGCCGCGATCGCCGCCACGCCCACGGCGAGCCAGGCGGCGTAATCGCCGATCAAGCCGCTATGGAGCATTTCCAGCACGCGGGTCGGCGCGGATTGCGTCGCGCTGACCGGCCGGACCACGAACGCGGGCAGATGTCTGCGGAACAGCCCGTATCCCGCGCCGCCCAGAGCGGCGGCGACCGAGGCCCAGGGGAGCCAGCCGGGCCCCTCCGCCAGCGCGTGCACGGTCGGCCGATGCATGAAGGCCGACGCCGCCCGCGGGAGGGCGTGCTCGATGAGAGCCGCCGGCAGACCGATATCGAGCGCGAGGAGAAGGCAGCACGGCGCCAGCATCAGCCAGAGCGGCCGATTGGCCTTCTCGCGCTCGTCCGCGCTCGGGGCGCCGGCCTCGTCGCCGGGATCGGGCCCGAGGCCGAGGAAGATCCGGCCCGCGGCCCGCAGCACCGCGGCCCCGGTCAGCGCCGCGCCGATGGCACCGGCCGCCAGCGCCACCCCGTGACCCTGCTGGCAGAGCGCGCCCTGGACGAGGCGCGTGCCCTGGTCGAGCACGCCGAGGGGCAGGCCGCAGAGCAGCAGCCCGGCCAGGGCCATGGCGATGCCGGCGGGCCAGATCCCCCGTCCGAGGCCGCGCAGGGCGATCTCGTCGATGCTGGCCTGGGTGGCGAGCAGGATGCCGGCGATCATGAACAGGGCGCCCTTCACCAGCCCGTGCCCGACCACGTAGACGAGCATCCCGCCGGTCCCGTCAACCGAGAGGGCGCCGAGGCCGGTGAGCATGATGCCGGCGTGCGAGATGGTCGAGAAGGCGAGCAGCCGCTTGAGGTGCCGCTGCAGCAGCGCCATCGAGCCGCCCAGGAGGGCGGTGAAGCTGCCCAGGCCGATGAGGAGCCCCGGCAGGGCGTGCTGGACCTGATCGGAGCCGCCGAACACGACGGCGCTCACCTTCGCGAGGCCGAACAGGCCGAGCGAGACCATCGATCCGGAGAAGATCACCGAGACCGGGCTCGGCGCGACCGCGTGCGCGTCGGCGAGCCAGAACTGGAACGGGACGATCGCGCCCTTGATCATCAGGGCGGCCGCGACGAGGCAGAACGCCCCGGCCACCACCGGATCCCGGCCGCCCCGCGCCACCGCGGCCGCGATGCCGTCGAAATCGAGGGTGCCGGTCTGGGCGTAGATCAGCCCGATGCCGCCGAGCATCAGGAAGCCCGCGAGGCTGTTGACCACCGTGAAATTGATGGCCCCCGACAGCGACGATTCCGCGAGGTGATAGGCCGTGAGCGCGAAAGCTGCGACGCTCATCACCTCGAACCACACGAACAGGTTGAACATGTCCCGGGTGAAGCAGAACCCGACCATGGCGGCCAGGAACAGCAGCATCAGGATGTGGAAGTGGCCGTGGGTGCGGTCGAAGAAGCCCCAGGCGAACACGAAGGTCAGGGCGTAGAGCAGGCCGATGAACGCCGCGATCCAGCCGCTCGCCGCGTCGACCGAGAAGCCGATCCCGAGATGGACGCCGTCGCGCGGCTCCCAGCCCCCGAACCAGTAGACGAGGGGCTTGTCGGCCGCGTGCCCGGCGATCACGGCCGAGAGGATCGCCGCGGCGAGAGCCGCGAGCAGAGCCAGGATGTCGGGCACCCGGCCCGGCAGAAGGTGCGCGGTCGCGAGCAGCGCCGCACAGACCACGAGCGGGATGGCGACCGGGAGCGGCAGGAGGGCGGCGGGAGCGAACGTCACGAGGCTTGGCGCCCACCGTCGGAGACTTGGCTGGAAACTTGGCCGGAGACTTGGCTCGAACCCTGGCTCCGGCCGGACTTGCCCCCGGCCCGCATCGGCCGGAGCTTCTCCGGATCCAGGCTGCCGCCGCGCTTGTAGGCCTGGACCGTCAGAACGAGGAGCAGGGCGGTGAGCGTCGCGCCGACGACGATGTCGGTCAGCACCAGGGCCTGCATCACGGGATCGACCGCCGGCGTGCCCGGTGGATGATCATAGAAGATCGGCGCGATACTGCCCCAGCGATAGCCGAGGCCCAGCAGCAGCACGTAGGTCGCCGACTGGCAGACGCCGAGGCAGCCGACGAGGTGGATGAAGTTGCGGCTCGTGGTGATGCCGTAGAGGCCGACGCCGAACAACCACGCGGCGACCGCGTAGGGCAAGAAACTGGTGACCGCACTCACGCGGATTCCTCCCCGGGTTCGTCCGGCTCTTCGGCCTCGCGGGTCTCCTCCATGAATTCCAGGAAGAGCTGGGTGAAGCCACCCGTCACCGCCAAGGCCACGCCGAGGTTCTCGACCAGCATCAGGCCGCCGGAAAACAGGTCGCGAAACGTGCCGAGCGGCAGGATGTTCTGCATGAAGGCGGCGCCCACGAGCATCGGCGCCAGTCCGCACAGGGCGAACAGGAGCGCGCCCCCACCCTCCATGGCGTCGAGCCAGTGGCTGTGGACCGCGTCGCGCCAGCCGGAATAGCCCTCGCCGAGGTAGATCAGCAGGGTCCCGGAGGCGAGGATCACGCCGCCCTGGAAGCCACCGCCGGGGGTGACGGTGGCGTGCAGCACCACGTAAAGGCCGAACAGGCAGGTCAGCGGCCCGGCGATCCGGCACGCGAGCACCGTCGCCTCCGAGCGCGGGATCACGGCGCGGCCGGGCCGGCGCATGGCACGCTCGGTGGTACCCTCGCCGCGGTGTCCGCGCAGCAGCACCACAGTGCCGGTGATGGCGGCGAGCAGCATGAATTCCTCGCCGAGCGTGTCGAGGCCGCGCAGGTCGAAGTTGATCGCGCTCACCATGTTGGCGACGTGCCGCGCCTCCGGGGTGATCGCGTTGATGCGCGCACCGTACTGGGCGATCGTCGATCCGAAGGGCGGCAGGCCGGCGATCACCGCGGCCGCGCCCGGGAGGAGGACGAGGCCCGCGACGGCCAGGAGCGCGACGCGGGCGCGCGGGCTCACGATTCCTCCTCGGGCGGCTGCGTCCGCACGGCCATCAGGGCCACGAGGAAGAGGAGCGGCACCGCCGCCGAACCGACCGCCAGCTCCGAGAGCGCGACGTCGGGGGCCTGGAGGGCGTCGAACAGGATCGCCAGGATGAGCCCGTTGACCGCGATGGCGAAGACCTGCCGCGCGGGGTCGCGCACGAGGACCACGGCGGTGCCGGAGACCGCGGTGAGCAGGAAGAGCAGCGGCAGGATGACCGTCATGCCGAGCGGCCCTCGCGCATCAACACGGCCCGGCCGGAGACGTGCGACAGCACCGCCGCCCAGGCGAGGAACACCACCATCATCACCAGGATCTTGAGCGAGCGCCCGGAGACGCCGTCCGCGAGGAAGGCCGCCACCGTCACGAGGATCGCGGCCGCCACGTTCAGGAACGCGACGGCGTGCATCCGGTCGAGCGCCCGGGGCAGGCGCCAGAGGGCGAGGGCCGCGAGCCACGCGGCTGCCACGGCAAGGGCCAGGACCGAGCCGATCGCGACGCTCATATCCAGCGCTCTAGGAAGACCGCGAGCAGCATCGTGCCGGGCAGGTTGAGCAGGACCAGGGTGAGGGCGAGATCGGTGATCGACGCCTGGTCGGTGGCGAAGGCCATCAGCGTCAGGATCAGGACCGTGACGCTGCCGGCGAGCTGGTAGGCGGCGAAACGCTGGCCGGGTCTGCCCCGCCACGCGAGCGCCGCGGCCACCGCGAGCGGCGGCAGCAGCGCCAGGATGGCGACCGTCCAGACGCTCATCGCGCCTCCTCCAGGCCGTGCGTCACCACGGTTCCGTGCGCGCGGTCGAGGGTGAGCACGTAGCTGTCGGGGGCGAGCGACGCGGCCAGCAACCCGACCGCCCGCGCCGCCGGCGCCGCCTCGCCCTCCGGCGTGGCCCAGGCGATCTCGGCGGCGCTCCGCTCCCGGGTCGCGCCGCCGCCGGCGCGACCGAGGACCGCGCGCAGGAGGTGCAGCCCGACGCGGGCGCTCTGACGCGGCATGTCGCGGATGGCGGGGCCGAGCGGGCGGAGCGCCTCACGGTCGAAGCGGAAGCGCAGCCCGCCGCGCCGTCCGACGCCCCACCACCAGAGCGTGCCGAGACTGGCGCAGCCGACGGCGGCCATCCCCTCGTTCAGGCTCACCGAGCCGGCGAAGACCATGTAGATGAGGGCGAGGACGACCCAGATCGCTGCGCCGTCGCGCCGCGAACGCTTCCCGAGCCCGCCGATCGGTCCTGCCTGCGTCGATCCTGCCCGCATCGATCCTGACCGGCGCGCCCCGCGGAAGCGTGACCATGCGCGTGTCCGACCAAACGTGGCCGCGGGCGCCGGCGTTCCCGGAACCCGGGGACACGGTTCCGTGTAAGGCGATGAGGAGTGGGCGTGCACATGAAAGCCGAGATCCTCACTATCCGCTTCGTCCACGAGGGCTGGAGCCGCTTCGGGATCGCGCGGGTGCGCCTCGCCGACGGGGCCGTCGTCGAGCGCGAGATCGAGGACCACGGCGACTCGGTCGGGATCCTGCCCTACGACCCGGAGCGGAAGGTCGCGACGCTCGTGCGCGAGCTGCGGGTGCCGCCGCTTTTCGCGGCCGGCGAGCAGGTCCAGCTGGAGGCGCCGGCGGGCCTGATCGACGCCGGCAGCCCGGAGGAGAACGCCCGCCGGGAGGCGCTGGAGGAGGTGGGCCTTCGCCTGCGGGCGCTCGAGTTCGTCGGCGCCACCTATTCCTGCGCCAGTCTGACCACCGAGAAGATCCATCTCTACCTCGCGCCCTACGGCCGGGCGGATCGCGCGGAGGCGGGCGGCGGGGCCGAGGGCGAGCACGAGAACATCCGGGTGGTCGAGATGCCGCTGGCCGAGCTCGCCGCCCGCGCCGACCGCGCCGAGATCACCGACCTCAAGACGCTCACCCTGGTCCTGGCGCTCCGCGCACGCCACCCGGAGCTGTTCGCCCCGTGAGACACCGCCGACGCGCGCTCGCCCGGGGGCTGCTGACCGCGCTAGTGCTTGTCGGCGTCGCGTGGGTGGCCTTTCACCTGCGCTGAGCCGGGCCCGGGCGGGTTTCGTCCGGCGTGTCCGGCGCGTCGAACAATCCGCGTATGTCTTGATCGGCGGCCGTGGCGGGCCCATCGTCCTGTCCACACACGGGAGGTCACCGGATGACGCGCGCCTGCATCGTGGGCTGGGCCCACACCCCCTTCGGCAAGCTCGAGGAGCCCGATGTCGAGGGGCTGATCGCCCGGGTCTCGGGGGAGGCGCTAGCCCATGCCGGCGTCGAGGAGTCGCAGGTCGACGGCATCTACGTGGGCTCGATGAACACCGGCTTCTCGAAGCAGGGCTTCGAGGGCTCGCTGGTGGCGGTGAACCGGCCGGGCCTCGCCCACGCGCCGGCGACCCACCTGGAGAACGCCTGCGCCACCGGGTCG
Source organism: Methylobacterium sp. D53M (assembly GCF_053345625.1). Lineage (NCBI taxonomy): Bacteria > Pseudomonadati > Pseudomonadota > Alphaproteobacteria > Hyphomicrobiales > Methylobacteriaceae > Methylobacterium > Methylobacterium sp. D53M. The sequence continues at coordinate 808,502 of NZ_JBKFAL010000001.1, forward strand.
GCGGCGCTCTACGCGGCCCTCGACTTCGTCGACAGCGGCCGCGGCCGCGTGGCCCTGGTGATCGGCGCCGAGAAAATGACGGCCAAGACCGTCGCAGAGACCGGCGACATCCTGCTGGGCGCCTCCTACCGGAAGGAGGAGGCCGATATCGAGGGCGGCTTCGCGGGCGTGTTCGGGCGGATCGCGGCGGGCTACTTCCAGCGCTACGGCGACCGCAGTGAGGAGCTGGCCCGCATCGCCGCCAAGAACCACCGCAACGGCGTCGGCAACCCCTACGCGCAGTTGCGCAAGGACCTCGGCTTCGACTTCTGCAACCGGGTCTCGGACAAGAACCCCTACGTCGCCGCCCCCCTGCGGCGCACGGACTGCTCGCTGATCTCTGACGGGGCGGCGGCGCTTGTGGTGGCCGATGCCGAGACCGCCGAGGGCCTGGAGCGGGCGATCGGCTTCCGCGCGCGCGCGCACGTCAACGACATTCTCCCCCTGTCCCGCCGCGACCCGGCAGAGTTCAAGGGCGCGCGAATGGCCTGGGAGAGGGCGCGGGCCCAGGCCGGGATCGCCAACGAGGACCTCTCCTTCGTGGAGACCCACGACTGCTTCACGATCGCCGAGCTGATCGAGTACGAGGCGATGGGTCTCGCCGCCCCGGGCGAGGGTTTTCGCGTGGTGCGCGAGGGACTCGCCGAGAAGGGCGGCCGGCTGCCGATCAACCCGTCCGGCGGGTTGAAGGCCAAGGGTCATCCTGTGGGGGCGACCGGCGTGTCGATGCACGTCATGGCCTGCCTCCAGCTCATGGGCGAGGCCGGTGAGATGCAGGTGCCCGGGGCGGAGCTCGCCGGGATCTTCAACATGGGCGGCGCGGCGGTCGCCAACTACGTGTCGATCTTGGAGCGGCGGCGCTGAGGCCGTCCCGGTTGCGGCCAATCCCTGCCCGCCGTGGCCGTCCTCGCGGGCAGCGCGAAGCAATCCAGCGGCCTCACGATCGTCGAGATCGCGCGGCTCTGGGTCGCTTCGCCGCGCTCGCGATGACGGACTAGAGGAGGCGATCCAGCGCCTGCTGGAGATCGGCGATGAGGTCGGCCTCGTTCTCCAGCCCGATCGACAACCGCACGGTCTCGGGCCCGACCTGCGCGGCGGCCTTCTCGTGCTCCGGCAGCTGCCGGTGCGTGGTCGAGGACGGGTGGATCGCCAGCGACTTGATCTCGCCGATGTTCACCAGGTGCGAGATCAGCTCCAGGCCGGCGATGAACCGCAGCGCCGCCGGCTCGCCGCCCTTCAGCGCGAAGGTGAAGATCGAGCCCGGCCCGTCCGGGGTGTAGCGGCGGGCGAGGTCCTCGCCGGTCTGGCCCGGCAACATCGGGTAGCTCACCCAGGCCACGGCCGGGTGATCCTTCAGGAAGGCCGCCACCGCCCGGGCGTTGGCGCAGTGACGCTCCATGCGCAGCGGCAGGGTCTCGATCCCCATCAGCGTCAGGAACGCGTTCATCGGCGACAGGCCGGGCCCGAGGTCCCGCAGGCCGAAGAACCGGCACGCCGCCGCGAAGGGGGTCGCCGGGAAGGCCTCGGTGAGCACCAGCCCGTCGTAGTCCGGCCAGGGCTCGGTGATCAGGTTGTAGCCACCGGCCTTCGCCCAGTCGAAGCGGCCGGCGTCGCAGATCACGCCGCCGATGGTCTGGCCGGAGCCGCTCAGGAACTTCGAGGTGGAGTGCCAGACGATGTCGGCGCCGTGCTCGATCGGCCGGATCAGGGCCGGCGAGGCGAGGGTGTTGTCGACGACGAGCGGCAGGTTGTGGCGGCGGGCCACCGCGGCGATGCCGTCGAGGTCCACCACCGACGCGCAGGGGTTCACGATCGATTCGCAGAAGATGGCCCGGCAGTCCGGGGTGATCGCCGCCTCGAAATCCTCCGGGGCCATACCGCGCGCGAAGCGCGGCTTCAGGTCGTAGCGCCCATCAAGCCGGCGCATCAGGCCGAGCGACCCGCCGAACAGGCGCGGCGACGCGACGTAGGCGTCGCCGCTCTTCAACAGCGTCATCAGAATGAGCTGCATGGCCGACTGTCCGGAGGACACCGCCACACCCGCCTTCGCGCCTTCCAGATCGGCGATCCGGCGCTCCAGCGCGGCGACCGTCGGGTTGGATCCGCGCGAGTAGGAGAAGCCGGTCCGGCGGCCCGCGAAGATGTCGGCGGCCTGCTCGGTCGAGTCGAAGACGAAGCCGTTGGTGAAGTAGATCGGCTGGACCCGGGCACCCGTGGCGGGATCGGGCGCCGCGCCGGCGTGTATGGCCCGGGTCGCGAAGCGGTGCGGTCGATTCTTGTCCGTCATGGCTCTCGGTCGGGTGTTCAGGGCCCGGACCGGGTGTCAGCCCGAGCGGATCCGTGCGTCAAGCCGCGCGGCGGATGAAGGCCTGCAGGGTCCGGACCAGGGTGGTCGGCTCGTAGGGCTTCGGGATGAACCGGGCGCCCTCCGGCATGTCGTTGGGACCGGGCGTGCCCATGCCCGATACCACCAGCACGGGTATCGAGGGCCAGCGATGCGCGACGAGGCGGGCCAGGGCGAAGCCGTCCATCGATCCCTGCGGCATGTCGACGTCGGTCATCAGGACGCCGACGTCGTCGCGGTTCTCCAGGACCTTCAGCGCCTTGTCGGCATGCGTCGCCTCGACGACGGTGAAGCCGGCATCCGCGAGGGTGTCCGAGGCCTCCATCAGAAGGAGGCCGTCATCTTCCACCAGGAGAACGACGGGATGGTCGGACGGGCTATCTGACATCAGACCTGCGAAGGTGCGTCTCAATTCCGAAACCCGCGCCCTATTCCTCCGGGGCTCCCCCCGTCAAGGCGCGGGGCCGGATCCGTCAGGCCGCCTCCTCGCGCTTGCCGAGGCGCTTGTCGAGGTAGGTGTCGACCGTCTGGGTCAGTTCCTCGACTTTGCCGTCGAAGAAATGGTTGGCGCCCTCGACCATCTGGTGCTCGATGATGACGCCCTTCTGGGTCTTCACCTTCTCGATTACCGGCATGACCTCGCGGGCGGGCGCCACGCGGTCCTCGGAGCCGTGCACGAACAGGCCGGAGGAGGGGCAGGGGGCCAGGAAGGTGAAGTCGTAGCGGTTCGCCATGGCGGCGATGGAGATGAAGCCTTCGATCTCGGGGCGGCGCATCAGGAGCTGCATCCCGATCCACGAGCCGAAGGACACGCCCGCGATCCAGCAGGACTTCGCCTCCGGGTTGACCGACTGCACCCAGTCGAGGGCGGCCGCGGCGTCCGACAGCTCGCCCGAGCCGTGGTCGAATGACCCCTGGCTGCGTCCGACCCCGCGGAAATTGAAGCGCAGGGCCGCGAAACCGCGATTGGCGAACGTGTAAAACAGGTTGTACACGATCTGATTGTTCATCGTGCCCCCGAACTGGGGGTGCGGGTGCAGGATGATGGCGATCGGCGCGCCGCGCTTCTTGGGAGCTTGGTAACGGCCTTCCAGGCGGCCGGCCGGGCCGGTGAAGATCACTTCGGGCATCGCTCGTCTCTCGCTCCGGAGATCGCCCGCCGGGCTATCGACCCGGCGGCGCAGCAGCCTTGACTCGTCGCGCGCGCACCATAAAAGCAGTCTTAGAACAGTTCTAGGCGATTAGAACTATTCTAAACAACCCGTCCGAAGCACCGCGTTGGCTGCCACGCCGACCGTGCCGGGTCGGCGGGATCTCATTGTCTCGGCGCGCCTTAGCACGGCGAGCCGGCGCGCGGGCAAGGAATTGTGACGCGCCGCAGCAGAGGGCTTAACGGAACGCGGATGAGCCGGGCACGCGCCTATCTCGACTACAACGCCACCGCACCGGTCCGCCCGGACGTCGCGGAGGCGGTCGCGCGCGCGCTCATGCTCCCCGGGAACCCGTCCTCGATCCACGCGGAGGGACGGGCGGCCCGGGCCGCCCTCGAAGCGGCCCGCACCCAGGTGGCGGCGCTCGTGAACGCCCGGCCCGAGCAGGTCGTCTTCACCAGCGGCGGGACCGAGGCGGCGAACGCGGTCCTGTCGGGCGCCCTCCGTCGCGGCGGCGTGGCGGCCCCGAGGCGGCTGCTCCACTCCGCCACGGAGCATCCCTGCGTCGCCGCCGGTCACCGGTTCCCGGACGCGGCCGTCGAGGAAGTCCCGGTCACCGCCGACGGCGTGGTCGATCTCGCCGCCCTGGAGGCGCGCCTGGGTGCTCTCGCCGACGAGACCCTGCTCCTCTCGGTCCATGCCGCCAACAACGAGACCGGCGCGGTGCAGCCGCTGGCCGAGATCGTCGGCCTGGCGCGGGCGCACGGCCGGACCCTGGTCCACAGCGACGCCGTACAGGCGGCCGGCAAGATCCCCCTCGACATGGCGGCGCTCGGCCTCGACGCGCTGACCCTCTCGGGCCACAAGTTCGCGGCGCCCAAGGGGGTCGGCGCGCTGGTCCTGGCCGAGGGCGTCAGCCTGGAGAGCGCCTTCCTGCGCGGGGGCGGCCAGGAGCGGCGGCTGCGCTGCGGCACCGAGTGCCTGCCGGCCATCGTCGGCATGGGTGAGGCTGCCCGGATCGCCCGCGCGGCGCTCGACGCGGAGGCCGCGCGCCTCTCCGCCCTTCGGGACCGGATCGAGGCTGGCGTGCGCACCATGGCGCCGGACGCGGTGGTGTTCGCCGCCGGAGCGTCGCGCCTGCCCAACACTCTGAGTTTCTCGGTCCCGGGGCTCGACGCGCCCTCGGCCCTGATCGCCCTCGACCTCGCCGGCGTGGCGGTGTCGTCGGGCTCGGCCTGCTCGTCGGGCAAGGTCGCGCGCTCGGCGACGCTCGCCGCGATGGGCGTCGGTTCCGACCTCGCCGGGGGGGCGCTGCGCGTCAGCCTCGGCTGGAACACGGTGGACGAGGAGGTGGCATGCTTCCTCGACGCCTTCGAACGGGTCGTGGAGACCCTATATAGACGGCGAGGCCAGGCGGCCTGAGCGCCGCACCCCCGCTTTCCGACAGACGCTTCCCGGTCCTTGACGCCGGAGATGCCTAGGAGACGCTGATGCCTGCTGTGCAGGAAACCATCGACCGGGTCCGCTCGATCGACCTCGACCAGTACAAGTACGGGTTCGAGACCACGATCGAGATGGAGAAGTCCGAGAAGGGCATCTCCGAGGACGTCGTCCGCTTCATCTCGGCCAAGAAGAACGAGCCCGCGTGGCTGCTGGAGTGGCGCCTCGACGCCTACCGGCGCTGGCTCACCATGAAGGAGCCGGAGTGGGCCCGCGTCTCCTACGACAAGGTCGACTACAACGACATCTACTACTACGCCGCCCCGAAGCGGCAGGGGCCGGAATCGCTCGACGAGATCGATCCCGAGATCCTGAAGACCTACGAGAAGCTCGGCATCCCGCTGCGCGAAGTCGAGGTGCTGGAGGGCATCGCGCCCGAGCGCCGGGTCGCGGTCGACGCCGTGTTCGATTCGGTCTCGGTTGCCACCACCTTCAAGAAGGAGCTGGAGAAGGCCGGCGTGATCTTCATGCCGATCTCCGAGGCGGTGCGCGAGCACCCCGAGCTGGTGCAGAAGTACCTCGGCTCGGTCGTGCCGGTGACCGACAACTTCTTCGCGACGCTGAACTCGGCCGTCTTCTCCGACGGGTCGTTCGTCTACATCCCGCCGGGCGTGCGCTGCCCGATGGAGCTGTCGACCTACTTCCGCATCAACGAGCGCGACACCGGCCAGTTCGAGCGCACGCTGATCATCGCCGACAAGGGCTCCTACGTCTCGTACCTTGAGGGCTGCACCGCCCCGAAGCGCGACGACAACCAGCTCCACGCCGCGGTGGTCGAACTCGTCGCCCTGGACGATGCCGAGATCAAGTACTCGACCGTTCAGAACTGGTACCCGGGTGACAACGAGGGCAAGGGCGGCATCTACAACTTCGTGACGAAGCGCGGCGATTGCCGCGGCGCCCGCTCGAAGATCTCGTGGACCCAGGTCGAGACCGGCTCGGCGATCACCTGGAAGTACCCGTCCTGCATCCTGCGCGGCGACGATTCCCGCGGCGAGTTCTACTCGATCGCGGTGTCGAACGGCATGCAGCAGGTCGATTCCGGCACCAAGATGATCCATCTCGGCAAGAACACGACGAGCCGGATCATCTCGAAGGGCATCTCGGCCGGCCGGTCGCAGAACACCTACCGGGGCCTCGTCTCGGCGCACCGGAAGGCCAAGGGCGCGCGCAACTTCACGAACTGCGACTCCCTGCTGATCGGCGACCAGTGCGGCGCGCACACCGTGCCCTACATCGAGTCGAAGAACGCCTCGGCCGTCTTCGAGCACGAAGCGACGACCTCGAAGATTTCCGAGGAGCAGAAGTTCTACTGCCAGCAGCGCGGCCTCTCCGAGGAGGAGGCGACCGCGCTCATCGTCAACGGCTTCGTCCGGGACGTGCTGCAGCAGCTGCCCATGGAGTTCGCCGTCGAGGCGCAGAAGCTGATCTCGATCAGCCTGGAAGGCTCGGTGGGCTGACCGCCTGGGCGGATACGACGACGACGTGCTGCGCGCGGCCCATCGGCACAGCGCGCGGCACGCCGACGAGGTCAGGAGCAGCGTCCTGTGCGGATGCTTCTTCTGCCTCGAGGTTTTCGCGCCGGACGAGATCGCGGGCTGGATCGCCGATGAGGGCACCGCCCTCTGTCCCCGATGCGGCATCGACGCGGTGATCGGCGACCTCTCCGGCTACCCGGCCGGGAGCGCCGCGTTCCTGCGGGCGATGCGGGACGAATGGTTTTGAAGGACTTGGACTGACATGCTGGAAATCAAGAACCTCGTCGTGCAGATCGAGGACAACCGCATCCTGAACGGCCTCAACCTGACCGTGAACGACGGCGAGGTCGCGGCGATCATGGGCCCGAACGGCTCGGGCAAGTCGACCCTCTCCTACGTCATCGCCGGCAAGGAGGATTACGAGGTTCTCGACGGCGAGATCCTGCTCGACGGGCAGAACGTTCTGGAGATGGCCGCCGACGAGCGCGCCGCGGCCGGCATCTTCCTGGCCTTCCAGTACCCGCTGGAGATCCCCGGCGTCGGCACCATGACCTTCCTCAAGGCCTGCCTGAACGCGCAGCGCAAGGCGCGCGGCGAGGCCGAGCTGTCGACCCCGGACTTCATCCGCGCGGTGAACGGCGCGGCCGACAAGCTCGAGATCAACAAGGAGATGCTCAAGCGCGCCCTCAACGTCGGCTTCTCCGGCGGCGAGAAGAAGCGCATGGAGATCCTCCAGATGGCGCTGCTGCAGCCGAAGTTCTGCGTGCTCGACGAGACCGATTCCGGCCTCGACATCGACGCCCTGCGGATCGTCTCCGAGGGCGTGAACGCGCTCCGCGACCAGGGCCGCTCGTTCCTGGTGATCACCCACTACCAGCGCCTGCTCAACCACATCGTGCCCGACACCGTGCACGTCATGTCGAAGGGCCAGATCGTGAAGACCGGCGGCAAGGAGCTCGCCCTCGAGCTCGAGGCCTCGGGCTACGCCGAGTACCGCACCGGGGAGGCGGCCTGAGCCATGGCCGACGTCACGAACCTCCGCTCCCCCGCCGAGGCCGGCCTGTCGAAGCTGTTCGAGTCGGCCCGCCAGAGCTTCGCCAGCGAGAAGGCGATCGCCCGCGAGGAGGCCTTCCGCTTCTTCGAGGCGACCGGCCTGCCGAGCCGGCGGGTCGAGGCCTTCAAGTACACGGACCTGCGCGCCGCCATCACCGAGGCCGCGCCCCCGGCCGAGGCGCCGAGCCTCGACGCCGCTCGGGCGGCCGTCGCCGGGGCGAAGGGCTTCTCCGGCATCGAGGCCGCGCGCCTGACCTTCGTGAACGGCCATCTCGTCCGCGAGCTGTCGGATCTCGACCGGATCCCCGAGGGCGTCACGGTCGTCGCGATGTCCGAGGCGCTGACGAAGGCGCATGTCGACCTGAAGCAGCTCGCGCCGGTAGCGCAGGCCCGGGAGAACCCGGTCTACCAGCTCAACACCGCCTTCCTGGCGGACGGCGCGCTGATCACGGTGGCGCCCGGCGCGAAGCCGGCGCGGCCGCTGCACCTGCGCTTCGTGGGCGCCGGAAACACGCCGTTCTCGACGGCGACCCGCGTGCTCGTCCAGATCGGCGAGGGCGCGGAGTTCGGTCTCCTGGAGAGCCACGAGGGTCCGGACGGGCTCACCTGCCAGCCGAACGACGCCCTCGACGTGGTGGTCGGCCCCAAGGCCGCCTTCCGGCACACCCGCCTGAACAAGCAGGGCGACGCCGCCATCGCGCTCTCGACCCTGTCGCTCAAGGTCGAGGCGGAGGGTCAGGTCGAGACCGTGAACCTCGTGACCGGAGCGGTCCTGTCGCGCCACCAGATCTTCGTCCACGTCGCGGGCGACGACACCAACGTCGTGGTCAACGGCGCCGCGATGCTGCGCAAGGGTCAGCTCGCCGACTCGACGCTGCTCGCCGACCATGCCGCGGTCGGCGGCGTCGGCCGCGAGCAGTTCAAGTGGATCATCGACGGCGACGCCACCGGCGTGTTCCAGGGCAAGATCATCGTCCGTCAGGCTGCCCAGCAGACCGACGGCAAGATGAAGTCCGACTGCCTTCTCCTCACCGACGAGGGGCAGATGATGAACAAGCCGGAGCTGGAGATCTTCGCCGACGACGTCGCCTGCGGCCACGGGGCCACCTGCGGCGCGCCGGACGAGGACCTGCTGTTCTACCTGATGGCCCGCGGCCTGCCGCGCGCGACCGCCGAGAGCCTGCTCGTGCAGGCCTTCGTCGGCGAGGCCGTGGAGGCGGTCACGCACGAGGAGGCCCGCGCGGCGCTCATCGGCGAGATCGAGGCCTGGCTGAAGGCGCGCGGCTGATCGTCCCGGCCGGTCCCGCTCCGCGGACCGGCCCTCCTCGAAACCTGATCCCGTCCCGAGGGCGCCGCGGCAGCGGGCCCTGATGAGCGGGATCCAGGGATCGCAACGCCAGCTGGAGGCCTCCTTCGAGGCCTCCGCTTCGCTCCGGCACCTCGGGATGAGGGCTGTTCCCGGGATCGGCGAAGTCTTCGGAAGGTCGCGACCATGAACGCACCCGTCCTCACCCCCGCCTACGACGTCGCGGCGATCCGGAAGGATTTCCCGATCCTGGCGCAGCAGGTCTACGGCAAGCCGCTCGTCTACCTCGACAACGCCGCCTCCGCGCAGAAGCCCCGGCAGGTGATCGACGCGATGGTCGCCTGCATGGAGACCGGCTACGCCAACGTCCATCGCGGCCTGCACTACATGGCCAACGCCGCCACCGAGGGCTTCGAGGGCGCGCGCGAGACCACGCGCCAGTTCCTCAACGCCGCCTCGACGGACGAGATCATCTTCACCCGCAACGCCACCGAGGCCTACAACCTCGTGGCCTCGTCGATGGGCTGGGCCGGCCTGATCGGGGAGGGGGACGAGATCATCCTCTCGATCATGGAGCACCACTCCAACATCGTGCCCTGGCACTTCCTGCGCGAGCGCCGGGGCGCCGTGATCAAGTGGGCGCCGGTGGACGACGAGGGCAATTTCCTGGTCGAGGAATACGAGAAGCTGTTCTCGCCGCGGACCAAGATGGTGGCGATCACCCACATGTCGAACGTGCTCGGCACGGTGACGCCCGCGGCCGAGATCGTGCGCATCGCCCACGCCCACGGCGTGCCGGTGCTGCTCGACGGGGCCCAGAGCGCGGTGCACCAGCCCGTCGACGTGCGGGCGCTCGATTGCGACTTCTTCGTCTTCACCGGCCACAAAGTCTACGGCCCGACCGGGATCGGCGTGCTCTACGGCAAGAAGGAATGGCTGGAGCGCCTGCCGCCCTACCAGGGCGGCGGCGAGATGATCCGGACGGTGAGCGAGGACGCGATCACCTACAACGATCCGCCCCACCGGTTCGAGGCCGGCACCCCGGCCATCATCGAGGCGGTCGGTCTCGGCGCCGCGCTCGAGTACATGATGAATCTCGGGCGCGACGCGATCGCCGCCCACGAGGCGAAGCTCACGGCCTACGCGCAGGAGCGCCTCGGCGCGATGAATGCCCTGCGCCTCATCGGCACCGCACCGGGCAAGGGCGGCGTGATCGCCTTCGAGATGAAGGGCGCGCACGCCCACGACATCGCCACGGTGATCGACCGGCAGGGCGTGGCGGTGCGGGCCGGGACCCACTGCGCGATGCCGCTGCTCAACCGCTTCGGCGTCACCTCGACCTGCCGCGCCTCGTTCGGGCTTTACAACACGACCGCCGAGATCGATGCCCTTGCCGAGGCGCTCGGCAGAGCAGAAATGCTGTTCACCTGATACTGGGATGAGGCTGGTCCCGCCCGCGCGGGCCCGGGGAGAGTGAAGCGATGAGCACCGACGCCACCATCACGGGCGGCAAGAACGCCCCCGACGTCGCCGGCGACTCGACGATCCCGCAGGCGGAACTGGACCGCCTGACCGACGACATCGTCGCGGCGCTGAAGACGGTCTACGATCCCGAGATTCCGGCCGACATCTACGAGCTCGGGCTGATCTACAAGGTCGATATCGGCGACGATCGCGTCGTCGCGATCGACATGACCCTCACGGCGCCCGGCTGCCCGGTCGCGGGCGAGATGCCCGGCTGGGTCGAGAACGCCGTGTCCGCCGTGCCCGGGGTCCAGTCCTGCGCGGTGACCATGGTCTTCGACCCGCCGTGGGACCAGAGCCGCATGTCGGACGAGGCCCGCGTCGCCCTCGACATGTGGTAGCGCTCCGGCGGAGCCTCACGGCTTCCCGAAGGGACTCCCGGGCGCGACGCGCGGACCCTGCGCGGCGCCCGATCGTCGTTGCGCGAGAAAGGCTCGCACCGCGCCCCGGACGCGGGTGGCGAGTGTCGACGCCGGCGCGATCTGCGGACTTCTACGCAGCCGTTAAGGCCCCGCTAACCATGACCCCGCAGATCGGTGGCGGCCGCCGCGAGGGCGGCCTCTCCTCGATACAGTTGGTGGAAGCGGATGGCTGCGGGCTACGTGGTCGCGGCGTTCTTGGAGGCGGCCGGGCTGGCCGGCCTCGTGATCGCCGTGCTCAAGATGCGGACGGAGCGGCGGGCGCGGGCCGCGGACTTGCGGAGCTTCCTTCGCTCCGGACAGATCCCGATTGTCGAGATCGGGGGGATGCGCCGTCCCGCGGACGCTGCCGCGCGGCTGATCGCCGTCCCGTACACGACCGGCCGGGGCGGTGCTCCGGAGGCTCGTCCGTCGGCCGCCCGCGCGGCGCTCGGACGCGCCTTCACGTCCGGCGGCGCGGCGCCGCGGGCCGGGTTGATTGGCGCAATCAGCGCAGGATGACGTCGAGGCCGCTGCCGAGCAGGACCACGGCGCTGAGCGTCAGCATGAACTTCAGGTCTTCGAGACGGGCGCTCATGATCGATCCTCGATGTTCGGCTGATTGGCCGCCGTTCCGATGACCGATGATCACCAGATTAACGAATTTTTCGCGAGTCCTTTCAGGATCCGTTAGGGATTTACCGACGGTTTCCGTTTGCTAACGTTACCGATGTGTTAAGACCTCTTCCGGAGCCGTCGGCTCATTCTGGTCCGGCGGGGCGGCACGATCTGCGCCGGCCGGAACTCACGAAGGTTCGAGCCATGTCCCCACGTCCGCGCACGACCTTCGGGCGGGCCGTCGACTGGATGTTTCGCGACAGGACCACCGGCGCGATCACCGTGGCGCAGTGGCCGAACCTGCCGCTCTGGCTCTTCGCGGGCCTGAGCCTCGCGGCCTGGCTGGCCCGGGACAGGGGAGAGCTGGCCCCCTGGCTGCCGGCCTCCTCTCTGTCCTTCGGGGCCGATATCGCGTTGACATGGTGGGCGATCGACGAGCTCCTGCGCGGCGTGAATCCCTGGCGCCGGATCCTCGGTGCAGCGACCCTGATCGGCCTGGCCGCGCTGATCACGCTTCGGCGAGCGGCCTAGTGCCGGAACCATGCTACCGGCAATTGTATTTCTGGATGTTGATTCGGAACGGAGGCTGAACCGACTTCGCCGATTACAGATGAGCGGCACAAGATCTCGGTCCGGGGTGGCTGTCCGCGCGTTCTGGACAGTGCGGCCCTGCCAAGCTGATACCATAACGGTAGGTTGCACCCGCCGAGAAAGTGTGGATGGTCGTGCCGCGCGCCGCGTGAGCAGCGTCTGTGGGCATCCCGTGCATCCGAGCTCGGCCGAAGGACTGGTTTCGAAGAGATCATGACGGACGCGGGCGGATTCGATCTCGACGGCACGGCGAAATCCGCTCACGAGCGGGAAGTGCTGCTTCGCCAGATCGCCCACGCGCTGAACGTCCCGGTCTCGATCTTCCGCGGGCCGCCGGGGTCCCCGGCAGCCGGCGGCCCGAGCGCCGCGGAATGCGCCGCCCTGCTGACCGCCTTCTCGCGCATCGAGGATCCGGAACTCCGCAAGGAGTGCCTCGCGCTGGCGGAGCGCCTCGGCCGCCGGTGAGCGGCGGGCGCCCTCGCGGTGCGGTGGCGCACACGGGCTCGGTCAGCGCCGGTCATTCACCATGCTATAGGGGCGCCCGCCGCCGGAGGCGCCCCGCTCGGCCGGCCCCTCGCGTGTCCGGTGCCTGAGCATGGCTGCCGGACCCGTGCACGCTCCCGCTCGCACCAGGCTCTGATGCCGATCATCTCCATCTCGAAGCTGTCGAAGACCTACACGTCCGGCTTCACAGCCCTGCGCGACATCGACCTCGCCATCGAGCGCGGCGAGATCTTCGCGCTGCTCGGTCCGAACGGAGCGGGCAAATCCACGCTTATCAACATCGTCTGCGGGATCGTCACCGCGAGTGCGGGGACCGTCCTGGTCGACGGCCACGATATCGCGGCGGATTACCGCGCCGCGCGCCGGGCCATCGGGCTCGTCCCGCAGGAACTCACCACCGACGCCTTCGAGACGGTGCTGAACACCGTGAGCTTCTCCCGCGGCCTGTTCGGGCTGCGGCCGGATCCCGGGCATATCGAGCGGATCCTCCGGGCGCTGTCCCTCTGGGACAAGCGCGACAGCCGGCTGATGACCCTGTCGGGCGGCATGAAGCGGCGGGTGCTCATCGCCAAAGCGTTGTCGCACGAGCCCCGGGTGCTGTTTCTCGACGAGCCCACCGCGGGCGTCGACGTGGAGCTGCGCCAGGACATGTGGCGCCTCGTGCGCGACCTGCGCCAGCAGGGCGTCACCGTCATCCTCACCACCCACTACATCGAGGAGGCCGAGGAGATGGCCGACCGCATCGGCGTGATCCGCCGGGGCGAGATCATCCTCGTGGAGGAGAAGGCCGCGCTGATGCGCAAGCTCGGGCGCAAGCAGCTGACGCTCCACCTCCAGCAGCCGATCGCCGCGGTACCGCCGGAACTCGCCGATTACGGCCTGGCACTCGGCGGGGAGGGGACCGAGCTGGTCTACACCTACGACACCCGCGCCGAGCGCACCGGCATCACCGGGCTCCTGACCGGCCTCGCGGCGGCGGGCATCCGCTTCAACGACCTCCACACCGAGCAGAGCTCGCTGGAGGACATCTTCGTCGGCCTCGTGCGCGAGGAGAGGGCACAGCCATGAGCGCGGCGTTCAGCATGAACTGGCCGGCGGTCCGGGCCATCTACCTGTTCGAGATGGGCCGCTTCTGGCGCACCGCCGGGCAGAGCATCCTGGCCCCCGTCATCTCGACGACCCTGTACTTCGTGGTCTTCGGCGCGGCGATCGGCTCCCGGGTCTCGGCGGTCGACGACGTGCCCTACGGGCTGTTCATCGTGCCCGGCCTGATCATGCTCTCGCTGCTGACGCAGAGCATCTCCAACGCCTCGTTCGGCATCTACTTCCCGCGCTTCGCCGGCACGATCTACGAGATCCTGTCGGCGCCGATCTCGCCGCTGGAGGTGGTGCTGGGCTTCGTCGGCGCCGCGGCCTCGAAGTCGATCCTGATCGGGCTGATCATCCTGGCCACCTCGGCCCTGTTCGTGCCGCTGCGGATCGACCACCCGCTCTGGATGATCGGGTTCTTGCTGCTCTCCGCTGTGACGTTCAGCCTGTTCGGCTTCGTCATCGGCCTGTGGGCCGACGGGTTCGAGAAGCTGCAGCTGGTGCCGCTCCTCGTCGTGACCCCGCTCACCTTCCTGGGCGGCAGCTTCTACGCGATCAGCATGCTGCCGCCGTTCTGGCACGCGGTGAGCCTGCTGAACCCGGTCGTGTACCTGATCAGCGGTTTCCGCTGGGCGTTCTTCGGCAAGGCGGACGTGAACATCGCGGTCAGCCTCGGCATGACCGCGCTGTTCCTGGTGATCTGCCTCGGCCTCGTGACCTACATCTTCCGCACGGGCTACCGGCTGAAGAGCTGAGGCCTCAGGGCTGCGCGGCCAGGAAGGCCAGCACCCCGTCCCGGTGCGGCTTGGCGCCGACCGCCGTGGAGTGGTCCTTGCCCTCGATCTCGAGGGCCCGGGCGTCCGGGATCAGGGCGGCGAGGGCCGGCCCCGAGCCCGCGACCGTGTCGAGGGTCCCGACCGAGACCAGGACCGGCACCTCGATCTGCGCGAGCTCGCCCCGGCTGAGCGTCTGGCGCGAGCCGCGCATGCAGGCGGCGAGCGCCCGCAGGTCGCTCCGGGTCTGCTCGGCGAACATCCGGAAGGCCGCCGCCGTGGGGTTGGGCGCGGGCGTCCCGGCGGGCGCCTCCAGGGCCTCGGCGATGCCGGAGGGCAGGCCCTTGCCCTCGATCAGGTGCATCCCGAGGCCGCCGATCAGGGCCGAGCGCACCCGGTCCGCGTGGTCGAGCGCGAGATGCGCGGTGATCCGCCCGCCCATCGAGTAGCCCATGACGTGGGCGCGCCCGATCCCGAGATGGTCGAGGAGCCGGACCGCGTCGCCGGCCATGGCCTCGGAGCTGTAGGCGGCCGGATCGTAGAGCTTCTCGCTCTCGCCGTGGCCGCGGTTGTCCAGCGCGATCGCGCGGTAGCCGGCCTGGGTCAGGGCCTTCACCCACTGGGTGTTGACCCAGTTGACCGCGTGGTTCGACGCGAATCCGTGGATCAGCAGGATCGGCTTGCCCGGACCGTCCGCCGGCGGGACGTCGATATAGGCGATCCGCACGCCGTCGGAATTGAAGGTCTCCATGCCACGCAACCTGTGTTCATCAAGCTCGGCCACGGCTTAGACCACCCGGGCGCGCGGGAGCAACGCGGATCGATCCGCTTGCGGGTCGGAGCGCCGGCTGGCAAACCGCCCCGGTCATGACGGACACGCAGCCCTACGGCACCTACGAACCGTCCGGCCTCGTGGCGGCGATCACCCGCCGCACGAACCGGATCCCGGCCGAGTCCTGGTACGGGCGGCGCCTCGCGCTGTTCCTGCGCCGGATCGCGATCGCGCGCCTCGGGGGCAAGCCCCTCGACGTGACCCGCTACGGCGCGCGGATGCGGCTGCACCCGTACAACAACAACTGCGAGAAGAAGGTGCTCTTCACCCCGCAGTTCTTCGATCCGGAGGAGCGGGCGCTGCTGCAGGAGCGCCTGCCGCGGGACTGCGTGTTCCTCGACATCGGCGCCAATGTCGGCGCCTACGCCCTCTGCGTGGCCGCGTTCTCGGGGCCGGGGGCGCGGATCGTCGCCGTCGAGCCGCAGCCGGACGTGTTCGACCGCCTGACCTACAACATCGCCCAGAACCCGTTCCACACCGTCAAGGCGGTCGCCTGCGCGGTGGCCGACAAGGCCGGCGAGCTGACCCTGTTCATCGATCCGCGCAACCGCGGCGAGTCGAGCCTGCGCATCGTCGGCACCAACGAGGGCGCGCGGATCACCGTGCCGGCGGTGACGCTCCTCGACCTGCTGCGCAGCGAGGGCCTCGACCGCGTCGACGCCATCAAGCTCGACGTCGAGGGCGCGGAGGACCTGATCCTGGAACCGTTCCTCCGCGAGGCGCCGGACGCGCTCCTGCCGCGGATCCTGCTGGTCGAGAACGGCACCGGCCAGTGGCAGCTCGACCTGCTGCGGCATCTGGGGCGCTACGGCTACCGCGAGATCGCGCGCTCGCGTCTCAACCTGATGTTCGAGCGCGGCGCCGTCAGGCCGGCGTGATCACCGGGATCTCCTCGGCGATGGCGACGCCCTCCGGCGCGACGGCGCAGCGATAGGCGCGGACCGCGACGCCCGCCGCGCGCGCCTCGCGGAACGCCCGGTCGAAGGCGGGATCGATGTCCCGGGCGACGTCGAAGGCCTCGGCCCGCATCTGCACGACGATGACCACCAGCGCGCGACCGCCCTCGGCCACGACCTGCGCCAGGTCGCGCATGTGCCGGGCGCTGCGGGCCGCCTTGCAGTCCGGGAACTCGGCCAGGCCCGCCCGCCGCATCAGGTGGCAGTTCTTGACCTCGACGTGGCATGGCCCCGTAGCCGCGCCGCTCGCGAGGAAGTCGACCCGGCTGGCCGCCGCGTAGCGCACCTCGGGCCTCAGCGCGTCGTGGCCGTCGAGCGCCGCGATCGCGCCGGCCCGGAAGGCCTCGGCCACGAGCGCGTTCGGCCGCATCGTGTTGATGCCGACCCACTGCGCCCCGCCGGGGAGGTCGGCCTCCACCAGCTCCCAGGTGAGCGGCAGCTTGCGCGCGGGGTTGCCCGAGCGCGACAGCAGCACGCGCGCGCCCGGCGTGTTGAGCCCGAGCATGGCTCCGGGATTGGGGCAGTGAACGGTGAGGCGGCCGTCATCGGTGTCGATATCGGCGAGGAAGCGCTTGTAGCGCTGCACGAGCCGTCCCGGCACCAGCGACGCGGCGAACTGCATGGGATCCTCGGGGTTCACGTAGTCGCGGGCCGCGGTCGCGCTATCTGCCTGCAGGACCCGCCCGACGCCAGAGTTCCATGAGCCAGCCTTCCGAATCCGTCACCGCCGCGATCCTCGTCATCGGCGACGAGATCCTCTCGGGTCGCACCAAGGACAAGAACATCGGCACCATCGCCGACTTCCTCACCGCCGCCGGGATCGACCTGCGCGAGGTGCGGATCGTGCCCGACGAGGCGGCCATGATCGTCGAGGCGGTCAACGCCCTGCGCGCCCGCTACACCTACCTGTTCACCACCGGCGGGATCGGCCCGACCCACGACGACATCACCGCCGACTGCGTGGCCGAGGCCTTCGGGGTCGGCATCGACGTCGACGAGCGCGCCCGGGCGATGCTGCTGGAGCGGCACAAACCCGAGGATCTCAACGAGGCCCGCCTGCGCATGGCGCGGATCCCGTTCGGGGCCGACCTGATCGCCAATCCCGTCTCGAAGGCGCCGGGCTTCCGCATCGGCAACGTCCACGTGATGGCCGGCGTGCCCAGCATCATGCAGGCCATGCTGGACTCGATCGCCCCGAAGCTGACGGGCGGCGCCGCGATGCTGTCCGAGACGATCGAGGCGGCCGGCCTCCCGGAGGGCAGCTACGCGGGCGGCCTCGGCGAGATCGCGAGGGCGCGGCAAGCCGTATCCATCGGCTCGTACCCGGCGATCACGCCGGAGGGCTTCCGCAACCGGATCGTCGTGCGCAGCCGGGACCCGGAGGCCCTCGCCGAGGCGCGCGGCGCCGTCGAGGCCCTTCTGGCGCGGCTCTCGGCCTGACTCGTCCCGTCCGATCGATCGTGTTGCGTAGCGGAGCTGTCGGATGGTGCGGGATAGGGACAAGCGGGCCGACCCCGAGACGCGCCGGGACGAGCTGCTGAAGGAAGTCTCCGAGATCGGCCGGCCCGACGCCTACGTCCTGCACGAGGTCATCCGGCTCGAGGGCGACGAGGAACTGCGCCGCCACGGCCTCGCGCTGTTCCTCTCCGCCTTCGCGGCCGGGCTCAGCATCGCCCTGTCGCTGATCGTGCCGGGCGTGCTGCGAAGCCATCTCCCGGAGACTGACTGGGCCAAGATCGTCAGCTCGATGGGCTACGCGGTCGGGTTCCTGGTCGTCGTCCTCGGGCGCCAGCAGCTCTTCACCGAGAACACCATCACGCCGATCCTGCCGCTCCTGCACGACCGCTCCGTGAAGACGGCGCTCCGCGTCGTCAGGCTCTGGACGATCGTGCTGTCGGGCAACATCCTGGGCACGCTCGCGATCGCGACGCTGCTGGCCTATTCCGGCGCCTTCGAGCCTCCGGTCCTCCGGGCCTTCGCGGAGATCAGCCACGACGCCATCGCGCACGGCTTCTGGGCGACCTTCATCAAGGCCGTCTTCGCCGGATGGATGATCGCCCTGATGGTCTGGTTCCTGCCGGCCACCGCCAGCGCGGCGCCGTTCGTGATCCTCCTGATGACGTGGCTGGTCGCGCTCTGCAGCCTCGCCCACATCGTGGCCGGCTCCGTCGAGGCCTTCTACCTCGTAGTCACGGGCGCCGCCTCGCTGCACGATTACGCGGTGAAGTTCTTCCTTCCGACGCTGCTCGGCAACACGTTCGGCGGCGTGGCGCTGGTGGCGGTGCTGAACTACGGGCAGGTCGCCCCCGAGGTCGAGGAGACCAAGGCGGTCGAGGGCGAACGTCCGGACTGAGACCGAGAACTCGGGCCGAGGACTGGGCAGCCGGGCGGCACCGCGCGTCGCCCGCGACGCCGGATCCGCGCCGACCGCCTCAGTCGAGCCGCACCGGCGGGCTGATCAGGTGGTCGAGATCGTCGAGGACCCAGGTCATCGTCCCGCGCAGCGGCCCGTAGAGCCCGATCTGGTGCTGCCGGTAGAGGAGGTCGTGCGTCAGCCGCGCCGAGAGCCCGTTCAGGCGCCCGCCGCCGAACGTGTAGCGGCCGAGCGTGCCCCAGCCGTTGAAATCCGCGAGCGAGACGATCGCGCCCTTCTCGGCATAGTGGAACGGAGGCAGGTCCGCGTCGGGCGAATCCCCGCGGGCCAGCGCGCGGCCGAGATGGCGCGCGAGATGCTGCGCCTGCTGGCGTGCGGCCTGCGCGGTTGCCGGAACGGGGTGGCCGGTCCGGCAGTCGGTGAGGCTGGCGCAGTCGCCGAGGGCGATGATGGCCGGATCCCGGGTCGTGCGCAGGTCCGGGCAGACGACGAGTTGCCCGGCCCGCGAGCGCTCCAGGCCGTCGAGGCCGGCGAGCACGTCCGGCGCCTTGACGCCGGCGGCCCAAACCTTCAGCCCGGCCGGGATGCGGCGGCCGTCCTTCAGGATGAACCCGTCCGCGTCCGCGGCCGTCACCGTCGCGCCGGTCCGGACCTCGACGTCGAGATCCGACAGGGTGCGGGCGGCGGCGCGCGACACCTTCTCGGGGAAGGCCGGCAACAGGCGCGGCCCGCTCTCGATCAGCGTCAGGCGCAGGCGCCCCGGCAGGTCGGGCGAGCCGTAGGCCGCGAAGAGGTTGATGGCGTGCTTGAGCTCGGCGGCCAGCTCGACGCCGGTCGCACCGCCGCCCACGATGGCGATCTCCAGCAGGCCGCCGCCGTCGAGCCGGGCCAGGAGATGGCACCGCAGCTGTTCGTGGAAGTGCTCGGCCTCGGTCAGGTCGTCGATGGTCAGGCAATGCTCGGCCACGCCCGGCGTGCCGAAATCGTTGGCGCGGCTGCCGATGGCGAGCACCAGCAGGTCGTAGGCGCGCTCCACTTCCGGAACCCCCTCCGCGGCCTCGACCGCGAGCCGGACGCGCCTGGCCGCCCGGTCGATGCCCACGAGGGCGCCGGGCTGGAACCGGAAGCCGTTGCGGCGCGCCTGGGCGAAGAGATCCACCTTCTGCCGGTCGGCCCGGGCCGTACCCGCCGCGAAGGTGTGCAGCATCGGCTTCCAGACGTGCGAGAGGCTGCGATCGGCGAGGGTGACGTCGGCCCGGCCGCCGCGTCCGAGGCTGGTCGCCACCTCGATCCCGGCGACGCCGCCGCCGACGATCACGATCCGTGGTCTCTCCGCCATGACGTCTCCGCATCCTCACGGGTCGGGAACGCCGGTCACGGCCTCGATGTTCGCCGCGGCGCGCGCCGATTCCGCCCGGCGTCGGAAGCGCGTCCTGCGCGGCCCGTCCCCCGATCCCGCGCCGGGCGGGATCGCGTCGGCCCACAGGGGCCGTCGACCATGAAAAAAGCCGCCCGGAGGCGGCTTTCGTGAACGTCGCGCTGCTGCGTCCGGATCAGGAGCGCATGCGGGTCCGCACCTCGCCGAGGCTCGCGCGGATCAGGTTCTGGGCGGCGTCGCCCTGCATCCGCTCGCGCAGGATCGTCTCCGAGACCTTCACGGCGGCCTCCGCGGCGGCGGCGCGGACCTGAGCCTCGGCCTGGGCTTCCGCCTGGGCGATCTTCGTCTCGGCGGCCTTGGTGCGGCGGGCCAGGAAGTCGTCCAGCTTGCGGTGGCCTTCCTCGGCGGCGCGCTGGGCCTCCTCGCGGGCACCGGCGACGATCGACTCGGCCTCCTTCTCGGCCTCGGCGCGGCGGCGCTTGTAGTCGGCCAGCACGGCGGCGGCCTCCTCGCGCAGGCGCTTGGCCTCGTCGAGCTCGTGGCGGACGCGGTTGGCGCGCCCGTCCAGGCCCTTGAGCATCGTCGAGAAGGCGCCGGCCTTCCAGGCGATGCCCATGAAGATGACGAACGCGACGGCGACCCAGAATTCGGCTTCGAGCAGCATCGTGGGATCCCGTCAGTGTGCGGTGGCGTCGAGGGCGCGGTCGAGGCTCATCCGGTCCGGGGCCTGCCCGGTCAGACGCTCGACGATGGCCGACGCGGCCTCACCCGCGATCGAGCGGACGTTGCCCATGGCGGCCTCGGTCCGCGTGCGGATCGTCGCCTCGGAGGCGGAGAGCTTGGCGTTCAGCTCGTCCTCCAGCGCCTTGCGCTTGGTCTCGGCTTCCGCGGCCAGTTCGTTCCGGGTGGTCTGCGCGATGTCGCGCGCCTTGCCCTGGGCGTCCCGGAGGGCGGTCTCGAAGGCCACGCCGGCAGCATCCGCCTCGGCCTTCATCGCCTGCGCCTGGTCCAGGTCGGCACGCAGGCGCTCGGCGCGGGCGTGCAGGATCGACTGGATCCGCGGCAGCGCGATCTTGTCCATCAGGTAGTAGAGGAGGCCGAAGGCCAGGGCGAGCCAGATCAGCTGCGCCAGGAAGCCCGAGGTCTCGAAGGGCGGGAAGGCGCCGGAATGCGCTTCCGTATGCTCGACATGGCCCGGCACGACCTGCGTGTCGGCGCCCGGGGGCGGCGTGGTGAGGGGATTGGGCTGCGCCATGAGACCGCTACACTGACACCGTTCGCTGAGGCCACCGCCGGCGCGGTGACGGACGAAGGCGGACGCCCCGTCGCGGGAGCGTCCACCCGTTCATCGGGCCGGGGCCCGGGAGGAGACCGCGGGGACCGCGGCCTCCGGCGCCGATCAGACGGCGAAGAGCAGCAGCAGCGCGATCAGCAGCGAGAAGATGCCGAGCGCCTCGGTGAGGGCGAAGCCCAGGAGCAGGGTGGCGCGCTGGCCGTCGGCCGCGGACGGGTTGCGAAGGGCGCCGGCGAGGAACTGACCGAACAGGTTGCCGAGGCCGATGCCCGCACCCGCCATGCCGAGGCAGGCGAGGCCGGCGCCGATGTACTTCGCAGCGACGGGATCCATGGTAACTCCTGAGGTCTCTTCAGATCGAAACGTGCGGTGACGTTTGCGGCG
This sequence comes from Methylobacterium sp. D53M, assembly GCF_053345625.1. Lineage (NCBI taxonomy): Bacteria > Pseudomonadati > Pseudomonadota > Alphaproteobacteria > Hyphomicrobiales > Methylobacteriaceae > Methylobacterium > Methylobacterium sp. D53M. Next base: position 830,088 of record NZ_JBKFAL010000001.1, read on the forward strand.
GGTGGAGCCGGCCGATCAGTGGCCGGGGTGAAGGGCGTCGTTGAGGTAGATCGCCGTCAGCGTCGCGAAGACGTAGGCCTGAAGCGCCGCAACGAGGAACTCGAGAGCGGTCAGCGCGATCGTCAGGAACAGCGGGAGCGGCGATAGCACGCTCCAGGCGCCCGCGAGAAGGAGCTGGACCACGAAGAACGCGAAGATCTTCATCGCGATGTGGCCGGCCAGCATGTTGGCGAACAGACGGACCGACAGGCTGATCGGGCGCGAGATGAACGAGATCACCTCGATCGGGACCAGGATCGCGAGGAGCGGCTTCGGCACGCCCGACGGCACGAACAGGCCGAAGAAGTGGGTGCCGTGCTTCATCACGCCGAAGATCACCACGGTGGAGATCACCAGCGCGGCGAGGCCGAAGGTGATGATCAGGTGGCTGGTCACCGCGAAGGCGTAGGGGATCATGCCGAACAGGTTCAGGACGAGCACGAACATGAACAGCGAGAACACGAGCGGCATGAACCGCTTGCCGCCGTCGCCCGTCGCCTGGTGCACGGTGTCGGCGATGAATTCGTAGAAGATCTCGGCCAGCGACTGCATGCGGCCCGGAACGACCGAGCGGGACGCGGTCGCCACGATGGTGATGAGCGCGATCACGCCGACGGCGGCGAACATGTAGAGGGCCGACTGCGTGAACGCGAGCTGCTGGTTGCCGATATGGCCCAGCGACACGAGCGGCTTCAGCTCGAACTGATGGATCGGGTCGATCGTGACCGCCATTCCCGCTTCCGCCCTTCTTGTCCGGCGCGCCGACGGGTGTCGGCCGCCCCACATTCCCCACTGACCGGCGCGCCTTATGGCTCCTGCCGATCGCGCCGTCCCGGACGCGCGCCGGCGAAACCCGACGCCCGCATCACGTTGTAGACCCCCGCGACGAACCCCAGCATCAGGAGGACGATCAGGCCCCAGGGCTTCGTCCCGAAGACATGATCGACGATCCAGCCGAGTATGCCCCCCGCGATCACGCCCGCGACGAACTCCGTGGAGAGCGTCATGGCCTGGCCCAGCGAGGATGGCCCGCCGTTCCGAGGGCGCGTGGAATGACCGGGAGCAGCCTGCGGCCGCTTCCGTTCGATCTGCGTCTCGAGACGTCTGAGCCTCGCGGAGAGTTCGCTGTCCGTCGGCGTCTGCTCGGTCCCTCTCCCGTCCCTCGGATCGTCGCCGTTCACGGCTCAAAACTCATCGGGCGGGAGGCTGTGGAACCGGCTGGACACCCCCAGCAAGCGGGGCGCACCATAGTTTCGCCTATCTTGAGTGTCAAGGCGAACCCCATACACCGTAAGTAATTGATTTTAGTCTGGTATTCCAACTTTGTGCGATGCGCCGGAGCCGCGTCGCGCACGAGGCTCCGGCCGGTCGATCAGGCGCCGATGATCGGCTTGATCACCTTCTCCATCCCCTCGACGGTCATCTCGCCGGTGTAGCGCTCGCCGTTGATGAAGAAGGTCGGGGTCGAATCCACCTTGAAGACGTCGAGGCCGCGCTGCTTCACGGCGTTGACCGCGCTGTAGATCTTCTGGTCCTTCAGGCAGGCCTCGAAGGTCTGCTTGTTGTAGCCCGCCTGCCGGAGCATCTGCTCCAGCGCGTCCACGGGCTTCGGCGTGAAGGCCCAGGCCGACTGCTGATCGAACAGCAGGTCGGTGATCGGGTAGTACTTGGCGTCGCCCTGGCAGCGCGCCAGCATGAAGGCCGCGGTGGCCAGCGGGTCGAGGGGGAATTCGCGGAGCGTGAACCGCACCTTGCCGGTGTCGATGTAGCGCTCCTTCAGGGTCGGCCACGTGGTCCGGTGGAAGGCCGCGCAGTGCGAGCAGGTCATCGAGGCGTACTCGATGATCGTGCACTTGGCGTCCGCCGGGCCGAGCCAGACATCGCCGAGCGGGCCCGGCTGCAGCAGGGCCGCCATCTCGGAATTCTGCGCCCGGGCGGGCCGCCCGAGATACGGCAGGGCGAGGCCGGCGCCGAGGGCGAGGCCGGAGAACTTGAGAGCGTCGCGTCGCGTCGTCATCGGGCAGGCTCCGCCGGATTGATCAGTCGTGGCGTCCGGATGCCGGTACTCGGGCGCGACCGTCCTGGCAAGGTGACCGAATCGACCGTTCACCGCTCCGGGCGCGTCGCCACGGCGGCGGTGCCGAGGCGGTCGAGGGCCGCGCGCAGGCCATCATCGGCGATCCCCGCCACGGCGCGCTGGACCTCGACGGCGGCGGCCGGATCGACCCGCGCGCGGGCGGGCGCCCGGCCGGCGCGCCCGACCCGGTCCTGCTGCAGCACGATCCGGGAGACGCAGGCCCAGCCGTAATGGGCGTTGATCCGCTGGATCACCACCGGTGCGAGATGCTGCAACTCGAGCGCGAAGACGCCCTCGACGCGCACGACCAGCGTGCCGGATTCGGGCGCGGCGGAGTCGCTCCGGCGGCGCTTCGGCCATTCCAGCTTGGACGGGCGGCAGTAGCGGGCCAGCCGCTCGCCGACGATCTCCGGCCACGCGGCCAGGATGTCGGTCGAGGCGAAACCCTGCGCCGCGAAGGCCGGCCCGATGCAACTCTCGATCAGTTCGGCCAGCGGTTTGACGCGCGCCATGGTGGTTCCGGCCCCGTGGATCCGAGAAGGTTAGCGCAGGATGGTTGACGAAGGGAGCACGCGCCGGCGCTTTCGCCGCCCTATGATCGCCGCGGCGCTCCGGCTATGCAGCGCGACCCCTGTCGACCCGCCCATGCCTCGCCCAGCCACGGATCCTGAAGCCGGTCCCGGACCGCGCGCCGACGACCTGCTCGCCTGGTACGACCGGCATCGGCGGGTGCTGCCCTGGCGGGCGCTCGCCGGCGCGGCCCCCGATCCCTACCGGGTCTGGCTGTCCGAGGTGATGCTGCAGCAGACCACCATCGCGGCGGTCCGGCCGTATTTCGAGCGCTTCCTGACGCGCTTCCCCGACATCTTCGCCCTGGCCGAGGCCCCCGAGGAGGCGGTGATGTCGGCCTGGGCCGGCCTCGGCTACTACTCCCGCGCGCGCAATCTGCACGCCTGCGCGAAGGCGGTCGCGGCGGCCGGGGGGCGCTTCCCCGACACCGCCGAGGGCCTGCGCAAGCTCCCGGGAATCGGCGCCTACACGGCCGGCGCGATCGCCGCGATCGCGTTCGACCGGCCCGAGGCCGCCGTCGACGGCAATGTCGAGCGGGTCCTGAGCCGGGCCTACGCGGTGGAGGCGCCGCTCCCGGGCAGCCGGCCGGAGATCCGCCGCCTGACGCAGGCGCTCGTCCCGCAGCAGCGGCCGGGCGACTTCGCCCAGGCGCTCATGGACCTCGGCGCGACGATCTGCACGCCCAAGCGCCCCGCCTGCGCGCTCTGCCCGTGGATGCGGCCCTGCCGGGCGCGGTCGCTGGGCACGCAGGAGACCTTCCCGCGCAAGATCAGGGTCGCCAAGGGGGCGCTCCGCCGCGGCGCCGCCTTCGTGGCGATCCGCAGCGGCGACGAGGCGGTGCTGCTGCGGACCCGCGCCCCCGAGGGGCTGCTCGGCAACATGGCCGAGCCGCCGGGGAGCGCCTGGGAGCCGGATTACGACGTGGCCGCCGCCCTGCTGGACGCGCCCCTCGACGCGCGGTGGAAGCGGCTCCCGGGCCTCGTCCGCCACGGCTTCACGCATTTTCCCCTGGAGCTGACGGTGTTCGTGGCCCGCGTCGCGCTGGCGACGCCGGCTCCGGCCGGCATGCGCTTCACGCCGCGCGGCGCCCTCGCGGACGAACCGCTGCCCGGCCTCATGCGCAAGGTCCTGGCGCACGCCTTCGACCCGAAGCCGGAGCCCGAGAAGAAGCCGCGCGGGCGCCCGAGGAAGGAACCGCCGCCGATGCCGCTGCTGGCGGCGATGGAGCCACCGGTCTCGATGCCGGATCCGGACCCGCGCCCGCGCGTGCGCGCCGTCCCGAAGCCGCAGCCGAAGGCGGCGCCGGTGCCGCCGCAGGAGACGGACGAACTGTTCGACGGGGAGGTCGAGCCATCGCCCGCACCGGCGCGGGCCTGGTCATCGCCGCGGCGACCGGGGCCGGCCCGGAAGCGGTAGCCGACCGTCATCGCGAGCGCAGCGAAGCGACCCAGGGCAGCGCGACATCTGTCTGCGTGGCGCTGCTGGACTGCTTCGCTCCGCTCGCAGATACGGTGTGCTGGCTCAGCCGTTGGCCATCGCCTGCCGGAGACCGGCCCGGTAGCTGTCGATCACCACCGGCTTGCCGCCGCGCTCCACGTGCCAGAACGTCCAGCCGTTGCAGGCCGGCAGGCCCTGCACCAGCGCGCCGATCTTGTGGATCGAGCCGATGACGAGGCCGTTGTCGAGCTGGCCGTCCGGGCGCACCGTGGCGCGGAACCGGCGGCGCTCGTCGGTCACGGTCTCGCCCGGCCGGATATAGCCCGCCTCGATCACCGACAGGAACGGGACCCGCGGCTCGGCGCGCTTGGTCGGCGCCACCATGAGGGCGGCCCTCGACAGGGTCTCCACGGCGGCGATCCGCTCCCGGGCCGCCTCGGCGTAGGTCGCCTCGCGCTCGATGCCGATGAAGCGGCGGCCGAGGCGCTTGGCGACGGCGCCGGTCGTGCCGGTGCCGAAGAACGGGTCGAGCACCACGTCGCCGGGATTCGTCGCCGCGAGCAGCGTCCGGGCGAGCAGGGCCTCGGGCTTCTGGGTCGGGTGGACCTTGCGGCCCTCCGCATCCTTCAGCCGCTCCTCGCCGGTGCAGAGGGGGATGAACCAGTCCGAGCGCATCTGGAGGTCCTCGTTGCCCCCTTTCAGCGCCTCGTAATGGAAGGTGTAGCCCTTCGAGTCGGCCGAGCGCGAGGCCCAGATCAGGGTCTCGTGGGCGTTGGTGAAGCGCTTGCCGCGGAAGTTCGGCATCGGGTTGGCCTTGCGCCAGACGATGTCGTTGAGGATCCAGTAACCGAGATCCTGCAACGCGCTCCCGACCCGGAAGATGTTGTGGTACGACCCGATCACCCAGAGGGTCGCGTTCGGCTTCATCACGCGGCGGCAGGCGGCGAGCCAGTCCCGGGTGAAGGTGTCGTAGGCCTCGAAGGTCGCGAACTTGTCCCAGTCGTCGTCGACCGCGTCGACGCGGCTCTGGTCCGGGCGCAGGAGGCCGGCGTCGCCGAGCTGAAGGTTGTAGGGCGGATCGGCGAACACGCAGTCGACGCTCGACGCCGGCAAGGCGTTCATGGCCGCGATGCAGTCCCCGACGAGTACCTGGTCGAGGGGCAGAGAACGCTGGGTGGGTACGAGACCCATCCGTGGCGCCGACGCGGGCCGCCCGGCACGCGAGACCTGTTTCCGGGCGACGGCGTCGGCAGCCACGGTACGCGGGGAAGCCATGGCAAACACCGGTTACGCGACTGACCGGCAGACCATGCGCCGGGTACGGTAAAGGTCACGTTGTCGATTTCGCGTCCGGCGCGTCCCGTTCTGGGGCTGCAGATTTTGCCGACCGGGCGCCCGGACAATCCTCCGACAGATTAAGCAACCGTTACCCGGCCGCGCGGCGCCGCCGGGATCGGGCGACAACACTCTATCCCTGCGGGTCGCGCGCGGCCGCGGCAGCCTGTGCTTCGGAAACAGCCGCGCACGACAATCATCGTCGTGCCAGGGGCGCCGGGCGGGTCGCGCTTCCACCTCAGCGGGACGCAGGGTCACGCTCCGCGCAAGGCTTAAGAATGATGTCCTATTTTTCATCCTCCCCGACGGAGGCGAGCAGTTCTTGCTGAATACGCAGAACCACACGCCAATGCATCACCCGCAACAAGAGCGGAAATAAACTGAAATAAGCCGCCATGTAATGGGGATGACCAGCGCGAAATCGGCCAAAATGTGACCCCGACAGCCCGAAAAAGCCTGCCATATTCCGGCCCGTTTCGGGCACGACTGGCGCCGCCCCGACAAAAACAATGGGAATGCGTCGAGAATGTCGTTCGGTTTCGGTAAGCTCGTTGTCTCGCTTGGAATGCTGTCCACCGTCGTCGGAACAAGCCTCCCGGCTGCCGCCCAGAGCGGAGCGGCCTCCTGGTACGGGAGCGGCCATCGCACCGCCAACGGCGAGCGTTTCAACCCCAACGGACTGACCGCCGCCCATCGCAGCCTGCCGTTCGGCACCCGGGTCCGCGTCGAGAACAAGCGGACCGGCCGCTCGATCGTCGTGCGCATCAACGATCGCGGTCCGTTCGTGCGCGGCCGCATCATCGACCTGTCGCGCGGCTCCGCCCGCGCCCTCGGCATGGGCGGCGTCAGCTACGTGTCGCTGCAGGTCGTGCACTGACCCTTCACGGGCATCGAGCGCCCCGGCGCGCCTCCGCCCCGCGCGGGCGGGGCGGCCTCCGGGGCGTTGTCTGCCGGACCCGGACGCACCATCTGCTGCCGGGTTCAGCTCGGATCACCCGCCCATGCCCAAGCCCCTCATCGTCGACATCCCGCACGACCTCGGCCGCGACGAGGCCAAGCGGCGCCTGGAGCACGGCACGGATCAGGCGCGGGCCCTCCTGGCCAAGAGCGGAATCACGGTGGACCAGCTCGCCTGGACGGGCGACCGGCTCGATTTCGGCGTGTCCGCGGTGGCGCAGAAGATCGCCGGCACGATCGACGTGGGCGCGGAGAGCGTGCGCCTCGAGGTGAAGCTGCCGTTCCTCCTCGCCCTGTTCGCCGAGAAGATCCAGAAGGTGGCGAGCAAGGAGGGCAACCTCCTGCTGACGAAGAAGTAGCCCTCCGGAACCGGATCCGCCGCACTCTGTTTCCGCGGGACCGGTGCCGCTGTGCACCACCGGTCTCGCGGAGGATGACGGTGCCCGATTTCACGCTCGCCGACCCGGGGCAGGTCCCCGAGGTGCCGCCGCAGCCGACGCCGGTGCCGGACCGCCCCTACGATCCGCCGCAGGCGCCGACCCAGCCGCCCGGGCCGGAGATCCCCGGGAACACCCCGGCGGAGGCGCCGGGCATCCAGCCGCCCGAGATCCCCGTCAACGATCCGGGCGTGCCCGAGATCAGCCCGCCGACGGGACCGGCCAACCCGATCGCCTGACCGGGCGCCGACCGACGGGGGCGGCTCTGTTTGAACAGGCCGCCCCGCGCTGCCATAAGCCGGCCCATGGCCGCTCCCCCGCTCCTCACCCTCCAGGACGTCGCGCTCACCTTCGGCGGTACGCCGCTGATCACGGGCGCGAGCCTCGCCATCGCGCCGGGCGAGCGCACCTGCCTCGTCGGCCGGAACGGGTCGGGGAAGTCGACGCTCATGAAGATCGCCGCGGGCCTCACGGAGCCCGACCGGGGCCGGCGCTTCGTCCAGCCCGGCACGACGATCCGCTACCTCGCGCAGGAGCCGGATTTCACGGGCTTCGCCACCACCCTGGATTTCGTCGAGGCCGGCCTGCCGCCGGGCGAATCGACCCACCGCGCCCGCTACCTGCTGGAGAGCCTCGGCCTGACCGGCGCGGAGGATCCGAGCAAGCTCTCCGGCGGCGAGGGGCGCCGCACCGCGCTGGCGCAGGCGCTCGCCCCCGAGCCCGACGTGCTGCTCCTCGACGAGCCCACCAACCATCTCGACCTGCCGGCGATCGAGTGGCTCGAGACGGAGTTGAAGGGCACCCGCGCGGCCCTCGTGCTGATCAGCCACGATCGGCGCTTCCTCTCGGCCCTGTCGCGGGCCACGATCTGGCTCGACCGCGGCGAGACCCGCCGGATCGACCAGGGCTTCTCCAGCTTCGAGGCGTGGCGCGACGCCTTCTTCGAGGAAGAGGAGCGGGACCAGCACAAGCTCGACCGCAAGATCGCCGCCGAGGAGCACTGGCTGCGCTACGGCGTCACCGCGCGGCGCAAGCGCAACGTCCGTCGCCTCGGCAACCTGCACGAACTCCGGCAGAACCGACGCGAGGTGCGCCGCCCCGTGGGCAGCGTCAGCATGCAGGCCTCGGACGCCGAATCTTCCGGGAGCCTCGTCGTCGAGGCCCGGGACATCGCGAAGAGCTACGGCGAGCGCAGGATCGTCGACGGGCTGTCCCTGCGGGTGATGCGGGGCGACCGGCTCGGCATCGTCGGGGCGAACGGCGCGGGCAAGAGCACCCTGATCAACCTGCTGATGGGCCGGCTCGCGCCGGATGCCGGGCAGGTGGTGCTCGGCACCAACCTGCTGCCGGTGGTGCTCGATCAGGCCCGCGCCGTGCTGGAGCCCGGCATGACCGTCACCGACGTGCTGACCGGCGGCCGCGGCGACAGCGTCACGGTGAACGGCCAGAGCCGCCACGTGATCGGCTATCTCAAGGACTTCCTGTTCACGCCCGAGCAGGCGCGCACGCCGGTCTCGGTTCTCTCCGGCGGCGAGCGCAACCGGCTGCTGATCGCCCGGGCCCTGGCCCAGCCGGCCAACCTCCTCGTCCTCGACGAGCCCACCAACGACCTCGACCTCGAGACCCTCGACCTGCTCCAGGAGATGCTGGGCGACTACCAGGGCACGCTGATCCTGGTGAGCCACGACCGCGACTTCCTGGACCGCGTGGCCGGCAGCGTGCTGGTCTCGGAGGGCGCCGGCCGCTGGGTCGAGTATGCCGGCGGCTACAGCGACATGCTGGTCCAGCGCGGCCAGGGCGTCGAGGCGCGGACCGTCGCGCCGAAGGCGAAGGAGTCGCGCGAGCGCGCCGCCGCGCCGGCCGCCCAGCCGTCGGGCAAGCCCAAGCTCGGCTTCAAGGACCAGCACGAGTTGAAGACCCTGCCGGCCCGCATCGAGAAGCTGGAGGCGGCGATCGCCCAGCTCCGCACGATCCTCGCCGACCCCGAGCTCTACGCCCGCGACCCGGCCCGGTTCGACAAGGCCTCGACCATGCTGGCCCAGGCCGAGACGGAGCTGTCGCAGGCGGAGGACCGCTGGCTGGAACTGGAGATGCTTCAGGCGGGATGAGACCCGCCGCATCGCGCCGCGAGACGTACCCGACCGGAGATCGCATGACCGCCTATCAGACCCTCGAACAGCGCTTCGCCCGGCTCGCCGCCTTGGAGGGCGCGGCCGGGATCCTCGGATGGGACGCGCAGACGCTGATGCCGGACGGCGCCGCCGAGGCCCGCGGCGACCAGCTCGCGATCCTGCGCGGGCTCGCCCACGGGATGCTCACCGCCCCCGAGGCCGCCGAGGAGCTGGCGGCAGCCGAGCAGGGTGGGGGCCTCGAGCCCTGGCCCGCCGCCAACCTGCGGGAGATGCGCCGCGCGCAAGGACACGCCACAGCGGTCCCCCGCGACCTCGTCGAGGCCAGCTCCCGCGCCGTGTCCCGCTCGGAGATGGTCTGGCGCGAGGCGCGGCGCGACGCCGACTTCGGCCGCCTCGAACCCCACCTCGCCGAGGTGCTGCGGCTCCAGCGGGAGATCGGCCAGGCGAAGGGCGCGGCCCTCGGCCTCGATCCCTACGACGCGCTGCTCGACAGCTACGATCCCGGCATGCGCCGGGCGACGATAGACCCGCTCTTCGCGGACCTGACCGACTGGCTGCCGGCCCTGATCGCCCGCGCCCGGGAGATCCAGGCGTCCCGGCCGGCACCGCTCCCGCTCGCCGGCCCGTTCGACGTGGCGGTGCAGCGCGATCTCGGCCTAAAGCTGATGGAGGCAGTCGGCTTCGACTTCACCCGCGGCCGGCTCGACATCAGCCTGCACCCGTTCTGCGGCGGCGCCACCGACGACGTGCGGATCACGACGCGCTACGACGCGGCCGATTTCGGCCGGGCGCTGATGGGCGTTCTTCACGAGACCGGGCACGCCCTCTACGAGCAGGGCCGGCCGGCGGCGTGGCGCAACCAGCCGGTCGGGGCGGCGCGGGGCATGAGCCTGCACGAGAGCCAGTCGCTCATCGTCGAGATGCAGGCCTGCCGGAGCCGGGAGTTCTTCACCTTCCTGGCGCCGCTCCTGCAGGCGGCGTTCGGGCGGTCCGGGCCCGAATGGTCGCCGGAGAACCTGCACGCGCTCAACACCCGGGTCGCGCCCGGCTTCATCCGGGTGGATGCCGACGAGGCGACCTACCCGGCCCATATCCTGCTGCGCTACCGGCTGGAGACCGCGATGATCGCGGGCGACCTCGCGGTGCGCGACCTGCCGGGGGCGTTCAACGACGGCCTGCGCGACCTCCTCGGGCTCACGGTGCCCGACGACCGGGTCGGCTGCCTCCAGGACATCCACTGGCCGAGCGGCGCCTTCGGGTATTTCCCGACCTACACGCTCGGCGCCCTGGCGGCCGCGCAGCTGTTCCGGGCGGCCCGCGCGGCCGAGCCGGCGCTGCCGGGCTGCCTCGCGCAGGGCGATTTCGGCCCCCTGCGGGACTGGCTCCGCACGCATGTCCACGCGGTGGGGAGCCTGCTCGACACCGACGACCTCCTCACCCGCGCCACCGGGACGATGCTCGGCACGGCGGCGTTCCGGGCCCATCTGGAGGCGCGCTACCTCGGGGGCGCGGGCGCCTGAGACGCGGTGGCCGGGGAGGGGACGATCGACCCCTCCGCCGGCGACGCCTAGAGCGTCACGACGTCGACGGCGTCGCCGAGCCGGTCGCGGGCGATGTCCGCGACGTGGCGGTGGTGCGTGAACAGGATCGGCTGGACCCGGGCGCCGATCGCCGCGAGCGCGTCGAGGCCGTAGCCGGTCCGGGTCTCGTCGAAGGTCGAGAACAGGTCGTCGCCGATGAAGGGGGCCGGCTCGGCGCGGCCGGCGTAATCCTCCAGATAGGCCAGCCGCAGGGCGAGATAGAGCTGATCGCGGGTGCCCTCGCTCATGCCCTCGATCGCGACCGTGCCGCCGCCGGCGCGCTGCCCGGCGAGCTTCGGCGTGTCGGCCTCGTCGTAGATCTGCGCCAGACCGGAGAACGCGCCGCCGGTGAGAGCCTGGAACAGCGCGCCCGCCCGGGTGACGAGCGGGTCCTGCTGTCCCGCGCGGTGGCGGGCGACCGCCTGCCCGAGCATCAGACCGGCGAGCCGCAGCACGGCCCAGGAGCGGGAAGCCGCCTGGAGATCCGCCTCCGCGGCCTTGCGCTCCGCGAGGGCCAGCTCGGCGCCGGTGCCGCCCTCGAGCTCCGCCCGCCGCCGCTCCGCCCGGTCGCGGTCCGCGAAGATGACCTGCCCGCGCTCGGCCTGCTCGTCGGCCTCGAGCGACAGCCGCGCCAGCTCCGCCTCGATCGCCTCCGGCGACACGGTCTCCAGGCCGGCGCGCAACTCGGCCTCCGGAAGCCCGTCCGCCGCGCCCGCGAGCGTGCCGCGGAGCCGCAGGCGCTCGGCGCGCAGCGCCTCGCGCGCGCTGAGGCGGCCGAACAGCCGGTCGATCTCCGGCGTCGGTGCCGCGGCGAGGTCCGGCATCACCTCGGCCACCTGCCGGGCGAGCGTCGCCCGCGCCGCGTCGCGCGAGTCGCAGGCGCCGCGATGGGCGGCCTCGGCCTCGTCGCGGCGGCGGTCGAGCTCGGCGCGGCGCGCCTCGCGGGCCTGCGCGGCGACGAGGCGGCCGTGGAGCGATCGGACCGCGCCGGCGGGCGACACCTCCGCGAGGTCGGGCGCCAGGGCCTCGACCAGGGCGGCGGCGTTGGCTCGGAACGCCTCCATGTCCCGGCGGATCCCCGCCGAGCGGCGCTGCAGGGCGGCCCGCTCCGCCAGCCGGTCGGGCACGCTGCGCCACGCCTCCAGCGCGCCCTCGGCCTCCTCCGGACCGGCCGTGCCGTCGAGGCCGAGGGGCAGCAGCGCCGCCTCCCAGTCGGCCCGCCAGGCGGCCCGGCGGGCGGCGGTCTCCGCGAGGCTCGCTTCCAGCCGCGCGACGGACAGTCCGGCCGCGCGCAGCAGGCCGGCGGTCTGCAGGTTGGCCTCCCAGCGGCTCGCCAAGGCGGCGATCCGCGCTTCGAGACCGTCCAGCGCGGCGGCGATCTCGAGGTCCGGCGCGGCGTCGAGGCCGGCGCGGCTGCGCAGGTCGGCCAGGGGCCCCCGCGCGGCCTCGATCCGTGCCAGGAGCCGGTCGGCCTCGATCCGCTGCGCGGCGAGGCGCTGCTCGGCCTCGATCAGGCTCTCCACCTCGGCGAGCCAGGCCGCCATCTCGGCCGGAGGACCGGGCACGAGCCCGGCAGGCCGCCACGCCTCGCGCCACGCCGCCTCGCCCGCCGCGATCTCCGCGGCGAGACCGGCGAGGACGTCGTCGGCTCGCGCGGCCTCCGCCTCCTCGGCGGCGAGCCGTTCCAGGTCGGCCGCGTGGGCGGCGACCCGGGCGGCGTCGGAGGCGCGCTCGTCCGCGACGCGGTCGGCCTCGAGGAGCGCGCGCTCGAAGGCCGCGACCTCGGCGACGGCGGCCGCCCGGCCGGCCGCGAGGGCGTCGCGCAGCGGCGCGAACGCCGCGTCGCGGGTTGACCGCAGGGCGTCGAGCCGCTCCCGGGTGGCGACGGGCCGGCCGGCCTCGCGCTCGCGCAGCCGCGCCCGGGTGACCGCGACCTGCCGGCGGGCCGCGTCGCACCGGTCGGCGGCCCGTTCGTGCTCGCGGGTCTTCGCCTCGAGGCCCTGACGGTAGCGCGCGACCGTGTCGGGGGCGGGCAGGGGCGTCCGCACGAGAGCGGCGAGGTCGGGCACCGGCGGCGACAGCCGCTCGGCCTGGTTGCGCAGCAGCGCCGCCTCCCGGCGGATCGCGCCGTCGAGGGTGTCGCGGGCGGCGATCCACTCGTGCAGTCGGGCGAGGGGCTTCAGCGCCTCCCGGAGCGGGGTCGGATCCCGGGCCGCGTCGGCCGCCTCCACCTCGCGGGCGAGGCGTTCCTGCTCGGCGCGGGCGGCGGCGAGGTCGCGGGCGATCTGCTCCTCGGCGGCCGCCAGGGTCCGACCGTCGCGGATCAGCCGCTCGGTCCGCGCCCGCGCGGCGTCCGGGGGCTGGCGGGCCTCGAGCGCGGCGAGGTCGGGCACGCCGATCCGGGCGCGCAGCCGCTCCAGATCCAGCCCGACCTTGTGGGCGTCGCCCTCGATGCGGGGCAGGTCGGTGCCGCCCTTCTCGAACTCCCGGGTGCCGCTGAACGCCGCCAGGATCTCGTCCGCCCGATGGGTCAGCCCCGGCTCGACCGGCACCGATTCGGCCTCGCCGCGGGCCCGGTCGCGCGCGGTCTCGGCCCGCTCCGCCTCGGCGTCCGCGGCGCGGCACGCGTCCAGGGCCGCCCCCAGGCGGGCGATCCAGGCGGGATCCGCGTCGACGAGGTCGGTTTCGGCGGCGATGCGCCGCTCCAGCGCGTCGATCTCGGCGATGATCGGGCGGACGCGCTTGAACCGCTCCAGCCGGGCGCGCGCGACCGCGCCGGCCTTCTGCTCGGACCGGAGCGCCTCGAGCTGCGCGGCCGCCGCGGCGATCTCGTCGTTCAGGGCGCGCCAGTCGCCGGCGCGCAGGCCCCGCTCGCGGATCGCTCGCCGGGCCGTCTCATGGCGCTCCAGCGCCTGGTAGAAGGTCCGGTGCTTGGCCTGGCGCGGGGCGAAGATGGCGTCGGCCTCCGCGTCGAGCGTCGTCTGCAGCTCCGTGAGGCCGCGCAGGCCCGAGCCCGCCGCGAACAGGCTCGCGCCGACCTCGCCCTCAACGTCGACCATCTCGCGGCCCCCGGCCCGGAGGCTCGCCGCGTCGAGCCCGAAGGCCCGGCAGAACACCGTCCGGGACAGGCCGCCGAGGAACGGCGCCAGCGCGTCGTCGGCGAGCGGCGCGTCGGCGGCGTCGATGAGGGTGCGGCTGTTGCCCTTCCGGCGGCGGAAGGACAGCCGGCGTCCGTCGGCGGCGGCGATCTCCGCGCCGAGGCGCAGCTGCGGCATGTCGTGCAGGAAGGCGTAGGGCGTCGTCTTCCCGAAGCCGAACAGCAGGTCGGTGACCGCCGCCAGCGCGGTGCTCTTGCCGGCCTCGTTGGCGCCCAGCACCACGTGCAGGCGCGCGTCGGGCCGGAACGCGACGGTGCGGTCCGTGAAGGCGCCGTAGCGCTCGAGGGCGAGGCGGATCAGGCGCATCGGGGGTCCATGGGCGCGCGCCTCAGCAGTGCCGGCCGCCGAGGCGTCCGAGGACGAGGGCCTCGGCCTCGGCGCAGAGCGCGTCGAACTCCGCGTCGAGGTCGGCCTCGGCGGCGGCCGTCCCCGGCATCCGGCCGCCGATCTCGGCCAGCGCCGCCTTCGCCCGGGCGCGGAACTCGGGGTCGCGGTCGAGGTCGGCGAGCAGGGCCGCGGGGTCGATGGCGGCGCCGGTCGGCTCCGCCGCGGCGCGCGGGCGGCGGGTCTCGATCTTCAGGCGCTCCAGCCAGATGTCCTCGTGCAGCCGGTGGGCGGCCGCCTGGATCTCGGCCGTCAGGGACTCGCGATCGGCCGCGAGGGCGTCGTGGGCCCGGGTCGTCCCGGCGAGGTGGACGCGGACCAGGAGCAGCCGGCGCGCCGCGATCCCGGCCAGGGGCCTCAGCGCCGCCTCGACGGCCTCGACGGCGCCGCGCGCGTCGGCCACCGCCGCGAGGTCGACCGTGATCTGCTCGAATCGCGCCCGGTCGAGGGGCAGGCGGCTGACGCCGGTCACCCGCCCGTCGGCGACGTCGACCACGACGGCGCCCTTCTCGCCGCACTCGCGCACGCTCCGGCCCTGGAGATTGCCGGGGAACACGATCCAGGGATCCCGGGACAGCTCCGCGTACTCGTGGATGTGGCCCAGCGCCCAGTACTCGTAGCCCCGGGCCGCGAGGTCGGCGACCGAGCAGGGGGCGTAGGTCTCGTGGGCGGCGTGGCCGGTGCAGGAGGTGTGCAGGACGCCGAGGTTGAACCAGCCCGGCACGGCGGCCGGGTAGGTGAGCGAGAGGTTCTCCTCCACCGCCCGGCCCTGGAAGCTGCGGCCGTGGACCGCGACGCGGAGCGCGTCGAGGCGGAGGGTGCCGGCGCGGGCGGTCGGGAAGACGTGGACGGAGGCCGGCAGCGTGATCGAGCGCGTGATGACGCTCTCGGCGTCGTGGTTGCCGCGCACGAGGATCGTCCGGATACCGGCGCGGTCGAGGCGGGCGACCTGCCGGGCGAAGAACAGGCCGATCGTGGTGTCGGCCCAGTCGCCGTCGTAGACGTCACCCGCGACAACGACGAAGGCGACCGACCGCTCGATCGCCTGGGTCACCAGATCCTCGAAGGCCTGCCGGCTCGCCGCGGCGAGGCGCCGGGCCAGTTCCGCGTCGCGCGCGGCGAGGCCCGACAGCGGGCTGCCGAGATGCAGGTCGGCGGCATGGATGAAGCTGAACGCCGTCATGGCCTCCGGACGGGATCGGTGGGAGGGCGGCGCGCGGCAATCCGCGGAGCGGCCGGCGTCGCCCTGCCGGCTCTTAGGCCGCCGACCGGGTCGGCCTCAAGCGTCGCCCGGCGATGGGCTGTGGGGCGCCCAGGTCGGACCGCGCCCGCGCCCGGCGCGCATGCGGTCGAACGTCCCGGCTCCGGGCGCGTTAGAGCGTGGCGGTGGCGGGAGCGCCGCGCGTTGAGGTACGAGACCGGCCCGATGAATCCTGCTGCACGCCCGGCCCGCTCCACCCCCGCACCGTCACCCGTCACGCCGATCCGCCCCGCCGAGCGGCCGCACCAGCCCTTCAAGATCGTGAGCTGGAACTTGCTGCGGCGCACCGGCGCGGCGGTGGACGACGTCGCCGCCCTCGTCGCGCAGGAGAAGCCCGACCTGCTGCTGATGCAGGAGGCGACCCGCGCCATCGGCTTCCTGCTGGACCGGATCGGCGGCCACTACGCCTGGGCGCCCCTGCCGGGCCGGATTCACGGGCTCGCCATGTGGAGCCCGAAGCCCTGGGCGGCGCCGCCCCGGGTCATCGCGCTCCCCTCCGGCGCCCTCGTGCACCGGGTCTGCCAGATCCTCGATCTCGGCGAGTTCGGCGTGGCCAACGTCCACCTGTCGCACGGACAGATGCTGAACCGGCGCCAGCTGCGGCGCATCGTCAGCGAGCTGCCGCCGCGAGCGGCCGTGCTCGGCGACTACAATATCGTCGGCCCGGCGCTGATCCCGGGCTTCCGCGACGTCGGACCGCGGCAATCGACCCACGCGATGGTCGAGGTGCTGCCGCTGCGGCTCGACCGCTGCCTCGCCCGCGGGCTTGTCTGCCACGCGCACGCGGTGCTGCCGCGGGGACGCTCCGATCACCGGCCGATCGTCGTCCATCTCGGCCCGGCGCCGGAGGCGCACGCCCCCGCCCGTTTCAAAGGTATGGCAGCAGCAGTCGCACGCCTGCGTCGCGCAGACGGATCGGCAGGCCGCGCGCGGCGAGATCCTCCCGGCTGAGCCGCGCCTCCATCTTGCCGCGCATGAACCGGTCGAGGTCGGCGGCGAGGTCGGCGTCGATGATCTCGACGTTCAGCTCGAAATTGAGCCGGAAGCTGCGCATGTCCCAGTTGGCGCTGCCGACGAAGCACCAGATGTCGTCGACCACCATCGCCTTGGAATGGTCGAAGGGCGGCTCGTCGAGCCAGACGTTCACGCCGGCCCGCAGCAGCGGGTCGAGATGCGCCCGGGTCGCCCAGTCGATGTACGGGTGGTCGCTGACCCGCGGGATGATCACGTCGACGGTGATGCCCCGGGTCGCGGCCTGGGCGAGGGCGCCGGTCACCAGCTCGTCGGGAAGGAAGTAGGGCGTCACGAAGCGCACCGACCGGCGCGCGCAGGCGAGCGCCTGGAGGATGACCTGCTCGATCTTCTCGACGTCCGCGTCCGGGCCGGAGGTCACCGCCCGGGCGACGCTCGGTCCGCAGGGCTCGAGGTCGACGAACCACGGGGGGCCGTCGAGGATCTCGCCGTCCACGAAGGCCCAGTCGGCCGCGAACGCGGCGGCGAGCTGCTCGACCACGGGGCCGGTCAGGCGGAAATGCGTGTCCCGGATCGGGTGCTCGGGCTTCAGGGCGACGCGGTTCGGGTGCGAGATGTTGAGGCCGCCCGTGAAGGCGATCCGGCCGTCGACGATCAGCAGCTTCTTGTGCGAGCGCAGATTGAGGAACGGCATCCGCCAGGGGAGGGCGGAGTGCATGAACAGGGCGGCCGGCACCCCGGCGGCCGTCAGGCGGTGGTAGACCGGCGCCCGGAAATAGCCGCCGCCGATCCCGTCGATGATGACGCGGACCTGCACGCCCCGGGCCTTCGCCTCCACGAGGGCGTCGCAGAATTCGCGGCCGGTGGCGTCGTCCCGGAAGATGTAGCTCGACAGGCCGATGCTGGACCGCGCCGCGCGGATCGCCGCCAGCATCTGCGGATAGCCGGCGTCGCCGTTGCGGAACATCTGCACGGTGTTGCCCGCGAAGGCCGGCAGGCTCGTGATCCGCCGGATCGCCCGGTCGAGGGGCCAGAGCGCCTCCGGCACCACGGCGTCGTCGGTGTCGGGCAGCTGCGTCGCGTCGGACGGCTTGGTCCGCAGCCGCCGCGCGCGGCGCGAGACCCGGTTGATACCGAAGGTCAGGTACAGGGCGGTGCCGAAGATCGGCGACAGCCACGCGAGCCCGATCCAGCCCACCGCCACGCTGACCCGGCGCTTGCGCAGCAGGGCGTGCAGGGTGACGCCGATCGCCAGCGCGAAGCCGATCAGGGCCTCGACATCCGACCGCATCAGGGCGGTCGACTGGACCCAGCGGGTGATCGCGTTTTCCAAGGTGAGGCTATCCGGGTTCGCGTCGGGAGGCGCCGGATCGACCTGAAGCGCATGCGGCGGGCGGATTAATCCGCCGGCTTGGCCGGATGCGCAATGGGCGCGGCGGCCGCGGGCCGCTCGCAGCGATAGGGTCCGCTGCCGTCGAGGGCCCCGTACAGGACCCGGCCGCCGGAAGCGATACAGCGCGCCTTGGCCTCGGCATAGGGCCGGTGAAAGCTCCAGATGGTGATCATCGGCCCGATCGTCGCGAGGCAGACGCCGCCGAAGATCACGGCGGCGGCCCAGGTCGCGCCGTTGCGGTTCGGCCGCGGGGGCCGCGGCGGCGGCATCGTGCCGTAGAAGGACAGCGTCAGACCGAGCAGGTCGAGGGTGCTCATCAGCCGTTCCGCGTGGCGGCGCCGAGCCCGGCAGGGTCGGACAGGCCCCTCATCCTAGGGCAGGGCGGCGCCATCACCTATGCGCGTCGCGCCGGAGGGCCTGCGTCGTATCGCGCCAGTGCGCGGACCGGGACGCCGGCTCACGGCTCCCAGCGGGGCGGCCGCTTGCCCAGGAACGCGTCGATCCCCTCCTGCGCGTCGGCCATCATCATGTTCCGGGTCATGACCTCGGCGGTGTAGCCGTAGGCGTCCTCCAGGCCCATCTCGATCTGCCGGCCGAACGCCTCCTTGCCGATCGCCAGGACGCGCCGGGCCTTCCCGGCGATCCGGGCCGCCAGGGCGCCCACCGCCGCGTCGAGCTCCGCCTCCGGCACGACGCGGTTGACCAGCCCGATCCGCTGGGCCTCCGCGGCGTCGATCGGCTCACCGACCAGCAGCATCTCTAGGGCGGCCTTGCGCGATACGGCGCGTGACAGGGCGACCATCGGGGTCGAGCAGAACAGGCCGATCTGCACCCCCGGCGTGGCGAAGCGGGCGGTCTCGGCGCACACGGCGAGATCGCAGGTGGCCACGAGTTGGCAGCCGGCGGCGGTGGCGATCCCGTGCACCCGGGCGATCACCGGCTGCGGCAGGCGCGTGAGGCTCAGCATCAGCCGCGCGCAGGTGCGGAACACCGCCTCGGTCGCCGCGCGGGACGGATCGGCGCGCATCTCCTTGAGGTCGTGCCCGGCGCAGAAGGCGGGGCCGGCCCCCTCCAGGATCACCACCCGCACGGACGGATCCACGCGGATCGCATCGAGCTGCGCCTGGAGCGCGCCCATCAGGGCCATCGACAGGGCGTTGCGGGCCTGCGGCCGGTTCAGCGTCAGCGTCGCGACCCCGTCGGCGTCGCTGCGCAACAGCACCGGCGCCTCCGGGCTGGCGGCGTGGGCCGTGGCAAGGGCTGCGGTCATGGCGGCGTCTCCCGGCGCCGGCCTCCCTGGCACGGGGCCGGTCGCGTCGCCGGACGGTAGCACGCAGGGTTCAGGTCCGCGACGGTGCCGCGACTCGCGATCCGCGATGCGGCGGTTGTCAGGCGTGCTCGGCCAGGGCGAGGTCGAGGCTCGCGTAGTCGGCGCCCGGACCGTTCCACCACACCGCCGGATAGGCGGTGAGCCGGCCCATCACGCCGGCATAGGCGTCGGCGAGCGCGGTATCGACGACGACCAGCCCGGCGCCCGACTGCGCGAGGCTTTCCGCCAGCGCCGCGTCGCGGCCGGCGCAGTCGAGGCAGACGACGCGGAGCCCGAGACGGGTGAGGCCGAGGCGCATGGCCTCGACCTGCCCGAGATCCTGCACCAGGAGCGCCACGGCCTGCCCGGCCCGCAGGCCCTCGCCCCAGGCCCAGCGCGAGACGCGGTGCGGACAGACCGCCGCGACCGGCACCGCCGGCGCGCCGCGCCGCTCCGCGCTGGCGGCTCCTTGCGCACCCGGCCGGGCGCGCCGGTCGGCGTCGCGAGCCGGGAGTGGGATGGAGGCCGCCGGGTGATGGACGCCGTACATGCGATGCGGACCGCCTGAATCTGGACACACTGCAGGTCCTGGCGTGACGCGAGCAGGTTAACACTCTCTCTCACCCGGGCGTTCCGTCGAAAAACGACCGTCTTTTCGTCGACGCGCGGGCCGGCGCCTGGATCTATGGCGAACGGGCCGTGAACCGGGACGGGTGAATTGCCGACATCTCGGGCCGCATCTTCGGTCGCATTGGCGCGCGCGCGGGTCCGGCCTATGTCCCGCCCGCCAGAGGCGGCCCGCGAGAGGCCGCCCCCGATCGAGGAACCGCCGCGCATGCGCCCCACTACGACCCGGATCACATTCCTCGCCGCCGTCACGCTCGCGGCCCTGCCGGCGCAGGCGCAGATCCGGAACGCCCCGTCGCCGCGGGCCCTGGAATTCGCCGCCTACATCTTCGCGGCCTCGAACGTCTGCGGCTACCGGATCGGCAGCGACCAGTTCGAGGCCCTGCTGGCGAAGCAGAACGTGCAGATCGGCGACGTCCAGCCGCGCGGACCGTTCGGCAACCGGGTGCAGACCATGTTCACGCTGATGTCGAACCAGATGGCGCAGAACCGCGACCAGGCCTGCCTCGCGGTGGCCGGTGAGTACGGGCCCGAGGGCAAGGTGGCCAAGAACGTGCTCCTGCCCGCCGGCCAGGACCCCGCCGGCCAGGACCCCGCCGCGCCGGCGAAGCCCGCCGAGCCCGCCAAGCCGCAATAGCCCATTCGCGGGATCGCCGCCGGCCTCAGCCGAGGCGCCAGTCGATCGGCGGGCGCCCGTGCGCGGCGAGCCAGCGGTTGGCCCGGTCGAACGGGTCGGAGCCGGGAAAATCCCGGGCCCGGTTGAGCGGCGAGGGGTGTCCGCTCTCGAACACGCCGTGGCGGGTCGCGTCGACGAGCGCGGCCCTGGCCCGCGCCTGGGCGCCCCAGAGCAGGAACACGGCGGGCTCCGCGCGGGCCGAGACGGCGCTCACGGCCTGATCGGTCAGAGCGGCCCAGCCGTAGCGCAGGTGCGCCCCGGCCTTGCCGGCCTCGACGGTGAGCGCGCTGTTGAGCAGGAGCACGCCCTGCCGCGCCCAGGGCGTCAGGTCGCCGCCGGCGGCGCGGTCGGATCCCGCCTCCGCCAGGATCACCTTCAGCGAGGCGGGCAGGCGACCGGAGCCGACGAACGAGAAGGCGAGGCCGTTGGCGTCGCCCGGCGTCGGGTACGGATCCTGCCCGAGGATCACGGCCCGCACGTCCTGCAGCGGGGTCTCGGCCAAGGCGCGGAAGATCCGGTCCGGTGCCGGCAGCACCCGGGCGCCCGCGGCGATTCGGGCATCGACCCGCGCCGCCACGGCGTCGGCCTCCCCGCCGGCGAAGAACGGCAGGCTCAGCCAGGGCGAACCGGAGGCGCGGAAGGCCGTGAGGGCGTCGGCGACGGGTGTGGCGGCCATGGTCTCTCGCGATCGGTTTCCACGCCGAGATAGGAGCCGGACGCGCACCGCCATCGGCGCGGCGGTTGCGGCCGGGAGCCGCCCGTGTTTAGGGACGGGGGTCGAGCGTGCGGCCTGTCGCGGTGCGGCATGTCGCGTCCGCCCTTCGCCGGGCGGCTTCGCACCCTACATGAAAGCGCACCCGACGGGGTTTAAGCGCCGGCCAAGCCGAGGCGTACCAGGGCGTACGCGCCGGCCGCCGGATATCGGAAGCCAGAGGAAGGATCTCGGCGCGCGGCGCCGGAACGCTGCCATGAACGAACGCGTCGAACCCGCCGCGCTGGCGAATGGCCGGCCCCTCGCACCGCTGCAGCCCGCGGCGAGCACCCTTCCGGCCGACCACCCGAAGGTGGCTTGGGGCCGCGTCGGCGTGCTCCTGATGAATCTCGGGACACCCGAGGGCACGTCCTACTGGCCGATGCGCCGGTATCTCAAGGAGTTCCTGTCGGACCGACGGGTGATCGAGGTGCCGCGGCTGATCTGGTGGCCGCTCCTCAACCTGATCATCCTGACGAAGCGCCCCGGGCCGAAGGGCCGCGACTACGCCAGCGTCTGGAACAACGCGCTCAACGAGGGGCCGCTGAAGACGATCACCCGCGGCCAGAGCGAGCGCCTCCAGGCGGCCATGGGCGAGTCCGTGGTGGTCGACTGGGCGATGCGCTACGGCAAGCCCGAGGTCGCCGGCCGGATCCAGGCGCTGCTCGACCAGGGCTGCGACCGCATCCTGCTGGTGCCGCTCTACCCGCAATACGCCGCCGCGACCTCGGCCACGGCCTGCGATCAGGCCTTCCGGGCGCTGATGGACATGCGCTGGCAGCCCACGGTGCGGGTCTCGCCGCCCTATCACGACGACCCGGTCTACATCGCCGCCATGGCCGATTCGATCCGCGAGGGCCTGGCCAAGCTCGACTTCGAGCCGGAGGTGATCCTCACCTCGTTCCACGGCGTGCCGCGGAGCTACCTGCTCAAGGGCGACCCGTACCATTGTCAGTGCCACAAGACCGGGCGCCTGATCCGCGAGGCGCTCGGCCTGTCTCCGGAGAAGATGCGGGTCACCTTCCAGTCGCGCTTCGGCAACGAGGAGTGGCTGAAGCCCTACACCGACGAGACGGTGATGGAACTCGCGAAGTCGGGCGTGAAGCGGATGGCGATCGTCGCCCCGGGCTTCACGGCGGACTGCCTGGAAACCCTCGAGGAGCTCGACGGCGAGAACCGGCACTATTTCGAGGAGAACGGCGGCGAGCGCTTCGCCTACATCCCCTGCCTGAACGACAGCGACCTCGGCATGCGGGTAATCGAGCACGTCGTGCGCCGCGAGCTCCAGGGCTGGATCTGAGATCCCGGCCGGGATGCCGCTTGCGGCGCGGCCCGGCCCGCCTATTATTTTCCTAAGCCGAACGGGCCCATCGGTTCGGCGCGGGAGGATCACATGGCGTTCTTCATCGGCATCGCGTGTCCGTGGCTGCTGATCGCGGTGCTGGACAGGATCGCCGAGGGGCGCCGCGGCGCCGAACTCTCGGCCCTCGGCATCACGCCCCAGCCGGCCCCGGCGCGATCCAGCTACCTCGTCCCGGATCGGCCGTACTGACGACACGGCGCGGCCCCGCGGGTCCGCGCCGGTCAGCCCCGGACCGTCACTTCTTCGGCTCGGGCGCGGCCTGAGCCGCCGGCGGCGCGTCGGCGCGGTCGATCTTGGCCTCCGAGCGGAGCTTCAGGATCATGTCCTGCTGCGCCTTGCGGATCAGGTGCTGGTCGATCTGCTCCTTGAGCTCGTCGAAGGTCGGCTGCGGCTTGGTCCGCTTCTCCTCGACCTTGATCACGTGCCAGCCGAACTGGGTCTTGATCGGGTCGGAGACCTGGCCAGGCTTCATCGCGAAGGCGGCGTTGGCGAAGTCGGGCACCATCCGCTCCTTGGTGAACCAGCCGAGATCGCCGCCCTCGGCCTTCGAGCCCGGGTCCTTGGACGCCTCGGCGGCGACCTTGGCGAAGTCCTCGCCGCCCTTGATGCGCGCGGCGATCTTCTTCGCCTCGGCCTCGTTGTCGACCAGGATGTGGCGCGCGTGCACCTCCTCCTCGGGCTTCATCAGCTTGACGGTCTGATCGTAGATCGCGTGCTCCGCCTCGGGCGTGACCGCGCGCTTGGCCTCCTGCTCCAGGTAGTCGTCGAGCAGGAGCTTGTCGCGGAAGTAGGCGAGCTTGCGCTTGAACTCGGGCGTGTCGCCGACCTTGGCGGCCTCGGCGGCCTGCGCGCCGACGCGGAGGTCGACCATGTAGTCGACGAGCAGGCTCTTCTTCTGGGCCTCGTCGACGCCGGGCAGTGACAGGGCCGGGTCATCGGCCGCGATGGCGAGGTCGCCCTGCGTGATCGGCTTGCCGTTCACGCTCGCCACGACCGCGTCGGCGCTCGGCGCCGCGGCCGGCGCGGCGGCGGCCGGCGTGTTGGCGGCCGGCGTAGGGGCCTTCTGGGGTGCCTGGGCCAGCGCCAGTCCCGGCATCGCGACCATGACGGCGAGCGCGCTGACGCGCCGGAGAAGGACGGTGTTCGGCATACGGGCGAAGTCCTCGGCTCACGTCTCGGCGCCGCGCCGGATCGGCCGGGCGTCGCGCCGCGGCACAGGTGGCCCGCGTCGGGCGAGAAGGCAAGCGCGGCCATTTCACCGGTGCCGGAACCGTGACCGTACCGGCATGCGTTGAGGGCTGCCCCTTCCAGGTGCGCCGGGCGATGTTTACCTCTATAAGCCCGGCCAACTCCGTCCAGGCCGGCCCGCCACGCTCACCCGTGGGCGGGCTCGCGCGTCCGCAGGTCTATGATGCTCGGCTCCATCGCCAAGAAGATTTTCGGCTCCTCGAACGACCGCCGCGTCAAGGGCTACCGCCCGCGCGTCGCGCAGATCAACGCGCTGGAACCGGAGATCCAGGCCCTCTCGGACGAGGCCTTGCGCGCCCGCACCGACATGCTGAAGGCCGAACTCGCCAACGGCAAGAGTCTCGACGACATCCTCGTGCCGGCCTTCGCCACGGTGCGCGAGGCGGCCAAGCGCGTCTTCGGCCAGCGCCACTTCGACGTGCAGCTCATCGGCGGCATGGTGCTCCACGAGGGCGGCATCGCCGAGATGAAGACCGGCGAGGGCAAGACCCTGGTGGCGACGCTGCCGGTCTACCTCAACGCCCTGGAGGGCAAGGGCGTCCACGTCGTCACCGTGAACGACTACCTCGCCTCGCGCGACGCCGAGTGGATGGGTCAGGTCTACCGGTTCCTGGGCCTCTCCGTCGGCACGATCGTGCACGGGCTCGACGATGCGCAGCGCAAGGAGGCCTACGCCTGCGACATCACCTATGGCACCAACAACGAGTACGGCTTCGACTACCTGCGCGACAACATGAAGTACGAGCTGTCCCAGCTGGCACAGCGCGGGCACAACTTCGCGATCGTCGACGAGGTCGATTCGATCCTGATCGACGAGGCGCGCACGCCGCTGATCATCTCAGGGCCGGTGGATGACCGGTCGGAACTCTACGTGGCGGTCGACGCGCTGATGCCGCGCCTGCGCAAGGAGTTCTACGACCTCGACGAGAAGCAGCGCACCGTCTCCCTCACCGAGGAGGGCAACGAGTTCATCGAGGAGGCGATGCGCGAGGCGGGCCTCCTGAAGGAGGGCGACCTTTACGACGCCCACAACGTCACGCTGGTCCACCACGTGAACCAGGCCCTGCGCGCCCACACGCTGTTCACCCGCGACAAGGACTACATCGTCAAGAACGACGAAGTGGTGATCATCGACGAGTTCACGGGCCGCATGATGCAGGGCCGGCGCTACTCGGAAGGCCTGCACCAGGCGCTGGAGGCCAAGGAGCGGGTCACGATCCAGCCCGAGAACCAGACGCTCGCCTCGATCACCTTCCAGAACTACTTCCGCCTCTACAAGAAGCTCGCCGGCATGACCGGAACCGCCTCGACCGAGGCCGACGAGTTCGCCGAGATCTACAAACTCGACGTGGTCGACATCCCGACCAACAAGGAGGTCGAGCGCGTCGACGAGGACGACGAGGTCTACCGGACCGTCGGCGAGAAGTACGAGGGCATCATCGCCGAGATCGACAAGGCGCATGCGCGCCACCAGCCGATCCTGGTCGGCACCGGCTCGATCGAGAAGTCGGAGCACCTCGCCGAGATGCTCAAGAAGGCCGGCTACAGCCTGCTCGACTACTCCGACCCGAACGCGCTGACCGACGTCTACGCCGCCGCCCGCGAGGGCCGGGTGACCAAGCGCTTCGCCGTGCTCAACGCCCGCTTCCACGAGCAGGAGGCCTACATCGTGGCCGAGGCCGGCGTGCCGGGCGCGATCACCATCGCCACCAACATGGCCGGCCGCGGCACCGACATCAAACTCGGCGGCAACCTCGAGATGCGGATCGAGAAGGAGCTGGGCCACCTCGCCGACGGTCCGGAGCGCGACGCCGCCATCGCGGCGATCAAGGCGGAGATCGCCGAGAACCGCACCAAGGTGCTGGCCTCGGGCGAGCCGGCCGATCCGGAGGCGGGCCGCAAGAAGGCGCTGCCCGGCGGCCTCTACATCATCGGCACCGAGCGTCACGAATCGCGGCGCATCGACAACCAGCTCCGCGGCCGCTCCGGACGCCAGGGCGATCCCGGCCGCTCGAAGTTCTACCTGTCGCTTCAGGACGACCTGATGCGCATCTTCGGCTCCGACCGCATGGACGGGATGCTGCAGAAGCTCGGCCTGGAGCAGGGCGAGGCGATCATCCACCCCTGGATCAACAAGGCCATCGAGAAGGCGCAGCAGAAGGTCGAGGCGCGCAACTTCGACATGCGCAAGAACGTGCTCAAGTACGACAACGTCATGAACGACCAGCGCAAGGTCGTGTTCGAGCAGCGCCGCGACTTCATGGGCCAGGACAGCGTCCGCGAGACCGTGGACGAGATGCGCGAGGGCGTGATCGACGACCTCGTTGCCCGCCACATCCCGGAGAACGCCTACGCCGAGCAGTGGGACGTCGCCGGCCTGCGCGAGCAGGTGAAGGAGATCCTCAACCTCGACGTGCCGGTCGAGGACTGGGCCAAGGAAGAGGGCATCGCCGACGAGGAGATGCGCGAGCGCCTGCTCAAGGCGGCCGAGACCGCCTACGCCGAGCGGACCGAGAAGAACGGCGCCGAGGTCACGGCCTATATCGAGAAGCAGGTCCTCCTGCAGACGCTCGACCATCTCTGGCGCGAGCACCTCGTGACGCTGGACCACCTCCGGCAGGTGATCGGCTGGCGCGGCTTCGCCCAGCGGGACCCGCTGAACGAGTACAAGTCCGAGGCCTTCGACCTGTTCAACGGTCTCGTGACCGCCCTGCGCGAGCAGGTGACCGCGCAGCTCTCGCGGGTCGAGATCATGATGCAGGAGCCGCAGGAGGAGTACCCGCCCGGCGGTCCGGCGCTGCCGCCGATGTTCGCCCAGCATCTCGACCCGGTCACCGGCGAGAACGAGATGGACTACGCCGGTCTCGGCTCTGGCAGCGACGGCGGCGGGGGACCGGCCTACGGCTTCGCGGCGCAGGGCCTCGCGGCGGACGGCGCCGTGCTGGAGCGCGACCCGACCGACGCCGCCACCTGGGGCCGCGTCGGCCGCAACGAGCCGTGCCCGTGCGGCTCGGGCAAGAAGTACAAGCACTGCCACGGCAGCCTCCAGGCCTGAGGCGGGGATGCCCGCGCGGGCGCTGTTCATCGCCGGGGCCGGGACCGAGATCGGCAAGACCTACGTCACCGCCGTCCTGACGCGCCGCCTGCGGGCGCAGGGTCGGGCGGTCCGGACGGTGAAGCCGCTCGCGAGCGGCGTCCCGCCGCTGAGCGATCCCGGCTTCGTCGAGAGCGACACCGCCCGGCTGCTGGACGCGCAGGGGCTCGCCCTGGACGAGGAGGCCGTGGAGGCCTGCTCGCCTTGGCGGTTCTCGGCACCGCTCTCGCCGGATCAGGCCGCCGTGCTGGAGGGGCGCTCCCTGGACCTCGCCGACCTTGTCGGCTGGTGCCGGGCTGAGATCGCCCGCACCCAGGACACGCTGCTGATCGAGGGTGTCGGCGGGCTCATGAGCCCGGTCACGGAGGCCGCCACCGGCCTGGACTGGCTCCGCGCGCTCGGCGTCCCGGCGATCCTCGTCTCGGGGAGCTATCTCGGGGCGATCAGCCACGCGCTCACGGCCTGCGAGACCCTGCGGCTCCACGATGTGTCGCTGCGCGCGGTGGTGGTCAGCGAGAGCCTGGGCGCGCCGGCGCCCGCCGCGACCGTGGCCGCGGCCATCGCCCGTCATGCCGGCGCGCCCGTATTCTGTCTGCGCCGTGGCGACGCCTGCCCGGAGGGGCTGACCGGCTCGATCTGAGCGCCGCGACAGCGTCGCTGGACGGCGCGGCCGTGGACCCTAGCTTTACCGCCACGGCGTCGCGCCCGGCGCCCGGATGGTCGAGGCCGGGTGGCGTCGTGGGGGAATCCTGCGGTGAGCCAGACCCTTGCCCCGGCGGCGAGTCCCCGATCCGAGACCGGCCCGGTCGACGCGGGAGCGGCGCGCGACAGGCTCCGGCCGGCCCTCGTCTTCGGCGCGCTGGGTGTCGTGTACGGCGATATCGGCACGAGCCCGCTCTACGCGTTCAAGGAGGCCGTGAAGGCCGCGACCGCCGGCGGCGCCTCGGTTGCTGCGGCGGCCACCGGCGCGGTGTCGCTGATCCTGTGGTCGCTGATCCTGATCGTGTCGCTGAAATACGCGGTGCTGATCCTGCGCGCCGACAACCGGGGTGAGGGCGGCATCGTCGCCATGCTGGCGCTGCTCGGCGCCCGTCAGGCCCGGCCTGGCACGTGGAAGGCGCTGCTGCTGGTGGTCGGGCTGGTGGGCGCGGCGCTGCTCTACGGCGACGGCGCGATCACGCCGGCAATCTCAGTGCTCTCGGCGATCGAGGGGTTGAAGGTCGACGCGCCGTCACTCGGGCCGTACGTCGTGCCGATCACGCTGGTGATCCTGGTCGGTCTGTTCCTGGTCCAGCACAAGGGCGTCGCCGCCATCGGCCGGGTGTTCGGACCGGTCATGCTCGTCTGGTTCGTCGTCCTCGGGCTCCTCGGGATCGCCGGGATCGTCGCCAAGCCCGAGATCCTGGCGGCGGCCAACCCGTTCCGGGCCGTCGATTTCATGCTCCATGCCGGCTGGCACGTCAGCTTCGCGATGCTCGGCGCGGCCTTCCTGGCGGTGACCGGCGGCGAGGCGATGTACGCCGATCTCGGCCATTTCGGCGCCCTGCCGATCCGCATCGCGTGGTTCGCGCTGGTCCTGCCGGCGCTGGTGCTCAACTATTTCGGCCAGGGCGCCCTGCTGATCGCCGCGCCCGACGCCCTGGAGAACCCGTTCTTCCGCCTCAGCCCCGACTGGGGCCATCTGCCCCTGGTCGCGCTCGCCTCGATGGCGACCATCATCGCCTCGCAGGCGATCATCTCGGGCGTGTTCTCCCTGACCCAGCAATCGGTCCAGCTCGGCTTCCTGCCGGCCATGCGCATCGTCCAGACGGCGCACGAGGAGCGCGGCCAGATCTACGTGCCGGCGGTCAACTGGCTGCTCGCCGCCGCGACCCTGACGGCCGTGGTGGTCTTCGGCTCCTCCGACGCCCTGGCCGGCGCCTACGGCATCGCGGTCTCGATGCTGATGGGCATCACCACGCTGCTCGCCGCGCTGATCGCGCTCCGCTGGGGCTACAACCCGATCCTGGTCTTCGCGGTCAACGGCTTCTTCCTCGCCATCGACCTCGTGTTCTTCGCCGCCAACAGCGTGAAGATCCTCGAGGGCGGCTGGTTTCCCTTGGTGCTCGCCGGGCTCGTCGCCGCGATGATGCTGACCTGGAAGAAGGGAAACGAGCTGGTCGAGGAGGCGAGGGCCGCCCTGCGCCTGCCGGAGGACGTCTTCCTCGGCGGTCTCCAGCACCGTGACCTGCTGCGGCTGCCGGGCACGGCCGCGTTCCTCTCGGCGGCCGAGCACGGCATCCCGCTGCATCTCTCGCGCTTCGTCGAGCGCAACCACGCCCTGATGGAGCGCATCCTGATCATCACGGCGCTCTACGAGGAGACGCCGACCGTCCCGCGGGACCGGCGCGCCCACGTGACGATCCTGGCGCCGGATTTCTACCGGGTGATCCTCCGCTACGGCTTCATGGAGGAGGCCTCGATCCCCGAGGGGCTGGCCTGCGCGGTGGAATCGCGCCACCTGCCGCCGAACGTCCTCGACGACATGACCGTCTTCGTCGGGCACGAGACGATCATCCCGCGACGGGACAAGCGGGGCATGGCGCCCTGGCGGGAGAACCTGTTCGCCTTCATGCAGCGCAACGCCGAGCGCACCGGCGCCTTCTTCGGCGTGCCGACCCGGCAGGTCGTCGAGGTTGGCACCGAGATCGAGATCTAGGCCTCGACCCGAGACATTCCCGCCGCCCGGCAAGTCACCGCGGCGGCGCAGTCTAGAACAGGCGGAGTCGTGCGCAGAGATCGGAGCACCCGCCCGGCCGCGATGTGCCTCGATCTGATCCCGGCGATTGACGCCGCGCCCCTCCTGGACGCTGCGCCGGTCCGGACCTGTTTCCAGCGCCGGCTCGCCGATGCACGGAAACTTGAGGCCGTTCCGCAGCCCCTCAGGGAACCGTAGCCTTCCGCCGTCGTTCCGCCCCGACGCAGGCGTCGCGCCCCCGGGGCGCGCGCCGGAATGGAGAGACAGCATGAACAGGGATCATCTCGAGGGCGGCGTCCGCCATCTGCGCGGCCGGATCAAGACGGCGGCGGGCGCGGTGCGCGGCCGGGCCGTCGACCAGCTCGACGGCGCCTACGATCAGGCCGCCGGCGCTGCCCAGTACGCCTACGGCGAGGCCCGGGATACGGTCCGCGACCTGCGCGACGGCGGCGAGCACCTCGTCGAGGAGGGGCGCGCCCGGTTCCGCGACGCCAGCGAGCGCGGGCACGCCCTGGCGGACGAGGCGCTCGAGCGCGGCCAGCACTACCGCGACCGCGCCGTGCGCCACGGGCGCACCCTCGCGGCGCGCGCGGACGAGAACCGCGGCACGACCCTCGCCCTGGTGGCCGCCGTCGCGTTCGGCCTCGGGTGGCTGGCGCGGCCGACCCGCTGAGCGGCGGACGGGACCTGATCCGGAGCGGGGCGGGCGTTCGCGCGGCCGCCCCGCCGATCAGAACGCATAAAGACATCTTTATGTCTTGATTGCTTCGTAGGCCGCGCGGTGGTAGGGGGTTGCCCCGACCCGCAACGCGAACACGGAGCCATCGACTCATGGCCAAGGATTACATCGTCAAGGATATCGGGCTGGCCGATTACGGCCGGAAGGAGATCTCGATCGCCGAGACGGAGATGCCGGGCCTGATGGCGGTCCGCGAGGAGTACGGCGCCGCGCAGCCCCTGAAGGGCGCGAAGATCGCCGGCTCGCTGCACATGACGATCCAGACCGCCGTGCTGATCGAGACCCTGAAGGCGCTCGGCGCCGACATCCGCTGGGTCTCGTGCAACATCTACTCGACCCAGGACCACGCCGCCGCCGCCATCGCGGCCGCCGGCATCCCGGTCTTCGCTGTGAAGGGCGAGACCCTGGAGGAGTACTGGGACTACACCTCGCGCCTGTTCGACTGGCACGACGGCGGCATGCCGAACATGATCCTCGACGACGGCGGCGACGCGACCATGTTCGTCCATCTCGGCCTGCGCGCCGAGAACGGCGACACCGCGTTCCTCGACAAGCCGGCCAGCGAGGAGGAGGAGGTCTTCTTCGCGCTCCTCAAGCGCAAGCTCGCCGAGAAGCCGAAGGGCTGGTTCGCCGGCCTCGCCGACAGCATCAAGGGCGTCTCCGAGGAGACCACCACGGGCGTCCACCGCCTCTACGTGCTGGCCAAGGAGGGCAAGCTGCTCTTCCCGGCGATCAACGTGAACGACTCGGTCACCAAGTCGAAGTTCGACAACCTGTACGGCTGCAAGGAGTCGCTGGTCGACGGCATCCGCCGCGGCACCGACGTGATGATGGCCGGCAAGGTCGCGATGGTCGCGGGCTTCGGCGACGTGGGCAAGGGTTCGGCCGCGTCCCTGCGCAACGCCGGCTGCCGCGTGCTCGTGTCGGAGATCGACCCGATCTGCGCGCTCCAGGCCGCGATGGAGGGCTACGAGGTCGTGACCATGGAGGATGCGGCCCCGCGCGCCGACATCTTCGTCACCGCCACCGGCAACAAGGACATCATCACCATCGACCACATGCGGGCGATGAAGGACCGGGCGATCGTCTGCAACATCGGCCACTTCGACAACGAGATTCAGGTCGCCGGCCTGAAGAACCTCAAGTGGTCGAACATCAAGCCGCAGGTGGACGAGATCACCTTCGCGGACGGCCACCGCATCATCCTCCTGTCGGAGGGTCGCTTGGTGAACCTCGGCAACGCCACCGGTCACCCGTCCTTCGTGATGTCGGCCTCGTTCACCAACCAGACGCTGGCCCAGATCGAGCTCTGGTCCAACCCGGGCAAGTACCAGAAGCAGGTCTACACCCTGCCGAAGACCCTCGACGAGAAGGTCGCCGCCCTGCATCTGGAGAAGATCGGCGTGAAGCTCTCGAAGCTCCGCCCCGATCAGGCCGCCTATATCGGCGTCTCCGAGAGCGGCCCGTTCAAGCCCGAGCACTACCGCTACTGAGCCCGCATCGCCGGTGGCGCGGACGGCCTCGTTTCCGGGGCCGGCACCGCGCCGCCGCGATCCGGCGGCGCGGCCCGGTGGAGAGATTTGGAGGCCCGGCGCGCTGCGCCGGGCCTTCTCGTTTGTCAAGCGCAGACGGCCGAATCGAACTGTGTCTTCTGTGTGTCGTTAACGGCTGATTATGCCGACTTTGCCCAAAGCCACGCTTCGTTCCCCTTCCGGGGCGATTCCGCCGCACCTAGAGTGCGGGCGAATCTTAGATCGATGGGGCTGCGGCGGTTCGGGAGAATCGCCGCGGGAACGGTGCCTTCTGCGCCGCGCGGCGACGCGCGCCGGTCGGACAGCCATCGGGTACGTGGGCGGGGCAAACCATGGGTGTCGGTCGTGCGACACACGTTCGGATCGGCGTGGGCGCGCTCGCGCTGACGACGGCGAGCGCGGCCTTCGCCGAGCTGCCGGAGGCCGCCGCCGCGCATCCCGCGCGGGAGATCCACAGCGTGGCCGCCCTGGCGATCTTCGGCGGCCTCGTCGCCTTCGCGGTGATCCTGTCGCTCCTCCACCTCTACGAGCGCGGCCGGTGGACCCGCCGCGAGCGCGAGCTCGCCGCGACCCTCGACGTCCTGCGCGGCGCCCATGACCGGGCCGAGATGCTCCTCAACGCCGAGCGGCAGATCATCGTCACCTGGGATCATCGCAGCGAGCCGGTGGTCGAGGGCGACATCAGCCTCGCGATCCACGGCGAGCGGCCGACCTCCGGCTACGCCCGCCGCGTCCTGGCCTTCGGCACGTGGCTCGTCGCCGCGGACGCGGCCGCCGTCGAGACCGCCGTGGAGACCCTGCGGGCGCGCGGCACCAGCTTCGCGCTGAGCCTGCGGACCCAGACCGGCCGCAACATCGAGGCCCACGGGCAGGCCGTGGCGGGGCGGGCGCTCCTGCGCCTGCGCGAGACCAGCCAGGAGCGCTGCGAGATCGCCGACCTGCGCGCGACCCTGGACGAGACCCGCCGGGGACTCTCGGCCCTGTCGGGGCTCCTCGATGCGATCCCCCAGCCGGTCTGGCGGCGCAACCGCGACGGTGGCCTGAGCTGGATCAACGCCGCCTACGTGGCGGCGGTCGAGGCGGAGAGCCGCGAGGCCGCCCTCGATGCCGGCCTGGAGCTGTTCGACCGGCCGGCCCGCGAGACGATCGCCCGCGAGGAGGCGGCCCGGTTCGCCGGCCTGACCCGGAGCGTCCCGCGCCTCTCGGCCATCGTGGCCGGGAACCGGCGGATGCTCGACGTATTCGAGACCGGGCTGGAGACCGGCCGCGTCGGCATCGCCATCGACGTGTCGGAACTCGAGAGCGTGCGCGCCGACCTGCAGCGGCAGATGAACGCCAACGTGCGGACCCTGGACCAGCTGCCGACCGCGGTCGCGATGTTCGACGTCTCGCAGCGGCTGATCTTCCACAACGCCGCCTACCGGCAGCTCTGGGACCTCGATCAGGCCTTCCTCGACGGCCGGCCCTCCGACGGCGAGATCCTCGACCACCTGCGGGCGGAGCGGAAGCTCGAGGAGCACGCGGATTTCCGCGGCTGGAAGCAGGGCGTGCTGTCCGCCTACCGGGCCGCGGAGGCGAACCAGACCTGGTGGTACCTGCCCGACGGCCGGACCCTGCGCGTGGTCGCGGACCCGAACCCGCAGGGCGGCCTGACCTACCTGTTCGACGACGTCTCCGACCGCCTGAACGCCGAGTCCCGCTACAACGCCCTGCGCCGCCTGCAGGCCGAGACCCTGGACACGCTGGCCGAGCCGGTGGCCGTGTTCGGCGCGGACGGGCGCCTGTCCCTCGCCAACCGCGCCTTCTTCACCGTGTGGCGGCTCGACCCGGAGATGATCGAGGAGCGCCCGCACGTGGACGCGGTGATCGCCGCCTGCCGGGCGCTCGCCCCCGTCGAGGAGCCGTGGCTCGACATCCGCGACGCGGTGGTCGGCCTCGAATCGCGCACGGCCCGGACGTGCCGCCTCGAGGTGGTCGACGGCACCGTCCTCGACTGCGCCGCGCAGCCGCTCCCGGAGGGCGCGACGCTCCTGACCCTGATCGACGTCACGGCGAGTGTGAACGTCGAGCGGGCGCTCACCGAGAAGAATGATGCCCTGGAGAAGGCCGCGCAGCTGCGCGACACCTTCGTGCACCACGTCTCCTACGAGCTGCGCTCCCCGCTCACCAACATCATCGGCTTCACCCAGCTTCTCGGCGACGAGACCGTCGGCGCGCTCAACGAGCGCCAGCGCGAGTATTCCGACCACATCATGCGCTCCTCGGCGGCGCTGCTCGTCATCATCAATGACATCCTCGACCTTGCCTCGATCGACGCCGGCTCGCTGGAGCTGCAGCGGGAGGAGGTTGACGTCCAGGCCACCGTCGAGGCCGCCGTCCGCGGCATCGAGGACCGGCTCGCCGAATCGCACATCACCCTCGCCCTCGACGTGCCGGAGGATATCGGCAGCGTCCACGCCGACGGGAAGCGGGTGCGCCAGATCCTGTTCAACCTGCTCTCGAACGCCGTCGGCTTCTCGGATGCCGGCCAGCGCGTGGAGGTCCATGCCCGCCGGACCGCGCAGGAGCTTCTCCTCAGCGTGCGCGACCACGGCCGGGGCATGCCCCCCGAGATCGCCGATTCGGTGTTCAATCGCTTCGAGAGCCACACCCTCGGAACCCGCCACCGGGGCGTCGGCCTCGGCCTGTCGATCGTGCGCTCCTTCGTCGAGCTGCACGGGGGACGGGTGCAGCTGGAGACCGCGCCGGGCAGCGGCACCCGCGTCACCTGCACGTTCCCCACCGACCTCGCAGGCGAGGGCCGGCACGCGCCGCCGCTCGAACCCGAGCCGCCCGTCCTGTCGCCGCCGCCGCCGCCGCCGCCGCGCAAGCCGACCCTGACGCTGCAGTCGAGCAGGCCGGAGCCGCCGACATCCGACCGGCGAACGTCACCGTAGCGCTTGATTCCGCGGCCGGTCCCGCGCAGCAGGAGGCATGTCCGCGCATGATCGTTCCGGCTGGGCCGTCTTCGGCATCGGCGACTTCCGCCTGTTCGGCTCGGCCCGGTTCCTCACGGGCCTCGCCTACCAGATGCAGGCGGTGGCGATCGGCTGGTACGTCTACAACCTGACCCATTCCGCCCTGGCGCTGGGCCTCGTGGGCCTCGCGGGCTTCCTGCCGGCGGTGCTGTGCGCGCTGATCACCGGCCACGTCGCCGACGCCTACGACCGGCGCCTCGTCGGCGCCGCCGCCTTCGCGCTCCAGAGCGCCGCGAGCCTCGGCCTCCTCGCCTGCGCCCTCGCGGGCGTGCACTCCGTCTGGCCGATCTACGCCCTGGTCATCGTCGTCGGCACGGCCCGGGCCTTCGCCAACCCGGCCCTGCAGGCGCTGCTCCCGACCCTGGTGCCCGGGCCGCTTTTCGGCTCGGCGATCGCGTGGAACGCGTCCCTCTGGCAGAGCGCGTCGGTGATGGGGCCGGCGCTCGGCGGCTTCCTCTACGCCCTCGGACCCGCCGTCGTGTTCGGTGGGGCAGGGGGCAGCTTCGCCCTGGCCAGCGCCCTGACCCTGCTGATCCGCTACCGGCCGGCGGCGGTGAGCGAGCGGCCGCCGATCACCTGGGCGGCGCTCTCGGCCGGGATCGACTACATCCGCTCCCAGCCGGTGGTGCTCGGGGCGATCAGCCTCGACCTGTTCACGGTGCTGCTCGGCGGCGCCACGGCGCTGCTGCCGATCTACGCCGCGGAGGTCTTGCACGTCGGCCCGCTCGGCCTCGGCGCGCTCCGGAGCATGCCGGCCTTCGGAGCTGTCGCCATGGCGGTGCTGCTGGCGAACTACCCCCTGCGGCGCCACGCGGGCGTGCGCATGCTTCGCGCCGCCGCGGTGTTCGGGGCCGCCACGGTCGCGTTCGGGCTGTCGACGTCGCTGCCGCTGTCGATGGCCTGCCTGTTCGTCACGGGCGCCGCCGACATGATCTCGGTCTACGTGCGCCAGACCTTCCTGCAGGGCGAGACGCCGGACGCGATGCGCGGCCGCGTCTCGGCGGTGAACACGGTGTTCATCGGCGCCTCGAACGAGCTCGGCGAGTTCGAATCGGGGCTGCTCGCCGCCGCGATCGGCGCGGTCCCGGCGGTGGTGGTCGGCGGCGCCGCGACGGTCGGGGTCGCGCTGCTCTGGGGCAGGCTCTTCCCGGCGTTGAAGGCGCGCGACCGGCTGATGGTGCAGGGCTAGCGCGCCGTCGCGCGGCTCAAGACGCGACGCGTCCCGGATGACGGCCGTGGCGATCGTGGCCCCGCGAGCCGGCGCCGCACGAAACGCGGGTCCCCTCTCCCGTGTGGGGGAGGGGTAAGGCGCAGCTCTCTCGACCGGACCTGCCGTCCTGCCGAACCGTTGCACCAGAATCGGGAACGGTCCCGGAGCCCGCCTCGTGAGCCGGGCTCCGCGACGGGCTCAGCGGCCCGACAGCAGCGGCGACCAGGTCGGGTCGGACGCGTAGGCGGGCGTCGGGACCGGCTGCTCCACCTTGCCGGTGATGTCGACCATGAACAGCTTGCCGCCGCCCTGGCCGCCCGGATCGCGGAAGAACAGCACGTACTGGCCGTTCGGCGCGAAGGTCGGGCCCTCGTTGTGGAAGCCCTCGGTGAGCACGCGCTCGCCGGAGCCATCGGGCTTCGAGACGCAGATGGCGAAGCCGCCGTTGCGCTGGCGGGTATAGGCGATCAGGTCGCCCCGGGGCGAGAAGGCCGGCTGCGAGGCCGAGCCGGGACCGAAGGTGATCCTGTGCGGGTTCGAGCCGTCCGCCCCCATCACGTAGACCTGCTGGGAGCCGCCGCGGTCGGACTCGAAGGCGATCTGCGACCCGTCCGGCGAGTAGGTCGGCGAGGTGTCGATCGCCATGCCGTTGGTGATCGAGCGCTGGGCCTTCGAGGCGAGGTCCATCGTGACGATGTCGGCGTTGCCGCCCTGCTGGACGCTCATCACGATCTTGCGGCCGTCCGGCGAGAAGCGCGGGCTCGCGCTCATCGAATCGACGTTGCCGAGCGCCTGGCGGGAGCCGGTCTCCAGGTTGATCATCTGTACCCGCGGCTGGTGGCCGGTGGCCTGGGCCATGAATGCGATGTCCTGCGTGGCCGGCGAGTAGCGCGGGGCCACGATCGACATTTCGCCGGTGGTGATCGCCCGGACATTGGCGCCGTCCTGGTCCATGACCATCAGGCGCTTGCGGCGGTTCTCCTTGGGGCCGGTCTCGTCCACGAAGGCGATGCGGCTGTCGAACCAGGGTCCGAGGCCGGTGATCTTGGTGTAGACCCCGTCGGCGATCAGGTGGCCGGTGCGCCGGACGTTGGCGGCGTCGGTGCCGTATTGCTGGCCGGTCATCTGCTGGCCGTTGGTCACGTCCCAGAGCCGGAACTCGACCTTGACCCGGCCGCCCTCGCGGACGACCCGGCCGGTGACGAGGCCCTGCACACCGGTGGCGCGCCACTTCTCGAAGTTCGGCGCGGCGTCGAAGTTCGGCTGCTCGGGGAAGCGGGCGTGGTCGAGCGGCGTGAAGTAGCCGGAGCGGCGCAGGTCGTTGGTGACCACGCCGGAGACGAGGCCCGCGAGGCTCGGGTCGCCGCCGAAATCCGCGATGGCGATGGGCATCGGCTGGAAGTTGCCGCCGCCGATGCGCAGCTGCAGCTGCGCCTGGGCCGGCCCCGCCAGGAGGCCCGTCAGCATCACGAGGAGCGCGAGCAGGCGCGCGGCATAGGACGTCGGGAGGCGCCCGACGGAGGGGAGGTGCAGCATGGTGGGTCGGATCCGAGTGACGATCAGACGGGAACGCGGGGACGGCGGGACACTGGCTGGAAGACCTCAGGTCGCCGTGAACTCGAACTCCGCGTTGATGGCTTTCCAGTCGTTGTAGTACGGCGCGTAGGTGGCCGGAATGTTGTACGGCGCGCAGCGGCGGACCGCCCGGAGCGCGGCCTGCGCGATCGACTGGTCGACCGCGCTCGCCCCGCCGCGCATGATCCGCGGCTCCGTGCTGAGCGAGCCGTTCGGGTTCAGGCGGATGTCGAGAACCGGCAGGACCACGCCCTGGGCCGCGCCGGGGGGCGCCGAGTAGCACCGCTCGATCTGCTGCTGGAGCAGGCCGACCAGGGCGTCGCGCAGCGACGGCGAGAGGCGCTGCGCGTTGCCGGTCGCGGCGCCGAGCGCCGCCACCTTCTGCACCGCGTGGCCGGTGGCGCCGGTCGACTGCGACGGCGCCTTCGAGGCGAGCATCGAGCGGATGTCGCCGGCGTTGAACTTGTCGGCAAGCTCGGCCTGCTTGCGCGCCTTGGCCTCGGCATCGGCCTTGGCCTTCGCGTCCGCCATGGCCTTCGCCTTCGCCTTGGCGGCGGCCTCGGCTTTGGCGGCCGCCTCGGCTTTCGCCTTGGCGGCGGCCTCCGCCTTCTCGCGCTCGGCTTCGGCCTTGGCCTCCGCGATCTCCTTCTGACGCTCGGCTTCGGCCTCGGCCTTGGCCTTCGCGTCGGCGGCCTTCTTGGCCGCTTCCTTGGCCGCCTCCTTGGCGGCTTCGGCCTTCTTCGCGGCGGCCTTCTGGGCGGCCGCCGCCGCCTCGGCTTCCTGCTTCTCGATCAGCTTCTCGAGCTGCTCGCGCTTCTCGGCCTCGGCCTCGGCCTTCGCGACCGCCTCGGCCTTGGCCTTAGCCTCGGCCTTGGCGGCGGCAGCCTTCTCCGCGGCGGCCTTCTCGGCCGCCTTCTCTGCTGCCTTCTCTGCTGCCTTCTCTGCTGCCTTCTCTGCTGCCTTCTCTGCTGCCTTCTCTGCTGCCTTCTCGGCCGCCTTGGCGGCGGCCTTCTCGGCGTCGCGCTTCTCCTGCGCCGCCTTCTCCGCCGCCTTGGCGGCCTGGGCCGCCTCCTGCGGATCGGGCTCGGCGCGCAGCGGCATCTCGTCCGCGTTGGCGAGCTTCATCTCGGCCGTGCGGGTCGGGGCGGTCGGCGCGTCCTGCTTGGAATTCTCGGGCTCGCGGTCCTCGAACTTCTCGGCCTTGCGGTCGGCCCGCGAGGTGGCGTTCGGCATCGGCTTGTCGGCCTGACGCTCGCCCTTTGTGATCTCGGAGAACTGGTTCTCGGTGATCACCTCGACGGGCACGCCCTCCTGGGCCTCCGGCAGGGCCGGGGCCGCGACGCTGACCAGCGCCAGCGCGAGGAGCGCGACGTGGGTGCCGGCGGAGATCCAGACACCCGGTTCCTTGCGGTCGAAGCGGAACTCCACGGGACGGCCCTACTGATGCTCAGGCTCGGTGACGAGGGCGACCTTCTTGAAGCCGCCGCCGGTCACGATCGCCATCACCTGCGCCACGCGGCCGTAATCGACCCGCTTGTCGCCGCGCACGAAGACGCGCTCCTCGGTTCCGGTCTTGGCGGTCTCCATGAGCTTCGGCACGATCGAGTCGTCGGTGAGCTCGTCCTCGCCGAGGAAGACCTGGCCGGTCTGGCGGATCGACAGGGTGATCGGCTTCACGTCGGAATTGAGCGGCGAGGCCTTGGATTGCGGCAGGTCGAGGGGCACGCCCACGGTCATCATCGGCGCCGCGACCATGAAGATGATCAGGAGCACGAGCACGACGTCGATGAACGGCGTCATGTTGATCTCGTTGATGGGTCCGCCGCGGCGGCCCCGGCGCCGGCGGCGCTTGCCGCCCTGCGATGCGCCCGCTGCCATGCCCATGGATCGGTCTCCTCTGGATCAGCCGGTTCAGGCGGCGAGCGGCAGCCGCTCGTCGATCTGGCGGGAGAGGATGGCGGAGAACTCGTCGGCGAAGCTCTCCAGCCGCGACTGCGCCTTGGAGACCTCGGCCTGGAGCTTGTTGTAGGCGAGCACCGCCGGGATCGCGGCGAACAGACCGATCGCGGTGGCGAACAGCGCCTCGGCGATGCCGGGGGCGACGACCGCGAGGGAGGTGTTCTTCGAGGCCGCGATCGAGGTGAACGCGGTCATGATGCCCCAGACGGTGCCGAACAGGCCGATATACGGGCCGGCCGAGCCGATCGAGGCGAGGAACAGCAGGCGCGACTCGAGCCGCTCGACCTCGCGGTGGATGGTGACGTCGAGCTGCTTCTCGATGCGCTGCGACAGCGACTGGATCTGCCGGCCGGAGCCCTCGAAGCTGCGCTTCCACTCCCGCATGGCGGCGACGAAGACGGCGGCGAGGCCCGTGGCCGGCCGGTCGTTGAACGAGCGGAACAGCTCCTCCAGGGAGCGGCCGGACCAGAACGCGTCCTCGAACGCGTCCATCTCGGCCTTGGTCCGGCGGAACAGCAGCGTCTTGTCGACGATGATCGACCAGCACCAGATCGAGGCGCTGAGCAGCCCGATCATCACGATCTTCACGACGAAGTGGGCCTGCAGGAACAGGCCGAGCAGCGTCATGTCGGCGACAGGCGCGGCCTGCATCGCGTCGGCTGGGTTCATCCGTCGAGGTCTCCTGCTCCGGATCGCGATGCGCCGGGCGAGGCCCGCGTCCGCCGGATCCGTGAGCGATATCAAGGCTGTCGCCCGCGAATCTGTCGAAAGTAAGGGCCGTCGACGGCCCCCGCGCCCCGCCATGGCATCGCCTCCGTTAAGGGCGCGGCAGGGTTAAGGATCGGTTTCGATCCGGGCGATCCTGAGGCATGCAGGCGGTCGGCCGGGCCGTCCGGGCTGGACCTGCCGAAAGCGCCTCCCGTATGGTCGCGGCCCACGGCGCCGAGTCGACAGCCCTGAGATACGCAGGACGCGCATGACCCTCCCCGTTCCCAGCCTGCCCGATCTGCTGCCCACCGGCCCGGCCCGGTTCCTGGGCTGGTCCATGATCGCCGACCCGATGCTGGCCGGCTTCCTGGCGCGCGCCGGATTCGACGCCGTCCTGCTGGATCAGCAGCACGGCACCTACGACTACAAGACGTCGTGTGCGGCGATCACCGAGGTCGCCCTGGCCGGCAAATCGACCCTGGTGCGCGTGCCGGTGGGCGACTTCGCCATGGTCTCGCGGATGCTCGACGCCGGCGCCGCCGGCGTCGTGGCGCCGATGATCAACACCGTCGCGGATGCCGAGGCCCTGGCCGCGGCCGCGAAATTCCCGCCGGTCGGGCAGCGGAGCTGGGGACCGGACCGGGCCATGTGGCTCTCGGGGCTCCGGAACGGCGCGGACTACCTCGCGGGCGCCAACGACCGGGCGCTCACGATCGCCATGTGCGAGACCGAGGCCGGGATCGCCGACCTCGAGGCGATCCTCGCCGTGCCGGGCATCGACGGCGTCCTGGTCGGCCCCGCCGACCTGTCGATCGCCCTGTCCAAGGGGGCGGCCATCGACCCGCTGGGATCGGCGGTCACGGCGGCCCTCGGCGAGATCGCGCGCAAGACCCGGGCGGCGGGCAAGATTCCCTGCGCCTTCGCGCCGTCGCCGGCGCGGGCCCGGGAGATGGTCGGGATGGGCTACCAGCTGGTCTCGGTCGAGTACGACGCGCTGACCATCGTCAACGCCTTCGCGCGGGTGCTCTGCGAGGCCGATCCGGCGCGGGCCGGCTGAGGTCTAGGCGGCCTCGCCGGGCGCGAGCCGCCGCCGCAGCGCGTCCGGGAGGCGGACGGCGCGGCCGTCCCGCACGCAGGCGACCGTGACCTCCGCGGAGACCAGCACTTCGTCGCCCCGTCGGACGTCCTGGGCGAGCTGCATCGAGGCGCCGCGCAGGGCGCGCGTGCGGGTCACGACGGTGAGCAGGTCGTCCATCCGGGCCGGCCGGAGGAAATCGAGGCTCATGCGCCGCACCACGAAGACGAGGCCGCGCGCGTCGCGGTGCAGGTCCGACTGGTCGCCGGCGAGTTCCCGCAGCAATTCGGTGCGGCCGCGCTCGAGGAAGCGCAGGTAGCTGGCGTGGTAGACGAAGCCGGAGAAGTCGGTGTCCTCATAGTAGACGCGCACGCCCATCCGGTGGGGCGGGGCACCGTCCTCCGCGGGTCCGTCACTGGCGGGCTCGATCGCGCTCATGCGCCCCTTTAGCGACGGGCGGTGCGACGGCGCAACACGACGAGGGCCGCCCTGGGGCGGCCCTCGCGCAGATCACGCCATGCGCGGCGCTCAGCCGCCGATGCGGGCCGCGAGGCTCGCCGAGTGGGCGTGCTCGTCGGCGATGTAGGGGAGGGCCTCGGTGGCGAACTTGCGGCCCTGGGCGTTGTCGCCCTGCTTGGCGTAGGCGTCGTAGAGCGCCAGGGTGCGGGCGTCCGAGCGGGCCTGCTGGTCGATGTAGGTCCGGTCGAAGGCCCGGCCGTTCGGGGCCGCCTGGAGCTGCGCCAGACGCGCCTGGCCGCGCTCGCCGAGGG
This sequence comes from Methylobacterium sp. D53M, assembly GCF_053345625.1. Taxonomy (NCBI): domain Bacteria; kingdom Pseudomonadati; phylum Pseudomonadota; class Alphaproteobacteria; order Hyphomicrobiales; family Methylobacteriaceae; genus Methylobacterium; species Methylobacterium sp. D53M. Next base: position 872,210 of record NZ_JBKFAL010000001.1, read on the forward strand.
CCACGCGGCGGCCGGGCTCGGCCGGGCTGTTGTCGACGATGCCGACCGCGCCGAGGGCGCCGCCGACGATGCCGGTGCCGATGTTGGCGGCCACCGTCACCGGCGCGAGCACGAGGCCGACCGGGTTGCTCAGGTCGGTGCGGATCCCCTGGTTGTCGGAGACCACCGAGCCGTTGCGGGTCAGGGAGGTATTCGGCGGCAGCAGCGCGTCGGTGGTCGCCTTGCGCTCGACGAGGACGCGGTTGGCGTAGTTGCGGACCCGGGGGTTGCGCGACCGCTGGAGGGCGATCCGGCTCGCCTCGATGCTGGCGGCGTCCGAACGCAGCGCCTCGGCCCGGAAGGCGGGCGTCTCGGTCGCGGCGGCGCCGACGCCGTCCTGATTGGCGAAGGGCAGCACGCGGATCGGCAGGGCGTCCTGCGCGAAGGCGGGCGCCGAGATGGCGGCGACGGACAGGCCGAGCACGGCGAGCGTGAGTTTCTTCATGGCGGAAGTTTATCCCTGACGTTGTTCTTGAGATCGCGAAGATCTGCCGCGATCGGAGGGCAGGACCCTGATCGGGACAGCCTTGCCGGCGCCGAGCGGACCCGGCGCGGTCGCCTCCCCAACTGTCGCGTTTCGGCGCTGTTCCACGCGCTCCGGCAGTTTTTACACGTACGTGATCGGCGAGACGCCCGCCTAAGCTTGGCAATATTGTTCCGGGACGATCGACAAAACGGCTGTTACGGCAGCGACTTGCTGAGATCGCGACGCGGAACTCACCCGTCTGCCGCGCGCAGCACCGTGCGTCCCGCGCATGTGCCCGGTGAAATGCTGGTCCGAATTCAATGCATGGAGACGCGTTGACCGGTCCTCAGGGCTCTCCGTCACCGAAGAAGCCGAACTGCCCGGGCGTCTCGCGCTTCGGTTCCGGCATCTGCATG